>CAWEPT010000016.1:0-103833 GCA_963810965.1 uncultured delta proteobacterium | reverse complement strand
AGCACTTCTTGTACTTCTTCCCGCTCCCGCAGGGGCAGGGATCGTTGCGTCCGACCCTTCCGGCCTCCTTCTTGGCCTGCTTCACCGGTGCACCGGCAGTCCCGTGGGTCAGCACCACATCGCGCTGCGTCCGGTCCCGCAAGTTTTCCACCTCCTCCTCGCGCTGAACCTGCACGAGAGAGAGTTTTTGCAGGGTGTCCTGCCTCACATGATGCATCATGTCCACGTACATCTCGTAGCCTTCCTTCTGGTACTCCCGGATAGGATCCTTCTGGGCATAACCCCGAAGGCCGATGCCTTCCCGGAGGTGATCCATCCCCAGCAGATGGTCTTTCCAGAAGGTATCGATGGACTGGAGCATGATGGCCTTCATCAGGTAGTCCCAGAGCGGCTTGCCGAAATTTTCTTCCTTCCGGCGCAGATGCGCAAGGACGGCGGAGCGGATCTCCTCGACCATCTGCTTCCTGGCTCGCCTGCTCCCGGCCTGCGTCACTGTAACGGAGCTTGAGGGAGAAGAGCTGATACAGGATGTCATCGAGGCCCTTGAGGTTCCACTCCTCGGGGTGCTGCTTTCTCGTCCACGTATTCCGCGACGATGGTTTCGACGACCTCGTCGAGCATCTCCTCGAGCATCCCCCAGGGGTCCTCGCCCTTGAGGACGTCCTTGCGCTGCTCGTAAATGGCCTCGCGCTGGACGTTCATCACGTTGTCGAATTCCAGGAGGTGTTTGCGGATGTCGAAGTTGTGCGCCTCGACCCGTCTCTGCGCGTTCTCGATCGCCTTGCTCAGCAGATTGGCCTCGATCGGCTGCCCTTCCTCGATCCCGATGCGCTCCATGATGGACTGGATGCGCTCGCCGCCGAAGATCCGCAGCAGATCGTCGTCCAGGGAAAGATAGAAACGCGAAGAGCCCGCATCGCCCTGGCGGCCCGATCGCCCCCTGAGCTGGTTGTCGATCCGCCGGCTCTCGTGGCGCTCCGTGCCGAGGATGTGCAGTCCGCCCAGCTGCGCGACCCCTTCCCCCAGCTTGATGTCGGTGCCGCGGCCGGCCATGTTCGTCGAGATGGTGACGGCACCCCGCTGCCCTGCCTGGCTGATGATCTCCGCCTCGCGCTCGTGGTGCTTGGCGTTGAGAACGTGATGCTTGACCCCCGTCCGGGAGAGCATGGTGCTCAGCTTCTCCGAATTTTCGATGGAGATGGTGCCGACCAGGACGGGCCGCCCCTGCTTGTGCAGCTCCTTGATCTCCTCGATGGCGGCATCGTACTTCTCCTTCTCCGTCCGGTAGATCACGTCGGCAGTGATCCGTCCGGATCATGGGCATGTTCGTGGGGATCACCATGACTTCGAGGTCGTAGATCTCCTTGAACTCGGCCGCTTCCGTGTCGGCCGTGCCGGTCATCCCGGCAAGCTTCTCGTACATCCGGAAGTAGTTCTGGAAGGTGACGGAGGCCAGCGTCTGGTTTTCCCGCTCGATCTTGACGCCCTCCTTTGCCTCCAGGGCCTGGTGCAGCCCCTCGCTGTAGCGCCGCCCGGGCATGAGACGGCCCGTGAACTCGTCGACGATGAGCACCTCGCCGTCCTTCACGACATAGTCCACGTCGCGCTTGAAGAGGGTGTGGGCCTTCAGGGCCTGGTTCACATGATGGAGCAATTCGATATTGCGCGGATCGAAGAGGTTCTCGACCTTCAGGGCCTTCTCGACCCGCGCCACCCCCTCCTCGGTGAGGACGACGGTCCGCGCCTTCTCGTCGATCGTGTAATCCTTTTCCTTCCTGATCCCGGGGATGATCTGGTTGATCCGGTAGTATTTGTCCGTCGATTCCTCGGAAGGGCCCGAGATGATCAGCGGGGTTCTCGCCTCGTCGACGAGGATGCTGTCGACCTCGTCGACGATGGCATAGTGGAAGTCCCTCTGGACGTAATCCTCGAGGGTGAACTTCATGTTGTCCCGCAGGTAGTCAAACCCGAACTCGTTGTTCGTGCCGTAGGTGATGTCGCAGTGGTAGGCCTTGCGTCTCTCCTCGTCGGTAAGGCCGTGCACGATGATGCCGACGGAGAGTCCCAGAAAATTGTAGATGGGCCCCATCCAGGAGGCGTCTCGCCGGGCCAGGTAGTCGTTCACGGTGACCAGCTGAGCGCCCTTGCCCGTAAGGGCATTCAGGTACAGGGGCATCGTCGCGGCAAGGGTTTTCCCTTCGCCCGTCTTCATCTCGGCGATTTTGCCCTCGTGGAGCACGATGCCCCCGATGAGCTGCACGTCGAAGGGCCGCATCCCCACGGTTCTCCAGGCGGCCTCCCGGACAACGGCGAAGGCCTCCGTCAGGATGTCGTCGAGGGAGGCCCCGTTTGCGAGCTTCTCCTTGAAATAGGCCGTCTTGGCCCTCAACTCCTCGTCGGAGAGCTTTTTGACGGCGGGCTCGAAGCGATTGATCTCGTCAACGAGAGGAGCAATGCGCTTCAGCTCCCGCTCATTCTTTGTCCCGAACATCTTTTGGATGAAATTCATCATAGTCCAACCTAAAAAAAACCCGGTAAGTCCTTACCGGATTTGAGAGTATACCTTATTTTTTCGAAAAAGGGAATCAGCGGAGATAGTTCCTGGGGTTCACGTAGACTCCGTTCAGGCTCACGGCGTAATGGAGATGGGCGCCGGTGCTGCGGCCTGAATTCCCGACATACCCGATGACCTCGCCCCTCTTGACGACCTGGCCCTTGCTCACCGCGGTCCGGAACAGGTGGGCATAGAGGGTCGAGATGCCCCTTCCGTGTTCGATCTGGATCATGAGACCCATGTCGGGCCGTTTCTCCACGTTCGCCACGATCCCGTCGGCCGGGGCCTGGATGGGAGCGCCCAGCTTGGTTGCGATGTCGAGGGCCGTGTGAAATTCGCCTCGCCCGCCGAAGGGGTTTGTCCTGCGCCCGAATTCGGAGGTTACCCAGCCCGTCAACCGGCCAGATCGAAGGCGTCACCGCCGCGATCGATCGCTGGGCACGGAGGTATTCCTGCAGTTCCGCCAGGCTTCGCTCCCGGGCCGAGGCATCCTCGAGCAGCCGATCCATGCGCCGGTTGAGGTTCGTCAGCTTGTCGGGCCCCGCCTCATCGGCCGGCATCGGCCCGCCGATCCCCAGGACCTGCTCCCGCGATTTCGCTTCTTCCTTCCGGGAAGGCTTTCGGGATTTCCCGGTCAGCTCGCTCGCCATGTTCCGGATCTTTTCATCGACCTGCTTGAGATCGGCCAGCTTGCCTGTCAAAGAAGGATATCTTCTCCTGGAGGGTGTCGATCTGCTCCTGCTGAGTCGATGTCAGCTGACGCAGGTTGGCCAGCTCCATCTGCTCCAGTTTGATCGTCAGATAGTCAACGGCGCAATAGCCGAAGAAACAGAACAGAACCACGGAAACGGCGGTGACGACACGGAAATGGATCGGCGTGGCGAGGAACTTCTTGACGGAATCTTTTTTCTTATGCGGAATGATCAAGAGGGTATAAAAATGCTTCGGCATTGCTCATCCTCATCCTTACTTTGTACTCGAAAACGTGAAATGGATTTTTCAGTTTTCCCCTACAAGTACGGGAAGAAAGAAGTCGCGTGATGCCGAGGGACAATTCATATCCCCCAAATCACAGCGTCGAAAACCCGCCCCGGCCCAGAACCCATCTACAGCCTGGTTCCGGAGGCAGGGCATCTAAATACCCGCAAAAGAACATCCTGTCAAGCCGAAATCGACTTTTTCAGGGAAAATGCAACAAATTCAACTCATTGTGTGATAACTTCGAGCCAGATTTTACCCCTTCCCCCGGCGGGCGCCATGGCTTCCCACCTCTCCTTCGGGGGCTTTCTTGACCGTGATGATGCGGATCGCCCACGTCGACCTGGTCGCCGGGGTTTTTCAGGACCTCCATGATTTTCCCGTTGATGCCCGATACGACGTTGCTGAGCATCTTCATCGCCTCGAGCACGATCAGCACCTGGCCGGCCGACACCTCGTCCCCCTCCGAGACGGGCACCTCGTTGACGGTGCCCTTGATGGGCGAGCGGATGTCCCCGTCCTTGGCCAGGGCTTCGATCTCCTTGGCTGTCAGGGTCACCTTCCTGGCCTCACCTTTTCGCCTTCCTGCTCAAGCTCCGTCAGGATCGGCTCGGGATGATGGTCGATCACGAGGTAGGTCACGGCATCGCCGCTCGAGGTCTTGCGCTGGGGCCCGATGACGATGGAGTGAAGCTTTCCGTAGGCATCGGGGAATTCGAAGGTTTCGCCCAGGTTGAAGCCGCCCTTCTTGAACCAGACCTTCGGCGGCAGGACCCAGACCTTGCCGTATTTCTCCTCGAACTTGAAGAAGCTCACGGCGTCGTTGGGATGCTGGATCAGGAGCAACTCGATATTGCGAGGATCGAAGAGGTTCTCGACCTTCAGGGATTTCTCCACCCGCGCCACCCCCTCCTCGGTGAGGACGACGGTTCGCGCCTTCTCGTCGATCGTGTAATCCTTTTCCTTCCTGATCCCGGGGATGATCTGGTTGATTCGGTAGTACTTGTCCGTCGACTCCTCGGAAGGGCCCGAGATGATCAGCGGGGTTCTCGCCTCGTCGATGAGAATGCTGTCGACCTCGTCGACGATGGCATAGTGGAAGTCCCTCTGGACGTAATCCTCGAGGGTGAACTTCATGTTGTCCCGCAGGTAGTCGAACCCGAACTCGTTGTTCGTGCCGTAGGTGATGTCGCAGCCGTAGGCCTTGCGCCTCTCCTCGTCGGTCAGCCCGTGCACGATGATGCCGACGGAGAGCCCCAGGAAATTGTAGATGGGCCCCATCCAGGATGCGTCTCGCCGGGCCAGGTAGTCGTTCACGGTGACCAGCTGAGCGCCCTTGCCCGTGAGGGCATTCAGGTACAGAGGCATGGTCGCGGCAAGGGTTTTCCCTTCACCCGTCTTCATCTCGGCGATTTTGCCCTCGTGGAGCACGATGCCCCCGATGAGCTGCACGTCGAAGGGCCGCATCCCCACGGTTCTCCAGGCGGCCTCCCGGACAACGGCGAAGGCCTCCGTCAGGATGTCGTCGAGGGAGGCCCCCTTTGCGAGTTTCTCCTTGAAATAGGCCGTCTTGGCCTTCAGTTCTTCGTCGGAGAGCTTCTTGACGGCGGGCTCGAGGCGATTGATCTCGTCAACGAGAGGAGCAATGCGCTTCAGCTCCCGCTCATTCTTGGTCCCGAACATCTTTTGGATGAAATTCAGCATAGTCCAACCTAAAAAAAACCCGGTAAGTCCTTACCGGATTTGAGAGTATACCTTATTTTTTCGAAAAAGGGAATCAGCGGAGATATTTCCTGGGGTTCACGTAGACTCCGTTCAGGCTCACGGCGTAGTGGAGATGGGCGCCGGTGCTGCGGCCTGAATTCCCGACATACCCGATGACCTCGCCCCTCTTGACGACCTGGCCCTTGCTCACCGCGGTCCGGAACAGGTGGGCATAGAGGGTCGAGATGCCCCTTCCGTGTTCGATCTGGATCATGAGACCCATGTCGGGCCGTTTCTCCACGTTCGACACGATCCCGTCGGCCGGGGCCTGGATGGGAGCGCCCAGCTTGGTTGCAATGTCGAGCGCCGTATGGAACTCGCCTCGCCCGCCGAAGGGGTTTGTCCTGCGCCCGAATTCGGAGGTTACCCAGCCCGTCACCGGCCAAATCGAAGGCGTCACTGCTGCGATCGATCGCTGGGCACGGAGGTATTCCTGCAGCTCCGCCAGGCTTCGCTCCCGGGCCGAGGCATCCTCGAGCAGCCGATCCATGCGCCGGTTGAGGTTCGTCAGCTTGTCGGGCCCCGCCTCATCGGCCGGCATCGGCCCGCCGATTCCCAGGACCTGCTCCCGCGATTTCGCTTCTTCCTTCCGGGAAGGCTTTCGGGATTTCCCGGTCAGATCGCTCGCCATGTTCCGGATCTTTTCATCGACCTGCTTGAGATCGGCCAGCTTCCTGTCAAAGAAGGATATCTTCTCCTGGAGGGTGTCGATCTGCTCCTGCTGAGTCGATGTCAGCTGACGCAGGTTGGCCAGCTCCATCTGCTCCAGTTTGATCGTCAGATAGTCGACGGCGCAATAGCCGAAGAAACAGAACAGGACCACGGAAACGGCGGTGACGACACGGAAATGGATCGGCGTGGCGAGGAACTTCTTGACGGAATCTTTTTTCTTATGCGGAATGATCAAGAGGGTATAAAAATGCTTCGGCATTGCTCATCCTCATCCTTACTTTGTACTCGAAAACGTGAAATGGAATTTCCAGTTTTCCCCTACAAGTACGGGAAGAAAGAAGTCGCGTGATGCCGAGGGACAATCCATATCCCCCAAATCACAGCGTCGAAAACCCGCCCCGGCCCAGAACCCATCCACAGCCTGGTTCCGGAGGCAGGGCATCTACATACCCGCAAAAGAACACCCTGTCAAGCCGAAATCGACTTTTTCAGAGATAATGCAACGAATTCAACGTATTGTGCATAACTCCGGGTCAGATTTTACCCTTTCCCCTGGCGGGCGCCGTGGCTTCCCACCACCCCTTCCGGGGCCTTCTTGACCGTGATGATGGGATCGCCCACGTCAACCTGGTCGCCGGGGTTTTTCAGGACCTCCATGACCTTGCCGTTGATGGCCGACACGACGTTGTTGAGCATCTTCATGGCCTCGAGAACGATCAGCACCTGGCCCGCGGACACCTCGTCGCCTTCCGAGACGGGGACCTCGTTCACGGTGCCCTTGATGGGCGAGCGGATATCCCCGTCCTTGGCCAGGACTTCGATCTCCTTGGCCGTGAGCGTCACCTTCCTTGCCTCCCCCTTGCCGCCTTCCTGCTCGAGTTCCGTCAGGATCGGTTCGGGATGATGGTCGATCACGAGATAGGTCACGGCATCGCCGCTCGAGGTCTTGCGCTGGGGCCCGATGACGATGGAGTGGAGCTTGCCGTATGCATCGGGGAATTCGAAGGTTTCGCCCAGGTTGAAGCCGCCCTTCTTGAACCAGATCTTCGGCGGCAGGACCCAGACCTTCCCGTACTTCTCCTCGAACTTGAAGAAACTCACGGCGTCGTTGGGGTGCTGGAGGTAAAGGACCAGTTCCTCCTCCGACGCCTTGCGCTCGAGCCTCTTTTCCAGGACCCTTTTCTCGATCGTGAGATCCACGTCCTCGATTTTCTGGTAACCCCAGTCGCGCTCGACGATCTTTTTCCAGTTGGCGCCGAAGACGGCCTCGTAGATCCAGTCATCGGGCTTGTGGAAGGGCAGATCCCCGTAGCGGCCCAGCATGAGGTTCTTGAGGTCGTCGTTGGCGTCCTTGTACCGGGCCCGCTTCAGGACATTGTTGACGGCCGTCGTCCAGAGGATCTGCGAGCCCGGCGTCACGCTCCACCAGTTGCCCAGCTCGACCTGGACTTTCGGGAGCTCCTGCTGCAGGATCTCCGGCATGAGGTGCAGGAAGTTCCCCTTGACGGCCTGCTCGAAGCTCGAGCCCGTGGCCCCCCCGGGCAGCTTGTGGATCTGCACGGTGGGGTCGAAGCCCAGGAACTGGGACTCGAAGTCCTTGTAGTATTCGCGCTCGGGCCGCAGCTTGTTCGACGTGTCGATGATGGCCTGCTTGTTGATCCCGACGCAGGGGTAGCCGTAGTCCTCGAGGGTCTCGACGATCGTCAGGATGGGGGGAGGTCCGTAGAACCCCGAGAAGGAGTGGTCGCCGCCGTTGACGATCCTCGCGCCGTTGCGCACGGCTTCGACGGTGCGGCCGATGTCGTTTCCGTCCGTGTTGTGGCCGTGGTAATGGATCAGCAGGTCGGGGAACCTGTCGAGAATGGCCTTCACCAGATCGCCGATCCGTTTCTGCGTGCCGAGGCCGCCGTGGTTCTTGATGCACAGGATGATGTCCTCGCCGGTCACGTCGATGATCTCGCCCACCTTCTTCACGTAGTAGGCATCCGTGTGCTCGGGCCCCGTGGAGAAGCAGATGGCGGGCTCCAGGATCCGGTCGGCCCTCTTCACCTCCTCGAAGACGGGGACCATGTTCGGCACGTCGTTGAGGAAGTCGAAGACGCGGAACACATCGATCACTTCCGCGAAATGCTGTATGGTCAGCCGGACCACATTGTCCGGGTAGGGCCGGTACCCGAAGAGGTTGATCCCCCGGCACAAGCGTCTGGAACAGGGTATCGGGCATCATGGACTTGAGGACCCTGAGCTTCTCGAAGGGGTTGATCTGCTTGCGCAGCATGTCCACGTGGACCGAGGCCCCGCCGGAGATCTCGATGGAGAAGTAGCCGCAGGCGTTTCGCTCCCCGGCCACGAGCATTTGCGTGTGCGGCAGGACCCGGTTCTTGAAGTCGGACTGGGAGAGGTCCCTCTCGGTGTTCGTCATGAAATAGCCCTTCGACCGGCGGATCCTGTCGAGGACGTTTTGGCCCCGTGCTCCTTCAGCTCCCGGGGGGTGATGCGCTCGTCGGTGAGTTTCACTGCTTTCTTCGCCATCTCTCTTCTCTTTTGTGTCTCTTTCTGAACCCTGTACCCTGGACCCTTATACCCTGGTCCCTAGTATGCGAACGGGTTGATCTTCTTCACATGGATTTCGGCGATGAGCTTGGCCAGCTTGGCCACCTCCCGCTCCGTTTCGGGGTACCCGAATATATCGGGGTGCGTCTCGATATAGCTCGTGTCGAACCGTCCCGCCCGGAAGTCCGGCTCGTCGCAGATTGCCATGTAGAAGGGAATCGTCGTCTTCGGCCCCACGATGTTGAAACCCAGCAGGGCCCGCTTGAGCCGGTCAATGGTTTCGTTCCAGTCGTAGCCGCGGCAGGTCAGCTTCACCATGAGGGAGTCGTATTCCGTGGGGATCTTGTAGCCCTGGTAGACGAGCCCGTCGAGACGGATGCCCGGTCCGCCGGGGGAGTGGTAGACCTCGACGGTCTTGCCGCCCTCGGGCATGAAGTTGTTCTTGGGGTCTTCGGCGTTGATCCGGACCTGAACGGCCTTGCCCATCATGTGGACGCGCTCGGCCGGGATGTCGATCACCTCGCCCTGGGCGATCCGGATCTGCTGGCGGACGATGTCCACGCCCGTGAGCTCCTCCGTCACGGTATGCTCCACCTGGAGGCGCGTGTTCACTTCCATGAACCAGAATTCGTTCGTCTTCGAGTCGACGAGGAACTCGACCGTCCCGGCGTTGACGTAGTTCGAGCCTTTCGCCGCGGCGATGGCCGCCTCGTACATCCTGTCGAGGACATCCTTCGGCAGATCCGCCGGGGCGATCTCGAGAAGCTTCTGGTGCCGGCGCTGGATCGAGCAGTCGCGGGTGCCCAGGTGGATGACATTGCCGTGCTCGTCGGCCAGGATCTGGACCTCCACGTGCCGGGGCGCCTCGATGCACTTCTCCACGTAGATGCTGTCGTCGTTGAATGCGGACTTCGCCTCGGTCCGGGCGATGGGAAGCTGCATGAGCAGATCCGAGTCGTTTTCCACCCTCCGGATCCCGCGGCCGCCTCCCCCGAGGGAGGCCTTCAGCATGATGGGGTATCCCGCCTTCTTTCCGAAATCGATGGCCTGCCGGATGCCGGCTTCGCCGGGCTCAAGCGTTGACGTCCCCGGGACGAAGGGGATTTTCGTCTTCTCCATGATCTGCCGGGCTACGACCTTGTTGCCCAGGTCCCGGATCACCTCGGGCGGGGGGCCGATAAACACGATGCCCGCCTTTTCGCAGGCGGCGGAGAAATCGGGGTTTTCCGCGAGGAATCCGTAGCCGGGGTGGATGGCGTCGGCGCCGCTTTTCTTGGCCGCCCAGATGTGCTTTTCCACGTCCAGGTAGTCCCTGCGGGGACCGTTGCCGATGAGAATGGCCTCGTCGGCAAGGCGGATGAAATAGGCCTCGCTGTCGGGTTTCTCGTAGACGGCCACGGTCTTGAGACCCATCTCCATGGCCGTGCGGATGATCCGCAATGCGATCTCCCCGCGGTTTGCGATCAGGACCTTGCTGATCCGTCTTGCCTTCGTTTTCCTCGCTGCCATCGGATCCCTTCTTTGCGTCATTTCGGCCGATCTGGGGCCTCTGACATGCTCCTTTTTTTCATGAAGGTTTGCTTATACGGTCAACCCGGAAACCTGTCAAGGGCTTTGTTTCCGGGAATCCAAAATTGTCTTGACTTTAAAAGTTCCTTTGGGCTAAACGGTGCGGATATTAATTGATACGCACAGCTCGGAAAGGAGCATCTATGGCAAAGCATGATTCGAAGTCCATCAGGAACATCGCGATCGTCGGGCACGGTGGCACCGGGAAGACGTCGATCGCCGAATCCATGCTCTTTGTCTCCGGGAAGACGGACCGCCTGGGCCGCCCGGATGACGGCACGTCCATCATGGACTGGGAGCCCGAGGAGCAGAAGCGACGCATCTCCATCAGCGCCGCCGTGGCCTTCGTCGAGTGGGACAAGCACCGGATCAACATCCTCGACACCCCGGGCGATGCCAATTTTGCCATGGACACCAAGAGCTGCCTCCGTGTCGCCGACGGGGCCGTCGTCGTCGTCGATGCCGTGGGCGGAGTGGAATTCCAGACGGAAAAAGTCTGGGAGGCTTCCGACGAGTACACGCTTCCGCGCCTGATCTTCATCAACAAGATGGACCGCGAACGGGCCAATTTCAGCAACGCCCTGGACAGTGTCAAGGCGAAGCTGGGCAAGAAGGGAACCCCCCTGTTCATCCCCATCGGCGCCGAGGACAAGCTCAAGGGCATCATCGATCTCATGCAGATGAAGGCCCTCTTCTTCGACGACCCCAAGGGCAAGGTGAAGGCCGGCGACATCCCCGCGGAGCTGGCCGACGAGGCGAAGAAGTACCGCGAGGCCATGACCGAAGACATCGCCGAGTGCGACGAAGCGCTCATGGACAAATACCTCGAGAGCGGCGAGCTCACCCCGGAGGAACTGAAGGCAGGTCTCCGCAAGGGTGTCGTCAGCGGGGCCCTGTTCCCCGTAGCCTGCGGCGTGGCCAACCGCAATATCGGCATTTCCCCTCTCATGGACCTCATCGCGGCCGCCATGCCCTCGCCGCTGGATCGCGAGGACGCCAGGGGAAAGAACCCCTCGACGGGCGCCGACGAGAAGCGAAGCCCCGACGAGAAGGCCCCCTTCTCCGCCTACGTCTTCAAGACCATCTCGGATCCCTTTGCGGGCCGGCTGACTCTTTTCAGGGTCTACTCCGGCACGGCCAGCTCCGACGGGACCTTCTTCAATCCCACCCGCAAGACGACGGAGCGCTTCGGCAACATCTTCTATCTCGACGGGAAAAGCCAGAAACCGGCCGAATCGGTCGTCCCCGGAGACATTGCCGCCGTGGCAAAGCTGAAGGAAACGTACACGGGCGACACGATGACGGAAGAGAAAAACCCCATCCAGTACGAAAAGGTCCAGCCGATCCCCGCCATCATCTCCTTCGCCGTCCAGCCCAAGTCCAAGGGCGACGAGGAAAAGATCATGTCGGGGCTCAACCGCCTCGTCGAGGAGGATCCCACGCTCAATTACCGTCGCGACGAACAGACCCGCGAGATCATCCTTTCCGGCATGGGCCAGGTCCACATCGAGATCGCCGTCGAAAAGATGAAGCGCAAGTTCGGCGTCGAGGTGACGCTGAACACCCCCAAGGTTCCCTACAAGGAGACCCTCAAGGGCAAGACGACCGTCCAGGGCCGTTACAAGAAGCAGTCCGGCGGACGCGGCCAGTTCGGCGACACGTGGCTCGAGATCGAGCCCCTGCCCAGGGGCGGCGGGTTCGAGTTCGCCGACAAGATCGTCGGCGGCGCGATCCCCCGAAATTACATCCCCGCCGTCGAGAAGGGAATTGTCGAGGCCATGCTGGAAGGCGTGCTCGCAGGCTACCCTGTCGTGGACGTGAAGGTCTCCCTCTTTGACGGGTCCTTCCACACGGTCGACTCCTCGGAAATGGCCTTCAAGATCGCCGGCTCCATGGGGTTCAAGAAGGGCGTCGAGCAGTGCAACCCGACGCTTCTGGAGCCCATCGTCAACATCGACATCGAGATCCCCGACGAATACATGGGCGATGTCATCGGGGACCTCAACTCCCGGCGCGGCCGCGTGATCGGCATGGAGCCCAAGGGCCACAACCAGATCATCAAGGGGCAGGTGCCGCTGGCCGAAATCCTGAGATACGCCCCGGATCTGCGCTCGATCACGAGCGGCCGCGGGACCTTCACCTACACGCATTCCCACTATGAGGAAGTGCCGCCCATGATCGCCGAGAAGGTCATCGCCGCCGCACGGAGAGAAAAGGAAGAGAAGGGTTGATCAAGGCAGGAGTCCTCACACTCAGCGACAAGGGTGCCCGCGGGGAGCGCGAGGACCTGAGCGGCCCGGAAGTGATCCGGATGCTGAAGGAGATCGGGATCGAGACCGATCGCTGCGAGATCGTCCCCGACGAGACGGAGATCATCGCCCGGAAGCTCATCGAGTTTGTCGACGAGCGCAAACTGGATCTCGTCGTCACCACGGGCGGCACCGGCGTGAGCCCCCGGGACGTGACGCCGGAGGCCACCCTGAAGGTCATCGACCGGGAGACTCCCCGGCATGGCCGAGGCCATGCGCCGCGAGAGCATGCTGAAGACGCCTCACGCCATGATCTCCCGCGCCGTTGCCGGTATCCGCAAGACGACCCTCATCGTCAACCTGCCCGGCAGCCCGAAGGGCGTCCGGGAAAACCTCGCAGTGATCCTCCCGGCATTGAAACACGCCATTGAGAAGATCAAAGGGGATCAGAGCGACTGCGCCACCTGAAGACAGTGACCAGTGGCTAGTGACCAGTGACCGGTAAAGAAAAAGGATCGGAAAGCAGCTTTCCGATCCTTTTTTGCCTGTAGCCTGTATCCTTTAGCCTGCCAAACTCCTCATCGTTCCAGTAATGCGCCTGAGCGTCGAGAGCGCCCGCTCGCGGTGCGTGCCGGGCCAGAATACGCCGCCGCAGCCCGGGCACACCCGGAACTCACTCTGTGTCCTGAATACATAATCGGGAACGAGTGGGCGCACTTCTTCCGGTTTGGCTTCCTTCAGGGATTCGTTGCAGCGAAGGCATAACGTGAATAGATTTTTTGGTTCCGGCCTGAGATCCAGTTTTTCGAGGACCTCTTCGATCTGAACTTCGACCCGGTCGTTTTCCACGAAAAGCACGAGCCCGGGGTGTTGTCTGGCAAGAACGTCCTTGCGTCTCGTCAGGACGGCCCTCCCCTCCCTCTCCGCTTTCCGGAGAAATGACCGGTCGGCCTCCCCGCGCCAGTAGACCGTGTCATAGCCGAGAATCCTCAGCCACTTGGACAGGCGCCCCAGGGAGCTGTCGGCAAGGAATTTCATGTCAGCCCTTCGTATGGGCACAGAACGGGAAACGCTAGATCAACCCGCCCGGGTGGGATGGCGGCGAAGGCTGCTGGCTGCTTCTCAACAGGGACAGGTTCTTCTGCTCGAGGTCGTCGATCTTCCGGTAGAGCTTGTTCATCCGGAGCGTCATCCGCAGCTTGTCGATCGCCCCCAGGAGCGCCGCCATGAAAAAACCGATCACGAAGAAAGCAAAGACGAACAAATAGATTGGAATGTCGTCGTAGGCGTAGCCGAAGTATCGCAATTTGATGGGATCGCTGTTCTGAACGCCGAACGTGACAAAGAAAAAGGCGAAGCCGAGAATGACGATCAAATAGATGAACCTCATGGTCTGACCCCCTCCTCGTATTTCAGGAAATGCGGCAGGAGCGCCTCTTTTGTCTTCATGAGGTCCTCGGAGATGACCCTCACTTCCCCGAAGACGGACAGGGCATTGGTGTCCCCGACCCAGCGCGGGACGATGTGCATGTGAAGGTGGTCCTCCACGCCTGCACCGGCGGCCCGTCCGAGATTCATCCCGAGGTTGAATCCCTGGGGGTTCAGGGCCTCCTTGAGCACCTTCACGCACCGGGCCGTCAGGTCGAACATCTCGCAGTGCTCCTCGAGACGGAGTTCCTCGATGTTGTGGACGTGCCGGTGCGGCGCCACCATGAGGTGGCCTGTGATGTACGGGTAGCGATTCATGATGATGAAGGCGTGCCTGCCGTCATGGAGCACAAACCCGTTGTCCCGGATGGAATCCCTGCAGAAAATGCAACCTTCCACCTTCTCCCCCCTGATGTATTCCATGCGCCATGGCGCGTACAAGCTTTTCATGATCCCTGTACCCGGTCTGCCGATTCAGCCTTCGTCAATTGCAATGATCCGGCCCGTGATCGTGTCCTCGCCGACCTCCAGGATCCCGACCGTGTTGGAACCGGCGTGACGCCGGTCGCAGGCCGTCCCCGGGTTGAAAAAAAGGATCCCCTCCCGGATGTGATTCGCCGGATAGTGGCTGTGTCCGTATACGATGCAGTCGACGTTCTCGAATTCCCTCCGGATACGATCCTCGAGATCGAGGGGCGAACCCCAACCGTGGATGAGGCCGATCCGGAAGCGGCCGATCTCGAGAACACGCTTGGGCGGGATCTCGTCCCCGACGCGGGGATGGTCCATGTTGCCGCAGACGGCCACCACTTCCTTGTCCCCGAAGGCATCCAGGACCTTGAGATCGATGAGGTCGCCTGCATGGAGGATCAGCTCGGCGTCGTGGAAGTGCTTCCGGATGATATCCAGGAGCCTCTCGTCGGGCCCCCTGAGATGCGTGTCGGAGATGACGCCGATCTTCAAACCTTAACCCTCCCGGAACGATTGGGATTATATCGCCCGGGGGTAAAAAGACAAGTCTTTTTTGGCATCTGCATCGCTGCGCCGCGCTTTCGGTTTGACTTTTCCGGGACGCGGGACTAAGATCGAACCGGGCGAAAAAGGAAACGGGAAATGCTCGAAAACACCCTCGAAAAGATCGCCGAAAAGATCCTGACCCTCGATGAGGCATCGCTTGCCTCCCTCTGGGAGCAGTACAAGCTGAAGATGGAAAAGTTCCAGCCCACAAGGGAGTGGGAACGCTCCGTCATCGTCTTCTTCATCATCAATTCCGTCCGCGTCAAGAACCATATCTTCAACGAGCGCATCCTTCAACATCAGCAGCACGGCGAACCCAGGCCGGAAGAGCCGGCGCCGAAGGGAAGACCGAACCTCAAGCTCGTCAAGTAGATGAAAAGATCCCAGGCCCTCAAGAGAATCTTCGAACTCCGGGACCTCATCGAGTACCACAACCGCCGCTACTATCAGCTCGACGACCCGGAGATCTCCGACTTCGAGTACGACATGCTCATGCGGGAGCTCGCGGATCTCGAGGAGCGCTTCCCGGACGTCGACCGCACCGCTTCGCCCACCCAGCGCGTGGGGGCCTTGCCGCTGGAGAAGTTCAGCACCGTCACCCACCTCACCCCCATGCTCAGCCTCGGCAATGCCTTCTCGGAGGAGGAGGTCACGGAGTTCGATGAGCGTATCAAGCGCCTGCTCGGCGACAAGGCTGAGCCCGACTTCGTGGCGGAGCCGAAGATCGACGGCGTCGCCGTCAACCTGATCTATGAAAAGGGTGTCTTCCGCGTCGGCGCCACCCGGGGCGACGGCTTCACCGGCGAGGACGTGACGCAGAACCTCCGGACGATCCGCACCCTGCCCCTGAAGATGAGACCGCTTGACCATGATCACGTCCCGGACCGGATAGAAATCCGGGGGGAGGTCTATCTCGAGAAGGAGGCCTTCCGCAAGTTGAACGAACGCAGGGTCGAGCAGGGGGAGAGCGCTTTCGCCAACCCGCGAAACGCCGCCGCGGGTTCCCTGCGCCAGCTCGACCCCCGCATCACGGCCAGGCGGCCCCTCGACATCTTCTGCTACGGCGTGGGGAGCATCGAAGGGAAAGAGCTTTACGACCCACTGGGACACCCTGAAGACACTTGGCGACTGGGGGCTCCCGACCAACCCCGACATCCGCCTTGCCCGCGACGTCCGGGATTGCGTCGGCTACTACCGTCACATCGAATCCATCCGTGAGACGCTCCCCTACGAGATCGACGGGATCGTCCTCAAGGTCAATTCGCTTTCCCTCCAGGACCGACTGGGGATGGTCTCGAGGAGCCCCCGCTGGGCCGTGGCCGTCAAGTTTGCGCCCATGCAGGCCACGACCTTCATCGAGGACATCGTCATCGGCGTGGGAAGGACGGGCGTGCTGACCCCCGTTGCCGTCATGAAGCCCGTCCAGGTGGGCGGCGTCACGGTGAGCCGGGCAACCCTGCACAACGAGGACGAGATCGCCAAGAAGGACGTCCGCATCGGCGACACCGTCATCGTGCAGCGGGCGGGCGACGTGATCCCCGAGGTCGTCAAGGTGGTCGAAGGCAGGCGGACCGGCAGTGAGAGGCCTTTCCGGATGCCCGAGAAATGCCCCGTCTGCGGCTCGAAGGTCGTGAGGCTCGAGGGCGAGGTGGCCCACCGCTGCATCGATCTGGCGTGCCCCGCCCAGATCCGGGAGAACATCAGGCACTTCGTCTCCCGCGGCGGGATGGACATCGAGGGGCTGGGTGACAAAATCGTCAGCCAGCTGCTGGATGCCGGGCTGATTCGTGACCCTGCCGACCTGTACGACATCACGAAGGAGCAGCTCATCGAGCTCGAGCGCTTTGCCGACAAGTCGGCGGAGAACCTCATCGCGGCCATCGCCCGTTCGAAGCACCCCCCGCTGGAGCGTCTGCTCTTCGCCCTCGGGATACGCCACGTGGGCGAATACGTGGCAAAGATCCTGTCCAGAAAGTTCGGGAGCGTGGGAAAGATCGAGGCTGCAAGCCAGGAGGAACTGACGGCGATCGACGGGATCGGCCCGACCATCGCCGAGAGTATCTACAAGTTCTTCCATGAACCGCACAACCTCAAGATCCTCAGGAAGCTGGAGCAGGCCGGCGTTCGGCCCGTCGTCGAGAAGCATGCAACGTCAACGGCACTGGCGGGCAAGACCTTCGTCTTCACAGGCTCTCTGAAGGGCCTTTCCCGCGAGAAAGCCAAAGAGATCGTGGAGTCCCTGGGCGGCACAGCCACTTCCTCCGTTTCGAAGAAGACGCACTACGTCGTCGCCGGCGAGGACCCCGGTTCCAAATACGAAAAGGCGAAGTCGCTGGGCGTCGCAATCCTCGACGAGGAGGGATTCCTGAAGCTGATCGGGGAAGCGGACGGGAAGGAATAAGTGTTGCGTGTGATGATCTCCGAGTCTTGTCCTTTTACCTTTAGCCCTTAGCCTTATGCCTTTGGCCTTCTTCATATGAAACGCGTCCACGTCACCATCACCGGCATGGTCCAGGGCGTCTTCTTCCGCGCCAAGACCCGCAACGAGGCCATCCGGAACAACGTGACGGGCTGGGTCAGAAACCTCCCTGACGGCCGCGTCGAGGCCGTCTTCGAGGGCAAGCCCGAAGACGTGGACCGTGTCGTCGGCTGGTGCCGCATCGGTCCCAGCCTGGCCGCGGTACGAGCATGTCGAAATGCGCGAGGAAGCTTACACGGGCGCATTTACGGACTTCAGTATCCGATACGGGCACTGAGGAACGTTGACGGATTTCGGGTATCCAATCAACGAATACCGGCAAAATCAAACCATCAGGAGGGGAACAGCGATGAAGAGAACCAGGCTTTTTTATGCGGCGTTGTTGAGCTTGCTGCTTGCTTTCGGCCTTTGCCATCATGCCCTGGCGGCCGGTGAGGGGACGAAGCTTGCCGATTTCTATCTCACGAAGCTGCCGGCACCGGCCCTGGCCCCGTCCCCGACGCTGGATGCAGGCCATGAAGATCCAGGCCGAATTCAACGAGGCCATTACGCCCGTATTCGGCAAGGTGGTGGGCTACAAGGCGGGACTCACGAACCCCAGCGTCCAGAAGGTCTTCGGCGTCACGGCACCGGTCCGCGGGACCCTCATGGAGAAGATGATCCTCAAATCCGGCACGACGATCGAGGCGAATTTCGGGGCGCGCCCCCTCTATGAAGGGGACCTGATCCTTCGCGTGGGAAGCGATGCCATCAACGGGGCGACAACCCCGATGGAGGCCCTCCGGTCCATCGACGCGGCCATCCCCTTCATCGAACTTCCCGATCTCGTCTATGCCAAAGACGTGAAGATCAACGGCCCATTGCTTGCCGCAGTCAATGTGGCCGCCCGATACGGCATCGTGGGGGAACCGATCCCCGTACAGGCCACCCCGGAATGGATGGAGCGGCTGAAGACCTTCAAATGCCAGATCTATGACGAAAAGGGCACCATGCTGATCGAGGGCCCCGGGATCGAGCCTCCTGGATCACCCGATGAACGTCGTGCTCTGGATCCGGGATTCCCTCAAGGCCGACGGCATCGCGCTGAAGAAAGGGGACCTGCTGTCTCTCGGCACGATCACGAAGCTCACCCCACGGCGCCGAACACGACCGTCTTTGCACGATACGTCGGCCTGGACCCGAAAGGCCACGTCGTCATTTCCGTGAACTTCAAATAGGCGGGGTACAGGATTCCGATCACATCGTCCACTTCTAAACATGAAAAGGCCCGCCCGTGATAAAACAGGACGGGCCTTTTTCATATTTTCGAACGGGTGATTTACTTCCCGCAGATCACCGAAATCTCGATTGCCGCATCGCGGGGGAGCTTCGCC
The DNA here is from genome assembly GCA_963810965.1 of uncultured delta proteobacterium. Classification (GTDB taxonomy): domain Bacteria; phylum Desulfobacterota; class Syntrophia; order Syntrophales; family UBA2192; genus UBA2192. Next base: position 85,197 of record CAWEPT010000016.1, on the reverse strand, counting down.
ACCTGGACGGTCTCCCGGGCGGGTGGCGCCTCCGGGAAATAGCGCCCGTAGATTTCGTTGAATTTCGCGAAATCGTTCATGTCCTTCAGGAACACCGTCGACTTGAGGACGTTTTTCAGCCCCATCCCTGCCGCCTCGATGACGGCCTTGAGATTTTCCAGGACGCGGATCGCCTGCGTCTCGATGCCGGCTCCGGCCATTTCGCCCGTCTTCGGGTCCATCCCGAGCATGCCCGAAACAAAGAGCAGATCCCCGTACCGCACGGCCTGCGAATAGGGGCCGATTGCCTTGGGCGCATCCGATGTGCTGATGATCGTCTTCATGCCGACCCTCCTTTCATGCATCCGATGTTTTATGAGATGGATCATACCACGGAAGCCCGGGACGACAAACGAAATCTCGTCCCACAGGGGCGGAGCTACTTTTCTGTTGACACTCCCGCGCCTTTCACTATAGAAAAACAGAGACTTAACAGCTGGAGGTCGAGGCATGAAAAAGCTTGCCGTGCTTGTCGCCGTCGTTGCGATTTTTGCATTCCTTGCAGTCCCAACCGCCCGGGCTGCCGAACCCATCAAGATCGGGGCCGCCTTCGCCCTGTCCGGAAGCATCGCCGTCTACGGCGAGGGTTTCAAAAAGTGCATCGATCTCGCCGTCGAGGAGATCAACGCCAAGGGCGGCATCAAGGGAAGAAAGATCGAGATCGTCTATGAGGACAACAAGAGCAACCCCAAGGACTGCGTCACCGCCGTCCGCAAGCTCATCACCGTGGACAAGGTCCCCGTGATCTTCGGGCCCGCCGGAAGCTCCAACTTCATGGCCACGGCCCCCGTCGCCCAGGAAAACAAGGTGGTCCTGCTCTCGGCCCAGGGCGCCGCCGTCGGCCTGACCAAGGCCGGGGATTACATCTTCCGCGTGTTCCCCTCCGACACCCTGCAGGGGCCCCATCTGGCGAAGCTTGCCATCGGCATGGGCTACAAGAAAGTCCCCGTCATGTACGTCAACAACGACTGGGGCCTCGGTCTCAAGAATGCCTTCGTGGATGCCTACAAGAAGATGGGCGGCACGGTGACGGACATCATCGCCTATGACGAGAAGAAGACGGACTACCGCACCGAGCTTCTCCGCGCCAGCAAGGGCAACCCCCCGGCCATCGTCAATCTGACCTACATCAACGAGGGCGCCATACAGTTCAAGCAGGCCTTCGAGATGGGCATCAAGACGCAGTGGCTCTGCGGATCGGCCGCCAGGGCCCCCAAGATGGTGGAGCTGGCCGGCAAGGCCGCCGAGGGGGTCATCGGCACCTACCCCTCCGTACCCCAGAACACGAAACAATACCAGGCCTTCAAGGAAGCGTACAAAAAGAAGTACGGCGACGACAAGATTCCGATTTTCGGCGATTACAACTACGACATGGTCTACGTCACGGCCAAGGCCATCGAGAAAGGCGGCTACACGGCCGACGGCATCCGCAAGGCCCTGCCCGCCGCCGCCAAAGGGCTTCAAGGGCGTCACGGGAGACAAGACCTTCGACAACGAGCGCAGCCCCAAGTTCGCCGAGTACGGCATCTGGATCGTGAAGGACGGCAAGATCGAGGACTACAAGAAGTAACGAAATAACCAAAGGACTCGCGCGAGAGGGTTCCGGCCGTCCTTTCGGCCGGAACCTCCTTTTTTTCATATGGATTCCATCAGCTACTACCTCCAGACCGTTCTCAACGGCATCCTCGCGGGCTGCGTCTACGCCCTGTTTGCCATGGGGCTCACCCTCATCTACGGCGTGCTCAACTTCGTGAACTTCGCCCATGGCGAGCTGATCATGTGGGGGGCCTACTTCCTCTTCCTCTTCATGGCGGAACCTTTCGGACTGCCCCTCTATGTCGCGATCCTCCCGGCGCTGGCCCTGACGGGGTGCCTCGGGCTTGCCATGGACTACTCCGTCTTCCGCCCCATCCGCAGGGCAAACCGCCTCACGCTCCTCATCGCCGCCATGGGGCTTTCCGTATTGCTTCGCAACGCGGCGCAGTTCTTCTGGGGCGCCGAGGTGCGGACCTACGGCTTTGAAGTCATGCCCGGGACGCAGTTTCTCGGCCTCTATCTCACGACGCCGCAGTTCGCCATCATCGGGGTGACGTTGATCTGTGTCGTCGCGGTCTACCTTCTCTTTTTCAAATCGCGTCTCGGCAAATCGATGCGGGCCCTGTCGGACAACCTGGACCTTGCCCGGATATCGGGCATCGACACGAAACGCTCCATTCTCGCCGCCTGGGTCATCTCGGCGGTGCTGGCCGGCATCGGCGGCATCCTTCTTGCCCTCGACACGAACCTCCACCCCGAGATGGGCATCGCCAACCTGATCAAGGCCTTCGCCGCAACCCTTATCGGCGGCGTGGGAAACCTCTGGGGTGCGCTGCTGGGGGGGCTTCTCATCGGGCTTGCGGAAAACATCGGCGTGCTCTTCATCTCGCCGGGCTACAAGGACGGGATTGCCTTTGTCATCATGGTGCTGATCCTTCTGGCCCGCCCCTACGTCATCCTCGGCGAAAGGAGCGACTGATGGATCTGCTCCTTCACCTCAGCGTCGTCATCGCCATCTACGCCATCTTCGCGCTGAGCCTGAATGTCGAGGTGGGCTATACGGGGCTCTTCAACTTCGGTCACGTGGCCTTCTTCGCCATCGGCGCCTATACGTCGGCGCTGCTGACCCTCGCCGGCATCCCGTTTATCTGGAGCCTCCCCGCCGCCCTGGCGATGGCGGGTCTTTGCGGGTTTCTCCTGAGCATCCCCGCCCTCAAGCTCCAGGGCGACTACTTCGGGATCGCGACACTCGGCTTCGGCGAGATCCTCCGGATGATCTTCAACAACGAAGTCTGGCTCACCAAGGGACCCATGGGGCTTCCAGGAATCCCGAGGCCGGAGTTCTTCGGGTTCGTCTTCGACACCCTCCCCCGCTACCTGGCCCTCTCGTCGGGCTTTGCCCTGCTCACCTTTGCCATCCTGGCCTTCGTCGTCCTCAGCCCCTTCGGCAGGGCCCTGAAGGCCGTGCGGGACGACGAAACGGCGGCGGAGATCCTCGGCAAGAATGCCTATCGCTTCAAGATCAAGTCCTTCGTCATCGGCTCCGTCTTTGCGGGCCTCGCGGGCGTGCTCTGGGCCCACTACGCGACGTTTATCGGCCCCGGCGATTTCACGCTGACCGAGACGATCCTCGTGCTGCTCATCGTCGTCATGGGCGGAAAGGGCACCTTCCTGGGACCCGTTGTGGGGGCCGTGGTTCTCATCTTCTTCCAGGAGTCGGTCCGATTCCTGCGGCTCCCGCCCGAGTGGACAAGACTGCTGGGTCCGCTGCAGCAGATGATCTTCGGGCTGCTGCTCATCGTCCTCATGGTCTTTCGCCCCGAGGGGATCATCCGCGAAAAAGGGGGAGAGCGGTGATCGAGATCCGAAACGTGACGAAGGCCTTCGGCGGAACGCGCGCCGTCTCGGAGTGCTCGATCAGCCTCGACGGCCTCACGATCTCCGGGCTCATCGGGCCCAACGGGAGCGGCAAGACGACCCTCTTCAACCTCATCACGGGCCTTCTCAAACCCGACAGCGGGGAAATCCGCTTCCTGGGAAACCGGATCGACGGCCGCCTGCCCCACGACATGGCGGCCCTGGGCCTCATCCGCACCTTTCAGCTCTCGAGAGTCTTCCCCAGGATGACGGTGCTGGAGAACATGCTGCTTGCCCCCCAGGGCCAGACGGGGGAGCGCTTTCTCTCCCTGTGGTTGAGCCTGCCGAAAATCCGGAGGGAGGAATCGGAAAACCGGGAGCGGGCCCTCGAGCTTCTCGAGCTTCTGGGTCTCACCCGCCTCCATGATCAGTTCGCCGAGAACCTCTCCTACGGTCAGCAGAAGCTCCTGGAGCTGGGCCGGGCCCTCATGGCGAAACCGAAGATGATTCTCCTGGACGAGCCCACGGCGGGGATCAACCCCACGCTGATCCGGACGATGATCGAGATGATCCTCAAGATGAGGGAGCGGGGCCAGACATTTTTCATCATCGAGCACAACATGGATGTGGTCATTGAAGTCTGCGAGAAGGTCTTCGTCCTCGACCACGGCGAGAAGATCGCCGAGGGACGGCCGGAGGAAATCCAGAAAGACCCCCGCGTGATCGAGGCCTACCTGGGATGATGAGACTGGAAGCGAAAGACATCTTTGCCGGCTACGGCAAGATCGAGGTTCTTCACGGGGCATCCCTCCGTGCAGCCGAAGGGGAGATCATCTGCATCATCGGCCCCAACGGCTCGGGGAAATCGACCCTGCTGAAAACGGTCTTCGGCCTTCTGAAGCCGACGAAGGGCACGGTGAGCTTCGACGGGAAGGACATTACCCGGCTCGAGCCCGAGCAGAAGGTGCGTCTCGGGATCGCCTTCATCCCCCAGGGCCGCAACGTCTTTCCCTCGCTCACGGTCCGCGAGAACCTCGAGATGGGCGGCACGGTCCTCGACGATGAAAAGGCCGTCCAGCGCGCGATCGAGGAGGCCCTCGAGTCGTACCCTCTTCTCAAGAGAAAAATCCGCGACAAGGCAGGAAACCTCTCGGGCGGCGAAAAGCAGATCCTCTCCCTGGCGCGGGCCGACATGGTGAAACCGGGCCTCATTCTCATGGACGAGCCATCCATCGGCCTCTCCCCGAGAATGATCGACGAGGTCTATTCGAAGATCGCGGAGATCAACGGCCGGGGCACCACCTTCGCCATCGTCGAACAGAACGCACGGAAGGCCCTCTCGATCGCCCACCGGGGCTATGTCCTGGATCTGGGGCAAACGCGCCTGGAGGACACGGGAGCGGGGCTTCTCAACAACGAGGAAGTGAAGAAGCTCTACCTCGGCGGCTGAAATCCAGGGTTCAGGGTACAGGGGCCAGGGTTAAGGCAAAGGCCACGGTCGTCTGAGACTTCGATTCCACTCACTCACAGCACTTCCCAATCACCTGCCAACGTGCTATAATGAAAGCATCACGAATGCAAACCTCTCACCCGCGTTAACATCGACAGGATTTCAGCTGCTCTCTCTTCCCCGTGACGGAATAGACTGAACAGACCGGACAGACCGAACAGACCATCTTACAGGAGGAATCCATGAAACCCATCGGACCCCTGATGTGGGAGCACCGGCTGATCGAACACATGGTGGATCTGCTCCGGTTGGAGATCGACCGGATCACGGGCCGCAAGACGGCAAATGTCATCCTGATCGAACAGGCCGTCGATTTCTTCCGGACCTATGCCGACCGGACCCACCACGGCAAGGAAGAGGAGATCCTGTTCCGCGACCTGGCGCAGAAAAAGATGTCTCCGGAACACAGGAAAATCATGGATGAGCTGGTGAGGGAGCACATTCACGGCCGGGAGCTGGTGCGCAAGCTCGTCGAGGCGAAGGACCTTTATGTCAACGGCTACGCCGATGCCCTGCCTCACATTGCGAGGGAGCTCAAGGAACTGGTCGAGTTCTACCCGAAGCATATCGAGAAAGAGGACAAGCACTTCTTTTTCCCCTGCCTTGACTACTTCACCGAGGCCGAGCAGGACCGCATGCTCGGGGAGTTCCGGGCCTTCGATCAGAACATGATCCACGAGAAGTATCGCACCGTCGTGGAGACGTTCCTGGGAAAGCAGGTGATGCGACCGGTCAAGGCGGGCTGAGCGCTACCCCTGGTCTGACTTCCTGCGCTTGCCGACGGAGGCCAGGTAGATCGTGAACTCGTCCTTCCCGTCCACTTTCAAAATATGATCCATGGCCTGCTGGTCGTAGGCGGCGACGGCGCAGGTCCCTGCGCCGATGGCCTCGCAGGCCAGGTAGAGGTTCTGGCAGACGTGCCCGGCATCCAGGGCGATCACCTTGGCCGCGGCCAGGCTGTAGCGCCACTCCATGCGGTAGGGGATGGCCGTCCAGACAAAGGTCACCGCCGCTTCCCCCGGGTAGGGCTGGCCGAAAATGGCCTGGACGATTTTCTCCGGCGCCTTCTCGTCGGCGCGCACGAGCAGAAGCTGGTGCTCGACGGGAAGATACCGGTAGATCCCCGCCAGAAGCCCTTTCACATGATTGACACACAGGTACGTCTCCAGGGCGTGACGGCATCCGGCCGACGGCACCGTCCGCAAGGCGTGACCCTCTTCCATGCGCGTCCGGATCCCCTGGGTCGCCCAGAGAAGAAAGCTCAGCTCATCCAGCGTCATGGCTTCCCGGGTATAGACACGGCGGCTCTTTCGGTTCCGGATGGCCTTCATGAGATCGATTGCCGGGATATCCTGCCACTTGCCGAATTTGGCCAGGTCGATCCGGACCGCGTCGGGCGGGAATGGCTTTTCGACCGGCGGCGGGGCAACGCCCCGATTCTGATCGGTCTCGGAAAAATCGATCTGCTTCCGGATGCTGTCCTTCAGAAAAAAGCGAAACTGGTCGATGTCTTCGTGTCCATGTCGAACGCCTTCCTTATGCCCTAAGGGCAACCCTATTTCCGGATCGCCCGGATGACCTCGCCGAAGCCCTTAAGGAATTGACGATGGTGGCATCGTCGACGCAGTAGGCGATCCGGAAGTAACCGGGTGCGCCGAAGCCGCTTCCGGGAACCGTGAGGATGTTTTTTTTCTGCAGGGCCCGCACGAACTCCACGTCGTCGGCAATCGGGCGTCTTCGGGAAGAGGTAGAAGGCCCCTTCGGGCTTTGTGAACTCGTAGCCGTGTGCGGCAAGCCCGTCACAGAGAAGATCCCGTTTCTTTTTGTACTCCTCCACGTTGACCTTCGCATCGAGGACCTTCGGCAGGACCCGCTGGATGAAGGCGGGCGCGTTGACGAAGCCGAGCATGCGGTTGCACATGATGAGGCCGCCCAACAGCAATTCAAGGCCGTCCGCCTCGGGGTTCACGGCAATAAATCCGATGCGCTCGCCGGGGACGGAGAGGGTTTTCGAATAGGAGTTGGCCACGAGGCTGTGCCGGTAGGCCTTCAGGAGACTCGGGACCTTCACGCCGTCGTAGACGATCTTGTCGTAGGGCTCGTCGGAGATGAGGTGGATGATGCGTCCGAACTTCTTTCCCTTGTCCTCGAGCATCGACGCAAGGGCCCGGATCGAGGCCTCGTCGTAAACCCGGCCCGTGGGGTTGTTCGGCGAGTTGATGAGGATCGCCTTCGTTCTCTCCGTGATGGCCTCCTCGATGGCCCACAGGTCGAGGGCAAAGTCCTCCTTCGTCTTCACCAGCTTCGTGACCCCGTTGTGGTTGTCCACGTAGGTCCGGTACTCGACAAAGAAGGGAACGGGGGTGATGACCTCGTCGCCGGGGTCGAGGATGGTCTTCAGGATCACGTTGAGGGCCCCTGCAGCCCCGCAGGTCATGATGACATGCTCCGGCCCCAGTTTCACGCCGTGCTCCCTGCCCAGCTGGGCGGCCACGGCCGCCCTTGTCTCGGGATAGCCCGCGTTGGGCATGTATCCGTGCACACCCGGCCGCTCGTCTTTTGCCACCTCGAGGAAGGCCTTGAGCAATTCCCGCGGCGGTTGCACATTCGGGTTCCCCAGGCTGAAATCGAAGACGTTCTCGGCCCCGAACTGCTGCTTGAGCCGGATGCCGTCCTCGAACATCTTCCGGATCCATGAGGACTGGGTGATCATCCCCTCGATCTTCTTTGAAACCGCCATGCTTCTCTCCTTTCAAAAAAGGCAGAAGGCTTATGGCTAAAGGCAAAGGGCTTCTTTTCGTTTCATTTGCCTTTCGCCTTATGCCTTATGCCTTATGCCTGTTTGACTAGCACATCCGGCTTGCGGCCGTCAACAAAAGAGTCCCGAAACTGCTTGACATTTCGCAACCCTTCCTCTAACATCCCGACCGGTTTGGAGGGGGTGCAGAGGCCATGATCATCGAAAAAGCCGGCAAGATCGTCGAGGGTCTCTACGCGCTGGCGGACATCGATCTGCCGGCCTAGCTCGTCACGGCCGAAACGCCTGCCCTCTTCGATGCCGGCATCACCTTCATGGGGCCCGCATACCTCAAGGAAATCCGACGGATTCTCGGCGACGAGAACCGCCTTCGCTGGCTTTTCATCACCCACGCCCATTTCGACCACAGCGGGACGGCCCCTTATCTCAAGCGTCGCATCCCCGGACTCAAGGTGGCCGCAAGCCGGCTCGCCTCCGAGATCTTCAAGAAGCCCAATGCCGTCACCCTCATCCAGAGTCTCAGCCGCGATTTCGAAGAGCAGTACAAAACGCTCTTCGGCAGCGAAGATATCCGGTTCGACAGCCTGGAGGTGGACCGGATCCTCGAGGACGGGGAGACCGTCGACCTCGGCGGCGGCTGGACGTTCAGGGTGATCGCCACGCCGGGGCACACCCGGGACGGCGTTTCGTTCTACTTCCCGAACATCAAGGCCCTCATCTGCGGCGAGGCCGCCGGCGTGCCCGACCGGAACTTCAAGATTCATCCGGAGTTTCTCGCCAGCTACAAAGATTACGTGGCTTCCCTGGAAAAGCTGGCCGCCCTGGACGTGGAGATCATCATGCTCAGCCATTACTACGTCCTCACCGGCGCGGAGGCACGCAGCTACCTGAAGAAATCCCTGGAGAGCACCTTTGCGTTTTCTGACCGGATCCGAAGCTACCTCGCCGAGGCCGGCGGCAACCAGGAGAGCGTCGTGAAGCGGATCTTCAAGGAGGACCACCAGGACACGGGCGCCATCCAGCAGGCCGAAAGGCCCTATCTGATCAACCTTGCGGCCAAGGTGAAGGCCGTGGCCGAGAACAAATAAGGGAGAGAGACGACCAAGACCCACACGAAAGGAGAGAGAGGTACATGAACATCTTGATATTCGGACCCAATGGAAGCGGCAAGGGAACCCAGGGCGCCACCGTCCAGAAGAAATACGGCGTTCCCCACATCGAAACGGGCGTGATCTTCCGTGAGAACATCTCCAAGGGGACGGAACTCGGGAAGAAGGCAAAAGTCTTTATCGACAAGGGCGACCTGGTTCCCGACGACATCACGATCCCCATGATCCTGGACCGACTGCAGGAGGCAGACTGCGCGAAGGGCTGGCTCCTCGACGGATTCCCCCGCAACCTTGCCCAGGCCGAGGCCATGTGGAAGGCCCTCCAGGAGCGCAACATGAAACTCGACTTCGTCGTCGAGATCCTGCTTGCCCGCGAGATCGCCAAGAAACGCATCATGGGCCGGAGGCTCTGCCCCGTTGACAACAACCACCCGAACAACATCTTCATCGACGCCATCAAACCCGCCGAGAAGGGCGGAAAGATGGTCTGCAGGGTCTGCGGCGCCGACAACCTCAAGGCCCGCGCCGACGACCAGGACGAGGGCGCCATCGACAAGCGCCACGGCATCTACTACGACACCAAGACGGGTTCGCTTGCCGCCGTGAACTTCTTCAAGCAGCGCGTGAAGGTGATCGAGGTGGACGGCACCCCCGGCGTGAAAGAGGTCGCCGAGGACCTCATGAAAAAACTGGGTTGATTTTTTAATTATTTCAATGTATAAGATGAATCCTCCCGTCGGGATGGGTCCCGGCGGGAGGATTTTTTTATAATAAATGAGATGGCAGAGAATTCTGGCAGAATTTTTAGCGTTCTATGTTAACCGCTCTTGGCGAAGCGGAGCGGCCGCAGCGCAAATCGAATTGATAATACCATGAAAAACATCCGCAACTTCAGCATCATCGCCCACATCGACCACGGCAAATCGACCCTCGCCGACCGCCTGATCCAGCACACGGGGGTCTCCGACGCGCGCAACTTCCGCGACCAGATCCTCGACAACATGGACATCGAGCGCGAGCGGGGGATCACGATCAAGAGCCAGGCCGTCACCCTGCCCTACCGCGCAAAGGACGGCCAGGATTACATCCTCAACCTCATCGACACGCCGGGCCACGTGGATTTCACCTACGAGGTCTCCCGGTCCCTTGCCTCCTGCGAAGGGGTGCTGCTGCTCATCGACGCCGCCCAGGGGGTGCAGGCCCAGACGATCGCCAACCTGTTCCTCGCCATGGAGAACAACCTGGCGATCATCCCCGTCATCAACAAGATCGACCTGCTGACGGCGGACGTGGACAGGGTCCTCGAGCAGATCGACGCCGAGCTGGGGCTCGACCCCTTCAGCCACATCAAGTGCTCCGCCAAGCAGGGGATCGGAATCGAAGAGGTCCTGGAAGCCATCGTCGAGCGCATTCCTCCCCCGAAAGGCGACCCTGCAAAGCCGCTCTCGGCGCTCATCTTCGACGCCCAGTACGATTCCTTCCGCGGCACCGTGATCTACTGCAGAGTCTTTGACGGAGCCGTCAAGCCCGGCGACATCATCCGCTTCATGTCCGAGGGTTCCACGCACAAGGTGGAGGAGGTGGGCCGCTTCGCCCTGACCCGGGACAAGAAGAATACCCTCTCGGCAGGGGATGTGGGTTACATCATCGCCGGCGTCAAGACCGTTTCCGACGTCCGCATCGGCGATACGATCACCCTCGACGAGCGGCCTGCGGACCAGGCGCTTCCCGGGTTCAAGGAGATCAAGCCCGTCGTTTTTTCGTCCATTTACCCCATCTCGTCGGAGGACTACGGGGACCTGACCGTCGCGCTGGAAAAGTACAAGCTCAACGACGCCGCCCTGGTGTACCAGAAGGACTCCTCCGTCGCCCTCGGGCTGGGATTCCGCTGCGGGTTCCTGGGTCTTCTGCACCTGGAGATCGTCCAGGAGCGTCTCGAGAGGGAATTCGACCAGTCCATCATCCTCTCCGTGCCCAGCGTCCGCTATCGCTTCACCCTGAAGGACGGCAGCGTCGTTTGGGTGGACAACCCGTCGAACTACCCGGACCCCTCGTCGATCGAGAAGGCCGAGGAGCCCTTCATCCGGGCCACCATGATCATGCCCGAGAGATACCTCGGAGCCGTCATGAAGCTCTGCACGGAGAAACGCGGCGCCAACTCGACGATGAGTTACCTGAGCCCGGGCCGCGTGGAGATCATCTACGAGATGCCGCTTGCCGAGGTTCTTTTCGATTTCTACGACCGGCTCAAGACGGTGACCCAGGGATACGGGTCCTTCGATTACGACATCATCGACTACCGGGAGGGAACGCTCGTCCTTCTGGACATCCTGGTCAACGGCGAGAAGGTGGACGCCCTCTCCCAGATCGTCCACCGCGACAACGCCCGTCAGCGGGGCGTCCATGCCTGCGACAAGCTCAAGGAAGAGATCCCCCGTCAGCAGTTCAAGATCGCGATCCAGGGAGCAATCGGCGGTGAGATCATCTCCCGCTCCACGATCAACCCTTTCCGCAAGGACGTGACGGCCAAGTGCTACGGCGGCGACATCACGAGGAAACGAAAGCTCCTGGAGAAGCAGAAAAAAGGCAAGAAGCGCATGAAGATGGTGGGCACCGTGAGCATCCCCCAGAGCGCCTTTTTGGCGGTGCTGCAGTCGGACAACGACTGAGAAGGATGGAAGTAATGGAATGATGGAAGTACTGGAATAATCGGAGAATAAATACTCCTTCCACTCCGCATCTTCCATCATTCCGATTATTCCACTCTTCCCATGCAGGACGCCGAGATCGAGATGAAACATGAATAGACATCAAGACAATGGAAAATAGACGCACCCGCCGGCCTCTACATCCACGTCCCGTTCTGCCGGTCGAAGTGCGCCTATTGCGATTTCTATTCGATTGCGGACGACTCGCAGGTGGAGGGCTATCTCCATGCACTCTCCCGCGAGATGGAGCTTTTACCGGGATTTCTCCCCCCTCTTTGACACCGTTTACATCGGAGGCGGAACGCCCTCATGCCTGGGTACACGGCAGCTGGCGGAACTCCTCGATCGGGTCCGCGAGGACTTCCCGATCGCTGCGGGCGCAGAGATCACCGTGGAGGTCAACCCGGGGGACGTCGATACGGTTTTCATGCGTGGGCTTCGCGATGCCGGCGTCAACCGGGTCAGCATCGGGGTGCAGTCCTTCGACAGCAGCATCTTGAAAACCCTCGGAAGGCGTCACAACGGGCGCGAAGGCCGTGAGGCCGTCGAAGCTGCAAGGGCTGCCGGCTTTGACAACATCGGGATCGACCTGATTTACGGCGTGCCCGGCCAGTCGCACGAGTTGTGGCGGGAAACGATGGAGGCCGCCCTCGGGTTCAACCCCGAGCACCTGTCCTGCTACGAGCTGACCGTCGAGGAGGGCACGCCTTTCCACCGCCGGATTGAACGGGGCGAGATCAGCCTCCCCGGGGAGGAAGAGGCATACCGTTTTTTCACCTCGACATCGGCTTTTCTCGAACAGCGGGGGTACACCCATTACGAGGTGTCCAATTTCGCCCGGGAGCACGCCCTCATCTCCAGGCACAACCACAAGTACTGGGACCATTCTCCCTGCCTGGGCCTCGGGCCGGCAGCCCATTCTTTCAGCGGGAACCGGCGCTGGTGGAACCACCGCAGCCTCGAGCTCTACCTGCGGGATGTCAACGGCGGCCGCGCCCCCCTGGCAGGGCTAGAGGACCTCTCGGCGGAGGAGCTTCGACTGGAGGCCCTTTATTTCGGCTTCCGGACGAAACGGGGGATCCATGGCCCCGATTTCAGGAAGCGATACGGCATCGACCTGTTCCGGGAGAAAGGTCCCGCCCTGCGTTGCCTTCGGGATGAAGGGTTCGTCACCCTGGAGGATGAATTTCTGGCACCGACCCGAAGGGGACTGGCCCTGGCGGACCGTCTGTGCCTGCTGTAAATATTTCAAGGAATTGCTTGATTCCTGTCGCGGAATATGAGAATAAATAACGCTTCTGAATCGGCATGATAACTCTCATGAGGTGAAATATGGGCAGTGTCGTCAAGAAACGAAGGAAAAAGATCAGCAAGCACAAGTACCGCAAGCGCCTGAAGGCCAATCGTCACAAGAAGCGCTAGCGCCTTCAGGGGGATCCTCGCGGGAGATCCGTGGGGTTCCCCGGTGCCGCATCCCGCCTGAACGAAAGGCCCGGTGAATCAAGAGGCAGAGGCCCTGGATAATCCGCCGGCGAAGCATCCGGTCTCGAAGACCATGACCCCGCTGCGATCGGGGGCCTGGCACCGGGGCATGTCCGGCTGAGGATGCCGAGCCAGGCCGATCGGGATTGGGTCCATGGTTTTCACGCACCGCGATAAACTGATCCTGTCCGCCATCATCGCCCTCTTTGCCGTCCGGCTTGTCACGATCCACACGATTCAACTCTCCCCCGACGAAGCGTATTACTGGAACTGGGGCCAGCACCCCTCGCTTGCCTACTCCGACCACCCCCCCATGGTGGCCTGGTTGATGGCCTTCTTCACGGCGCTGGGCGGCAACTCGGAGCTTTTCGTCCGCCTCGGCGGCTTTCTTGCTCTCGGCAGCGGCCCTTTTCTTTCTCTTTTCCACCGCAAGGACTCTTTTCCCTGCCCACCGGGACCTTTCCTGGGACGTTCTTCTCGCATTCAACGTGACGCTGCTCTTTCCCGCAGGCTGCATCATCCAGACGCCGGACACGCCCATGCTCTTCTTCTGGGCTGCCGCCGCCTGGTGCGGGAGCCGCATCGTGGCGGGCGGGCCCGGGTGGTGGTGGTACGGCTGGGGAGCGGCCCTGGGCCTGGGCCTTCTGAGCAAGTACACCATGATCCTTCTGGTCCCCTGCACCTTCGGGTTTCTCCTGTTCTGCCCTTCGCTGCGACACTGGCTTGCCCGGAAAGAACCCTGGCTCGGTCTTCTGATCGCATTCGTCCTCTTCTCGCCCGTCCTTTACTGGAACTCACAGCACGACTGGCTCTCTTTTACCTATCAGCTCCGGCAGGGGTTCTCGCCGAAGCAAAAGGCCGTCCCCCTGAAGCTCCTGGAATATCTCGGCGGCCAGGCCGGCGTCATCACTCCGGTTCTCTTTGTCGCTTTCGCCGGGTACAGCGTGAAGGCGCTGCGGATCAGCCTCGAGAAGGAGCGAACCCGTCCTACCTCTACCTGCTCTTCCTGTCGTGGCCTGTTCTTGCTTTTCTTCGGCTTCTCCACGGCCATGGGCAAGGTGGCCGAGGCGAACTGGCCCGCCCCGGCCTACATCGCCGGATTCATCCTCGCAGGCGCCGTTTTTCATGACCTTTATGCGGCCAGGCCGGCTCACCGGCGCTTCCTCGCCGCCGGTCTCGTCGTCGGCCTCCTTATGAGTCTTGTCGTCCAGATGCACCTGCTGAAGCCCTTTCTGCCCTTCCCCGCGGCTGCGGATCAGACACGGCAGTTCCACGGCTGGCGGGAGCTTGGCGGGCAGGTTTCCCGCATCGTCGACGAGCGGCCGTCCGATCGGGGATATTTCCTGGTATCGGACAAAGGGACCACGGCGGCCGAAGCCGTTTTCTACAGCGGGGCACGGCTGACGGGCGTCGACCTCTTCCAGCCCGAGCGCTACGTCTTCCTGGGGGATCTGTCGGGCCTGAGGGGAAAGGATGCCGTCCTTGTGCTTCACGGCGCAAACGAGGCAGGCCTGAAACGATACGAGGGGTATTTCGACTCGATCGAGCGCGCCGGCTCCCACGACTGCATCTTCCGGGGCGTGAAGATCGAGGGTCTCAGCGTTCAGCTCTTCATCGGGAAGGGGTTTCGGGGGAGCTGGACTGTGGAAGAAGAAGGTAAGAGGTTGAGAAGGTAGGAAGGTGAGAAAGAGACAGGACCTCTTTGATTTCTTACCCTCTTACCCTCACACCTTCTAACCTTCCTTCCCGGGACGTGCCTTGAACGTCCAGGCGTGGTTGATGAGGTAGTTCAGGACCGCCGTCATGCCGATCGCGAGGAAATTCGCAGGCAGGTAGTGCATGTACTGCGTGAAGATATTCGTGAAGAAAAACTGCAGGGCGATGGCAAGCCAGCAGGCCGCGCAATACTGCATGAACTGGACGCCGATGGACTTGCGGATGTGGGCCTTCCGGTCCCTCCAGGTCCAGGCCCGGTTCCAGATGAAATTGTGCAGCGTGGCGATGAAGATCGCCGTGGCCAGAGACAGGTTCAACCGCAGAGGCTCGGAGACGATGCCCCGGTAAAGAAATTCCTGGCCAACATAGAACAACGGCCAGATTGACGAGCGTCCCCGCAAACCCGACGGCGCCGAACTTCGCGAAGCGCTGCTTCACCAGCCACTTCCCCGCCGGGCAGCCGGGAAACGGCGTCCTTGACGGCTCTGCTTGAACCGCAATAACCCGCTCATCGAACCGCTTCCTCCCCCAGCATCTCCAACGCACAGGCCAGGACGGTGTCCGGCTTGTATGACCTTGAGGCACTGATTGTCCCCGTCGCAGGGCGAATTGCGGTGATTATAGGCCGTCAGGCACGGTGAGCAGGCAATCCCGCTGAAAAACACCTTCGTGCCGGAGCTGTTGGGTCCGTAAAGTTCCGGGGTTTCGGGACCGAAAAAGAGGATCGACCGGATCGGCGTCATGACGGCAAACTGCCCGGGACCGCCGTCGTTGGTGATCAGCAGAGACGAAAAATGGAAGAGGACCAGCAGCTCCCGGATCGTCTTCGTGTACCCCGTCAGATCGATGCACAGGGGGCTTCGGCTATGCTCCTGGATGGTCCTTGCCAGCTCCTTGTCGCCGGGCAGGCCGATCACCGCCACGGCGTGCCCCCTGTCGATGAGATCCTTCGCCATCCGGCAGAAATACTCCAGGGGCCAGGCCCGGATCGGCAGGATTCCCCCGCTGGGGTAGATCAGCACGAGTTTTTTCCCCGCCACCGCGGGGAAATCTCCGAGGAGCCTCTTCTGCATCGCCTCCTGCTCCCCTTCCTTCATGCGAAGCTTCGGGGCCTCCTTGGAGACGTCCGCGAAGGACGCAACACTTATTTTTGGGCACGGAGGGCGACTCGATGGCATCCACGAGGGCCAGGAACTGGTCGCTGATGTGGCGGTAGGGGTTGTACAGGACGGGCCGGTTGATGAAATCGCCCCGGTAGAGCCCTTCCATCGTGTGCCGGTGGAACCCGACCCGCAGGGGCGCCCCGCTGAAAAAGGAGAAGATGCTGCTCACGCGGGCGAAGAGCTCGCAGTCGATGACGACGTCGAAGCGCAGTTCCCGCATTTTCCGGATTGCGGCAAGGCTGTCGCTGACGAGCCCCCCGAGCGAGCGCATCGCTGAGTGTCATCACGTTTTCAGGGGGGATGACCTCCAGGAGATCCAGGATCTCCCGGTTCTTCTCGAATACCATTGCGTGGATCGAGGCCTGCGGGTACTTTTCCCGGATTCTCCGGAACATGGAGCAGCCCAGCACGAGGCTTCCCATCTCGGAGAGCAGGATGATCAGGATCCTCTTCGGGGGCTCCGAGGGCGCACGGCCTCCCGAAAAGAGGGACAGCGCCCTGCAGATGAGCGGCCCGACGGCCTGATCGATCTTTCTTTGTACGCCAACATCCATCTCTGATCGGTTGTCCTTATCGTTCGCGACAGGCGGAATATCGATGTTTTACGCCATCCCCTCCCGATCCAGGCGGAAGAGATAGTACAGAAACAGCCCCGTGAAATAGACCATGCAGCCCGACCAGATCACATCGGTCAGGAAATGCCCGCCCTGGATCATCCTGCCCAGGCCCATCAGAGAGCCATAGAGAATGCCTGCCGCCAGGGCCCTTCGCGCCCATCCGGGCGCCTTGCGCCTGAGCACGAAGAAGGGCGCCATGAGGAAAAACCCGACGGCGGCGTGTCCCGAGGGAAACGAGCGTCCCTGCTCCGGCGAGCCGGGATTCCAGAAGGAACGATAGGTTTCCGTTCCCCCGAATTGCACGATGTCCGCGGGCCTCGGCCTGCCCCAGTGATCCTTGAACACCGTGTTGACGATCAGGCCGGGGCCGAGGGCCAGAAGGGCCACCACGAACAGCGCCGCCGTCCTGTCGGGGCGATACCGCTCGGAGAAAAAGCTCAACACGAAAGCAATCACCCCCATCGCCCCGAGAGCGAAGGCGGGCAGATTGCCGAAATGATAGAGAAAGGCCCAGGGCTCCCGATCCCCCAGGGCCCAGCCGGCGCCCGGGCTGTAGAAGAGGGCCTGGACGGCCAGATCGGCGCCGGCCACATCGATGGCCCCCGTGGCCGCCACGGCGGCCAGCAACGGAATCAGAAAGTCGGCCAGGATGCCTTTTCTCATAACCGCTCAATAAAAAATGGCCTCGCAGGAGGCATGGGGAGTTGGGCAAATAAAGCACACCTGCGGCGCCGAGTCAACTTTTTTACCGTGGGATTCCGGTATTTTACAGTTTCAGCGCCCGCCTGCCGCGCGTCCTTCCTTCTTGACAAGCGATCCGATTTCCCTCAGATTAGTCTCAATCTGGCCTTGTAGATCGTTGATGCCTGTTGTTCAGGCATGAAACAGGCAGCCGATCCGATCGCACAGGACACAACAAAGGAGTCCTCCCATGACAAGCCCCCCTCCCTCACGGGACCTGACCCGCACGATGCTGGCGGTGCTCTTTATCGTTGCTCTCATCGCGGCCAATTTCTTCATTCTGAAACCGTTTCTTCCCGCTTTCGTCTGGGCGGTGACGATCGTCGTGGCCACGTGGCCTCTCATGCTGCGCCTGCAGACATGGATGGGGGGCAAACGCGGTTTTGCCGTGGCGGTCATGTCGCTGGCGCTGCTGCTTGTATTAATCGTACCGTTTACTCTTGCCATCGTAACCCTCCTGGATAATGCCGACATGATCAAGGGCTCGGCAGAATCGCTCAAGGCAAAGGGTCTGCCGCCGCCGCCCGGATGGGTCTCGGGTATCCCGCTTGCCGGACCCAAGCTTTCGGAGTCGTGGCAGGAGCTTGCCTCCGCAGGCCCGGAAGGTCTTTCGGCCCGAGTGGTCCCGTATGCGGGGAAGATTGTCAACTGGTTTGTCGACCAGGCCGGCAGTATCGGGATGATGTTCGTCCAGTTCCTCCTTACGGTCATCATCTGCTGCGATCCTCTATGCCGGCGGGGAACCTGCGGCGGATGCGGTACGCCGCTTCTTCCGGCGCCTTGCCGGGCAGAAGGGCGACGACATGATCGTACTGGCCGCTCGCGCGATCCGGGGGGTCGCTCTCGGGGTTGTCGTCACCGCCCTGGTCCAGTCCCTTCTGGGCGGCATCGGCCTTGCCGTGGCCGGCGTGCCCGCCGCGGCGGTGCTGACGGCCATCATGTTCATGCTCTGCATCGCGCAGCTGGGGCCCGCGCTCATCCTCTTCCCGGCGGTCGCCTGGCTCTTCTGGAGTGACCAGACCCTCTGGGGAAGCGTTCTTCTGGTCTGGTCGCTTGTCGTCGTCACCCTGGACAATTTCCTGCGGCCCATTCTCATCAAGAAGGGAGCGGACCTTCCCCTGCTGCTGATCTTCGCCGGCGTGATCGGCGGCCTCATTGCCTTCGGGATCATCGGGCTTTTCATCGGACCGGTGGTCCTTGCGGTGACGTATACCCTGCTGGGTGCCTGGGTAGACAGTGGCGAATCCAATCCTCCCGGGAGACGGCCCCAAAGCCATAAGGGCACAGCCGGAACAAGGGCGAGCGGCGCTTCGGCACGAAAAAAAGACCTGCCGCGTCGAATTCCTCGACGCACGGCAGGTCCTCGATGGCGATGACGGCACAGCCCCGTAAATCCTCTGCAGGGCGTCCTGTTACCGACCCTTCTGAAACCCGTTTTTCGACAGGAAATCCCTTACATCCCTGAAGGTGCGGTATTTGCGAAGGCCCCGCTGCTCCTTCTCCGACAGCCGCGTCCAGAGAATCCCCTTGGCGAATACGAGATCGGCCTTCCGGGCGGGGCACAGGTCGGAATACCCGTCGCCGACGTAGACGATCTTCCCGTAGCCCGCCTGACAGGACTCGAGGATGTTGCTCTTGCAGGTCCCGCACTTGTTGCAGGTCTCATTGGCGTGGGGAAATTCGATGGCGAGGGGCTTTCCGTCCTTGAAGGTCATCACGTTGGAATAGAAGGGGATGTCGGAGAGGCCGTGTCTGCTGAGAATGAAATCGATATAGAAATCCAGGCCGTCGGAAACGACCTTCACATCGATGTCGTGCTCCCGGCAGAAGGCATAGAACTCCTTGAAATGGGGGTCGATGACGGTGTTTTCGGCCACGAACTGCAGCATGTGCTCCCGGGTCCCGCCCAGGATGGCACAGATGCGGCCATAGGCCTCCTTTGAACCGATCTCGCCGGCACAGTAGGCCCGGTCGATGTCATCCCAGTCCTGACTGCTGAACTTCAGGAGAACCTCGTAGCCCACGTCGGTGAGGCTCAGCGTCCCGTCAAAATCGGTGATGACCAGAAGCGGTTTTTTTTTTGCCATCCCGTGAGATCCTGCTCCCTCAGGACTCCTTCTTCTTCATGGTCTTGAAAAGAAAAAACGCCGCAACAATGAGCAGCGACCGATCGGACCAGGTTCATGGTCATCGTCACTCATCTGGCCAAACCAGTTCTCGAAAAACAGAAACAGCAGCCCCGCCGCCCCGATGACCCATCCACCAAGATCCCGGGACTCTGGACCAGCGTGAACAGGGCAAACACGATGATCAGGATGGGCCAGCTCTTGTCCAGGCTGTAGATGCCAAAGGTGCTCAAGAGGACGAGCACGCCCAGGGTCAACAGGATAACCGCACCCGATACGACTCTCATCTTCTCTTTCGCTTCCACGCTCTCTCCTCCTTTCCGTGAATCGCACGATCAGGGCGGACGATCAGCCCTTCTCCTCCCTTTTGAAAAATATGTTCAGCATGTCGATGGGGATGGGGAAGACCGTCGTCGTGTTGTTCTCCGTCCCGATCTGCACCAGGGTCTGCAGGTACCGGAGCTGCAGGGCCATCGGCTGCTGCTGCATCACGGCAGCCGCCTCGGAGAGCTTCTGGGCAGCCTGGAACTCGCCCTCGGCGGCGATGACCTTGGCTCGCCGCTCGCGCTCGGCCTCGGCCTGCTTGGCCATGGCCCGCTGCATCTCCTGCGGCAGATCGATGTACTTGACCTCCACGTGGGTCACCTTGATCCCCCAGGGGTCGGTGCTGCGGTCCAGGATCTCCTGGATGTGGATATTGACCTTGTCCCTGGACGCCAGGATCTCGTCGAGTTCCACCTGGCCGCAGACGCTTCTCAGCGTCGTCTGGGCAAGCTGGGAAGTGGCATACAGGTAATTTTCAACCTCGACGATGGCATTCATGGAGTCGACGACGCGGAAATAGACGACGGCGTTCACCTTGATGGAGACGTTGTCCCGGGTGATGACGTCCTGCGACGGCACGTCCATGGTGATCGTGCGCGTGTCCACGCGGACCATGCGGTCCACGACGGGGATGAGGATGATCAGACCGGGCCCCTTCGTGGGAATGATCCTTCCGAGGCGGAAGATGACGGCCCTCTCGTATTCGTTGAGGATCCGGATGGACGCGGCCAGGAACATGATGACGAGAACGACAACGACAATGATCGGATACAACATAAACACCCCCTTCTACGTTTCTTCTTCCACTTCAATTTTTAAACCATTGACTCGAACCACTTTCACGGGACGCCCTTTCCCGATGGGCGCCTTGCTGGTTGCGTCCCAGTATTCGCCCCGGATGATGACCTTGCCTCGCCCGAATACCTCCGAAGCGGTTTCCCCCACCGCACCGATCATGCCCTCCCCGCCGGTGAGCACCTTGCGCATCTGGGCCCGGACGGCAATCGAGATGACGGCAATGAAAAACAGCGAGACGATCGCCACCGTCGGGACCAGCACGCTCCAGGACACCCGGAGGGCCGGGTCGGGCGACTCGAAGAGCATGATGGAGCCCAGGATGAGCGAGACGACGCCCCCCATGGTGAGGACGCCGTGGCTGACCACCTTGATCTCGGCGATAAAGAGGATCACGGCAAAGATGATCAGGAGGATGCCGGCATAATTCACGGGAAGGGTCTGGAAGGCAAAGAATGCCAGGATCAGCGAAATCCCGCCGATGATTCCCGGCAGAACCACTCCCGGGGAAGAAAACTCGAAGTACAGCCCGGCAAGCCCGAGGAGGAACAGGATATAGGCGATGTTGGGGTTCGAGATGGTGATGAGCACCTTCTCGCGGAAACCCATTTCCTTCCTGTTGAGCTCGGCCCCTTTCGTTTTCAAGACTCTGCTGCCGGAGAGCAGTTTCACCTCGCGCCCGTCGATTTTCTCGAGAAGATCGTTCATGTCTTTGGCGATCACATCGATGACGTTGAGCTTCAGGGCTTCCTCGGCCGTCACGGAGACGCTCTTTCGGATGGCCTCCTCGATCCAGTCGGCGTTGCGTCCCTTCTGTTCGGCAATGCCCCGCCCGTAGGCCACGGCGTCGTTTTCGACCTTCTCCATCATCGTCTCGTCGGCCTTGCCGAGGCCCATGGCCACGGGGTGGGCCGCGCCGATATTGGTCCCCGGTGCCATGGCCGCCACGTGGGCCGAAATCGTGATGAGAACCCCCGCCGAGGCCGCCCGCGCACCCTGGGGCGACACGTAGACGACGACGGGAATGGAGGCGTTGAGGCACTCCTTCATGATGTCCCGCATGGACAGATCGAGCCCCCCGGGCGTGTCGAGCTGGATGACGATGGCCTCGGAACCCGACTCGGTGGCCTGCCTGATGCTCTTGACGATATACTCCCCGATGGGCGGGGTGATGACCTCGTTGACGACGACGACATCGACGACCCGCTTCTCCTCGGCTGCCTGAAGGACGAGGCCGGGCGCCGCGGCTGCAAGGAGAAACGCTGCGACAGCGGCCAGCAGCACCCTCGTCTTTTTATTCGGGACCTTTTTCATTGGATGCCCTCACAGGATCTTCATGATTTTCTGCACATCTTCCCAGACCAGTTTCTTCGCGTCGGGGTTGCGAAGGAGGTATGCCGGGTGATAGGTCGGCATGAGCTTGCGGCCGTGGTAGTCGTGGAATTTCCCCCGTATCGCCGAGATGGGCGACTCGGTGCGAAGGAGCGTCTTTGCCGCAAACGTCCCCAGCGCACAGATGATCTCCGGGTTGATGGCCTCCAGCTGCTTCAGCAGGAAGGGCTCGCAGGTCGCGATTTCGTCTTCCTTCGGGTTGCGGTTCCCGGGCGGACGGCACTTCAGGATGTTGCAGATGTAGACTTCCTCGCGCTTGAGCCCCATGGCGTCGATGATCTTTGTCAGGAGCTGCCCCGCCCGGCCCACGAACGGCCGACCCTGGTTGTCTTCTTCCTCGCCCGGGGCCTCGCCGACGAAGACGAGCTTCGCCCCGGCGCTCCCCTCGCCGAAGACGAGGTTGCGGCGCGTGCGGTGAAGGGGACACCGGGTGCAATCGCCCAGTTCCTCGCGGACCCCGGCCAGGGTCGGCGGCGCCTTGCGGGCGCCGGCTTTCGCCGCTGCCTTCGCAGCAGAACGATCCCCCTGGCCCTCTTCTTCCCGCCGGGGAATGGGTTCACGCTTCATCGTCAGGCGCGAGACGGGATTGTAGGCATCCTTTTCGTTTGCAACGTGATTTCTCAGGGCCCCCACGAGATGCTGAAGCTCGCTGCGGAGATCATCTTTTTTTCCCACGGGATGCCCCTTTTTGTTTCCCCATGAGTTCCAGTACCCGGTCCAGGATCCGCGCGGCAACGTCCATCTTGTCCATCAGGGGCAGATCCACCGATCCCCCCTCGCGGTCGAGGATCTTGACGATATTCGTCTCCGCCGCAAATCCCGCGCCGGGCTCTGTGATGTCATTTGCCACGATGAGGTCCATGTTCTTTTCCATCATCTTCTTCGTGGCGTACTGGATCAGGTTCTCCGTCTCGACGGCAAACCCCACCAGGATCCGTTTGCCCTTGACGCGGCCCACTTCGGAGATGATGTCGGGGTTGCGCTCGAGGCGCATCTCCAGGGGCCCGCCTGACTTCTTGATCTTCGATTCCGAGAAGCCCGCCGGCCGGTAATCGGCCACGGCGGCGGACTTGACGACGACGGTCGCATTCTCCAGATTCGCCATGACGGCGTCCCGCATCTGACGGGCCGACGAGACGGACACGAATGCGACGCCACGAGGCTGCGGCAGGCTGGTGGGGCCGCTGACAAGCGTGACCTTCGCCCCGCGGCGCTTCGCCATGACGGCTACGGCATAGCCCATCTTGCCCGTGGAGTAGTTCGTGATGAACCGGACGGGGTCGAAGGCCTCCCTCGTGGGCCCCGCGGTGACGAGGACGCACTGCCCCTGCAGATCCTTCACGGTGAGGATGTCTTCCACGTCCTCGACGATATCCTCCAGGGGGGCAAGCCGGCCGTACCCTTCCGTCTTGCAGGCCAGCTCTCCGTATCCCGCCTCGACGAACCGGTACCCCGTTGCGGCCAGTTTCTCCATGTTCTCCCGCACGATGGGGTTTGCGTACATGTTCACGTTCATGGCGGGGCAGATAAGGACAGGGGCCCGCGTGGCCATGACCGTCGTCGTGAGCAGATCGTCGGCGATCCCGCCGGCAATCTTCCCGATCACGTTCGCCGTGGCCGGGGCCACAACGACGATGTGGGCGCTCTCGGCCAGCGAGATGTGCCCGATTTCCCACTCTCCCGTCAGCTGGAACGTGTCCGCGTAGACCGGGTTTCCCGTGAGGGTCTGGAAGGTGAGCGGGGCGATGAACTCCGTTGCGTTCTTCGTCATGATGACGTGGACGCCTGCGCCTCGCTTGATGAATTCCCGGGCCAGTTCGGCCGCTTTGTAGGCCGCGATGCCGCCGGTCACCCCGAGGACGATTTTTTTGCCTTTCATCCGTTGTGCTCCCGATGTGTTCGTTGATCCCGTTTTCCGGGCCCGCTCAGATCAGGTAGTCGAGACCCGTGACGCCGAAGTAGATGCCGAAACCGATCAGCACGACCGCGCAGGCCGCGACCACTCCCCGGTAGACGGCCGGGCGGAGATGCTTCCGCCCCTTCCAGACGAGGAAGGACACCAGGGTGTACCAGGCAAAGTCGGCAGAGATGTGACCGGTGAAGAAGGCCAGCATCCCTGCCCATCCGAACTTCATGGACCAGAATACGTAACCGAGCCCGATCGTTGCCCACCAGATGATCCAGTACGGGTTCGAAAGGCTCGAGAGAATTCCCGACAGCACGGGCCCGGTGCTGCTCCTCCCGGAGGCCTCGAGGTCGAGGTCGAGAGTCCTCAGGCTCCTGAGCATCCCGCAGGACATCCAGAGAAGAACCGCGCCACCGGCTACACCGACCACGCCGAGCACCACCGGGTGGTTGATGAAATGGACGAACCCGAGCACGAGCAGTGAAAAGAGGGCCAGTTCCAAAAGCGAGTGCCCCAGCATGATCAGGGGACCCGCCCGCAACCCGATCCGGGACGCCTCCGTGATTGTCACGGCAAGCACGGGCCCCGGCATGAGGGCCCCCGAAAGGGCGATGACAAACGACGAGCCGAATATCAGGGCAAGGTTTTCCATGTACCCTTGGCTTTATGCCTCCAACCCCAATCCCGAATCCGTTTTCCTCTTGCCCCGGGCCCTTTGCCCTGCGCCTTAAGCCTGCAAATTCAATATAACAAATCATGCGGAACGTCAAGGAATGAAAGCCTTTTCGGACCGTTCACCCACCCGGTTGCGCAATCGTCATGGTACTTGAAATTTTTTCGATTACGGGTATGATGGACGACGCTTCGGGCTCTTCCGCAGTGCCCCCGATGTCAGTCCAATCATGGAGTACAAACCGTCATGAACCGAATGTACCTGCTGCTCTTCGGCCTCGCAATCGCCCTTGCGGGGTCCGCCCTCTGGGCCTTCAACACGATCCTGGAGTTCGAAAAACCCGCCATCGTCCTGAAGGATGACCTCTCCACGATCGGCCCGGGGAAAGCCATCGCCCTGACCGTCTCCGATCAGAAGAGCGGGATCCGGAACGTCTCCGTCACGATCAGCCAGGAAGGCAGGGATCAGGTTGTTCTGTCCGAAAACTACGCCGGGGGGACAAAGGAACAAACGCTGAGTCCCGAATTGAACCCGCGCGGGCTGAATCTCAAGGACGGCCCGGCGACGATCACCATCACGGCCGAGGATCATTCCTGGCTGAAAAACCGGACAACGCTCTCGGTGGAGACGTCCATCGACACGGTGCCGCCGCAGATCGGCATGATCAGTTCCGCCCACAACGTCAACGCCGGGGGGACCGGTGTTGCCCTTTACCGGGTTTCGGAAGAAGTGACCCGTACCGGCATCCGGGTGGGGGATCGCTTTTTCCACGGTTACCCCTACGCGATCCAGGGCAAACCCTGCCATATTGTCTATTTCGCCATCCCGGCCTCGGCGTCCCAAGGGGGGCTCAAGATCCTGATTACCGCGCGGGACAAGGCCGGAAACGAATCGTCCGTGGCTCTTCCTCATCTTGTGAGAGAAAAGAAATTCAAGGAGGACAAGATCACCCTCAGCCGCGCCTTCCTGGAACAGAAAATGCCGGAGTTCAGGCAGCATGATCCCCGGGTCCCGGCCACGCCTCTGGAAGCCTTCCTGTTCGTCAACGAGACGCTGCGCGGCGAGAACACCAAGACGATCCAGGCAGCCGGCAGCAAGTCCCAGCCCAAGGCGCTCTGGGAGGGAACCTTCCTGCGCATGAAGAACGCGGCGCCCATGGCCGGCTTCGCCCAGGCGAGAACCTATTTCTTCGAGGGGATGGCCGTGAGCAAGAGCACGCACTATGGTGTCGATCTCGCCTCGACGGAGCGAGCCCCCATCGAATCGGCAAACAACGGCGTGGTGGTTTTTACCGGATACCTGGGGATCTACGGCAACACCGTCATTGTGGATCATGGCCTGGGGCTCTCCAGCCTTTACGCACACCTGTCGGATATCGGCGTGAAAGTCGGACAGAGTGTGGCTCGGGGAGAGACCCTGGGCGCGAGCGGCGCCACGGGGCTTGCCGGTGGCGACCACCTGCACTTCAGCATCCTCGTCGGCGGGGAGTTCGTGAACCCCACGGAGTGGTGGGACGCCCACTGGATCCAGGACAACGTGACGGGCAAGCTGACCGAGACGGCCCCGCAGACCGCCTCCCGCGACCCCGAAGGCGCAACCGGCGAAGGCCAAGGCGAAGGGAAGAAAAGGGTCAAGGGTCAAGGGTTCAGGGTCCAGGGTGATAGGGACCAGGGACAGGATCAAGGACAGGTAAGAAAAAGAAAGGATCGGGAAGTCTTCCTGATCCTTTTTCTTTCTTATTCATCCCTCTTACCCTCTACCCTCGACCCTGTCCCTATGCCCTGTGGATATCGCGATGCGCCACGTTCACCAGATAATTCTCACCGGCAAAGTACCGGGCCAGGCGGGTGGCCATGACGACGGAGCGGTGCTTGCCGCCCGTACAGCCCAGGGCCACGTTGAGGTTTGATTTGCCTTCCTTCTCGTAAAGCGGGATCAGGAATTCCATCATGTCCAGCATCTTCCGAAGGAAGGTCTGACTCTCCTCCCACCCCATGACGTACTCCTGAATTTTCTCGTTCTCCCCGTTGAGGTGCTTCAGCTCCTCGATGAAGTAGGGGTTGGGCAGGAACCTGACGTCCAGCACGATGTCCGCCTCGGCAGGAAGCCCGTAGCGGAAGCCGAACGACATCAGGTTGATCAGGAGGCGCTTCTCGGTGGTCGACGTCATGAAGTGGCGCTGGATGACCTCCTTGAGCTGGTGGACGTTGAACGAGGAGGTGTCGACGATCTTGTCCGCCATCGCCCGCAGGGCCGAGAGTTTCTCCCGCTCCAGCGCAATCCCCTCCATCACGGTCCCCCGCTCGCAGAGCGGGTGTGCCCGCCTCGTCTCGCGGAACCTCCTCAGCAGCGACTCGTCGCTGGCGTCCAGAAAGAGGATCTCGATCCGGTGCCCCTCTTCCTTGAGTTTGGCGAAGATCTCCGCATACTTCTCCAGGAAGTACCGCTCCCGCAAATCCATGACGAGGGCTACCTTGCTGATCTCGCTGGCGGCGTCGGTCTGGATCTCGAGAAGTTTCGGCAGCAGGACGACGGGCAGGTTGTCGACGCAGAAAAACCCCACGTCCTCCAGCGCCCGAAGGGCCGTGCTCTTGCCGGAGCCGGACATGCCGGTGACGATGATGATTCTCAGGTTCTGCATTCAGCACCCCGGGACAGGCGCAAGCGCTGGAAGAATGGAAGATTGGAATAGCCGGCCGCAACACCTTTTGATGGGTGCCGACGAGCCGCGCGGGTTTTAATAGGAGTCGTCTTTATCGGCGATTTTCCGGTAGATCTCCTCTGCGTTCTTTGCCGACATGAGGTCGCTGCGGAATTCCGGGTCCTTGAGCATGCGCGAAATCTTTGCCAGAGCCTTGAGGTGCTGACCCGTCGAGCTCTCCGGCGCCATCAGCAGGAAAAAGATGTGGACGGGCTTTCCGTCAATGGATTCGAAGTCGATCCCCTCCCGGCTGCGCCCGAAGGAAATGACCAGGCTCTCCAGGCCCTTGAGTTTTCCGTGCGGAATGGCGATGCCGTCGCCGATTCCCGTGCTGCCCAGTTTTTCACGATCCAGCAGGACATCGACCATCGCCTCGCTCCGGATGCCCTCGTGATCACGGGTGAAGATCTCCGACAATTCCGCCAAAACGGCACGCTTGGATTTCGCCTTCAGCGCCTCGATGATGTATTCCTTTTTGAACATGTCGGTGATCTGCATGGGGGGTCCCTCCGCTCAGCTGTTGGCCTCTAGCAGTGCGAAGTTCCCGTCATCCCGGCGGTAGATGACGCTGATGTTTTCCGAGTGTGCATCGCGGTAGATGACGAAGCGGTTCCGGGATGCCTCCATTTCGAGGATGGCCTCCTCCAGGGACATGGGCTTCAGGACAACCCTGCGGGTCTCGACGACCCTCAGCTTCGATTCCTCTTCGAAGGCGGCCGGCGCCGCGCGAAGGCCGCCCATCTCCTCGGCCCGGTTCGTATTGGACTTGTGTTCCCGGCTCTTTTCCTTGTGTTTCTTGATCTGGCGCTCGATCTTGTCGATGACGTTGTCGATGGCCAGCTGCATGTCCTTGGCCTCTTCCTTGCCGACCAGGTTGATGCCCTTTGCCATGATGTTGATCTCGGCCACATTCCTGAATTTCTCAACGGAGAGCACTACGTGGGCTTCCACGGGCTTGTCGATGTATTTCTGGAGTTTGCTCAGCCGCTCCGTCGCATAATCCTTGAACCAACTTTCCGACCCCGTATTCCGAAAGGTCACGGAAACCTGCATACGTCGTTGCCTCCTCATCCTTCTAGTGGTTGTGTTTGCCCCCGACCCTCGTCACGGTGTCCCTGCAAGATTGACACCCGGAAAGGGCAAGACGACCGGCGGGATTCTGTCACGCGGTGAATCACACAGCGGCTGTCCATCAAGTCACGATGGCCGCCGCGGGAAAGGCTGCCGGTTCCGTCTGAAAAAGAAGCTCTGCTCTTAAGCCAGATGCAGAAAATTGTCAATGGTTTAATTTTTTGCTTTCAGGATAAATTTCTTTCTCTTCGACGACGGGAGGATCCCCATCATCTCCCGGTACTTGGCAACGGTCCGCCTGGCAATGGAGATGCCCTGCCTGCTCAGGATGTCGACGATCTCGCTGTCGCTCAGGGGCTTTCGGGTGTCCTCGCCGCTGATGATCTTCCGGATCTCCTCCTGGACGCTCTTCGATGCGATGGCATCGCCGCTGGTCTTGCTGATGCTGCTGTTGAAGAAATACTTCAGCTCGAAGATCCCCCGGGGCGTGTGCATGTACTTGTTGGTCGTCACGCGGCTGATGGTGGACTCGTGCATCTCCACGTCATCGGCGACGTCGCGCAGCACGAGGGGCTTCAGAAACTGGATTCCCTGGTCGAAAAACTCCCTCTGGAATTTGACGATGCTCTCCGTGACCCGGAAGATGGTTCTCTGGCGCTGCTGGATGCTCTTGATGAGCCAGGTGGCCGACTGGAGCCGCTCCTTGATGTATTTCTTGCACTCATCGGCACTCGTGGGCCCTTCCGAGGCGCCCCCCAGGATCTCCCGGTAGAAGTTGCTGATCCTCAGCCTCGGCAGGCCTTCGTCGTTGAGGATGATCTTGTACTCGTCGCTTACCTTGAAGACGAACACATCGGGGATGATGTACTGGGGGCCTTCATCGCTGTAGACCAGTCCCGGCTTCGGGTCCATCCGGCTGATGAGAAAAATGGCGTCCAGAATGTCCGTCAGCGGAACTTTCAGCTTCTTGGCGATGTTGTTGTAATTCTTGGTCTCCAGGTCGTGGAGGTGCTCCCGAATGATGGTTTCGATCAGGGGGTTCTGGACCCCGAGGACCTTTGCCTGGGCCATCAGGCATTCCTTCAGGTCCCTGGCGGCGATTCCCGGAGGGTCGAATTCCTGGATCTTTGCCAGTACTTTTTCGACGACCTCGGGGCTGACCTTTACCGGTTCGGCGATCTCCTCGACGGTGGCCGCAAGGTAACCGCTCGAATCGAGGTTACCGATGATCTCCTCTCCGATTTTCCGTTCTATTTCCGACAGCCTGGAGAGGCCCAACTGCCACATGAGATGGTCCGTGAGGGTCGTCTTCCTGGAGAGCATGTTCTCCCAGGAGGGTCCCTCGTCCTCCTCGCGGTCGTAGGTCACCCTCATGGGCCCGTAATCCTCGAGGTAGCTGTCCCAGTCGAAGTCCTCCTTGCCGTCGCCCTCGCCCGTCACCTCACCGGTGCGCTCCGCCGTCTTGACCTCGCCGACTTCAGGGGCCGGCGCCCCTTCTTCGCCGAATTCCTCGGTGGCCGGCTCCTCGAGCAGGGGGTTCTCCTCCATCTCCTGCTGGATCATGTCGACGAGTTCGATCCGGGAGAGCTGCAGGAGCTTGATCGCCTGCTGCAGCTGAGGCGTCATGATCAGCTGCTGGCTCAGTTTGAGGCTTTGTTTGAGTTCGAACGTCATGGATTCCTGGATTCCTGCCCGCTATGATTCTATAATCGAAAATCATCCCCGAGGTAGAACTTCCGGGCGATTTTACTCTCTGCGATCATCTCCGGCAACCCCTCGATCAGCACCGTCCCCTCGTTGAGGATGTAGGCCCGATCACAGACCGACAGGGTCTCCCTCACGTTGTGATCGGAGATGACCACCCCGATGCCTTTGGACTTGAGCTTCTGTATGATCTTCTGGATATCGGCCACGGCCAGCGGGTCGATCCCGGCGAAGGGCTCGTCGAGAAGGATGAACCGCGGCGAGGTCACCAGGGCCCGGGTGATCTCTACCCGCCTTCTCTCCCCTCCCGAAAGGGAGTATGCCTTATTGCGGGCCAGATCGGTGAGATCGAGCTCGCCGAGCAATTGTTTGAGCCTATTCTTCCTTTCCTCGCCTTCGATGTCAAGCGTTTCGAGGATGGCCAGGATATTTTCCTCGACGGTCAGCTTCCTGAATACGGAGGGTTCCTGGGGCAGGTAATTGATCCCCTTGCGAGCCCTCACGAACATGGGGTCCCGGGTGATCTCCTCGGAGTCGAGGAAAATCCGTCCGCCGTCGGGCTTGATGAGGCCGACGATCATGTAGAAGGTTGTCGTCTTTCCGGCACCGTTGGGACCCAGGAGGCCCACAACTTCCCCGGGGCGGATCTCCAGATCCACGCCGCTGACGACCTTCCGTCCCCCGTACACCTTTGTCAATGCCCTGGCTTCGAGCTTTTCCATTCCCGGCGCAGACCCGGTCGCCCGGGTCCCCTGCGCTGCTACTCCTTTTTCTTTTTCCCCTTCGACTCATCGGGGTAGATGGTTGCCGTGACCCGTTTGCCCGTGGTTCCCTCGACGACACCTCTGTTTTCATTGAGGAGCACCACCACCCGGTCACCTGTGATGACATTGTTGCCTTCCCGCATGACGGGGTTTCCCGTCACGACAATCCGCTGCTCGTCGCTGAGGAATACGGCCTGTTCCCCCGTCACGATGCGCTCTTTTTCGGTGATGCGCACGTTCCCCTTCGCCACGATCCGGTCGATGTCCCCGGCCTTGGCGGCATCGCCTGCAGCCGGCGCCGTCCCTTCGGCTTTCTTCTTGAAATAAAGCTCCAGGGTATCGCTCTTGATCACGCGATCGCCCTGGGTGGCCACGACGTTGCCTGAAAACTGAACCAGGTCCTTCTCCCGGTAGGCATCGAGACGGTCGGAGACGATATCGATGGGCTTGCTCTCTCCGCCCTTCAGCAACTTGGCACGGTTGTCCTGCCCCCAGAGGGGCCCCTGTGCCGCCAGGAGGACCATCGCGGCCATGATCAGGATCGGGATGAATCGCTTTTGCATGCCTTGGGTTCCTTCCGGCCGCCGCGGGTCAGTGGATCCGGGCCCGAATGCCGCCGGCCATCGTCACGTGCTCGGATTTCAGCAGGAGGATCATCCCCTTCCCCTTCACCTCGAATCGCGGGTTTGAAAGCGTGACGGGATCCTCCGTATAGATCTTCTTATCGCCGTCGGAGTATTTCAGGCGATTCGTCGTGAACCGGTCGCCCCGGTTCGACAGGATCACCACGTTGCCCTCGATCTCGACGTCCTTCAAGTCCGTCCGGAGATGGCCCCGGTCGGCCGTCAGTTCATAGGTCTTGCCGTCGGGCAGGATGAGCTTCATGCGCACCCGGTCGAACCGTGCCTGGTTCTCCTTCTTCAGGAAGGTTGCCGAGTCGGCGTTGATCTCGAGCCGATTCCCCGAGTCGCCCACCTCCGTGTAGTGAACATCTTTGATAAAGAGATCGACCTTGTCGTCGATGATCTTCAGCCCCGGCTGAGCTTGCTCCTTCGTCTGGCCGCCCCAGTAGAACCAGGCGGCGATCAGGGCCAGAGCAACGAGCGCCGGCTGCCGAAAGAGCGTATTTCCCGGCCGGCTTCCCTGCGAGTTTCCGATAAAATTCAAGCCACTTAGACATGATTCCATCGCAGGGGTGAACCATACCACCCGGTGTCAGAGTTGTAAAGCCAAAAACAGGGCGCATCCCGCCTCCATCAGGCCCGGTACCGGCCCATCAATTCTTCCCATTTCCCCTGGGTCTTGAGGATCATCTCGCAGACTTCCCGGATGGCGCCCCGGCCCCCCGGGTTTTTCGTCACGAGATCCACGGCCCTCAGGACCTCGTCGTGGGCATCGCTCACGGTGATGGAGAAACCGACGCGGCTGAGCACGGGCAGATCGACGATGTCGTCTCCCGCATAGGCAACCTGTTCGGGGACGAGCCCATCCGCAGCCAGGATTTCGTTGAAAACGGACAGCTTGTCCAGGGCGCCCTGGTATATCTTTTTGATTCCGAGTTCGCGGGCACGGTGCTCCACAACCCGGGATTTGCGGCCCGTGAGGAAGATCACCTCGATCCCGGCTCGCTGGATCAGCTTGAGGCCGTGCCCGTCGCGGACGTTGAAACACTTGGTCTCCTGCCCATCGTCACTGATGATGATCCGGCCGTCGGTGAGCACCCCGTCCACGTCGAGAATGAGGACCTTTACCTTCCGGATCTTCTCGATCAGGTCTGCTCCGTGCAGGTCCGCTCCGTGCAAGTCTGCCCCTGTCTTTCCCTCGAGTCCCATCCTCAACCCTTCTTCATGGTTTTTTTTACCAGTCCGTCGATCCCCTTGAGCGTCGTGAGCAGCTCCCTCAGCGAGTCGAGCGCCATCGTGTTCGGCCCGTCACAGAGCGCCCGGTCCGGGTCCGGGTGGACCTCCATGAACAGCGCGTCGACGCCGACCGCCGCGGCTGCCCGGGCCAGATAGACGGCCATGGCGCGCTCCCCGCCCGAGGCCTCGCCTGCCCCGCCGGGTAGCTGCACGCTGTGGGTGGCGTCAAATACGACGGGGTAGCCCATCCTCCGCAGGATCGGAATCGACCGCATGTCGGAGACGAGGTTGTTGTACCCGAAGCTGGCCCCCCGCTCGGTGATGAGGATGTTGCGGTTGCCTGCGGACCGCACCTTCTGCACGACGTTCTCCACGTCCCAGGGCGCGAGGAACTGGCCTTTCTTGATGTTTACGACCTTCGCGTGCCGGGCCAGTTCCAGGACAAAATCGGTCTGGCGGCACAGAAACGCGGGAATCTGGGCCACATCCAGAACCTCGGAGGCCTTCTCGATCTCCTCGAAGCGATGAACGTCGGAAAGCACGGGGATGCCGAATTCCTCCCGGATCCCCTTCAGGATCTTCAGTCCTTTCTCGAGGCCAGGGCCCCGGAAGGACCGGACGGAGGTTCGGTTGGCCTTGTCGTAGGAGGACTTGAAGATGAAGGGGATCCCCAGTTCCGCCGTGAGCTCCTTCAGGCTCGCGGCCACCTTGCGTGCAAGCTTCTCACTCTCGATGACGCAGGGCCCGGCAATGAGCACAAAAGGCTCCCCGCCACCGATCTTGATGTCCGCCAACATTTACCTTGCGCATGTGCAGTCACTTTCCTTCTTACCTTATTTCGCAATTCGAGGTTGAGAAGGTGAGAAGTTACAGAGGTTGAGAAAGAAATTCGAAGATTTGTCCTGCATTCTTCTTACCTTCGTTACCCTCATTACCCTGTACCTCTAGTCCCTGTGCTTGTCCTCGAGCATCCTGATCCTCAGCTGCGGGATCTTCTCCGCGGCCTTCGACTCGGGGTTGATCTGATAGGCGGCCTTATACGCTTCGATGGCCTCCCTGTACATCTTTTTTTTCTCGTAGGCCTCGCCCAGTCCCAGCCAGGCGCCCTCATCCTCCTTGTCATACCGGACGGCCAGCTTGAAGTTCTCGATGGCCTTGTCCGTCTGCCCCTTGAGGCTGTGGATGTAGCCCATGTTGGCATAGGCCATCCCCCGCTTGGGGTCGGCGGCGGCCAGCTGTCGGTACGTCTTGAGAGCCCCGTCGTAGTTTTTCGCCTTCATCTGCTGAGCGCCCATTCGCTCCAGGGCCTCCGTCTGAGGCCTTTCCCGATTTCCCCCCCTTCTCGACGGCCTTCGCCGCTTCCTTCGAGCGGCCCTGTTTCTCATAGATGGCGGCAAGGTTGACTTGGATGTTGGGGTCATTGAGGCCCATCTGGAGGGCCTTCTTGTAGTTCTCCTCCGCCTCGGGATATTGCTTCAGTTCCCCGTAGGCAACACCCAGGTCTGCGTAAACCCGGGGGTTCTTCGGGGCCGCCTTTTTGATCCGGTTGAGGGCAACGACAGCCTCCTTGTAACGCTTCTCGCGGAAATAATATTCCGCGACTCTCGCCGCCGCATCCGTGTCGTCGGGCTTGAGCTGCAGTGTTTTCTCGTACTCGGCAAGGGCTTCCTTGTGACGCTTCGCCTTGTCGTAGGCCACCCCCAGGTTGTAGTGGAGGATGGGGTCTTTCGGCTGAAGCACCAGGGCCTTTTTGTAATTCTCGATCTCCTCTTTCACCTGCCCCTTCTTGCCGTGGGCCTGGGCGATGCTGGCGTAGGCGTTCGGGTCCTTTGGATTTTTCTTCAAAAGCATCGAATAGAGACGCGCGGCTTCCTGCTGCTTGCCGGCCTTGCTGTAGGCGTCTGCCAACGCCTGGGCGATCCGCTGGTCGTTGGGCATCCGCCTATGTGCCTCTTCATACTCCTTGATGGCCGGTGCAAGCTTTCCCGTCTTCTCGTAGGCCCCGCCCAGACTGAAATGGACCATGGCCTCGTCGGGCTTGAGCCTCAGCGACGTCTGATAGTGGGTGACGGCTTCATTCCACTTGCCCATCTTGCCGTACAGGAACCCGGCGATGGCATGGGCGCCCGCATCCTTCGGGTTGAGCTCGGTGAGGCGCTTCGTGAGCGGCAGGGCCCTGTTGTAATCCTTCTTCTCGACATAGCAGCGGGAAAGCCCGGCAAGAGCCGTCATGTCATCGGGCTTCCGGGAAAGGACCGCCCGGTACTGGGCGATGGCCTGATCGAGCTTCCCGGACTCGAGGTACTGCTCGGCCAGCGTTTTCCGCAGGGCCGTGTCATCGGGGTTTATGCTGAGGGCCTTTTCGAGGGCCTGCGCCTGCCATTTCGCATTCGCAGGCATCTTCGCGAAGCGCAGCCAATCCTGTGCGGTCAGTTCGATTCGGACCGCAACGCTCCCGATACCCTGCTCGCCGTATCGGATCTTGATGGCGGAATCCGGAAGGGGCTTGCCGCGCAGGGCCTCTCGCACGGAAGTGCTCATCGCCTTGTCCACGAGTTCCACGGCCTTGAGAAGGACCTTGAGGTCGTTTGCCCCGCCGAGACCCTCCGCGTCGACGGTGATGTTCTTTTCGAAGAGGGAATCCGTGGAAACCTGCTTGATGATGAATTCGTCGCGGTAGGTGATCTTGAAGACGTCGCTGGCCGTGAGGCGCTCGTCGGTCCCGTTTCTCTCGATGATGAGGTAATGGAACTCCGGCGTCTTGCCCAGGATGCTGACCCGGACGAGCCCCTTCAAGCCCTTGAGAGAAAAGATCTCCCCGTAGAAGGCAATCAGCAGACCCGCCCCGACGATGACGGCGACTCCCGCCAGGGCCCCGATGAGAAGGGTGAGATGGCGCCCCATCCTCCCTTTTTGCTTTTTCTGCTCCCTCCGTTCTTCCTTCTTGTAATAATCCATGTGGTTTTTTGTTTACCCTTTACCCTGTATTCCTCGATTCTCGGTCTCCAATCCTTTTTGAGCTGGAATCTTAGTTTGTTCTTTTCTTCCTCGATCCTTGAGCCTCGTAGCCTCAGTCCCGTTTCACCCCCTGGGATGAAACTTCCTGTGTATCTCCTTCAGCCTGTCCCGCGTCACGTGGGTATAAATCTGTGTCGTCGAAATGTCCGCATGACCCAGCATGACCTGGACCGAGCGAAGGTCCGCGCCCCCCTCCAGCAGATGTGTGGCAAAGGAATGCCTGAAGGTGTGCGGGTGGACCTTCCGCTCAAGATTCGCCATTCTCGCATATTTCTTGATCAGTTTCCATAGCCCCTGCCGGGTGAATCCCTCGCCGGAGCGGTTCAGGAAAAGAACGCTTGACGTCCTCTTTTTCAGGAATACGGGCCGGGCCTGCTCGACATAGCGCCCGAGCCACTGCAGGGCAGAGCGGCCTACGGGCACGATCCGCTCCTTGCGCCCCTTTCCCACCGTGACCAGAAACCCCATCTGCCGGTTCACGCGGTTGAGGGTGAGCGTTGCCAGCTCCGAGACCCGTATCCCCGTGGCATAGAGAAGCTCCAGGATCGCCCGGTCCCGGATGCCCGCCGGGGTCGCGTCGGCGGGCTGACCGAGGAGGGTCTCCATCTCTTCACGGCTGAGCGTGCCGGGAAGCCGCATCCAGGTGCGGGCAATCTGCACCCGGGCCAGGGGATTTTCCTCCAGCCGCGCCTCGCGAAGGAGATACTTGTAGAACCCCCGGATCGCGGCCAGCTTCCGGTTCATGGACGTCGAGGAGAGGCCCTGATCACGAAGCTCCCCAAGAAATGCCGTCACGTTTCCGGGCTTCACCGCGAGCGGCGACGAAACGCCGCCGGCTGTCGCGAAGTCCAGAAACTGGTGGATGTCGCGGCTGTATGCATCCAGGGTGTTGAGCGAAGCCCCTCTCTCGACGGCAAGAAAATTGAGGTACTCATCGACCAGTGAATGTTCCCGGATGGCTGCCGGCATTTGCGCTCCTGTCCGGTGCAACTCGCCCCCCGGGCGGTTGCCCTGCAGTTCGTCTTATCGCAAA
Organism: uncultured delta proteobacterium; assembly: GCA_963810965.1. Lineage (GTDB taxonomy): Bacteria > Desulfobacterota > Syntrophia > Syntrophales > UBA2192 > UBA2192. Next base: position 48,595 of record CAWEPT010000016.1, on the reverse strand, counting down.
GAGAGAAGGCAGGCAAAGATTTTTTTGACGTCGACGGATCAGCCGCCGGGCGCCCGCTGCTTTTCAGCCACAACCAGCAGGACCATGGCGAGGCGTGTCGGCACAACGCGAGCATCGATCCGGGCAAGCCCTGCGTAGAGGCGATTGATCAGCTCAAAGGCTTTTACGAGCCCTGCCGGGGGGCGAAATCCCCTGCCCGCCGCCGGGGAAGAGCTTCCGGTGAAGGAACAGGTCGTGAGGAAGGCTGCCGTGGCCCACATGGTGAGTTTTTCGAGGGGTCCCAGGACGTTGCAGACGGACAGGCTCCGCAGGCCCGATTTCTCCAGCAGGCCGATCATCTCCGGCAGCTCGTAGCGGCGGTGATGCCCCACGAAGCGGTCATCGACGGCGAAAAAATCCCTGCGGTGCGGGAAGGTCACGATAAGACGGCCGCCCTCTTCCAGGACGGACGCCATCTGGCCTACGGCCCCGAGGTCATCTTCGATGTGCTCGAGGACCTCGGAACAGACGGCACTGCGAAAAACCCCTTTTTTGAAAGGCAGCCTCGTTGCATCGGCAACGACGTAGTGGCCTGCGCCCTGCCCTGCCTTCAGGCACCGCAGCGCCGAAAAGGAAAGCTCCGTAAACACCGTCCGGTCTGTAGCGGGCGAGATCGGCGAGATGCCGCTTCCCACCTCCAGCGTCATCCCTTCACCCTGGCCGCAGGAGTCGCTCCCGGACGGCTCGCTTCCGGACCTGGTAGTTGTAGAGGTGGTTCTTCAGAGAGAGGTAAGCCGGCTCTACGAAAAAATCATCGAAACGATTGTCCGATCCCTGCGCCACGCGAGATCCCTCCTTCACCGCGTCGTGACCCGGCTGCCCGGGAAGAGAGAAGTCCTTGCCATGCCGAGACGGGAAAGCCGGAAGAGGAGGGCCGTCGCGAGGCACCCGAGGCCGTAGCGGACGCTGCGACGGAAATTGATGGATGAAGAGTCGGCGTAATACCGCGTGGGACAGCTGATCTCGGCAATCGGGTGGTCGTACCAGAGCACCTGGAGAAGCATTTGATTGTCGAAGATGAAATCGTCGGAGTTCCCCTCCAGCGGAAGCTCTTCCAAAACCTTTCTGGAAAAGGCCCGGTAGCCCGTGTGATACTCGGAGAGCTTGCCGCCCGTAAGGAAATTCTCGAAGAGCGTCAGGAACCGGTTGGCTGCGTACCGCCACAGAGGCATGCCGCCGCGAAGGGCATGGCCCCCCAGGATGCGGGAGCCCAGGACACACTCGTAAAGCCCGTTGCCGATGAGCGATGCCATGGCCGGGATGAGCTTGGGCGTGTACTGGTAATCGGGGTGGACCATGATGACGATATCGGCGCCCTCTTCCAGGGCCATCCGGTAGCAGGTCTTCTGGTTAGCCCCGTAGCCCCTGTTTTCGGGGTGCCGGTGGACTTTCACGCCCGGAAGGGTTCGCGCCAGCGCCGCGGTCTCGTCGTGACTCGCGTCATCGACGATGATCACCCTGTCGACGACGCCCTGGGCCATGACCTCCTCGAAGGTCTTCATGAGGGTCTGCGCCGCATTGTAGGCGGGCATGACGACGACGACTTTTTTCCCTGCAAACATGCTTTCCTCTGACTGATCGGGGACGTTGTGACGAAGGTACTAACGCTATCGGGAGAGTCGCTCAGCTGAGCATTGTCAACTTGTCACCAACGTTCCTCGGATCTCGTAGACGGCGTGACCATTCGATTCATAAACCTTCGTGAGGCAATCTGCAAGCTTTTCCCGAACGCTCCGGACGGTTTCCTCCGGGAAGTTGTCCTCGAGCGCCTTCATCAGCAGCTCTTCCCGCACCAGAATGTAGGTGCCCCCCAGGGATCTCAGGAAGGCACGCAAGCGTTCGCCGCATCCGTCGACGATCGCACCATGGCCTTCACGATGGCCGTCTCCAGGCCGACATGGTGGATGTAGTCCCGGTCCAGGTAATATCCCCGCCCGCTCAGATACAGAAGATAGACAACGGCATCGCCCGGCAGCTCTCGATTGATAAAGACATGGCCGGGTAGCTGCCGACCTGCGGGAAGGCTGCCGACTTGCCGGAAGGAACTCATCCTGCGACTCCTCGCCGAGAATGTAAGGCAGGGGCCGGATGGCCGTGAATTGATTTCCCAGGTAGAAGAGGTTTGCGGCAATGCAGCAGGGCAACGGCGAAAGGAACCGCCCGACCTGCCAGCCTCAGGGCGCTCTGCCTGCGGCTCGCCAGCCACTCGGTGCCGTTTCGGATCCCCATGACGGCGAGGATCGTCATGAACGGCAGGATCGGCAGGATATAGCGGATGCGCACGTCCGCCATGAGAATCGACACGAGGAAAACGAAAACGATGAACAGGAAAAAAAAGAACCGGTGGCCCTTTCGGCTCCCGACGAATGCAAAGGGGATCGCCAGCGCAAACAGCGGGTTCAGGACACCGTCGAAATGCTGCGGGGAGTGATCCCGGCCCTCGAAAAAGATCCGGAGAGGCAAAAGCAGGATTTGCCAGATCTCTTCCCCGTACAGGAGCGTCCTGTTCCTGAGGAGACTGTAGCCCCCCCTCTCTCCGCCTCGCCCGCCGCAAGGAATGCAGCGGTTTCGCGGCCGCCATGAATAAACGAGAACACGTTGTCCATGAGGGGATAGATCGGGTTTCCCTTCAGGATGAGGTTTTTCACAAGCCAGGGCGAGACCACGGCAAGGGCAACCAGGAAAAAGATCAAGCCCCATCGGATGGCCTGCAGCTGTTTTCCCGTATCCCTTGCATAGAGAAAACAGACCGCCCCGCCGAGGAAGAGCCAGGAGATGAGGGCGTTGTATTTTGTGCCTGCGGCCAGCCCCATGCAGACGGCCGCAAGAAGGAGCCATTTCACGTCTTCATAGCCGCCGTCCCGCCACCGCAGATAGGACAGGACGCTGGCCGTCGTGAAAAAGATCATCCCCAGATCCACGTATGCGGTGATGGATAAACGGATGACCATCGGGGTGCTGACGAAGACCAGCAGGCCGAGCAGCCCCCAGACCTTTCCCGCCTGATCCTTCAGATATCGGTAAACGAGATATCCCGTCCCCCATCCGAAGAGAAGGTGGATGAACGCAGGCACCCGATCGTTGCCGAACAGGAGCGGGACGAGGTACAGCAGGTCGACGTTCATCGGGAAGTAGCTGAACATCGGTCCAGGGCGTCTCGAAGAATCCCCCGTGGCGGATCCAGAGCTTCGGGATGGCAAGATGGTGGATGAGCGCATCGCGCGAGACGGGCGGCATCAGGCAGAGGAGCACCTCGATGACGAGAATCCCCGCCAGGACGGACATCATCACCCAGACAGAGAATCCGCGCCGCCGCGGGGCTCGGGTGAAATCCTGCGCGGGTGGCATTCGATGCTTTGCCGTGCTGTCGTCAACCATGGTTCCACCTAAAGTCTGCCGGCCTGGGCATTCCTGAGATTCTTTTCCACAATCGGGCGTCCCGGCGCCAGGTCATTGGCCGTCTTCAAGACCTCGACGGCCTCGCCGTATTTCCCCTGAGCCATGAGGGTGACCCCGAGATTATTGAGCGCTTCCGGGTTTTGCGGGTTGAGCCGCAGCGTTTCCCGGAGGTGCCGCTCGGCCGCAGCGTAGTCGCTCTAACTGCATCAGGGCAACGGCCAGATGGTGATGGGCCGCCTCCTGATCCGGGCTGATCCGCAGGGCTTCCTGGAAATGTCCTGCCGCAGGCCCGGGCATGTCGCTGCTCAAGCTGGATAAAGCCCAGGTAGACATGGGCCCTTCTCGGATCGTGAATCCTCCTGCAACGCCGTCCTGGAAATACCGTGTTGCCCCTTGACGGTCCCCCGCCTTGAATGCGCAGAGGCCGAGGTTGAACAGGGCGTCCGCGTAACCGGGCCGCAGTTCGAGGGCCCGGCGGAAGTGTGGCAAGAGCCTTGTCGTGATCGCCCGCGTTCAGATAGGTGACCCCGAGATTGTTGTGGACCACGGGGTTTGCCTCGATCACCTGGAGCGCGTGCTCCGAAAAGTGTTTCGCTGTTACGCCAGGTCCAGACCTGCGTCCCTTGCCGCGACGGTGAGCCCGACGAGCGAAACAGCCGTCACGACGATGAGGGCCTTTTTCAAGTCGTGCCCTTTCCCGGCGCAGATCCCGCAGGGCCCAGGCCAGGGCGATGAAAATCCCCGCCAGGGGGATATAGGTGTACCGGTCCGCCATGGACTGGGATCCCACCTGGACGATCCCGATGACAGGAGCGAGCGTTCCCAGGTACCAGAGCCACCCGACCAGGACATAGGGATAGCGGCGCGCACCGCGTACCGCGAAAACCGTTACGGCCGCAAGAATCAGAGCGCAGGACGCAATCTTCCACGCCGGTGGCATCCCCGAAGTGGGGGTAGAACATAACGAGCCCCGCGGGCCACAAGGTCTTCCCCAGGTAATCGACATAGGACACGATGGCATTTGCAAGGCGCGCCTCGAGGGGGATCTGTTCCAGGGCGATGACCGCCCCGCCGCCGGCCTGGGCGACAAGCGTCATCGCACAGGAGACCGCGGACAGAACGAATCAGCGGGAATTTTCTCGACGGTCAGGCGCCGGGCGGACGCAGCCTTTCCCGAGTCAGGCGCACCATACAATCTGTCGAAGGCCGTCACGGCACAGTCGAAACGCCTCAGCGGCCAGTAATCGAGCAGAAGCAATACAAAGGGCAGCGTGACCGCCATGGGTTTCGACATCAGCCCCAGGGCGAAACTGAACGAGCACGGCGAGGTACCGTGTCGATCGCGGGCTTCTTCACGTAGCGACGCGTAGGCTGCCAAGGCAGAGAAACCAGAAAAAGCCGCTCAGGACGTCTTTTCTCTCGGCCACCCAGGCAACGGATTCCACGTGCAGGGGGTGGACGGCAAAAAGAGCGGCCGCGAAGGCGCTTGCCCAGATCGCGCCGGTCATGGCCAGCAGGGCGGCAAACAGCAGCAGCGGCGCCGGCCGCGTGAATCAGCGACGCTCGTCCAGTGGTGGCCGCCGGCATTGAGCCCGTAGAGCTCCACATCGAGCATGTGGGAAAGCCAGGTGAGGGGGTGCCAGTTGGCCACATCGAAGGTCGAGAAGGCCCAGCGGAGCCCCCCGACCGTAAGGCCTCCCCGAACGATGCGGTTTTCCGTCACGTAAGCCGTGTCGTCAAAGGCAACGAAATCGAACTGCTGCACCGGCCAGTACAGCAGAAGCGTCATGCCCACCAGGACCAAACCGGTTAGAGATTGCCCTGTAACGGTATTGTCTGTGGCAGCCGAGGCTGAGACGGGACACAACCATTGGATTTCATCACCAGTTTCTGCGGATTCTTCCCGTCGGATTTGCCGAGTCGAGCCCCGGCCTCAGGATCCGGGTAATTCCTTGCAATTTCTTTGCCGTTTGGGCTTCCGGCACCGGGAAATGCCCTTGATGCGTCAGATCAATGCTCTCCCGATAAAAAACCGGGGGCAGCGATTGACTCGCTGCCCCCGTCCGGTTGAGTTGAATGGTTAACCCGTATCTACATCAAACCCTTTCTCACTGTGCGGGCATGGTGATGAGGCCGCCGCTCGTGACCGTGCCGGTTGTCTTGCCGCTTGGCAGCGAGGCGTGCGAGAGCGTGATGGTGCCCGTGGAAACGGTCATGTCGCCGGATGCGAAGCCCACGTTGGGCGACTTCTGATAGCCCGAGGCCGTCAGCTTGGCCAGGGCGCCGACAGTACCCGTGGGGAAGTCGGAGAAGTAGGCCTGCGCCGCCGTGTAGGCGTTCTTGAGGTCCGCGTTGAGCTCGGCCCGGAAGCCGCGCTTGCGGTACTCCGTGAACTGCGGGATGGCGATGGCCGCCAGGATGCCGATGATGGCCACAACGATCATGAGCTCGATCAACGTGAAGCCCTTCTGTCCTCTTTTCTTCGTGAAATAGCTGATCATGATAACCTCCTGTCGAATCTTGATTATTTCATTTGTTTTATGCCATGCGCTTCTCTTCGATTCCTGATCGTCTCGCTTTCTCAGACCGAACTGCCTTCTTTAACATAAACCAGGGTCAACCATCGCTTTGCTGCCGCCCGTCCTTTTCAGTTGATATCGTTACCGTTAGGATCAGGTCTAACCTATTCTCACATCATCGGGCATGGTGATGATGCCGCCGCTCGTGACCGTGCCGGTCGTCTTGCCGCTGGGCAGCGAGGCGTGAGACAGCGTGATGTGTGCCCGTCGTAGACGGTCATGTTGCCGGACGCGAAGCCGACGTTGGGCGACTTCTGATAGCCCGAGGCCGTCAGCTTGGCTAGGGCGCCGACAGTAGCCGTGGGGAAGTCGGAGAAGTAGGCCTGCGCCGCCGTGTAGGCGTTCTTCAGGTCCGCCTTGAGCTCGGCCCTGAAGCCGCGCTGAGCCTGTATGCCGTGAACTGCGGGATGGCGATGGCCGCCAGGATGGCGATGATGGCCACGACGATCATGAGTTCGATCAGCGTGAAGCCCTTCTTGTTTCTCTTTTTCGCGAAATAACTGATCATGATAACCTCCTGTTCGATTTTCTTTCCTGTATTTTTCCTAGATTACTATCGTCTTCTTCTTCGATAACTTTTAGACCGAACTGTTTTTTTTCTTTGCCCCCCTTGTCGTGATTTTTTCGTTCTGACCCTGATTGAGCAAATCGCATGCCACAGCATGTATTTTTTTCTATATTCTTGTATTTCATCATGATATCAGTTACTTACAAATTATCATCCGTCTTCCTGCGCATCGCTTCCAACCCTTCGGAAACCGGAAGAAAGTGATGATTCTCATCAGCTCCTGCTGATCTTCATCACTCTTCCCTTCCCCTTCCCCGTTCTCCATGTTGAGCTTCTCGATTCGGTGCCGGAGGCTGGGGAAACTCACCCCGAGAAGCGAGGCCGCCTTCGTCTTGGACCCTTTCGCCTTCTCGAGGGCCTTGCGGATGATCTCCCGCTCGAAGCGCTCCAGTTCCCCGTTGAGATCGACCCCTGTCTCCGGGAACTCCCCCGCGGGCCCGCTCGGGGCGGCCGCGCCGTTGCCCTCTTCCGCGATGATCAGGTTCTCGGGCAGGATGATGCTCGAGCTCTCCAGGGCGACGCTGCGCTCGATGATGTTCTCCAGCTCCCGGATGTTTCCCGGAAACGGGTAGCGCATGAGCAGCTCCAGGGCGTACGTGGAGATCCTCTTGACCTCCTTGCCGAACTCCTTTGCGTATTTCTCGATGAAGTACTGCGCCAGAAGCGGGATATCCTCCCTGCGTTTTCTCAGCGGCGGGATGTGGATCGGGATCACGTTGAGCCGGAAGTAGAGGTCCTCGCGGAATTCGCCCTGCTTCACCTTCTCCTGGAGGTGCTGGTTCGTCGCCGAGACGATCCGGACGTCGACCTTGATGTCCTCGGAGCCGCCGATCCTGCGGACGGCCTTCTCCTGTACGACGCGAAGCAGCTTGACCTGGAGGATGACGGGCAACTCGGCGATCTCGTCGAGGAAGATCGTCCCGCCCCGGGCGACCTCGAAGAGGCCCGCGTGGTCCGCAAAAGCCCCGGTGAAGGAGCCCTTCATATACCCGAAAAGCTCGCTCTCCAGGAGGTTCTCCGGGATGCCGCCGCAGTTGATGGCCACAAAGGGCTTTGCCCTTGCGTGCGCTGTTGTCGTGGATGGCCCTGGCCACCAGTTCTTTCCCTGTCCCGCTCTCCCCGAGGATGAGTGCGTTGGCCGGCGTGTCGGCCACCTTGCGGATCAGGGCATAGACCTTTTGCATCTCCTTGCTGCGGCCCACCATGGTTCCGAAATACCGGGCGTCATCCCCTTGCTGTATCGGGAGGGGATTCTCCTTCCGGTCCACCTCCCTTTTCTCGAGGGCATCCCGGACGATGGCCAGCAGATCTTCGACATTGAAGTTCTTCTCGACGTAGTCGTAGGCACCCTCGCGCATGGCGGCCAGCGCCGTCTCCCCGGATGCAAAGGCCGTCAGGAGGATCACGGCCGTACCCGGCGCCGTTTCCTTGATCCCCTTGAGCAGGTCGATCCCGTCGACGCGCGGCATCTTGAGATCCGTGATGACGAGATCGAATTTTTTCTTCCCGATGATGTCGAGCGCCGCAGCCCCGTCGTCGGCCGTGGCGACCTTGTACCCCGCACGGGAGAGCATGATATCGAGGACATCCTGCATGCCCCTGTCATCGTCGACAACGAGGATCCGTTCCATATCCGCTCCTTAGTTTGCCGCCCCGCCAGCCGCCGCACGCTGCATGGGCAGATTCCTTTCCTCCGGGACGATCTCTTCCTCCGGGGCAAGCTGATCCGGTACGATCCGGGGGAGCCGTATCGAGAATTGAGTGCCCGACCGGGCGTCGCTCCGCACGGCGACCGCACCCCCGTGGTTCTCGACGATCCGCCTCACGATGGCGAGGCCCAGGCCGCTTCCCCGCTCCTTCGTCGTGTAGAAGGGCTCCCAGATCTTTTCCAGATCGGCCGTGTCGATCCCGCAGCCCGTATCTCCGATCTCGATCCTCACGGCCGGCGCCTCCCCGTCGATCCTGTCGGGGCATGCTGTGACGCTGAGCGTGCCCCCTTCCGGCATGGACTGCATGGCGTTGATCATCAGATTCCAGAGGATCTGCCGGATCTCGGCGGGATCGCCCATCACCAGCAGCTCCTGCCCGAGGGTTTTGCGGAGCTCCACCCGGGAGTTCCACTCCGCGCCGTAGGTGAGCGACTCGATGACGTCCTCGATGAGCCGGCCGATGTCCGTCTCCGACCGCCTGCCCCGGTTCGATCGCGCCATGAGGAGGAAATTTCTCACGAGGCTTTCCATCTGGTCCTTCGCCCGGAGAATGACCTGCATGAGCCTCTCGTCCGTCGGCTCGAGTTTCAGGTCCCGCCGGAGGATCTGGATGGAGCCGCTGATGGACTGAAGCGGCGTTCGCAGTTCGTGGGCGAGCCCCGCCGCCATCTGGCCGATGAAGGCAAATTGCTTGTTTTTCTCTCCTTCCCGCTCCATCTCCTTGAAGGAGGTCAGATCCTGAAAGATAAGGATGCTGCCGATCTTCACGCCGCGCTCGAAGAGGGGGGATTCGGAGATGCCCAGGATCATGGACTCCCCGGATTTTTTCCGGATCACGATCTCGAATCGCTTCCTTTGGCGCTTCCTCTCTTCAGGCTCTATCGGCGAAATAATGGCCGAGACCCCCGGAAAGATTTCCTCGATGCTGCGGTTGCCGACCTCTCCGGAGGCGTAACCGGAGATCTCCTCGGCGGCACGGTTGAAGGAGCGGATATGCCCCTCGAGGTTGACCGTCAGGATGCCCGTGTCGACGGACTCGATGATGCTGCGGTGCAGCAGATCGAGCCGGTCGAAGGCTGTAACCTTTTCCGCCAGCAGGCGCTTGGTCTTGCGCTCCTGCTCGACGACGAAGCTTGTCAGCAGAGCCATGAGGAAAAAAGAGGCCACATGGGTAATGGCCCGTGTGAGGATGTAGCTCCGGGTCAGTTCCCCCCTGGGGACGATCCCCTCGTCGTAGAGGAACTCGTAGATGGCGGAGATGTCGAGGTTGATGAGCACCACGTAGCACAGGCTGCTCAGGGCCGCGATGAAGAGCCCTCCCTTGCGGCCCATGAACAGGGTCGAGTAGATGATCACGAGCGAGTAGAGGACCGAATAGACGCTGTCGATCCCGCCCGTGAGCAGGACGATCCCTGTCACGAAGATCACATCGAAGACGGACTGGATGGCGATATTCATCCGGAAATAGCGCGTCGTCTTGGGCAGGACGAGGCATACGACCGAAAAGATGTACACGGCCGAGATGAGAATATAACTGGCCCACAGCAACTCCTCCGGCAGTTGCCTGACGGACCGGAACTGAATGAAAATCGTCACGCCGAGAAAATAGGAAACGACGGCGATCCGCGAAAAGACGATCCACCGGGTGTTCCTCTCGACCTGATCCTTTTCGATGAGCTGATTTTCCGTCACTAGCGCGAAATGACCCCTCTGACGTTGCCTAAATCCCGCCCTCCGGGCAGGGGTTGTGGCAAAAAGGTTTCACCTGTTACTCCTCGGCATATCGCAGGTTCTAAACAAAAAGGTTTCACCTGTTACTTTCGTCACATTTCCGGCAATCTTTAGCTTTTCCTGCCTCAACCCGTTGACAGGCGCCCGCGAATGTGTTTTGACCTCAAGCTGCGCAGGGTATCGGGTCCAGGGTCTAGGGTACAGGGTTTCAGGGAATTCCGTTGAATCCGCACTGCAGGCATGGCGCATGATCAAGCGTCCCCTTCCCATCCTTCTTCTTTTCTTCATCGGCGGTATCGTACTCGGGTACGCCACCGAAATCCCCCGGCCGTGGGTCCTGGGATCCCTCGCGGCGGGCCTCATCCTGTCCCTGCTCGCTTTCATCACCCGCCGGCATGCCGCCGCCTTCTGCCTGATCGGAATCTGTTTCTTCACCCTCGGAATCCAGGGGATCGGCACGATCCTTTACGACGACCCCGCGGCGGATCACATCGCGCACTGGGCTGAAAAAGGGAAAATTGTCCTCGACGGGATGGTTTCGGAAAACCCGAGGGTCTCCGAGGACAGGACGTCACTCGTACTGGAGGCCTCGCGGGTTTCGGGCGAAGGGTTTTCCCGTGGCGTGAGCGGAAAGCTTCTGCTCTCCGTCGGGGAGAACACGCGTCTTTTCAAAGTCGGCGATCTCATCCGGACGGAGACGCGCCTGAAGCACCCCCGGAGCTTCGGGAACCCCGGCGCCTTCGACTACGAGCGCTACCTCCGGCTCCAGGGGATCCGGGTGAGGGGTTTCGTAAACGACCCCCGGAAGATCGTCCTGATCCGCGAGGGTCAGGGTGATCCCATGAGGCAGGCCCTGGAGCAGTTCCGCACCCGGATCCGCGACCGCATCCGTGCCCAGGCCCCCTTCCCCGAGGGGACCCTCATCCAGGCCATGACCCTCGGGGAGCAGAGCGAGATCCCGCGGGCGATTCAGGATCGGTTCAACCGGACGGGGACCTCCCACATCATCGCCATTTCGGGCTTCAACGTGGGGATCATCGCCCTCATCGCCTTCTTTCTCATCCGGACGCTCCTGAAAACCTCGGAAACCCTGCTTCTGCGGTTCAACATCCAGAAGCTCTCGGCCCTGTTCGCCTTCGCACCCGTTGTCTTCTACGCCTTCGTCGCGGGGCTCGGCATGTCGACGGTGAGGGCCCTGCTCATGACGCTGGCCCTGCTCCTCACGATCCTGATGGGCCGCGGAAGGGATCTCTTCAACACCCTTGCGCTGGCCGCCTTCGCGATCCTGGTGGTGTCCCCGGCCGCCCTTTTCGACATCTCCTTCCAGCTTTCCTTCACGGCTGTGGCGTCGATCCTGCTGTTCATGCCGGGCATCACGGAGCGGCTGACGGCATGGAAAAACAAAGCGGAAGGGCGCCCCGCGAGACTGGGCAGGAAAATCACTGCCGACCTTCTCCTTTTTGTTGCCGTCTCTGCTGCCTGCACGTTGGGCACCCTGCCCTTTATCGTGTACTACTTCAACCGCATCTCCAACATCACCCTCGTGGCCAACCTTCTTCTCGTGCCGATTCTCGGCTTTGTCGTCCTGCCTCTTTCCATGGTGCTCATCCTCGTCGCTCCGCTGTCCGAGACCCTTTCGGCACTGCTCATCGACATGACCGCGGCGCTGACCCGTCTTTGCCTGGATCTCAACGACTGGCTCGCCTCGATCCCCGGTTCGTCTTCCATCATCACGACACCCACGATCCCCGAACTTGCGGCCTATTATGCCATCCTGATCACAGCGGCCCTGCTGATGGGCCTGCCCGGTCGCACCTCAGGGGAACTCCCCATCTTCCGGACCCGGCGGAAGGCCCTGGCAGTGATGGCGCTGGCCTTTATGTTCCTGGCCGGCGATGCCGCCTGGCTTCACCGGAAACTTCAGAACCGGGACACGTTGCGCGTCACCTTCCTCGATGTGGGCCACGCCAGTTGCGCCCTCGTCGAATTTCCCGGCGGGAAACGGATGCTTGTCGACGGGGGCGGTTTCCACGACGTCTGATTTCATATCGAAAATCAAAAGAACCCATTACTGCGGGCACCTCAAGGCGGACGACGCAGGAAAAGAAGTGGTCCTGATGGGCTGGGTGCATCGCCGCCGCGACCACGGCGGGGTCATCTTCGTCGACCTGCGCGACCGCGAAGGCATCGTTCAGGTCGTCTTCAACCCGGAGGCCCATGCCGATTCCCACCGGGAGGCCCATCGCATCCGCAGCGAATACGTCCTGGCCCTGAAGGGAACGGTGCGCAAACGCCCGAAGGGATGGAAAACCCCGAGCTGCCCACCGGCGAGATCGAGGTGCTGGTCAATACGCTCGACATCCTCAGCGAGGCGAAAACACCCCCCTTCGTGCTCGATGCCGACGTGGAGATCTCGGAAAACATCCGGCTCAAGTACCGCTACCTCGATTTGCGCAGGCCGGAGCTGCAGCGCAACATCATCCTGAGGAGCCGCGTGGCCGCCGCGACGCGGGAGTACTTCAACTCGCAGGGATTCATCGAGGTGGAGACGCCCATGCTCGCGAAGAGCACGCCCGAGGGCGCCCGCGACTACCTGGTGCCCAGCCGCGTCAACCAGGGCACGTTCTATGCGCTTCCCCAGTCGCCGCAGACGTTCAAGCAGCTCCTGATGATTTCGGGCTTTGACCGCTATTTCCAGATCGTCAAGTGTTTCCGTGACGAAGACCTGCGGGCCGACCGCCAGCCCGAGTTCACCCAGATCGACGTGGAGATGTCCTTCATCAACGAAGAGGACATCATCGCGACCATGGAAGGCCTCATGGCCCACATCTTCAAGGCCGGGACGGGCCGGGAGCTCAAGACCCCCTTCCCGCGGATCACCTACCAGGACGCCATGGAGCGCTACGGCCGGGACAACCCCGACACCCGCTTCGCCATGGAGCTCCGCGACGTGACGGAGATCGTGAAGGACTGCGGCTTCAAGGTGTTCAACGAGGTGGCCGCAAGCGGCGGCATCGTCAAGGCCATCCGCATCGAGGACAACCGGCAGCTTTCCCGCAAGGACATCGACGGCCTGACGAACTTCGTCTCCGATTACGGCGCCAAGGGCCTTGCCTGGGCCCGCGTGAACGCCGACGGCTGGACCTCGCCCATCGTGAAGTTCCTCAAGCCCGAAGAGGTTCAGACCATCAACAAGGCGATGGAAGCCCGCGAGGGCGACCTCATCGTCTTTGTGGCCGACAACCCCGGGATCGTCAACGACGCCCTGGCGAACCTGCGCATCCACGTGGCCAGAAAGCTCAACCTGATCCAACCCGACCAGCTTGCCTTCACATGGGTCGTCGAGTTTCCGCTGCTGGAGTACAGCGACACGGAAAAGCGCTTCGTGGCCAAGCATCACCCCTTCACGTCGCCTGTGGCCGAAGACCTCCCGCTTCTCGACTCAGACCCCGCGAAGGCGCGTGCCCGGGCCTACGACCTGGTGCTGAACGGGACCGAGATCGGCGGCGGCAGCATCCGGATCCACCGCACCGAGGTCCAGCAGAAGCTCTTCCAGACACTGGGGATGAGTGCGGAAGATTCGCGCAGCAAGTTCGGGTTCCTGCTCGACGCCCTCGAGTACGGAACGCCGCCGCACGGCGGCATCGCCTTCGGCTTTGACCGCCTGATCATGATCATGACGGGCGCCCCGTCGATCCGGGACGTCATCGCCTTCCCGAAGACGCAGAAGGCAACCGATGCAATGACCGATGCGCCCTCGAAGGTGAGCATCGAGCAGCTCATGGAGCTCTCGCTGAAGATCGTCCAGTGAAGCGGAGACCGGGCCGGCATGTCGAGCCCGAAGCCGTGTACATTCTTTTTACCTATTGACAAAGGCGGGATGATTCTTTAAGGAATCAGTGAAGTTCTTCTCCCCCGGTAGCCTTCACCGGAAACCGGGGAGGGAACAGCGAAAAAGGAAGGCATTCCACCGTGGTGCAGATCGGGAACATCAACCGTCGGTTTGAAATGAGGCCGGATCCGGCATGCCTGAAGGCCGCTGAACCGCAGCCTACGATCTCTCCGGCCCGGGGTGGTCCCTCCATGACTGGTTGAATCCAATTTCGATAGGGAAGAGACAGGGAGGGAACATCAAAGCGTTTCCTCCCTTTTTTATTTCACCGGGACCGGGCAGTCGAAAGCCGCCCGGCCGATCCATCCACACACTCAACGCAGGTGCAGGGAGAAGCAACATGGCAAAGTGGAACAAGGAAAAGAAGGTCCTCGATCACGAGCACACGAAATTCTGGCGCTATGAAGTGAAGGACGTCGATCAGCCGAACCTCCAGAAAGACGTCTTCCCCTACGACGAGGTCTGCCGCATCGTCTTCGATCACAAGCTCGTCATGATGAGCCCCGCCGAGGACATCTTCATCACCGACACGACCTTCCGGGACGGCCAGCAGGCCAGGCCGCCCTACACGGCCAAGCAGATCGCCGACCTGTTCAAGATGATGAGCCGGCTCGGCGGCGAGAAGGGCGTGATCCGCCAGACGGAGTTCTTCCTGTACAGCCAGCGCGACCGCGAAGCCCTCGAGGCCTGCCGCAGCCAGAACCTGCGCTACCCGGAAATCACCGGCTGGATCCGCGCCGTCAAGGAGGACGTCCCCCTGGTCAAGGAGATGGGCCTCAAGGAGACGGGCATCCTCACGTCGGTGTCGGACTATCACATCTTCCTCAAGCTGGGCGTCACACGCAAGCAGGCCATGGAGATGTATCTCGACGTGGTGCGCTCCATCCTCGAGGCGGGTATCGTCGCCCGGTGCCATTTCGAGGATCTCACCCGGGCGGACATCTACGGGTTCGCGATCCCCTTTGCCATCGAGCTGATGAAACTGCGCGAGCAGAGCGGCATCGACGTCAAGATCCGCCTCTGCGACACCATGGGCTACGGGATCACCTATCCCGGTGCGGCCCTGCCCCGAAGCGTGGACAAGATCGTCCGGGCCTTCATCGAGGACGCGGGGGTCCCCGGGCACCTGCTCGAGTGGCACGGCCACAACGATTTCCACAAGGCCCTGATCAATGCCACGACGGCGTGGCTCTATGGCTGCAGCGGCGCCAACGGCACCCTGATGGGCATCGGCGAGCGCACGGGAAACCCGCCCGTCGAGGGCCTCATCTTCGAGTACATCCAGCTTCACGGCGAAAACCACGGGATCGACACCACGGTGATCACGGAGATCGCCGACTACGTCCGGCGCGAGATGAACTTCAAGATCGCCCCCAACTACCCCTTTGTCGGCTCCGAGTTCAACGTCACCCGGGCGGGTGTGCACCTCGACGGTCTCGTGAAGAACGAGGAGATCTACAACATCTTCGACACGACGAAGATCCTGAAACGCCCCATCATGCTCGAGATCACCGACAAGTCGGGCAAGGCGGGAATCGTCCACTGGATCAACTCCCGGCTCGACCTCAAGAACGGGGAGCTCATCGACAAGCGCCACCCCGGCATCTCGGCGATCCACAAGTGGGTCATGAAGCAGTACGAGGGGGGCCGCATGACGAGCATCTCCAACGACGAGATGGAGAAGGTCGTCCGCAAGTTCCTCCCCGAGCTCTTCATGTCCGATCTCGAGAAGATCAAGTACCGCGCGGCCCAGGCCGCCGTTGCGGTCGTGCAGCAGGTCATCGACCACCCCGTCATGAAGGCGATGAACCCGGAGATGCAGGAGCCGATCATGCAGCAGTTCATCGACGAGAACCCCTCGATCCAGTTCGCCTACGTCGTCGACACGCACGGCAAAAAGATCACGCGCAACATCACCCACATCACGGACCGCGCGAAGTACGAGAACTTCGGCGTCGGCACGGACTACTCGAACCGCGAGTGGTTCATCCGGCCCATGGAGGCCGGGAAGATCCACGTGACGGACTTCTACATCTCCAAGATGACAGGGGCCCTCTGCATCACCGTCTCGGCGCCCATTGTCGACGAGCATGATGAAATCCGGGGGGTCTTCGGCGTCGACATCCGCTTCGAGGAGTGGACCAAGAGTGTCGACCTCATCTCCGAGGCCACCGAGCGCGCCCTGAAGGCGGAGTACGAGGCGAAGAAGAAGTCGGACCACTGGTTCTAGCAGGCGCAGGCGCCTGCGGGCATCAGGCTTCAGGGTGGGTTCGGGCGATACGGACAATCTGAACACAGTATCTCAAGAGATGTGATATCAAAAAAAACAGGAAGGGCGGCAATGAGAGTTGCCGCCCTTTTTTGATTACATCGATTCATGATCGTTTCATATATTATATATTTATACATATTTGTAGATATTAATTAATAATATAACATATATGTAGTCATATTTTACCTGTAGAGCGTCCTTTCCCGCCCGGACTCACGTTCTCATATCTTCATTTTATTTCAGCTTATTAAAGACTTTATTTCGCCTTTTCTCCTGCATGGCACAAGCCTTGATCTAAGGGACATCCGAACGCCGCGAACAAAGAGAACGCCCTCATGCCGCAGGCCTCGCCGCTCCACCCCCTCGGCCGGGCCTGCGGCCCCTCCTCCCCGAAACGGGCGGACGGGCGCTCGCGGAGACCCTCTGCGGCGTCACATCGACAAGGCCATTAAACCATGAAGGGAGATCTTGATATGACGAAGGCTTTATTGGATCGGATTCTGAGACTTGTTATCGCATCCGCCATCGTTCTGGGCATCGGCGTCAGCCTGCTCACCGAAGCAATGGCCCAGGAGGCCAAACCCGCCGCTCCGGCTCGCGGTGGAGGAAAAGCCCACGGCCGACTTCACCGTATCGGCGCTCAGCGCCTACATCTGGCGCGGCCAGCAGCAGACGAGAGACAGCATGGTGATCCAGCCCTCCGCGACGGTCGGGTACAAGGGATTCACCGCCAACCTCTGGGGCAACCTGGATACCAACCCCTACTCGACGACGGATGCATCCTACTCCAGCACCTGGACAGAGACGGACCTGACCCTCTCCTACAGCAGGGCCTTCGGTCCTGTGACGGCGGGCCTGGGTTACATCTACTATGCGCTGAATGCCCCGAACGCGGGAGCAGCCGACCCGCTTGATTCCCAGGAGCTCTTCGTTTCGCTGGCCGGAAACGTCCTGCTGACCCCGACGCTCACGATCTACAAGGAGATCGATCATTACCACCAGACGTATTTCCTCTTCGGGGTGTCCCACACCTTCGAGCTCACCAAGATGATCGGCCTGAAGCTCGCCGGCTCGTTAAGCTACCTCCTGAGCGACGATGCATCGACCTATCCGAAATATGACGACAACGCTCTGCCGACGACGGACAAGTTCAGCAATTTCCACGACGGCGTGATCTCGGCGACGCTCCCCATCACGCCTTGGAAGTATGTCACGATTGCCCCGACGGTGTCCTGGGTGTTCCCCCTTTCCGATGATGCAAAGAACGAAATGAAGGGCCGCAGCAAGAATCTCAATGAATATAACTTCTTCTATGGCGGGATCAACGTGAGCTTCGCCTTCTGAGAAAGAAGGGGCTCAGGGTCAGGGTCTAGGGTTCAGGTCAAGACAAAAAAAGGATCGGGGATATGCATATCCTCGATCCTTTTTTAATTCTTTAAGAGTCGTTCTTCGTCTCTTACCCTCGTACCCTGTACCCTCGTACCCTGTACCCTGTACCCTAGTCCTCATCAATGATCCACTGCTCATAGGGCAGCTCCGTCGGGTGAAAGGCGTCCTCCTCGAGTTCTTCGATGAACCGCGAAGGCCGCAGGGGCACCATGCCCATCCCGCGGGAATAGTCGATCAGGGGGTGGCAGAGGTAGAGCTGGTCCTTGGCGCGGGTGGTGGCCACGTAAAACAGCCGCCGCTCCTCTTCCTCGCCGCCGGCCTCGTTGAGCGCGCGGGCCAGCGGGATCATCCCCTCGGCACACCAGATGATGAACACAACGGTCCACTCCAGGCCCTTGGCCTGGTGGATGGAGCTGAGAATCACCTGGTCCTTCGCCTCGGCAGCGCCGGAATCCTCGTTCTCCGTCGTGTTCGTCAGCAGCGAAAGTTCGGCAAGGAAGTCCGTCAGGCTCGCGAAGCGGCCCGAGAAATTGGCCAATTGGATCAGATCCTCTTCCCGGGAGAAGCTGTCCGTGTAACGCTCCTGCAGATCCTCACGGTACCCGCGGTTGAGAAGCAGGTGGATGAGATCGGAAGGCGCCTGCTCGGCAATCTTATCGCACAAAAGCGCAAGGGTCTCGCCGAGCCTCAGAAGCCCGGGAGCCGCCGCCTTCCCGACGCGCTTCACCCAGGCGGGGTCCCGGAATGCCGCCAGGGGGTCTTTCTCGGCCGCCAGCGCCTTCCAGACCCGGTCCGCCGTGACTCTTCCCACCTTCTCGTAGAGCCCGAGCACCCTTTTCCAGGCTGCCTCGTCCAGGGGGTTTACGAGCACCCTCAGGTAGGACGTGATGTCCTTCACGTGGGCCATCTCGAAGAAGCGGATGCCCGAGCGGATCTCGAAGGGAATGCCTCGCCGTGTCAGCTCCATCTGGAGCTCCATGGAGTGATAATGGGCACGGTACAGAACGGCGATCTCCCGGATGGGAATCCCCTCCATGATGAGATCCATGATCCGCCGTGCAACGAAGGCCGCCTGCAGGGTGACGTTTCGCACCGGGACGTAGACGGGCTTGAAACCGCCCTTGCGCACGGCCCGCAACTCCTTCTGGAACTGGTCGCGGTTCCGGACGATGCTCCGGTTGGCCAGGTCCAGGATCTGCGGGGTGCTGCGGTAGTTCGTCTCGAGCTTGAAGACCTTCGCGTCGGGGTAGCGGTCCGGGAATCGCAGGATGTTTTCGAAATTGGCCCCCCGGAAGGAATAGATGCTCTGGTGGTCGTCGCCCACCACCATGAGGTTGCGGTGCCGGGAGCTGAGAAGATCGAGAATCGCCGCCTGCAGGCTGTTGGTGTCCTGGTACTCGTCGACCAGGACGTGCAGGAAACGCTCCGCGTATTCCCGGAGGGCCTCCGGTTCGTTTCGCAGAAGTTCGAGCCAGTTTGCCAGCATATCGTCGAAATCCATCATGTTGAGAGATTTCTTCCGCTCGCGATAGCTGCGGGCGATGTCGACGATGTCCTCCATGAGATGATTGAAATGCGGGTATTTCAGCCCGACGACATCCTCGAGAGGGGTCACGGTGTTGACGGAATAACCGATGATCTCACCCAGCACATTCCCCTTGGGAAACCGCCCGGCCTTCGTGTCGATCCCGGCATCGGCAATGCAGGCGTTCAGGAGCGACTTCGTGTCGTCCGTGTCCATGATGGAGTAGTTCCTGCCGTAGCCCAGCCGGTAGCCCTGTCGCCTCAGCACCCGGTTTGCAATGTGGTGAAAGGTCCCGCCCCATAGCCTCCGCACATCCACTCCCGAAAGGAGCTCCACGCGTCCCAGCATTTCCCGGGCGGCCTTGTTCGTGAAGGTCGCAAGAAGGATCCGCTCCGGCGGTGTTCCCGTGTCGATCAACCGGGCCACCCGGTAGGTGAGGGTCCGCGTCTTGCCGCTCCCTGCGCCGGCGATGACGAGCATCGGACCCCCTTCGGCTGTGACGACGCGGTACTGCTCCGGGTTCAGATCTCTTTCGTAATCGATCGGCAATGCCCTTCTCCTGCAAACAGGGTCATTCTATTCCGTCCCGGGTCGATGCGCCATGAAAAATCCCCCCGCTCCTTCTGTCTGGATGACAGGCATACACGGGGGGATCTTTTCTTCGCCCTATACCCTCTACCCGAGACCCTCTACCCTTTTTCAGAGCCTTCTTCACCGCCTCGACCGTATCGGCGCTCGAGAGCGACGTGAAGTTCTTCAGAAGCCCCTCTTTCTCGTAGAAGCCGATGAGGGGGGCCGTCTTCTGGTTGTAGGTCTCGAGCCGGAACAAAATGGCCGTTTCCGTCTCGTCGTCGCGCTGGACGACCTTGCTTCCGCACTTCTTGCAGGTCCCGTCGGCTGCCGGAGGCATGCTCTTCACGTTGTAGATCTCCTGGCAGGATGGGTTGGAGCAGGTCCGGCGCGTGGTGAGGCGGTCCAGGATCACCTCGCGGGGCACCTCCAGGTTCACCACCATGTCGAGCTTCAGATTGAGCTTCTTCAGGATCCCCTTCAACGCGTCGGCCTGGGCGATGGTCCTGGGAAAGCCGTCGAGGATGAAGCCCTTCGCGCAGTCGGGCTCCTGGAGCCTGACTTCCATGATCTTCATGATCAGCGCGTCGGGCACGAGGTCGCCCCGGTCCATGTAGGCCTTGGCCTCTTTCCCGAGATCGGTCCCTTCGCGGACGGCGGCCCGCAGGATGTCCCCGGTGGAGATCTGAACGGATCCGTCGTAATCGGTGAGCAGTTTCGCCACGGTGCCCTTGCCCGCGCCGGGCGCGCCCAAAAGGATGATTTTCATATCGTCCTCCTTCAATTTCAGAGTGTGTGGTGCGTTTCCAGGAAGCGGGGATTTTAAGGGAATTCGGCAATCCGGTCAAGGAATACTTGGGGACAACGTCCCGGCCGATGACGCGCAACAACTCCCATGGAATCCATGGCGATCCCGCACGGGGCATTCACCGGAAGGTGAGTTCTCCGTGCCATTTGACTAAAGTGGTACGCAGTTTGCTAGTCTCTTTGCGTCTAAGAAAAAAGTATTAAGGTTCCTGTTCCGGGTGACGATAAAAACTCTTGGATCATGACCAGTCCGTCAAGGGACAATCCGCCGGGTGATTCATTCTGCCCGGTTGAAGCAGATAGTTCTTCATTTACAGCCCGGCACGATCAATTGAAAAACGGTGACACGGGTCTGCACTTTCGGGAGGTTGTGTATGGAAGCTCAAGCGATCGCAATGACTGAGCCGGCAAGGGCAGAGGCGGCAAGGGAGGGCAAGTACCTGACCTTTTCGCTGGCCGGCGAGGAATACGGCATCGGCATCCTCAAGGTCAGGGAGATCATCGGCATGATGACCGTCACCCCGGTGCCCCAGACGCCCGAGTTCGTCAAGGGCGTCATCAACCTGCGCGGGAAGGTCATTCCCGTCATCGACCTGCGGCTTCGCTTCGGCCTGGAAGCCACGGCCTACACGGAGCGCACCTGCATCATCGTCGTGGAGATCCACGGCGAGTCGGGCGCTGTGCCCATGGGGATCGTGGTGGATGCCGTCTCGGAGGTGCTCAACATCCGCGGCGCCGATATCGAGAACACGCCCACCTTCGGGGTGAAGCTCAACACGGATTTCATCCTGGGGATGGCCAAGACGGGCGGGGGCGTCAAGATCCTTCTCGACATCGACAAGGTGCTCGGGGCATTCCAGTTCACGATTCATTGATTGTTGTTCTATGATCTGTTTTTATCCGTGATGGATTTATTTTTTCTTGCACTACAGGGAGGTAGCAGCAGATGAAGAAGAAAACTCTCGGTTTCAAATTAACGTTCGGCGGGATCCTGCTCGTTTTGATCCCGATCGTGGTCGTCGGGGGCTTCGCCCTCTATCAAGGCGACAGGGGCTCTGGAGGACATGGCCAAGGGACAGGCCGTGCAGATCGCCAAGAACATCTCCGACATGATCGAAGTCGCCATCAAAGAAGAGATGAAGGTCGCCTCGCACTGTCGGTTCAGCCCTATGTCATTGAGGCGGCTTCGAAATCATCCAAGGACGGCGCGGCCAAGGCTTCCGGCGAGACTCGAGCGGCTTTCGGCGGAATTCGCGAAAGTGATGAAACAGAGCGGGAGCGATTACGAGTCCGTCTTCGTGGCCGATGCCGGCGGCACGATCATTGCCGACGGCAGCAACGGGAAGACAAAAGGCATCGCCGTCGGAGACCGCGACTACTTCAAAGAAGCCAAGAGCGGCAAGGTCTTCATCGGCGCCGCGATCAAGTCCCGGGCGTCGGGAAAACCCGTTTCGGTCGTCAGCGCTCCGGTCTATGGCCAGGGCGGCGAATTCGCAGGCATGGTGGGTGCCATCCTCAACGTCGATTTTCTCTCCGAGCAAGATCCAGTCCGTCAAGGTCGGAGCAGACGGGCTTTGCCTGGATGATCGACAAAAGCGGCCTCTTCGTCGCCCACCCCAAAAAGGAGTACATCCTCGAGCTCAATGTCACCAACCTCGAGGGCATGAAGGATATCGCCGGCAAGATGATCGCCCGCAGACTCAGGCGTAGAATTCTATACGTACCAGGGCGTGAAGAAGATCGCGGGCTTTGCCCCCGTCGACTACACGACTTGGAGCGTCGCCATGACACAGGATGAAGCATGAGTTCCTCTCCTCGGCCCACATGATCCGCAATGTCATCCTCGCTCATCGGCGCCATCTTCCTGGCGCTGACGATCGTCGCCGTCACCTTCTTCTCCCGGAGCATCACGGTGCCCGTCACCACGCTCCGTCAGGCACCTCAACGACGCGGCCGACCAGGTCGCTTCCGCCTCGGGCCAGGTGTCCTCGGCAAGCCAGTCGCTGGCCGAAGGGGCCTCCGAGCAGGCCGCCTCGATCGAGGAGACCTCCTCGTCCCTCGAGGAGATGTCCTCGATGACCAAGCAGAACGCCGACAACGCATCGACGGCCGACAAGCTCATGAAAGAATCCAAACAGATGGTCGAGCGGGCCAATGGCTCCATGACCGAGCTGACCAAATCCATGGACGACATCTCGAAGGCCAGCGACGAGACCTCCAAGATCATCAAGACGATCGACGAGATCGCCTTCCAGACAAACCTGCTGGCCCTCAACGCCGCCGTCGAAGCGGCCAGAGCCGGCGAGGCCGGTGCGGGCTTTGCCGTGGTGGCCAACGAGGTGAGAAACCTCGCCATGCGGGCCGCCGAGGCCGCCAAGAACACCTCGGCGCTCATCGAGGGCACCGTGAAGAAGGTCAAGGAGGGCTCGGAGCTGGTCGAGCGGACCAACGGGGCCTTCGCGGAGGTCTCGAAGAGCGCCGCCAAGGTGGCCGATCTCGTGTCCGAGATCGCCGCGGCCTCCAGCGAGCAGGCCCAGGGAATCGACCAGATCAACAAGGCCGTCGCCGAGATGGACAAGGTGACCCAGCAGACGGCGGCCAATGCCGAGGAGTCGCGCCTCGGCCTCCGAGGAGATGAACGCCCAGGCCGAGCAGATGAAGGAAATTGCCGCAGAGCTCATGACAATGGTGGGCGGCAATCACGAGACCAGGGCTTCGGCATCGGTCTCCGCGGCACCGCCGAAGGCGGTACTGAAGAAAGTCCTCTCCTTCAAGGGCTTCGGGAAAAAGGCCGATACCGGAGCCAGGACGGCTAAATCCCGAGTCCGTCATCCCGCTGGACGACAAGGACTTCAAGAACTTCTCCAATTTCCGGCACAACTCCTTCTTCATCGGCGACAGCACCCGCGGGGCCGTCAACACAGGGCTTGCCGACTACACGCCGGTTAATCTCTCCCAGGTGCCGGGCCTCTTCCGGCGCGGTCTCGAGAGGTGGACGTGGCCCTCCTCCAGGCATCGCTTCCGGACGAGCACGGCTATTTGAGCGTGGGGATCAGTGTCGACATCGTGAAGGCCGCCGCCGAGACGGCCCGGGTTCTGGTGGTTCAGGTCAACCGCTACATGCCGCGGGTCCACGGCGACACCTTCCTCCACATCGACGATATCGATTTCCTGGTTCCCTACGACGAACCCCTGCTTGAATACTATCCCGCCGCCGACACGGAAATCGCCCAGCGGATCGGCAGTTACGTGGCCCGTCTTGTCGAAGACGGCGATACGATCCAGGTTGGCTACGGGACGATCCCCAATGCGATCGTCGCCAATCTCTCCGGGAAAAAGCACCTGGGCATCCACACGGAGCTCATCAGCGACGGCATCGTCGAGCTGATGAAGCAGGGCGTCGTCGACAACTCCCGCAAGACCGTCAACCGGGGAAAAACCGTCGCGACGTTCTGCATGGGGAAGCAATCCACCTACGAGTTCCTCCACGACAACCCCTCCATCGACTTCCGGGCCATCGACTACACGAACAACCCGCTGCTCATCGCCCGGCAGGACAACATGGTCGCCATCAACAGCGCCCTCGAGATCGACCTCTCAGGACAGTCCACGGCCGAGTCGATCGGCAAGACGTTCTACAGCGGCGTCGGGGGCCAGGCGGACTTTATGCGGGGGGCCGCCCTGGCCCGGAACGGCAAGACCATCCTCACGCTCCAGTCGACGGCGGCCTGCGACGTGGTCTCGCGGATTGTCCCCTTCCTCAAGGAAGGGGCCGGGGCCACGGTATTGCGGGGAGACGTCCAGTACGTCGTCACCGAGTGGGGCATCGCCTATCTGCCGGGCAAGAATGTCCGTGAACGGGCGATGGATCTGATCGCCATCGCCCACCCGAAGTTCAGGCCCTGGCTCATCGAGGAGGCCAGGAAAAACGGGCTCATCTACAAGGACCAGGCCTTCATCCCGGGTGAGCGGGGCATCTACCCCGAGGAGCTCGAGACCTACCGCACCACGAGAGCAGGGGTCAACCTCCTCTTCCGTCCCGTCAAGATCAGCGATGAACCCATCGTCAAGGATTTCTTCTACTCGCTTTCGGACAACAGCATGTACCGGAGGTTCATCTCGTATCGCAAGGATATGCCCCACGAGCGCCTCCAGGACTTTGTCGTCATCGACTACACGAAAAAGATGGAGATCCTGGCCGTGCTCGGCGAGGAGGACAAGGAGGAGATCGTCGGCCTCGGCCAGTTCGAGATCGAAAAAGACAACCACATGGCGGAGGTCGCCTTCGCAGTCAGCGACAAGCACCAGAACAAGGGCATCGGCCAGGAGCTTCTCGGATATCTCACGTACCTCGCCAGGAGGCAGGGTCTTCTCGGGTTTACGGCGGAGGTCCTGCTGGAAAACCGGCCCATGCTCCACGTCTTCGAGAAGATGGGTTTCGACATGGAGAAGCGTGTCGGCTCGGGGGTGTATGAGCTGAAAATGATGTTCAGGGTCCAGAAAGACACGACCTTTTAGTCTGCCTCTCCCTATGAAGAACCCTATTCCTTGATTCTCCCTCTCCCTTGAGGGGAGAGGGTGGGGTGAGGGTGAATAATCTCTTATCCCTTTCCTGAAAGAGGCTTGAGGCTGAAAAGAACGCCCCGATTCTTTCTGAAAGAACCGGGGCGCTCTTATTGAACTCTTCTTCAGGAGGGGATCAGCTTCCGGGCGAGTGAGCCGCCTCGGCCGAGGGTGACACCGCAGGGGACGGGGGGCTTGTGGACGGGTGCACCAGGGTCCTGTCGTGCTTTCGAGCTTCGCAGGACGGTCCGTTTCCATCAGCCGGACCCCGCTGATAAAGCGGGTGCTGAAATAGGTCGAGTCGATGCTGTCGACCTTCCCTGCCCTGTTGCGCGACGAGAGATGGAAAAAATCGCTCCCGCCCAGGAAGATCCCCACGTGGATGCGATTTCGCCGCGTCTGGAAGAACACGAGATCGCCCGTGTCCAGGCTGTCGCGCCCGACGCGCTTGCCCTGCTGGAGCTGTTCCCTTGCCGTCCGGGGCAGATCGATGCTGTAGATGCCGTAGACCTTTCTCGTGAAGGCCGAACAGTCGATCCCCCGCATGGAGTTCCCGCCGAGCTTGTAGGGCACGCCCTCGTAGGATTTCACCATCTTCACGAAAAGGTCCCGTTCCCCCGGATCCTTCCATCGCGAAAGCGGGATGGGGGAAATCGCCGCGGCACCCTCCCGGCTCTCTCCCAGGGCGGCCAGCTCACCGGCCTCGATGGACCCGGCCTCTTCGAGATCATCCTCATCCTCATCGGCTCTTGCGGGGGGTTTTGCCAGGGCAAGCCGCTGTCCCGCTTTCAGCTTCGATGACCGAAGCCCGTTGGTCTTCCTGATCTCCGATGCGGGCACACCCGTTTTTTCCGACACCCCGGCGAGGGTGTCGCCCTTCTTCACGACATAGACCGTCGCGTCCGTGTCGCTCTTCTTTTTTGCGGCGCTCTTCTGTGCGCTTTTTTTTGACGACTTGCCCCCCGGGATCACGAGGACCTGGTTCGGCCTCAGGCTGTCGTCATCCAGGCGGTTGGCTTCCTTGAGGGAATCGACGCTGACGTGGTACTTTTTTGCGATCTTGTGAAGGCTGTCGCCGGGCCTCACCTTGTAGCGCTCTGCGGCCGGTGATGGCGAGGCAAACAGGAGGGGCAGGCATGGAGGAGGGGGAATAATCTTAGTTCCATTTCCCGGGGGGAGACTTGAGGTGAGGCTGAAAAGAACGCCCCGATTCTTTCTGAAAGAACCGGGGCGATTTTCTTTGAACTCTTCAGCAGGTACAGGTGATCAGCTTCCCGGCGAGTGAGCCGCCTCGGCCGAGGGTGACACCGCTGGGGACGGGGGCTTGCGGCGGGAGAACCCGGTCCTGTCGGGCTTTGGAGCTTCGCGGGACGGTTCGTTTCTTTCAGACGGACTCCGCTGATGAAGCGGGTGCTGAAATAGGTCGAGTCGATTTTGTCGACCTTCCCTGCCCTGTTTCGCGACGAGAGATGGAAGAATTCGCTCCCGCCCAGGAAGATCCCCACGTGGATCCGATTTCGCCGCGTCTGGAAGAACACGAGATCCCCCGTGTCCAGGCTCATCTCGCCCGACGCGCTTTCCCTGCTGGAGCTGTTCCCTTGCCGTTCGGGGCAGATCGATGCTGAAGACGCCGTAAACTTTCCTCGTGAAGGCCGAGCAGTCTATTCCCCGCATCGAGTTCCCGCCGAGTTTGTAGGGTACGCCCTCGTAGGATTTCACCACCTTGACGAAAAGGTCCCGTTCCCCCGGATCCTTCCATCGTGAAAGCGAGATGGGGGCAATCGCCTCCCCTCTCTCCCGGTCCTCTCCCAGGGCGGCCAGCTCACCGGCCTCGATGGACCCGGCCTCTTCGAGATCATCCTCGTCCTCTTCCGCTCTTGCGGGAGGTTTCGCCAGGGCAAGCCGCTGTCCCGCTTTCAACTTCGATGACCGAAGCCCGTTTGTCTTCCTGATCTCCGATGCGGGCACACCCGTTTTTTCCGACACCCCGGCGAGGGTATCGCCCTGTCTTCACGACATAGACCGTCGCGTCCGTGCCGCTCTTCTTTTTTGCAGCGCTCTTCTCTGCGATTTTTTTTGCCGACTTGCCGCCCGGGATGACGAGGACCTGATTCGGCCTCAGGGTGTCGCCCTCCAGGCGGTTGGCTTCCTTGAGGGTATCGACGCTGACGTGGTACTTCTTTGCGATCTTGTGAAGGCTGTCGCCGGGTTTCACCGTGTAGCGCTCTGCGGCCGACGAGGGTGAGGCAAACAGGAGGGGCAGGCAGAAAAAAATCAGGCTCGCCCACAGGCAAAGCTCTCGCTTCCTCATTCGAGTCCCTCTCCTCCTTGATTCTCAAGGGATGATGCAATGAGGCGTCCCCGGCAGATCGGGGGCCTTATGTCCGATACGGAGTCCGGTTCCTTCCGGCGGGTTCCCTCCCCGAAGGACCGGATCACGCGAGCGTTTTGAGGCTACACGAGGTCGAACAGGCTGTCAATCCTATATATTGCAGGGCACCGGATGCCGGAACGCGCACGAACACACTCTCTTCGGGCAGGTGCCTTTTCCACCCGCCCGGACTTTGTGCCCTCATGTCATGTCGTTTCAGGGTTTTTTACCGCGGACGATGAAGTAGATCGCGGCAACGAGGATAACGCCGATCAGGATGTACATGGCAAGCGTCATGAGATCGGTTCCTCCTTCACGAGCGATTTACATGAATCAGTATAGCACGGAGACGCGAGGCGATAAAGGCCCATGTGAATGATGGAATACCCGGGTGCAAGATCGGCTTGATATCAACGTCCATTTCGTTTAACAATAATAAAGTAAACGATCCGGTCCGACGATGCTTCCCGCCGTCCGCAATGACGCATTAACCTCTGAAAGACACATGGAAGGAGGCTTTCGATGCTGAATTTCTCTCTCACCCCCGAACAGATTGAATTGAGAGACAAGGCGCGCCGTTTTGCCGTCGAACGAGGTTCTCCCCATCGCCTGGCACTACGACGAAAAGGACGAGCTGCCCCTCTACATTCTCAAGAGAGCCTGGGAAGAAGGGATCATGAACCTCACCCTCCCCGCAAAATACGGGGGCCAGGGCCGCGGGCTCCTCGAGTGCGCCCTGGTGGTCGAGGAGATCTCGGCGGCCTGCGCGGGACTCGCCACGTCGATCTTCGACAATTCGCTCGGCGCAGAACCGATCCTGCTGTCGCGAAACGTGAAGGCGAAAGAAAAATATCTCCCCGTCCTGGCAAAAGATTTCAAGCTCATCTGCTTCGCCACGTCGGAGCCGCTGGCCGGCTCGGACGTGGCGGGCATGCGCTGCAAGGCCGAAAAGTCCGGCGACGACTATATCCTGAACGGGACCAAATACTGGATTACCAACTCGGGCGTGGCCGACTACTTTGCCATCTTCGCCACCATCGACCCGTCGCTGGGGCACAAGGGGATCGCGGCCTTCCTGGTCGAGAAGGGCTGGGACGGCGTCAGGGTCGGCAAGACGATCCCCAAATTGGGGCAGCGCGGCTCCAATACGGCGGGGATCCATTTCACGAATACCCGCGTGCCGGCGGAGAACGTCCTGGCGCAACCGGGCGAAGGGTTTGTGATGGCCATGACGACGTTCGCCAGGACGCGGCCCATTATCGGTTCCTTCGGTGTGGGAGCCGCCCGCTCGGCCATGGAGCTGGCCGTGGATTATGCGAAAAAACGCCGGGCCTTCGGCGCGCGGCTGGCCGACTTCCAGGCCATTGATTTCAAGATTGCCGAGATGTACCAGAAGGTGGAGACGGCAAGGCTGCTCACCTGGAAGGCCGCATGGGAAAACGATTCAGGGATGGACCCCACCATCTCGGCATCGATTGCGAAGTTCTATGCCACCGAGGCCGCCTTTGAAGTGGCGAGTGAGGCCCTCCAGATCTTCGGCGGGTACGGATACACCCGGCTCTTCCCCATCGAGAAGCTCCTGCGCGACATGCGGCTCCCGATGATCTACGAGGGGACGAGCGAAATCCAGAGGGTCGTCGTGTCGCGGTACGTCCTGGACGGCTACAAGCCCGTGATGCCGCCCATCGAGGATTTCCCGCTGC
Source organism: uncultured delta proteobacterium (assembly GCA_963810965.1). Lineage (GTDB taxonomy): Bacteria > Desulfobacterota > Syntrophia > Syntrophales > UBA2192 > UBA2192. The sequence goes on along the minus strand of CAWEPT010000016.1, from coordinate 19,478 downwards.
TGGCGGAGCGGGACGTTCACCTCGATAAAGACACGATCGCATGGCGCTGCAGGATCTGCGGCCACACTCACTACGGGCCTGAGCCCCCCGAGGAGTGCCCGCACTGCTTCTTCCCGAAAACGGCCTTCAAGAAGATCTGGCCGCGTGGCTAGAAAGGTAACAGGTGATTAGGTAATTAGGAATCGGACGCGGATTTGAGATCGTCTCACCTCGTCCCTGGTCCTTTTTCCTCGAACCTCGTGACCTGTTCTTCACTGTTCCTTGATATCCCTGATCCGTGTGTACCGGATGATGGTGGGATCTTTTGTGAAATCGCTGTTGACCCTCACCGCATCAACAATCCGGATTTTCCCCTTCACGACCTCGTAAAGGATGACGCTGTGGTTAGCCGGGCCCGCGGTCACGCACCTCAACGAATGTCGCTTTGTCGAGGACGGCCACGGTTCCCCCGCCCGGTTCCGGAAGCTTCCTTTCCTGCGCCTGCACGACCCCGTGAATGACGGACAGCATAATCAACGACAATAAAATACCAGTTAGAATCCTCTTCATCTTCAACCCTCCTTTCCCCAAACGTCATAATCCTTTATAACATATGCCATCTAAAGCCTACAGTCGACAGTCTACAGCCTACAGTAAAGATTCATTGTTGGCTTTTCGTCTTTGGCTGTCGGCTGCGGACTGTCGGCCATCTGTTTTTCCCTCTACCCTCGACCCGCTACCCTCTACCCTTTCTTCCATGTTTCGTTCACCCCCGGATTGAACGTTTCTTTCAAAATGGGGCCTTTCCGAGGGCATCGGGGGATAAGCCGGCAAGCCCGCGCATCGTCAATTTCCCTTTTGCAGCGGCAACTTGCAAACTATCTTTTGCCCGGTGCCCGTCCTGGCACGGTCCTTCCTATAGTATCGGGCAACAAACAAAAACACCGAGGAGGACCTCAAAATGAAAAAGACGCTTTCCACCCTGATTCTCTCCGCAGTCGTAGTGCTGATCACCGCAACCTTCAGCTTCGCCGAGTACGCCGCAGCGGGCGCCGGCAACTTCCCCTACTTCCACCTGGGGGCCCTGATTGTGGGCGGCATGACGATCGTGTCCCTGAAGCAGAAGTACGAGAAGCTCTACCTGAGCGAGGCCGTTGGCAGCTTCGCGATGTACGCGGTGATGGTGGCCCTGTTCACGAGCCCCGTGGCCGATGCGATCAAGAACCTGATGTAAGCGAGAAGCGTCCAGCGGTAGCAGGGACAAGACGAAGAACAGGAGGAGCAGACCATGGCAGCGCAAGTGAAAGCAAGACCGCGGCAGATCGATTTCTCACACATCCTTGTGATCGGCGCCTGGGGGTTTGCGATCGTGATTGCCTCGATGCTCTTCCTGTACGTGGGTCACCTGATCGACCAGATGCTGCACACGCCTCCGACCTTCATGCTGGGGCTGTTCTTCCTGGGGCTGGCGCTCTGCATCGGCAGGCTCTACAAGGACGCCTGGGACCGGATCCCGAACGCAGGCCCAAGGTGAAAGGGTAAAGGGTCCGAGTACAGGATCCGGGAACGAAACGACGGAACAGACGGAATAGACTGACAGATAGACGAGACAGACCAGATAGACCAGACAGGTCCTCCAATAAAAAGCCCCCATCCTGCATAAGCGACAGGATGGGGGCTTTTTTATCGAGGCCCGAGGGTCGAGGCACGGGGCTCGAGGCTTTTTATCTTCCTCGGTCCTCGTTCCTCGAGCCTCGGGCCTGTGAGCTGCTGCCTCGCAGCAACTCACAGAATTTCCATGATCACCTTGCCCACGCCTTTCTCAACCAGGTTGAGCTTCTTGGCAATGCCATAGGAGAGGTCCACGTCGCGCCCGTCGATGAAGGGCCCACGGTCCGTCACGACGGCCCGGACGATCTGGCTCGTATCGGGGTTCGTCAATTCCACCTTTGTCCCGAGGGGAAGCGTCCGGTGGGCAATTGTGCTGGCATACATGTTATAAATCTTGCCGTTTGCCATGGGCCTGCCGTGATACTCTTTCCCGTACCAGCTGGCGACCACCTCGGAGCGCTCACCGGTTTCGGGTGTCACCTTCTCTGCAGCGTCCGGTATCCTGGCACGGATCTTCTGCCCCGGGCGGATGCGGTCGGGGTTCGTGATGTTGTTCGTTTTCGCGAGCTCCTTGACGGTGGTCCCGAAGGTATCCCGGGCCAGCCCCCAGAGGGTGTCTCCCTGCTTCACGGTGTATTCCGTCCATTGACCTTTCGATTTCGGCGCTTCTGCATCCTTTGCGAGCTCTCTGGCAGCTGTTCGCTGTTCCTGGAGCACCGACTGGAAGGAACCCGGCCCCTTGACCTCGCTTCCTGCCTTGATGATCCATTTTCCCGTCCTGGCAGAACGCCCGACGGCATCGGGGTTGACTTGCCGGAATTCGTCCCATGTCATTCCCAGCTGCTTCGTGACCCGATCAATCGTGTCTCCTCTTTGGATCTTATAGGTGTCCACGCAGTCCTCCGTGGTGGTTTTGTTTGATTTCCGATGGGCATTCAGGCTGTTTTTCAATCGTCAGCAGGATTCGTGCCATCGACAAGGGCGTCCAGGCGGATCATGACCGGTCATACCGGGGATCGCACATGGGCCTTGACGGCCTTCGCCAGAACTGTACAATGCTGATTCATAAAGAAAGGGGGGATGAGCGGTGCCGACCTATGAATTCCGTTGTGAGGACTGCAGGCGGACATTCACTCTTGTCATGAGCATGGCGGAACGCGACAAGGGTAAAATCAGCTGCCCCGCCTGCAAGAAAAGGAATGTGAAGCAGCAGATGACCACGTTCCAGACCAAGACGAGCAAGAAGAGCTAGGCGGCAGCCCCCGGAGAGAGGCCGCCGCTCCCTGCCCTAGGTCATCATCTTGTTTTCACGGAGATAATCCGCAGCAAGGAGAAGGGCCAGGGCCGTCTTGCTGTCGACGATCCTCCCGTCCCGGATCATGCGCAGGGCCTCGGGCATCGGGCAGGTCAGGGTCTCGATGAACTCGTCCTCATCGGGTGGCAGCGGCGCCTCGATGAGATCGAAGGCCAGATAAAAGTGCATGAACTCGTCCGCATACCCGGGGACGAGATACCCTCCAAACAGTTTTACAAGCCGACCTGCCCGGAAGCCCGCCTCTTCGGCAAGCTCCCTCTGCACGCATTCCTCCGGGGATTCGTCCCCCTTGTCCATGGTCCCGGCCGGGATCTCGATCAGCGACGTCCCGACGGCATGCCGGTGCTGTCGGATCAGCACGATCTGCCCGTCGCCGATGTACGGGACAACGCCGATGGTGGGCCGGTGCTCGACCCGGCTTCTCCGGACCACCCTGCCGTTCGGCAGTTCCACATCATCCTCGAACAGGTTGAATACAGGGCCCCTGTAGACAAGCGTCGATTTTCCGCTGTCGGCTTTCCTGTCGCTCATCACCCGGTGCCTCACTTTTTGACGACGAGGATCGGAACCCGTGACTCCCCGTGGAGCACCGCGAAGGTGACGCTGCCCATCACCGAGCCGATCCCGCTCTTTCCGTGGGATCCCATGACCAGCAGGTCGGCCTTCGACCGGCGGGCTTCCTTCAGGATCTCCTCGGCCGGATGCCCCGTCCGAATGACGATCTCGGGCTCGATCCCGCTCTGCTCGCACTGTCTGGACGCGTCGGCAAGGTATGCCCCTGCAACCTGCATCAGGTAGTCCTCGACGGACTCGGCAATCCGCGTCGGCGAGTCTGAGGCACGCATCGTTCGGCCCACATAGAGGCGGTTGTCGATCACCCCGACGAGGGCGAGCTTCGCCCCCATCTTCTTTGCCATTTCGATGGCAACCTTGAGCGCCCGATCGGACGTTTTTGAGCCGTCCGTCGCCATGAGAATCCTTTTGATCATACCTTCTCCTTTCGTATTCAGGGTTCAGGGTATCGAGTTCAGGGTTTGATCAGAGATTTCAGTCTTCATTCGATAGCCTACAGCTGACAGGTCTCAGCCACAGGATTAATTGACTTTACTTTCGCTTTTGGCTGTGCGGCTGTTGGCTGTAGCCTGTCAGCCTTCACCGCAGTCAGCTCCGCATAGAGCCTTCTGCCGATCTCCATCCCGCGGTCGATGAAATCGGGTCCATAATGCCGTCCCGTTTCGCTGCGGAAGGTTTCCCGGATCCTCTCGACCCCCTCCATCCCCTTGAGAAACCGGCCGAGCACCTTCGAGAGGGGCACATCTCGCCTCGACACCATGTCCCAGAGCATTTCAGAGAAGTTGTCGGGCCCCCAGCGGAATTTGTCGGCGTCGTAGAGCGCATCGGAAAGCAGCTGCCAGGCCGGGTCATCCAGGGGCGGCACCGGCCGGAAGGCCTCGTGGTTCTCGATGGCGCTGGCTATCGCGAAGCGCTCGGCCTCGCTGAGATCGAAATCACGGAGAATCCGCTCGGCCTCCTCGGCCCCCTTCCTGGCGTGATCCTTCTCCTCCCGTTTGATGTCGTGCAGGACACCGGCCACATGGGCCAGGGCGACGAGCCTGAGGACCCGATCGGCGGGTTCTCTTTTTTTCACGCTCGACGAGAATGATCGCACCCGCATCGACGGCCACCTTCGTGACATGGCTGAGCCCGTGACCGAGCCTGTCCGGGTCGGCTCCGAGGACAGCGATGGCCTGCGTCACGAGAGGGTGTTCCCTGAAGAGACGGCCGGATGTTTCTACCGCTTTTTTCTGCTCGCCGTAAAAGGAGGGCTCGCCCACTTCCCCGGTGATCCGCCGGGCAATCTCCTGCGCATGCCGGTATTCCTGTCTCACGCTCATAGACGATACTGTAATGGGCCTTTTGATTTGCTATTTTACCACAACTGGTCATGATCAGGACAGGGATTCGGGGCAAGACGTTGGAAAACGATGCAATCCCAACTTCTCACCTTCTTACACTTCTCAACTTCTCTTCTTTCGAAGTGTCAGGGGATCCGGACGAGGACACGGACGAGCTGCTCCAGGTGACGCAGGGTGCTGCACTCCATGACCACATCGCAGAGGCGCATGTAGCGCTTCATCTCCGAATCGCCCGTTCCCCACATGGGGGGCGTTTCGGGGTTCAGCCAGATGAGGCGGCGGCAGCGCTCGGCGATTTTCTTCAGCAGCTCATCGGCCGGGTCGCCATAGTTGCTGCGGGCATCGCCCAGGATGATGACCGTCGTCTTGCCCGTGACCGCCTCCAGGTGGCGGTTCGTGAAGTCCCAGAAGGCGCTCCCGTAGTCGGTCCTTCCCATGTGGATGTCGAGCCCTTCGCCGGTCCGCAGCCGCTCGACGGCCTCGGCGATGGGACAGGTCTCGAAGATATGGCTGACCTCGAGAAGGCTCGAGCAGAAAACGAAGGAGCGGACCCGGGCGACCACCTCGTTGAGGCCGTAGAGCATCAGCAGGCAGAACCGGACCACCGTCGACATGGATCGGCTCACATCGCAGAGGATCACCACGTCCGGCCGGTTCATCCGCTTTTTCTTCCAGCGCGTCTCGAAGAGAAGGCCCCCGTGATGCATGTTTGCCCGGAGGGTTTGTTTGAAATCCAGGGCACCCCGCTTTGCCCTGCGCCGCCTGCGGGAGTAGCGCTCATTCATCCGCTTTACGAGCTTGCGGATGAGGAAGTGCATGCGGTCGTAGTGCCGCTCTTCCAGCTCCGTGAGCCTGACGTCCCAGAGGTATCGCTCGATGATCACGCTCGGTGCTCTCCCGGGCAAAGATTTCGTACTGCTCCTCGACAAAGCGCCGCACCATGTCGATGAGCGCATCCCTGCCCTGCTCGAGCTGCCGTGCGGCAGCCGAGGCGCCGGCGCCGCCCTCCCGGTAGAGATCGCCCACGAAACGGTCCAGCTGATCCAGTTGCAGCGCCTGGAGAATCCTCGATGTGAATATCCCTCGCTGGGTGAAAAAACGGATGGACTGCAGATCCACGGACCGGGCTGCGTCCCGGACGGCGAGTGCAACCCCGCCCAGGTCGCCCTCCATGATCATCCCCCCGATCGGCGGCATGTCCCCGGGTTGTTCTTCATTGCCGTTCTCCGGGCCGTCCGCAAAGGGTGACGGCAGGGACTGAAAAGAAAAGAACCGCTCGAAACAGTCGTCGAAGATCTCCTTCTCGGCAGCGGACTTTGCAAGGGTGGCCGCAAGGGTGCTCTTGACGATCTGCCTCTCGCCGTACCCGGAGATCGCCAGGCCTCGCGCGGCGTCGATGCTCTCCGAGACCGACACGGGAACCCCCGCACCGCGCAGGGAGACGATGAAATTGTTCAACACGCGATCCATCAGGCCGTTTCCTTCAGTGCCTTGTCGACGAGCAGAAAGAGTTTTTCATCGACGGCCCGGATGTCCTCCTCGAACTTGAGGAAGGTATTGAGGGTCTTCCGGGTCAGGTCCCGGTCGAGTCCCTCGGCGTGCAGCAGGATCAGGGCCCGGGCCCAGTCGATGGTCTCACTGATGGAGGGCACTTTCTTGAGCTCGAGCTTTCTCACCTCGTGGATGAACATCACCAGCTGCCTCTCCAGGAGATCGGGGATATCGGGCACGTGGTGGCGGACGATCTCCCGCTCGAGATCGGGAGCGGGAAACGGGATGAAGAGGTGCAGGCAGCGCCTCTTCAGCGCCTCGCTGAGTTCGCGGGTGCTGTTGCTGGTGAGGAATACGTAGGGCTTCGTCCGCGCCGTCACGGTGCCGATCTCGGGGATCGACACCTGGAAATCGGAGAGGATCTCCAGCAGAAAGGCTTCGAACTCCTCGTCGGCCTTGTCCACCTCGTCGATGAGGAGCACGGCGCCCCGTTCCTCCTGAAGCGCCTTGAGGAGCGGCCTCGGCTCGAGAAACTGGGGAGAGAAGAAGATGTCCTCGTAGCGGTGCAGCGTCCGGATCGACTCGCCCAGATCGCTCTCCTTATCGATGACCTGATCGAGTTTGTCCCGCAGCAGCTGGGAGTAGAGGAGCTGCTTGCCGTACTTCCACTCGTAGAGCGCCTTCGACTCGTCGAGCCCCTCGTAGCACTGCAGCCGGATGAGCGGCACGTCCATGAACAAGGCCGCCTTCTTCGCCAGCTCCGTCTTCCCCACACCGGCAGGCCCCTCGACGAGGACCGGCTTCTCCAGGTGAAAGGCCAGGTAGACCGTTGTCGCGATATCCGTGCTGCAGATGTAGCCGGTGCTCTTGAAGCCCTCGTTCACCTTGTCGACCGTTTCGAATTTCCCGGTTTGATCCGTCATGACTTCTCCTTCCCGATCAGAAGTGTATCTCCCCATTTGCGTTGACGGGCCCGTGATGCGTGCATCCCGAGTCCGATGAGCCGGGCGATATCGTCCCCCGGCGCACCCGGACCGGCGGGCCTGCCGCCTGCTTGCTCTTCGAGGATCCCCCCGAGGGATTCCTGCAGCGTTTTCGCGATGAGGTGAAAGGCAACGAGCCCGTGCTCCACGTCCGTGCCCTGCTTCCCGCCGTCGAGATCCCTTGCGGCGCCCCGCGCAACCTGCCTCGCCGTCTCCAGCAGGGCCGCGATTCCCCCGACGCGCTCCTTCACGTCGTTTTCGATCTCCCCTCTGCGCTCCCGCAGGCTGCGGGCCGCCTGCCTCAGCTCCCGGTCCAGCCCCCCGAGGATGGCCCCTGACAGCAGCACATCCTCAGCCACCCTGAACGGTTTCGAGAGCTCTTCCCAGGCCCGGCCCCTTTCGGCCCAGGATGGCGGTTTCGGGCAGGTCGCACCCCTCGAGCCGGATCTCGCAGTGCGGGGACGGCCTCAGGTAGCCCAGGGCCGGCATTTCACGAACGGTGAGCCCGGGGGTTTCCCTCGGGACAAGAAAAGCCGTAAAGCCCTTTCTCCCTCCCCGCTCTCCCGTCACGGCAAATACAATGAAGAGATCGGCCAGGGGACCATTGGTGAGCCACGCCTTTTCCCCATCGAGCACATAGGATCTTCCCTTTTTCACGGCCGTCGTGCGAATCCGCTTCGGGTCGCTTCCGGCCCCCGGCTCGGAAAGAGCTATGGAGACGGTCCTTTTCCCGGAGGCCATCCCGGGCAGGACCTCCTTTTTCTGCTTGCCGTTTGCGACGCCCGCGATGAGGACCTTTCCGACGATCAGATGGACCATCCAGGAAAGGGCGAGCCCCGGTCTGCCGCCTTTCGCGACGAAGGCCTCCACGGCCGGAAGGATGTCGGAAAATCCTGCGCCTTCTCCCCCGAACGCTGCAGGGATGCTCCAGCCCAGAAGGCCCCGTCTGGCCATCGTCCGCCAGAGCTCCCCGGGGGTCCCGACGCCCGAGATCGCCTCGCACGGAAAGGTCCCGGCCTGCAAAGCGTATCGCCTGCACCGTCAGTCGCGAGAGGCTTTCTTTCTTTTCCCGTTGAACCGCCATCACTTGTCTCACCTCGCGGGTTCGCCCCGAACCTGACGAAGAAGGATTTCAGGATTTTCTTGAATGCCTCGACCTCACTTTCCGTGAAATCCGCCTTGATCTGCTCGTTCACCCGGTTGATTACGGCCCTCGCCCGTTCGATCTCCTCGCCTCCCTTATCCGTGATGAAAACGTGCGAGGCCCTCCGATCAGCCGTGCCTGCATTGCGCTTCACGAATCCCGACCGCTCGAGCCGGTCGACAAGCCCCGTCAGGGTCGAGTTGTCGAGGGTGAGCACCTGGCTGAGCTCCGACATGGTCTGCCCGTTTTTCTTTTTCAGGAGAAAAAGGATCCCCGACTGGGCCGGCGTGATGGTGACCCCGGCTTCGGAAAAGACATTCTTCAGGTAGGTTCTCAGCTTCTGCTGCGCGGTAAAGACAAGATAGATCAGGCGGTCGTCCTTCGGCATCGCTTCTCCCCCGGTTGCCTCGATGATCATCCTTTCGCGCTACTTCGCCTCCTATTTATTTGGCATGCCAAATAATTCCTGTCAACCGATATTTTGCATGCCAGATACGGGGAATTCATCGCTCCGGCGTCAACCATCGACGGGTACGGATCAGAGAGACTGTTTGCCCGTCATGCTCTCGATGACCACTTCGATCACGCAGGTCCGCTGCAAAGATTTTTCATCGTATTCGCCCCCTTCCCCCATAGTGCGCCATGATGACATCGAGGCCGGCTTTCTTTCCTCTCTCGTCATCGATGATCCGGGCCCTGCCGAATCCGATCACGCTCCGGTACTTTGCTGTCCACCGGCAAGGCGTCTCGCCCCGTACGACGCGGGAGTCGATGTCGACTTCGATGCAGACCCGGTCGTTCTTTTCAGGATGTCGATCTTCCTGCCTTCCCTGGCGCAATGGAAATACATGCATCCGTTACGGTAACCGTAATTCAGCGGGACCACATAGGGGTACTGCCCGTCATAAAGGCCGAGGCGGCAGACGAGCCCCTTTTCGAGGATTTCCTGAATTTCCGCTTCGTCCCGTATCTCTCTTTCCTGTCTTCTCATCCTTCTTCACCTTTTCGCCGTGGACATTGCAGATCCGCTTCCGCGAACGGCAGAAAAACAAAAGCCCACCGTGAAGTGGGCTCTTGTGTTGCCGTTTTGCCTTCCTTACTTCAGCCCCTCGAGAACGCCCTGGAAGAAATCGTGATGCTCCTCCTCGTCCGCGAGGATCTTCTTGAAGAGCTGTGCCGTCGTGAAGTCGCCTTCCTTTTCGGCAACCTCGATGGTCTGCTTGTAGAGCTTGATGGCCCCTTCTTCGTCCTTCATGTCCTTGGTCAGCATCTCCTTGAGGGTCTTGCCGACGAAGATCGGCTCGGGTTTCGTCGTGGGAACCCCGCCGAGGTAGAACAGCCTTTCGGCGATTGCCTCGGCATGCTTCATTTCCGCGACGGCGGTTTTCTTCAATTCGTCTTTTACGGCGTAATGGGGGATCCCGGACCACTGGACGTGCTGCCACATGTACTGAACCGACACCTGGATCTCCCGGGCGATTCCCTTGTTCAAAAGCTCCAACAGTTTCTTGCTAGCCATGGATTGCCTCCTTTTCGTGTTGTTCTGTATTTTTATCTATGATCGTTTGCCGGAAACCGGAAAGGAAAGCCCCGCCCATCGGGTGCGGGCTTTTACTGCATGAAACGGATTTCGGCAGGATGCGGCCCAAAACTGTCCCTCTAAAATAAAAGATATTTCTGCTTTCGTCAACGAGTTTGACCTGACGGCACGGTCCGGGCGGAAATCAAAAGAAACCCCGCTCCACGACGGAACGGGGTTTCTTTTTCCCGGTCATCCGGAAACCGTTATTTCTTCTTTGCCTTTGCCTTGGGCTTCGCCTTTGCCTTGGGCTTCGCCTTTGCCTTGGGCTTCGCCTTCGCCTTGGGCTTTGCGGCCTTCTTGGCTTTTGCCGGTGTGCCTTCTTCTTGGGCAGCCGCCTTTTTCACTTTGCGGTTTCTTCGCTGCTTTCTTCGCGGGCTTTGCAGCCTTCTTCATCTTTGCCTTTCCTTTCTCCATTGGGATGTCACAGCAGATCAGCTCACCGACGACACAGTCGCAGCTCTCGTCAACAGCGACGACGAGACCGCACAGCTCACAAGTGAACAGATCACCCTTCTTCGCTTTGGCCATCTTGATCTCCTCCTTGCTTGTTGTGTTTCTTCTTGTCGCGTATTTCTCTTCAAGAGTACTATTCATCTATACGATTTTTTTCTGCATTTCAAGCATTTTCTGCACTTGCGGCCCGCCCGCGCTGCTTTTTCCACGCCTCCGGGTTTTTCTCGGCGAATCCCGCTCGCGCTCGATCCCGCAAACACCCTTCCCCGGCCTGTTTGCGGCCTATCCTGAGTTTTCGCGATCCGTCTCTGCTCATTTCGGCTCTCACTGCGACATGCGATCGTGCAGGAATTCCTGCCTGGCTTTTGTCTATTGCAAAATCAAGGTGCCTGTGCGAAATTGATTTTGCCGGAAGGTTGTACCCGGCACCCGCCGTTCCCTGTTTCTTTCTCACGCAACCGCATCAGAGTATGGACACCAACGGAGAGCACCATGGGCCGATTCAAAAAATGGATCATTGGCGCTGCTGTCTTTTTCGTTCTCTTCACCGTCATCGGCTTCTTTGTCATCCCGCCCATCGTGAAGCCTTACCTTCTTGAAACCCTCTCGAAGACCCTCAATCGCCAGGTGAGCCTCTCCGAGACTCAGCCTGAACCCGTACACGCTGACCGTCACTCTGCGGGGGTTTGAGATCAAGGAGCCCAAGGGCGAAAAGACTTTTGTGTCTTTCGACGAGCTGGTGGTCAACCTCGACATCCGTTCGATCTTCAAGCGGGCGCCCGTCATCGAGGAATTCATCGTCCGCAAGCCCTATGTTCACCTGGTCCGCAACAAGGACAAGACCTACAACTTCTCCGATCTGCTTGCGTTGATGAAGGAAGAGCCGAAGGAGGAAAAGAAGGAGCCGCCGTCTTCTCGGTCAACAACATCGTCATCGAGAACGGCAGCGTCGATTTCGTCGACAGCCCCTTTGACACGACGCACACCGTCCGGGAGATGAACATCGCGATCCCCTTTGTCTCCAACATACCGGAGTATATCGACACCTATGTGCAACCCCGCTTTGCCGCAACGATCAACGGCGACCCCTACGCGCTCGAGGGAAAAACGAAGATCTTCAAGGACACCCGCGAGACGATCTTCAACATCCTCATCGAGGACCTGGACCTCCCCTTCTACCTGGCCTACGTCCCGCACGAACTGAATATCACCATCCCCTCCGGGAAACTCGACGTGCAGTCGACGATCACCTTCTCCATGTCGCCCGGATCAGCACCCCGCCATCGTCGTCGCCGGCAATGTGGCGCTGAGGGACTTCGTCCTCCAGGACAGGAAAAAGAAGCCTGTCGCCGGGCTGAAGCGCCTCGACGTGGTCATGACGGCCCTCGAGCCGCTCCAGTCGAAATTCCACTTCGCGAAAATCGCCCTCGACTCGCCCGAGTTGAACGTCCGCCGGGACAAGAGCGGGACGATCAATCTGCTCACCCTGGCGCCGCCGAAAAAAGAGGAGCCGAAACCGGCCAAGGCGGAGGCGGAACCGCAGAGAAGCCTCTGCCGACTCTGATCCTGGACGAATTCGATCTGAAGGGCGGGAAGATCGCCTATCGTGACGAAGTGCCGCCGGAGCCGATCAACTCGCTGATCCAGGACATCACCATCAAGGGGGAAAAGATCTCCACGGTGAAGGACAGCCAGGGAAAGCTTTCGGTCTCGATGGACTTCAACAAAGGCATGGGTTCCCTCGCCGTCAGCGGGCCCGTGGGTATCAACCCGGTCTTCGCCAATCTCGACGTCGATCTGAAGAGGATGCGGATCCGTCCCTTCCAGGAGTACTTCACGGAATACTTCCGCGTCAATTTCACCGATGGCGACATTTCCGCCAAGGGCACGTTCTCGGCCAGCAAGGCCCCCGAGAAGGAGGTCACGGTCAAATACGACGGCAATTTCCTTCTTGCCCGCGTCGCGACGGTGGACAAGGTCAACGGCGAGGATTTCATCAAATTCAAATCCCTGTACATGAACAGCCTGAGTGCAGGCTATAACCCGCTCTTCGTCCGGATCAAGGACATCGCGCTAGCCGATCTCTATGCCCGGATCATCGTCAACGAGGACGGCACCCTGAACCTGAAGAACGTGGCCAAGCCGGAGGCTGCCGAGGAGGAGGAAGCCGCCGAGCCGAAACCCGCGCCGCCCAAGAAAGAGGAAGAGGCACAGCCGGAGGAGAAAAAGGAATACCTGGGCGACATCCTGGCAAAGAACATCGAGATCAACCGCATCACGCTCCAGAACGGCACCATCGTCTTTGACGACCGGCATGATCAAACCCACCTTTTCGTCGACGCTCACGGAGCTCACGGGGCGGATCACCGGCGTGACCTCGATCACGACCAAGCCGGCCGATGTGGACATCCGGGGAAAGATCGGGCGGCACATCCCCATGGAGATCACCGGGAAGGTCCACCCCTTCAAGACAATCTCTTCGTGGACCTCAAGGCATCCCTGAGGGATTTCAACCTGAGTCCCCTCACCCCCTATTCAGGCACCTATGCGGGGTACAAGATCGAGAAGGGCTCTCTCTCCTTCGACCTCAAGTACCTGATCTCCGACATGAAGCTCGATGCGGAAAACAAGGTGGTCATCGATCAGCTCACCCTCGGCGACCGCGTGGAAAGCCCCCAGGCCACCAAGCTGCCCGTGGGCCTGGCCATCACGCTTCTGCGGGACAGCGAGGGAAAGATCAACCTGGACATCCCCCTGACGGGCCGCATCGACGACCCGGAGTTCAGCGTCTGGCGCATCGTCCTGCAGGTCATCGTCAATATCCTCACGAAGGTCGCCACGGCGCCCTTTGCCCTGCTGGGCTCCCTCTTCGGCGGCGGCGAGGAACTGAGCTACATCGAGTTCGATGCCGGCTCGAGCACACTGCCGGAACCGGGCGCGAAAAAAATCGAGACTCTGGTGAAAGCCCTGAAGGCGAAGCCGGCCCTGAAGCTCGACATCGTCGGCGGCGTGGACTTGGAGCGGGACCGCGAAGGTCTCATCCAGTACCAGTTTCAGAGAAAACTGAAGGCCCAGAAGCTCAACGACCTGGTCCGGAAAGGGGAAAAGGTCGAGTCCGTCGACGAGATCACGATCGAGAAGCAGGAATACGACCGCTACCTCAAGAGGGCCTACAGTGCCGAAAAGTTCCCGAAGCCGAGGAACATCGTCGGGATGGAGAAAGGCCTGCCCAACGAGGAGATGGAAAAGCTCATGATGACCCACATCGTGGTCAAGGAGGATGACCTGCGCCTCCTGGCGATGAAGCGGGCCGAAACGGTGTCGGAGGCCCTTCGGGAAAAAGGGGAATTCGAATCGGGCAGGGTTTTTGTCCTCGAGCCGAAGACGCTGGAACCCGAGGCGAAAAAGGACGTGAAGAAAAGCCGCGTCGATTTCAAGCTGAAATAGCCGGGGAGCCGATAGGCCTCCTCGGCGGTTTTGCGCTGCGCGCGCTTTGCCTTGATGAAGATGACGATGCCGAAAAAGACAAAAACGCCGCCCATGATGAGCTGCCGGATCTCGTCGCCGTCCATCTGGCCCTGCATGATTTTCATCACCGCGGAAACGATGGCGACCATGCCGTAGAACAGAAACAGCAGCGCGGTGATGGACCCGAAGCCGCCGAGTTTTCCCACCGGCAGCTTCATCTGCATCCTGCCCTCCGGCTTTGCAGGGGCTGGCTTGGCGGTGCCCGTTGCTTCGGCCCTCTGTGGTTTTCCCCTGACCGTCTTGTCCTGCCCCGCCAGGTACCAGAGGATCTGGTCCCGTTCCTCGGACGTTTTAGCTGTCTTGAGCCTTTGAATCAGCTTCAGCCGTTCTCTTTCATCCATGGCGGCGCCCCGGTTGATTGTTTCTAGGATGTTTGTCTTCTGTTTTCTATCTACACCATAACGGATCGGAAGGCAATGATCCGGTCTGTCGGTCTATCCGTCTAATTCGCTGGTCTTACAAACGGGTGGTTCAGTCATAAGTGACCCTTATCGAAAAAGGGAGACGCTCCAGTTTACTCCCTCCTTTTCAAAAGGATTGGCTGTCGGCGTTTTTATCCTTTTGTCCATTTCTTCACTCAGTCACTTCTTCCTGCACTAGCCACTCAGCCACTGACCACTATTTTCTCTTATACCCGTACCTCGCCTCGAAGATCGGCGCCGTCAGGTTGTCCACGGGAACGTAATCATCGGTAAGGATCACCGAGGGGCGTTCGCGGAGGATCTGCTGGAGATCCTCCTGGGGAACGATATTGGCGGTCATGGCTTTCCTGCCCTTGCTGCCGATCACGCGCGCGAAATCCCCCATGTCCCACTTCTTCGGGCTCGCGACAACGACACAGGTGGCAATCCCGAGACGCCGAAGCTCCGGCGCCAGGACCAGCAGGTTGACGTTGCCTTTCCCGAAGACCTCCTCGAGGGTGCGAATGTAGGACGGCAGAAACAGGCCCTCGGTGACGCTGTCAATCAGGTTGGCAATGAGGAACCCGTCGGGTTTGAGGAGTTCCTTCATCTGTTGATTAAACTCCTTTGTCGTCAGGTGGTAGGGGATGGAAAGGTCATTGAAGGCGTCCCCGAAGATGAAGTCGTAACGCCCCTTGTCCTTCGAGTTCATGACGAACCAGCGCCCGTCCTCGTTGAAGGAGCGGATGGTCGTGCTGCGGGGCAGTCCCAGGTATTCGTACACGACGCGGGTAACCTCCGGGTCGATCTCCACGACGTCGATCCGCGCCCCGGCGTATTTCGCCTCCATGTAGCGGGGAAAGGTGTACCCTCCCCCGCCGATGAAGAGGGCGTCGACGGATGACCGGCTATTCATCTGCCAGCTGACCAGTTCTTCGTAGATCCGGATGTAGTCGTAATCGAGAAAGGCCGGGTCGTTCACGTCATTGATCGAGTGGATCAGGTTGTCCAGGATGAGGGCCTCCCCCTCGGCGGTCCCGCCCTTGATGGGGTATTTCATCAGCTTGATCGTGAAGTAGTCGCTTTCCTTGTAGTAGTAGATCTTCTCGTCGAGCAGGGGCTTGTATGCATAGCCGAACATCGTGAAGAGGAAAACGCTGACGGAGACGACGGAGACGACGGAAATGACCGCGGCCTTCCGCTTCAGGAACAGCCCGCCGAACAGGAAGGCCGAAACGATCAGGATGGCCCCCATGGTGAGCAGGATGTTGCGCGTGCCCATCCAGGAGATGAGGAAAAACCCCGTGGCGAAGGTCCCGATGATGGAGCCCAGGGTGGAGAAGGCATAGATCTTCCCCACGATGTTTCCGGTCCGTTCCAGGTTGTCCAGGGTGAGCTTTACCACGACGGGCGAGATCATCCCGAGGAGCATCGAGGGAATAAAGAAGATGGCCGTTGTGAGCAGCAGGATCCGCAGCATCAGCGTCGTCTGGAGCTGGGCGGCGCCGATCAGGTCGGTCAGGGGCGCGATGGTCAGGGCCCCCACACCGGAAAGGAAGAGCAGCCAGCCCAGGGTTGCCGGGCGGGGATACCGGTCCGCGAGGGTCCCTCCGACCCAGGCGCCGATGCTGATCCCCGCAAGGACGACGCCGATGATGCTCGTCCACGTGTACAGGGAGACCCCCACGTAGGGCGCCATGATCCGTCCCGCAACGAGCTCGATCACGAGCGTGCAGAAACTGGCGATGAAAACGACCATGTTGGCCTTGACGACAACCGTATTCATAATGACCTCTTTGTCTTCCTACTGTCACAGCTGCATGTAGAAGTGTCTGAGTGTCTGAGTGCTTGAGTGAAGAGGAAGAAGGACTCGGCAATTCGTCATCCTCGATCTTGCCTCTTTTCTTCACTCAGACACTCAGACACTTCTTCTCACTCAGACACTTGCCTTTCTACTCCGTCACTTTTCCGTCTTGGACGTCACATCCGCCTTGATCCGGTTCACGGCCGCGATCATGGCATCGAAGACGTTCTCCCGGAAATCCCCGGCGACGACGACGTACATCACGTCCTCGCCGACCTTCAGGGTTCCTTCGTTGACATGAGCCACAACCTCCACGATCCCCGTCATCGCCTTGATTTCCCCGAGGATCGCCTCCAGGCGCTTGCGATCCACCCTTACCGTCACCTCCGACACGGGCCTGCCGTCCCGCGAGGTGGCCCTCACGACCCCGTTATGGCAAAGGATCATTCCCGCCTTGTGAAATTCGGGATGCTTCTTAACCTTCTCAACCAGTTCCGACAGATCCATACCCATACCTCATTTCCTTTATTTCAGTATTCTTACCCCTGTACCCTCCACCCTCTTACCCTCTGCCTCTTGACTGCCGCCCTTGCCTGTGCCATGTTGTGGAAATGAGGCGGCGAAAAGGCTCATCGACACCGCGGCTGCTCGGGGAAATTCTCCCCGAAGCCTTGAAAAAGAAGGCCCTCCATCTTCCCGTGAAGGACCGTTCGCTCATCGACGCCTGGAATCGCGCCGTGGGGCCGCAGATCGGTGCGAAGGCCCAGCCGGACAGGCTCAGGGATGGTGTGCTCTATGTCCGTGTGGCCAACTCGGTCTGGATGCATGAACTCCAGTTCATGAAACAGGAGATCATCTCGAAACTCAACGGAATCCTCGGCGGGACAAAGGTTGCCCAGATCCGGTATTTCATCGGCGAGATGGAGGCTCCTCGCGTAATATCATGCGGGGCCCGATGTGCTGCCTGACGCAAGCGATCTGAAGGCGGAAGAAACCGACTACATCCGCGAAACCCTCGCCGGCGTGGCCGACCCGGACCTGAGAGACATCTTGCAAAAAACAATGACGCGATCTATCCTGCGGCGCCGGAAAGATTCCTGAACAGCGTTTCCATCTCCTCCGAATACCCTTCGCCTTCCTTATAGATGAACAGCGGCGGAAGAACGGCCAGTTCCTCGCCGCCGCCCTTCACTCCTTCCAGAAGGATGAAATCGCCCCTCGATCCCGGCCTTGAATGAACCATGCGGAGCCTCTTCGGCTCCATCTTCCCCGCCCTCATTCGATGAATGGCCTCCACCATGCGCGAGCAGGGGTAGATCATGCAAACCCGGCCGCCGGGTTCGAGAGTATGGGAAGCAGCCTTGAGGAAATCGGCAATGGACCCCGCGATTTCGTGCCGGGCCAGGGCCTTTTCCGTCGCGGGGTTCACCTGCCCCGAGCCCATCTTTCGATAGGGCGGATTGAAAATCGCGACATCATGGGATCGGGCTTCCAGGAATTCGGCAGCCTTCCGGGCATCCCCGCAGATCATTTTCACTCGTCCCTCGAAACCATTCATGGCTACACTGCGTCCCGCCATGTCGGCAAGCTCGGCCTGGAGCTCCAATCCCGTGACCCGGAGCCCGGGATTCCGGAAGGCCAGCAGGAGACTGATCACACCGCTGCCGACCCCGAGTTCGAGGATCCGCTCGCCCTTTTTCGGTTCAACGAAATGGGCCAGCAGGACGGAGTCGATCGTATACCGGTAGCCCTTCTTTTTCTGGAGAATCCTCAGCCGCCCGCTGAAGAGGGACTCGAGGGTTTCGTCGTCATGGATCAGTGAATCGGCTCGGTCCATCGGGTCATTTCAGTCTTATCCTTCGTCTGGTTTCTGGTCTATCTGGTCTAAATCCCCTTTCATCCCCCTTTTGTAAAGCGGGGAAAGAGTGTGATTTTGGTCCCTAGTCTATAAGGTGCACAAACAACCCGCTTCTGAGCTTCGGTTCGAACCAGGTGGATTTCGGGGGCATGATCATCCCCGCATCGGCAATGCCGATCAACTCGGAAATCCCCGGGGGGCAAAGCGAAAAGGCCACGGCATAACCCCGTTGATCCACCATTCGCTCCAGCTCATCCATCCCGCGGATCCCGCCGACGAACTTGATCCGGTCGTCCGTCCGCGGGTCCTTGATCCCGAGAACGGGCTCCAGGAGATGATCCTGGAGGATGGAAACGTCCAGCTTCCCGATGAGATCGGCTTTTTCGTAGATTGCCGGCTTTGCCTCGAGCCGGTACCAGGTTCCCTGGAGGTACATGCCGAACTGATGAGGGCTCGAGGGCGATCGTCCCGTGAAACCGGGCGTGACGATGAACTTCTCGCCGATCCGGTCCAGGAATTCATGCCCGGTCATCCCCCGCAGGTCCGTCACGACGCGGTTGTAGTCCAGGATCTTGAGCTGTTCGTGGGAGAACAGGGTGGCCACGAAGGCATTGTACTCCTCCGTCCCGTTGTGCGCCGGGTTCCTCCCGCGCCTCATTCTTGCGACCGTGGCCGCCGATGCCGCACGGTGATGCCCGTCGGCAATGTAGAGGCACTCCACCTTCGAGAATTCCCTTTTCAGCTCATCGATGGTCCCGTCGTCGCAGACGACCCACGCGGTGTGGGTAACGCCGTCCGGTGTGGTGAAATCGTACTCAGGGGGGGCTTTTACGATCGCGGCGATGATCCTGTCGATCGCCTCCCTGGATCGGTAGAGAAGAAAGACGAGCCCCGTCTGGGCTCCCGCTGTTTCGATATGATTCACCCGTTCGTTTTCCTTGTCGACACGGGTGAGTTCGTGCTTCTTGATGAGTCCCGCCTCATACTCGGCCACGCTGACACAGCCCACGAGTCCGTATTGCTCGCGGCCCGCCGCCTTCTGCCTGTATACGTAAAGACAGGGCTTCTTTTCCTGGAAGAGTACGCCCTCCCCGATGAAGTTCCTCAGATTCTCGCGGGCCCTGGCGAAGACCCGGGGGTCATCATCCCGGATCTCGTCCGGGACATCGATCTCGGATTTTTCCACGCGCAGGAAGTTGCGGGGGTTATCCCGAACGATGGCCCTTCCCTCTTCGCGGTCGAGGACATCGTAAGGGAACGAGGCCACTTCGCCGGCATATTTCTTTTGCGGCCTCACGGCCCTGAACGGAATCACCCGTGCCATAGACACCTCCTGGAAGGGGTTTTCTAACATATCGGAAATGCGAAAGCAACCGGCGAGGACGGAAAGAGAAATGGGGTATTGGGTATTGG
>CAWEPT010000015.1:0-15545 GCA_963810965.1 uncultured delta proteobacterium | reverse complement strand
GAAACGTGATCGATGTCTACCCGCCCACGGCGCCGGGGCCTTACCGGCTGCTGCTTGAGGGCGACGAGATCGAATCCATCCGCGAGATGGACGTCACCTCCCAGCGCTCCCGCAAGGAACTCACCGAATTCACCCTCACACCGGCCCGCGAGCTCATCCTCTCGGAGGAGGCCCGTCGCAGGGCCCTTCGCAACCTGCGGATCCGGGCAGGTGAGCTGGGGCTGCCCGCCCGGGCGAAAGAGCGTCTCGCCGAGACGATCGGCAACGGGCAGGCGGGCTCCCTCAACCCGCAGTTCTTCCCCCTTTTCTACACGGACGAGGAGGGCACCGGGGGCCTCGAGAGCCTGACGGAGTACTTCCCGGCCGGAGGGACTCGTCATCGTCGACGACCCGCTGGCCACGGCAAGGGCCGACGAGAAGGCGCGAAACGAAATCAGCCGTCTCTTCCTCCGGGCAAAGGAAGAGGAAAAGTTCCGCCTCGACGAGAGCGTTCTCTTTCTTTCGGAGAAGGACGCGGAGCGCAGTGCCGGGGACCGGCAGAGGATCGTGATCGAGGGCATCGAGATCGGCGCGCATCAGGACGGCAGCGCCGTCCGTTTCGGCGTCGAGACGGACCTGGGCCTGCGGCCGAAGGAGCCCGCCCTCATCCAGCGCGAGGAAAGCCTGCTTGCCCCCATGGCCGAGAGAATCCGGGGCTGGACCCGCGAAGGGTTTCTCGTCCACTACCTGTGCGCGGGCGAGGAGGAGATGCACCGCATGATTCATCTCCTCGAGGACTACTCGCTCCCCATGGCGCGCTCGGAGGCCCCCTTTTTCCAGGAGATCCTGGAGCCCCGGGGAGCGGCCGGACGTCTCACCCTGCGCGAGGGAAAGATCGCCGAGGGATTTTCCCTGCCCGGGCTTCGGATCGTCGTCGTCGGCGAGGAGGAGATCTTCGGGAAGAAAGCCCGCAGGCGCCGCCCCGCCCGTGCCCGCGAGGGATACTTCCTGCAGTCCTTCGGCGAGCTCAACGAGGGCGACTGCGTCGTCCACACGGATCACGGGATCGGCATCTACCGGGGGCTCAAGCGGCTCAGCGTGGGGGCCATCGAGAACGACTTCCTCCTCATGGAATACCAGGCGGGAGACAGGCTCTACATCCCCGTCCACCGACTCGACCAGATCCAGCGCTACATCGGGCCCGACGGGCACGACCCCCGGATCGACAAGCTGGGCGGAACGGCCTGGGAGACGGCCAGGCGCCGCGTCAAGAAGGCCGTCGAGGAGATCGCCGAGGACCTGGTGGCCCTCTACGCCGCCCGCGACACGCTGAAGGGACACGCCTTCTCGGCCGTCGACCGCTACTACGAGGAGTTCTCCTCGTCCTTCGAGTACGAGGAGACACCGGACCAGGGCCGCGCCATCGAGGACGTCAACCTCGACATGGACAACGAAAAGCCCATGGACCGGCTCATCTGCGGCGATGCAGGCTTCGGGAAGACGGAGGTGGCCATCCGGGCCGCCTTCCGCGCCGCCATGGACGGCAAGCAGACGGCGGTGCTCGTGCCCACGACGATCCTCGCCGAGCAGCATTACCAGACCTTCCGATCGAGGCTCGCCAAGTACCCCGTCCGGCTGGAGACGCTGAACCGCTTCAAGTCGCGCGAGCAGCAGAACCAGGTGCTCGAGAAGCTCGCCCGGGGCTCCATCGACATCGTCGTCGGCACCCACCGGCTCCTGCAGAAGGACGTCGTCTTCAAGGACCTGGGACTCGTCGTGATCGACGAGGAGCAGCGCTTCGGCGTCACCCACAAGGAGAAACTCAAGAAGCTGCGCACGCTGGTGGATGTGATGACGCTCACCGCGACCCCCATCCCGCGCACGCTGCAGCTTTCGCTCGTGGGGATCCGGGACCTCTCCATCATCCACACGCCGCCCGTGGGGAGGCTCTCCATCAAGACCTGGGTGCTGGAGTTCGACGACGAGGTGATCCGCAGGGCCATCCTCGACGAGATGGCCCGCGGGGGGCAGGTCTTCTTCATCCACGACCGGGTTCACTCCATCCACCACATGGCCCGGCGCATCGGGCAGGTCGTGCCCGAGGCGAAAATCGGCGTCGCCCACGGCCAGATGCGCCCCCGGGAGCTGGAGGATGTCATGGTAAAATTCCTTCGTAAAGAGTATGATGTTCTGATATGTACGACGATCATCGGGTCGGGCATCGACATCCCCACGGCCAACACGATCATCATTGACCGTGCGGACCGGTTCGGCCTGGCGCAGCTCTACCAGATCCGGGGGCGCGTGGGCCGCTCGAAGGAGGAGGCCCGGGCGTACCTGCTGATCCCGCCGGGGGCCATGCTCTCGCCCGACGCGCAAAAGAGGCTCACGGTCATCAAGGAATTCACGGAGCCGGGCTCCGGGTTCAAGATCGCATCGCACGACCTCGAGATCCGCGGGGCCGGAAACCTCGTGGGGATGGCCCAGTCGGGGAACATCTCGGCCGTGGGGTACGAGATGTACACGCAGCTCATGGAGCGGGCCGTCCGGGAGCTGCGGGGCGAGAAGATGCCCGAGGCGGAGATCAAGCCGGAGATCCACCTGGGGCTTGCGGCCTTTATCCCCGACAGCTACGTGCCCGACACGCACCGCAGGCTCGTGACGTACAAGAAGCTCTCCATGGCCCCGGCCGACGAGGACCTCCTGGAGACGAGGGAGGAGATGCTGGACTGTTACGGCCCGCTGCCCCCGGAGGTGCAGAACCTGATTGAGGTCATCAGCCTGCGCAACCTCATGAAGGGCCTCATGGCCGAAAAGATGGAGTACGACGGGCGGAACATGATCCTCGTGATCCACAAGTCGAGCCCCATCGACCCGCTGAAGCTCATCGAGCTTTCGAGGAAGAAGTGGAAGGGGATGCGCTTCACGCCCGACCACCGGCTCTTTATTCCCATGCCCGAACTGCAAGAGGGGCAGGTCATCGAGGCGGCGAAGGGGCTGCTCGAGGAGCTGGCGCGGCACTAGCGCGCTAGTGCATGCAGTGGATGAAGGTCGAGGGAAGAAGTGTCTGAGTGATAGAGGATGAAGGGAAGAGCAGAGATCGGCACCTGTAATCCCATTTCCAGTTACCTTGTAACCAGGGCGCCGAAGGCGGATATGACGGAATAGACCGAAATAGACGAAACAGACGAAATAGACGTATTTTGTAGTGGGGGAAACGCAGATGGAGGATCGAGAAGGAGAGTCGTGCAAGCATGACCTGCTCCGCAGGGTTGCCCTGGTGGGGATGGCGGCGGCTTTTTTTCTGGCCGCAGGCATCGGCTGTTCGACCTTCAAGACACCCTCGGAGGATGCCATCGCCACGGTGAACGGGGTCGAGATCAAGGTCAAGGACTTCACCGTAAAGCTGCGCAACGCCCTCAATCTCCTGGGCAGCACGTCCGGCCTGAAGGAAGAAGACATCGTCAACATCAAGCGCGAGGCCCTCGACGACCTGATCGATGAAAAGGTGATGCTGATCCAGGCCGAGAAGCTCGGACTCAAGGTCACCGACGAGGAGTTGAAGAAACGCGTCGAGGAGATCAAGAAGGACTACGCCGGCGAGAGCTTCGCCCAGGTCTTCGGCGGCGAGAAGGTGGACTACAAGATCTGGAGCGAGGAGCTGAGAAAGCGGCTGCTGCTCGAGAAACTCGTCGACCGGGAGGTCAACTCGAAGATCACCATCACGGACGACGAGGCCATGGCCTATTACCAGGCCAACCGGAGCCGCTACTACTCCGAGGAGACGGTGCATGTGGCCCAGATCGTCGTTGCGACCAAGGAGAAAGCCGATGCCGTGCTGAAACGCCTCCAGGCCGGCGAGGAATTCAGCAAGGCGGCCCGCGAGGTCTCGACGGGCCCCGAAGCCGCCAAAGGGGGGGACCTCGGTGTTTTCACCCGGGGGGTCATGCCGGAGGCCTTCGACCGGATCGTCTTCTCGCTCGCCGAGGGAAAGACGAGCAAGGTCGTGAAAAGCCCTTACGGGTTCCACCTGTTCAAGGTCCTGAAAAAAGAAAAAGGGCGCTGGATCGAATTTGCCGAAGTGAAGGAAAAGATCAGGGCGGACCTCGCGAAGGGCAGAGAGGAACAGGGGTTCCGGAAATGGCTCGATGCGCTCAAGTCGGAAGCGAAGATCCGCATCGATGAAGAGCGCCTGAAGCAGGTCAAGATCGAAGAACCCCGAACCGAGGAGCCGAAGCCGGGACAAGCCCCGGCGTCCCCCGGCAAGGGATAATGGTGGTGGTGAACAACCATGAACAAACTGCACAGGTTTCTGGCATGGGCCGCAATTCTTCTTTTCGCGGCGGCAACGCCGTCGTGGGGTGAGATCGTCGATCGCGTCATCGCCGTTGTCAACGACGACGTCATCACCCAGTACGAACTGGAAAGCACGGTGGAGCTCGTCCTGAAGCGATACGGACAGGACATTCGCCCCGAGGACCGGGAGCGGATCGCCGTGACGCGAGGAAAGCGTTGCTGGACAGGATGATCGAAGATCTGCTCTTGAGACAGGAAGCGAAGAGGCTGGGAATCACCGTCCGGGACGAAGAAATAAACAATACCATCCAGGAAAGCCTGAAGCGGCGCAAAATGTCGATGGAGGACCTGCAGCAGGTCCTGGTCAAGGAAGGGAGCAGCTACGAGAAGTACCGCGAGGCGACGCGAAGCGATCTGATCAAGATGCGGATCATGCAGAGGGAAATCCGCCCGAGGGTCTCCGTCACGAACGAAGAGATCGGCTTGTATTACCAGGAACACCGCGACGAGTACGAGGGGAAGCTGCGGGTGAGGCTGCAGATGATTTCCCTGCCCGTCCCCGTCGGAGGCGACCCGGCAGTCAAGGAGCAGCAGCGCGTCAAGGCCCAGACGATCCTGAAGCGCATCCGGGCCGGCGAGCCTTTCGAGGCCCTGGCCAACGAGTTCACTCCCGGGCCCGCGCGCACCGGGGGCGACATCGGATATGTCGAGAAGGGAAGCCTGAACCCCGCGATCGAGGAGGTTGCCTTCGGTCTCAAGCCGGGCGAGATGAGTGACGTAATCGAAACCCCGCAGGGGCTCTACATCATCCGGGCCCTCGACCGCCGCGGCGGCGGAAGCCTTTCCGCCAAGGCCACCCGCGAGGACGTGGAGGAGCGGATCTACCGCGACAAGATGGAAAAGAAGTACGACGAGTGGGTGGTGGAAAAGCGGCAGAAGGCGCACATTGAAATTCGCCTGTAGGAGACGAATCTCGTCTATCTGGTCTATCTGGTCTGTTTGGTCTATTTCGTCAGGAAATCCCCCTTTGATCCCCCTTTAAAAAAGGGGGAAAGAGGGGGATTTGAGTCATTATGAAATACATTCGCATCAAGGGTGCATCCCAGCACAATCTCAAGAACGTCAGCATCGACATCCCCCGGGACAGTCTCGTCGTCATCACCGGCGTGAGCGGCTCGGGCAAGTCGACGCTTGCCTTCGACACGATCTACGCCGAGGGCCAGCGCCGCTACGTGGAGTCCCTGTCCACCTATGCCCGCCAGTTCATCGGCCAGATGGACAAGCCCGAGGTGGAGTCCATCGAGGGGCTCTCGCCGGCCATCGCCATCGAGCAGCGAAGCGCAAGCCACAACCCCCGGTCGACGGTGGGCACCGTCACGGAGATCTACGACTACCTGCGTCTCCTCTACGCCCGCATCGGCTCTCCCCACTGCTT
Organism: uncultured delta proteobacterium; assembly: GCA_963810965.1. Classification (GTDB taxonomy): domain Bacteria; phylum Desulfobacterota; class Syntrophia; order Syntrophales; family UBA2192; genus UBA2192. The sequence goes on along the minus strand of CAWEPT010000015.1, from coordinate 9,835 downwards.
TCAGTGCGGCCGCGAGATCCGCTCGCAGACGATCGACACCATGGTGGAGCAGCTCCTGGCGCTGCCCGGAAGCACGGCCGTCTCGCTTCTGGCCCCCGTCGTGCGCGGCAAGAAGGGCGAGTTCCAGCGGGAGCTGGGCAGGCTTCGCCGCGAGGGCTACGTGCGGGTGAAGGTGGACGGCGAGATCCGGGACCTGGCCGACGAAATCGCCCTGGACAAGAACAAGCGCCATGACATCGACGTCGTCGTCGATCGCCTCGTCATCCGCGAGGGGATCCGCAAACGCCTGCGCGACTCCCTGGAGATCACGGCGCGGCTCTCCGACGGCCTCGTCAAGGCCGACATCGCCGGGGGCGAGCAGATTCTCTTCAGCGAGCGCTACGCCTGCCCGGAGTGCAACGTGAGCCTCCCCGAGCTTGCCCCGCGGATGTTCTCCTTCAACAGCCCCTACGGGGCCTGCCCGGAGTGCGACGGCCTGGGAACGAAGATCTTCTTCGACGAGGACCTCATCGTTTCCGACCCGGGGCTCTCCATCCGCGAAGGGGCCATCGCCCCGTGGCAGAACCGCGATTCCATGGTACTTCCACCAGATGCTGGAGGCCCTCTCGGAGCATTTCGGCTTCGACATCAACACGCCCTTCAAGGAGCTCCCCGAGAAGATCCGGCGCATGCTTCTCTACGGCTCCGGCGATGAGGCCGTCCGGTTCTACACGAACAACGGGGGCAAGCGCACCTTCACGGAAAAGCCCTTCGAGGGCATCATCCCCAACCTCGACAGGCGCTACCACGAGACGGACTCCTACGACATGCGCACGGAGCTCGAGCGCTATCTGAACATGAGCGAGTGCCCCGCCTGCCGCGGCGCGCGCCTGAAGAAGGAAAGCCTCTCGGTGACGGTGGGCGGGAAGAACATCTACGAGTTCTGCCGGCTCTCCATCGCGGACAGCATGGACTTCCTCAAGGGGCTGACGCTGACCCGCCAGGAGGCGGCCATCTCGGAGAGGATCCTGAAGGAGATCCGGGACCGGCTGCGGTTCCTGCTGGATGTGGGCATGGACTACCTGAGCCTCGAGCGGGCCTCGGGAACGCTCTCCGGAGGCGAATGGCAGCGCATCCGGCTGGCCACCCAGATCGGCTCGGGCCTCTCGGGTGTGCTCTACGTGCTGGACGAGCCTACGATCGGGCTTCACCCGCGCGACAACGGGCGCCTCATCGCAACGCTGGCGCGCCTCAAGGAAATGGGAAACACGGTGCTCGTCGTCGAGCACGACGCCGACATGATGATGGCCTCCGACGGGATCGTCGACATGGGGCCGGGTGCGGGCCTCGAGGGAGGCCACGTCGTCTTCCAGGGGACGCCATCGGAGATCCTGGCAAGCGAGACGTCGCTCACGGGCCGCTACCTCTCGGGCCGGCTCGGCATCCCCGTACCGGAGAAGCGCAGAGTGCCCGCCGGGCGATTCATCGTCCTCGAGGGCGCCACGGAAAACAACCTCCAGGGCATCGACATCCGCATCCCCGTGGGAGTGCTCACCTGCGTGACCGGGGTTTCCGGCTCCGGCAAGAGCACCCTGGTCCTGGAGACCCTCTACCGGGTGCTCGCCCGGCGGCTCTACCGCTACAAGGGAAGGGTCGGGAAGATCCGCAACGTGCGGGACCTGGGGGGAATCGAGCGGGTCATCGTCATGAACCAGCAGCCCATCGGCCGCACGCCCCGCTCCAACCCCATCACCTACACGGGCGCCTTCACCTTCATCCGGGACCTCTTCGCCCAGCTGCCGGAATCGCGCACGCGGGGCTACAAGCCGGGGCGGTTCAGCTTCAACGTCAAGGGCGGGCGCTGCGAGTCCTGCGAGGGCAACGGCCTCATCAAGATCGAGATGCACTTCCTGCCCGATGTCTACGTCACCTGCGACATCTGCCGCGGAAAGCGCTTCAACCGCGACACCCTGGAGATCCAGTACAAGGGCAAGAGCATCGCCGAGGTTCTCGACATGACGGTGAGCGAGGCCCTCGTCTTCTTCGAGAACATCCCGTCGATCCGCACGAAGCTCAAGCTCCTTCACGACGTGGGGCTGGGCTACATCCGGCTTGGCCAGTCGGCCACGACGCTCTCCGGCGGCGAGGCCCAGCGGATCAAGCTCGCCCGCGAGCTGGGCAAGCCCTCCCGCGCAGACACCCTCTACATCCTCGACGAGCCCACGATCGGCCTTCATTTCGCCGACGTGCAGAAGCTGCTCGAAGTGCTCATGCGCCTCGTCAACATGGGCAACTCCATCGTCGTGATCGAGCACAATCTCGACGTGATCAAGTCGGCCGACTGGATCATCGACCTCGGTCCCGAGGGCGGGCCCGGCGGCGGGAGGATCGTGGCCCAGGGCACGCCGGAGGACGTGGTACGGACGGAGGAGTCGCTGACGGGGAAGTTCCTGAAGAAAGTCCTGCCACAGCAGGACCGGCTGAGGGCATAGGGTCGAAGGGTAATGAGCGTGAAAAGAAAATCCCCCTCTGTCCCCCTATTGCAAAGGGGGATGAAGGGGGATTTGCATTTCAACCGTTTACCCTATTTTTCGAAGATGAGCTCGTCCTGGAGCTTGATGCAGTCCTTGACGCTCTGGGCGGCGGGACAGCGGGTGATGTAGTTCGCGAAGGCCTCCTTCGCGTCGGCCACCTTCTCCTCGGGGCACTTGAGATGCATCTTCACCCGGATCGTCGTGATCCGGAGGACGCCTGCCACAGCTTCGATGTCTCCTTCCATGTCGGCCCAGTAGAGATGCTCGGGGGTGGGGATCTTCTTTCCGGCCATCAGCGTGGCCAGTGAGCCCATCATTCACCCCGCGGTGGCGGCAACGATGTGATCCAGGGTTGCCGCATGCTCCTTTTCGGGCTCTACCTTGTAGAACCGCTTGATCCCCCCGTGGACGCCGTAATAGACGGGCTCCGAGAACCCCTCGATCATGGCCCTGCGGGTGGGTCCTGTCTCCCTGACGATCTTGATCTTCGAGGTGTGAACCACTTCGCCCATAGGTCCCTCCTTCAGTGCGGTTTACTTCAAGTTATCGCATTCGAAGGCAACTTACAAGGTATTGCTCGCTCCGATTTCCCGGCCACACATGAGGTGTCAGGTGACAGGAAACAGACTATTGATAGAAGAATCCTGTTACCTGTTACCTGTTACCTGTTACCTGTTACCTGTTGACCTCTTGCCTGGCTGCCAGTCCGTCCAGGAAGTCGGCCATCAGGCCATTGATCGCGCGAAAACGATCCAGATTCGTGAGCATCTCCGCAGGACTCTGAACGAAGGGGCCATCGGCAAGATCTTCAGGGCAGTTGTGAACGAGTCTGCTCCACGCTTTCCCTCGTGGACTCCAGGTGGAACTGGAATGCGGCAACCCGGTCGCCGAAGGCAAAGGCCTGGTTTTCACAGGCCTGGCTTCGGGCAAGATGGACGGCGCCGCGCGGGACCTCGAAGGTGTCGCCGTGCCAGTGGAACGCAGGAAACTGATCCGGAAGGAAGCCGGAGAGGTTGGATTGCGAGGCCTGCGCCGCTTTTTCCACGGGATACCAGCCGATCTCGACACATGGATTCCGCGTCACCTTCGCACCCAGAACGCAGGCAAGAAGCTGGGCCCCGAGGCAGATGCCGATGACGACTTTTCCCCCGTGCAGCGCCTCGCCGATGAAACGCTTTTCCCGGGCAAGCCAGGGATAACGGTTTTCCTCGTAGACGTTCATGGGCCCGCCCAGGATGAAGAGCCAGTCCAGCTCCTCGACCGCCGGCAGGCGCTGGCCGGCATACAGGCGCGTGGATGTGAGGCGGTGACCCCTCACCAGGGCCCACGACTCGATGGACCCCGGCCCCTCGAAGGGGACGTGCTGCAAATAGTGGATGCGAAGGGATCGTTGCTGCGCACGCATCGCCGCTCCGAGCTCGCTTTTGATGATTCTCGGTTCATCGCTGCAATAGTGGAAGACTGGAATAAGGAATATCGGGATCAGAAGAAATCTTGTTTCTGTTTCAACCTGTCATGTCCACCGTTGCCTCATTCACAAGCGCATTCAATCGTTTGTAAAGCCCCTGCCTCTCAATGTACTCCCTGACCGCATCCGGCACGAGATAGCGGACGGAGCGGCCCGATTTCACGCGATCGCGGATGTCCGTCGACTCGATGTCGAGCTGGGTGACACCCGTGAAGGAGATAAACTTGCCCGAGGGGCCACGATAACCGCGCGCTTTTCTGTCATAGGTAAAGCGCTTCGCATCGTCGGGGGGAAGGGCTTTACGCAGCGAGCCCTTTCGCCAGCCGGGCCTCGTCATGATGATGAAATGGCAAAGGGTGAGCAGCCGCCTCCAGCTCTTCCAGCGCTGGATGTCGTCGAAGGCGTCCTGCCCCATGATGAAAAAAATCTCCAGCTCTTTCCCGAAAGTCTCGCGGAAGTAACCGATGGTGTCCACCGTGTAGGAGCGGCCCTCGCGCCGGTTCTCGACGTCGGAGAAGGCAAAGGCGGGATTTCCCTCGACGGCGAAGCGCACCATGCGCTCGCGATGCTCGTAGGAGGTGATGCCGGGTCCTTGCTTGAGGGGTGGCGTTGCCGAGGGGATGAAGATGATCCTGTCGAGACCGTATTTCTCCAGGATCTCCTGGGCGCATCGCAGGTGGGCCAGGTGGATCGGGTCGAAGGTGCCGCCCATCAGTCCCCATTTCATGTTCATACAGCGTCAGGCTGAAGCCAGCTCCAATTATGAATTTTGAGTTTTGAGTTTCGAATTATGGAACCATTGATTCGTTTTATGATTCATCATTCATAACTCAACATTCAAAACTCAAAACTGACCTGGCCCAAGGGCCTAGGTGCGCACCTGTCCGCTTCCGTAGATGATGAACTTCTGCGTCGTCAGCTCCTCGAGGCCCATGGGCCCGAAGGCGTGCAGCTTCGTCGTGCTGATCCCGATCTCGGCGCCGAGACCGAGCTGAAAGCCGTCGCTGAAACGGGTTGAGGCGTTGACGAGGACCGTCGAGGAATTCACCTCTCTGAGGAACCGCTGCGCGTTGTCGTAGTCGCGCGTGACGATCGACTCGGTGTGCAGCGAGCCGTACTGTTCGATATGGCCGATGGCTTCGTCGAGCCCGTCGACGACTTCGCACCGCCAGGATGAGATCCAGGTACTCCTCGTGCCAATCCTTCTCCGTGGCCGCATCGAGCCCCGGCAGGATGGCCCGGGTCCGCTCGCAGCCGCGCAGCACGACGCCCGCCTTCTCCAGGGCCTCCGCCACGGCGGGGAGGAACACGCCGGCCGCACTCTTGTGGACGAGCAGCGTCTCCATGGCGTTGCAGACGCCCGGCCGCTGCACCTTGGCGTTCATGCAGATCTGGACGGCCATGTCGAGGTCGGCGCTGGCGTCGACAAAGACGTGGCAAACCCCTTTGTAGTGCTTGATCACGGGGATCCGCGACTGGCTGACAACGGCCCGGATGAGATCTTCGCCGCCCCGGGGGATGATGAGGTCGACGTACTCATCGAGCTTGAGCAACATGTTGACGGCCTCGCGATCCACCATGGGGATAAGCTGGATGGCGTTTTCGGGAAGCCCCTTGACCCGGAGCACGCCTCGCAGGATCAGGCTCAGGGCCGTGTTGGAGTTGATGGCCTCGGAGCCGCCCCGGAGGATGACGGCGTTTCCGGCCTTCAGGCACAGGGCCGCTGCATCGACGGTCACATTGGGGCGCGACTCGTAGATGATCCCGATGACGCCCAGGGGAATCCGCATCCTGCCCACGAGAAGCCCGTTGGGGCGCCTCCACATGGAGGTGATCTTCCCCACGGGATCCGGAAGGGCGGCCACCTCCTCGAGCCCCCGCGCCATGGCGCGGATCGCTTTCTCATCCAGCGTGAGGCGGTCGATCATGGCCTTCGAGAGGCCTTTTTGCCGGGCGTACTCGACGTCCTTCTCGTTTTCCTCGATGAGGGTGTCCGTGTGATGGATGAGCTGCTCGGCCATCTCGACCAGGGCCTCGTCCTTCTCCGCACTCGAGAGGTTGGCCACGGCCGATGCCGCATGCTTGGCGTTCTTCGCGATCTGGAAGACCTGCTCCTTGATGTCCATGAATTACCTAAACAAGATGGCTATAGGGTATCGGGTAAAGGGTTCAGGAAGTATAAAGAATCTTCATGCCTCTCATTTGAACCTGACACCTTATGCCATATACCGCATGCCTCTCTTTATTTCAAGGGGTTAAAGAATTTCAGCGGGCCGTTGTATTTCAGGGGCAACTGGATTATGATGTCACACTTTTCAATTGGGGGAGAATCGAACGGTAATGGAGAGGCTCTGCATCCGGGCGGGAAAACGGGCACTGGAGATGATCCGGGACGGGGGCTTTCGCCTCGACCGGGTCACGACCTACGTGGGCCCCGCGGTGGGGCCCCGCTGGCTCGTGGCGAGCGGCTTTGACCTCACCCTCCTGCGAAACGGCAAGCTGGGATCGAAATCGCGGCCCGTCCTGCTGACGGGCGCGTCGGCGGGCGCCTGGCGTTTCGCCGCCTGGCTCCAGCCCGAACCGGAGAAGAGCTATCGCAGGCTCCTCGATGCCTACATCGGCATCCCCTTTGACCGCAGAAGCACCCCCTCAAGCCATCAGGAGATCTCTCCAGGAGGTCATCGACGCCTTCCTGGAGAACGACGCCATCCCCTTCGCGCTGGCCCATGACCATTACCGGCTTGCCGTTACGACGGCCCGGGCGAGAAACCTTGCCGCCTCGGAGACCCCCTGGGTGCAGAAGTGGGGCCTTGCGCTGTGCTATGCCCTCAACAGGATCAACCGCCGCAATCTCTTCCGCTTCTTCGAACGGGTGGTCTTCTACAGCGGCCCCCGGCCGCCCCAGTTCTGCCTGCGGCCCGGTTTCCGCGGGAAGGCTGTGGTGCTGAATGAATTCAACTTCAAGCATGCCGTTCTCGCCTCGGGCGCCATCCCGCTTCTGATCGAGGGGGTGACGGACATCTACGGGGCCCCGCGCGGCGTCTATCGGGACGGGGGCGTGATCGACTACCATCTCGACCACGACTACGCCGCAAAAGAAGACGACGTGACCCTGCTCGTCCATCACGAGGGCCGGGTCATCCCGGGGTGGCTCGACAAGAAGATCAAGGGGCGAAGACCGTCCGGACGAAGCCCTCGACAACCTCCTGGTGATTACCCCGTCGCCCGGGCTCGTGGAAACCTTCCCCGGCGGGAAGATCCCCGACCGGGACGACTTCGAGACATTCATCGACGATCCCGCAGGCCGCATCCTGAACTGGCGAAAGGTCGTCGAGATCTGCGCCCCCCTCGGGGAGGAGTTCGCCGAGCAGGTGGAAAGCGGGAAGATCCGCGCGATCGCGGAACCGTTGAGCCTTGACTAGAGAAGAAAGAACCTCCAAAGCAGAAATCCTCAGGGAACGCATCCCCGTGCTGCGGGAGCTCATGCGCAGCTGCACCCTCTGCCCCCGGGAGTGCCGGGTCAACCGGCTCGAGGGGGAAACGGGGTTTTGCGGTCTCGGCCCCGGCGCCGTCCTTGCGCGGGCCCTGCCCCACTTCGGCGAGGAGCCCCCCATCTCCGGGACGGCGGGCGCAGGCACCCTCTTTTTCACCTCCTGCAACCTGAAATGCCCTTTCTGCCAGAACTACCAGATCAGCCGCGACCGTATGGGAGAAGCGGTGGACCGGGAGGCCCTGGCGGGCGTCATGCTGGAGCTCGCGATGAAAGGCTGCCACAACATCGAACTGGTGACGCCCACGCCGCAGCTTCCGGCCGTCCTGGAATCTCTGCTTGCGGCCTGCGAGTGGGGCCTTAAGCTGCCGCTCGTCTACAACTGCGGGGGGTACGAGAAGACCGAGGTGATCCGCCTGCTCGACGGCATCGTCGACGTCTGGCTGCCCGATTTCAAGTATGGAAACGAGAGGGACGCCCGGGATTGCTCCGCCCCGGAAGATTACCCGCAGCGGGCCCTGGAATCGATCGCGGAGATGATCCGCCAGACAGGCGAGAGGCTCCAGACGGCGGGCGGGATCGCCCGGCAAGGCGTGATCATCCGGCACCTCGTCCTGCCCGGACGGGTTCAAAACAGCATGGACGTCATCCGCCTCATCGCCGCTCAGCTCTCAAAAAAAGTTCCGCTGAGCCTCATGTCGCAATACACGCCGACGCCTGCCGTATCGGGCGACCCGCTTTTTGGCCGCCGCGTGACCCGGGAGGAATACGAGGCAGTCGTGGACCTCGCCCTCGACCTGGAGTTCGAAAACCTCTTCATCCAGGAGGTGGACGAGCACACGCTTGCGCCCGATTTCAACAAGGAAGCTCCTTTCAAATGGGACTGACGGTCTTCGGCTTGATGTCCCCCCGCAAATAGTTCTCCGATTTTTTCACTTCGCCATCATTTAACCGAACAAATCATCAAGCGAGCCTGGCCATCTTCGTTGCACAGAGTACATTTGTAAACTTTTTTTACATGTAACGAATCGCCTGCAACCGATTGTTTATAATGTAAATATATGTGAACGAGAGGGGATGAGAGCCTCGAGGTGTCGGATGGCTTTACGGTTTCGGCCATGGCCAAAACGGCATTTCTCAGTGAAAATACATTAATATCAAACAGTTAAATAGATGGCATGGATCATGAAATCTTTCCGATTGTCCGGCACATCCGGCAAAAAGAGACACAATCTCACAACATATCGAAATTATTAAAAAAGAAGGCATATAAGGAGGAGAGCATGAAAAGGAGATCATTATTCATCACGGCCGTGATGGCGATGTGCCTGGTTTTCATCTCGGCACCGTTCTGGCGGCTTCCGATCACTCTGACGGGTACAGTACGGGATTTTACGCCAGCAGATCCAACAGTGACTTTGAAGCAACATATGCCGGTCTGGTGACAGGGATCGTTCAAACCACCTTGGGCTCAGACGGAAAACCGGTGTACGCGATGGTGACGCAACGTATGGATCCACACACGGTCAAACTAATTTCAATCAGTGGTACAACGACACTCCAAGCTACAACGAGTCATGCACATTACTCTGAACGAAACTGACCCGGCACGGGCATTTACAGCTTCCAGAGCTCGGCATTCTTCCCGATTGACGGACAGCTGTCTCGGCAATCCACAGGACCTCGCCATAATTATCACTTTACCTATGAGATTCATTCTCAGTTCACCTACAAAGCAGGCCAGACGTTCACTTCACTGGTGACGATGACGTGTGGGTATTCATCAACAATAAGTTGGTCATGGATCTGGGCGGAGTTCATGGTGCCTGATGACGCGTGCAATGCTAAATACGCTCGGACTCGACCGCAGGCCAGACATTACGATTTCGATTTCTTCTTCGCGGAACGGCACACATCGGAATCCAACCTGAAAATCCAGACTTCGATCGCCCTTCAGCCGGTCCCCGAGCCGATGTCGATGCTGCTTCTCGGCCTGGGCCTTGTGGGCCTGGCCGGCGTGTCCAGGAGGAAGTTCTAAGCACATCTTAAACACAAGAGACTTTAGGAGAGGCAGGGCCATGATGGCCCTGCCTCTTTTTTTGTCCTTCACCCCCGACGGCCCCTCTGATATATAGACGATCCGAAACATGGCGGGCATTGCACCGATTTCAAATGACAGGAAATCCCCCTTCGAATTGGGAACAGGAGGAAAATCCCCCTGTCATCCCCCTTTTATAAAGGGGGAAAGAGGGGGATTTGACAGAATAGACGGGATAGACCGAATAGACGGGACAGACGCAAATGCCGGAGGCATTGATGCCTTTCTACATTTGCGAGCATTGCGCCTTCGAGACGCAGGACCCG
>CAWEPT010000014.1:0-19837 GCA_963810965.1 uncultured delta proteobacterium | reverse complement strand
CCGCGACACCGGCTGTGGCCTCCTACTCGCTGGAGCAGCCTTCCGCGTTCCTTCAACTGGCCAAGGACGAGGCCGCCTCGCCCGCGACAGCGGACGCGCCCGGAGAGAAGACCGAAGGCGACGAGGATGATTTTGACTATGGGACAGACGATGTCCCCGCCGCCGAGCAGGTCACGATCGCAGACCCCTGGGAGCCCTTCAACCGGGCCATGTTCACCTTCAACGACCGTCTCTACTTCTGGGTCCTGAAGCCCGTAGCGGAGGGCTACAGCGCCGTTTTGCCCGAGCCCGCGCGCGTGAGCGTGGGCAACTTCTTCTCCAACCTCCGGGCGCCCGTCCGTTTTGTCAACTGCGTGCTGCAGGCCAACCTCATCGGCGCCTCCACGGAGCTGTTCCGCTTCATGCTCAACAGCACGATCGGCCTGGCGGGCCTGTTCGACCCGGCCGGGGCGAGGAGATCGGCCTCGTGAGGCAGGATGAAGACTTCGGCCAGACCCTCGGCTCCTACGGGGTCGGCCAGGGTTTCTACATCGTCTGGCCCTTCCTCGGGCCCTCGAGCCCAAGGGACACCGTGGGCATGATCGGGGACTACTTCTCCTACCCGATTTCCTATCTCGACCCCTGGTATGTGTGGACCGCCGTCCGGGGATACCAGGCGATCAACGACACCTCTCTGCAGATCGGCGACTACGAGGCGATCAAGGAGGCCGCCATCGATCCCTACCTGTCCGTCCGCAATGCCTACATCCAGTACCGGCAGAAAAAGGTCGAGGAGAAGGGCGGGACGATCCTGCAAGTCCGAACCCGACATCCCCGGTGCGGGCACCCCTGCACGCGGCGTGGGGACGGAGGCTGCTCCGCAGAAGTGAAAAAGCGGCAGTAGTGGAAGACGTGACAGAAGAATAGAGTCATCGCGAGCCGAGCCCCTGGCAAACCCTTTCCTTAATCTCCCTCTCCCTTGAGGGGAGAGGGTCGGGGTGAGGGTGGATTTTCTGAGGCGTGGCGATCTACGATTGAGAAAGATTCCCCTTTGCTCCAGCCTTTTCTGACACGCAGACGGAATCAATCCCGACGAAACCCCTTAAACCGAAAAGGCGCAACCCGTTGGGATTGCGCCTTCTTCCTTGTACATGGATTGACTTGCCACTCTGCTACCGTTGAATTTTGACGCTATCGCCGTCTATAAAGAACGACGAGGCTTTGTAAGCATCTGCTGCGATCCATGAAACATTGTCGGCAGGACGCGTTTGTTTGATGTAAATGGTGCCGTCACAGATGATACGGGCCGTCCTGATAAAGCTCAGGGCTTTATAGCTGATCTTGTTGGGATCCTCCTTGTCCAGTATCGGTTCTACATGGAGGCCGAATCTTCCGCTAGGGTGACCCAGGGTGAAGTCCCCGCCCTTTCCCGACTTTAACGGGCCGGTGCCGAGCGCGCGGTTAGGAATTGTGCCCGGAACCGACGCTGCTGCTGCCAGACATGTTGAGCCGCTGCCCGGAGCGGCCGTGTGCATAACAGACTCGGCATAGAATCGCGCAACGAGATCGACCTCGCCGCCCTTAACTTTCTCCTCAGTCAATGCTGTGTAGTCGGCTGATGGCGTGACCGATACGGCGAATGGCATCGCAACTTTGGCGATCGTTTCACGTGTCTGGTCTTTCCATCCCATGAGATGAGCGATCCTCATGCGCAGTTCTTCCATGCGACCGAGCATTCCTGGCGGCTCGCTAAGAGTGTTGTCGGGATTCGGAAGCTCGAGGCCGGCGTAACCGAGACCGAAGGTCCGGGCGTCGAAGAAACCACAAGGGTTGACCATATCAACGATCGTGACATTGACCGAGGTTCCGTCATCCATCTTGATATTATCTACGAGGTTCCCGGTGGGAAAGAGTCGGCCTGTGAACCCCCCGGCTTGATCTCGGAAGTCGACGAGAATCCGCGAGCCCGTACCTGGCACGCCATCTATATGACAGTCGCCATCAACCCGCGCCTCGCCATTAAGCACGTCGACGGTAATGTATATCATCTTCTGCGTATTAGTGGAAAAGACACGAATCGTGTTCGGGCCGTCTTTCACGCCAGAGATCATGTTCTTCATCAGAGCGAAGACGGGAACGCCGGCCGAAATGTTTCCGCAGTTCATTTTGTAGGTTAGCGTAGTCGGCTGGTCAGGAAATATCTGTATGAACGTATAGTCGACATCGGCATCGTGCCTCTTCGAAGGTGACACGATTGCAGTCTTCGACTGCAGGATCGAATTTCCACCTAATCCATCCATACCCATTGGATCAGGCGAGCCACGGACTGCGAGAAGCAACTCTTCAAGACCTTCTCCGGGCTTGGGTACATTCTTTTCTTCAAAGTAGAACCCTCGGCTGGTACCTCCTCGTATTATCGTTATAGGAATCAACATTTGCTCGTTATTCCGGTCGTGATGTATGAAGCTCACAGCTTAGTCCTCCCTAGTGGCTGGTTGGTTCTATGGGAAAGAGGGTCAGGTCTTGAATTATCAGTAGTCCGTCTGTGCCTTTATGATCTTGCTCACTGTCGTGTAATGAATCCCCAGGTATCTGCCAATCTCGCTGAGGGTATAACCGTATTGAACATGCGCTGAAATGATCGCCTCGTTTCTTTCATAGCGTTGGGTCACATAGAAGAGATCCTTTAGCTCCGGCCTGTCGGCGTATCGTTGAATGCGTGGAACTTCTGCAAGGGTATCGGAACCCTGTATCAGGCTCTTCATTTCCCGAACGAACGGATCATCCCCCAGGTAGATTTGCCCCTTGAGATGATCCCATGGTTTCCCCTTCGACGGTCCAGCCGCCACAAATTCCCGATAGTGCTTCTGTGCAGCCTTGCGTTTCATCGCAAAGTGCGAAAGTATCCAATCTACTGTCAGATATTCGGGAACATCCGTATACCCGGCAGTCGCTTTATAACTGCTCCAGTTCCACGCATCCGGTGTCTCTACAGCTTTGGCCCGGACGGGGTTCAACACCACGTACCGGCACAGCTCCAGCAAATAACTCTCCTTCTCCACAACGATGGCTTTATATCGCCCCTGGAAGACGTGACCAGGCTTGCGGTGCCGCCGATTGAATCTCTGGGTGTAGACTCCATTGAGGTGCCGCATCCCCCGGCTGAGATTGCCCTCCGGGGTTTCGACAATCAGATGATAGTGATTATTCATCAGGCAATAGGCATGGCAGAGCCAGTGGAACCGAGACACGATGGATGCCAGGACGTCAAGAAACAGCAACCGATCCTTATCATCACAGAAGATCTTACGGCGGGCATCCCCACGGGAGGTGACATGGTAAACTGCACCAGGATACTCTATGCGCAGCGGGCGAGACATAAATGCTATCTATCACAGTATAAGCGATAATTCAAGACCTGACCCCTATGACTGGGCAATTTCTTCTCCAACCTCCGGGCCCCCATCCGTTTCGTCAACTGCGTGCTGCAGGCCAATTTCATCGGCGCCGCCACGGAACTGTTCCGCTTCATGCTCAACAGCACGATCGGCCTGGCGGGCCTGTTCGATCCGGCAGGGGGCGAGGAGATCGGCCTCGTGAGGCAGGATGAAGACTTCGGCCAGACCCTCGGTTCCTACGGGGTCGGCCAGGGTTTCTACATCGTCTGGCCGTTCCTCGGGCCTTCGAGCCCGAGGGACACCGTGGGCATGATCGGGGACTACTTCTCCTACCCGATTTCCTATCTCGACCCCTGGTATGTGTGGCTCGGCGTCCGGGGATACCAGGCGATCAACGACACCTCTCTGCAGATCGGCGACTACGAGGCGATCAAGGAAGCCGCCATCGATCCCTACCTGGCCGTCCGCAATGCCTACATCCAGTACCGGCAGAAAAAGGTCGAGGAGAGGGGCGCGACGATCCAGCGAGCCCGACCCGGACATCCCCGGTGCAGGCACCCCGGCACGCGGCGTAGGGACGGAGGCTGCTCCGCAGCAGTGAGGAAGTGACAGAGACGGCCATTTCTAGACCCGCACCCGGATTCTGATCCCCGCGAAACCCTTTAGACGGAAGAAGGCGCAACCCGATTGGGATTGCGCCTTCTTCCGTCTACATGGAGCCGATGTGGGGAATCGAACCCCAGACCTGCTGATTACGAATCAGCTGCTCTACCGGCTGAGCTACATCGGCCTGCTGTCCATTTCGAAGGGAAACTTATAAACCCAACCCCCCTCTTTGTCAAGATCGAAACTATCTTCACCCTTTGCAATCCCCCTTTTTTCTGATAACGTTTCGGGCGGATTATCCGGGGGAATTTGTTCGCCATTTCCGGGTCTCAACCCGATGAAGGACGGGACGGGCTTGCCATGAGCAATCAAAAGGGCAGACGGGCTGAATTACCGCAGCTGGGTCGAGGTCGACCTGGACAACTTCGCGCACAACTGGAGCGAGATGCGCAGGCTCGTGGGGCCCGACGTGAAGATCCTCTCGGTGGTGAAGGCCGACGCCTACGGCCACGGGGCCATCGAGATCTCCAACGTGGCCCTGAAAAACGGCGCCTACTTCCTGGGGGTCGCCAACGCCGACGAGGGAGTCCAGCTGCGCGTGGGCGGCATCGACGCGCCGATCCTCATCCTGAGCCCCTCCATGGGCCTCGAGATCGACGAGATCATCAAGTACAACCTCACCCCCTCCGTCTCCGACCTCGGGTTTGCCCGGGAGCTCCAGAAAAAAGTGAAAAAAGCGCAGGCCAAGATGCCCATCCACATCGAGGTGGACACGGGCATGGGCCGCGGCGGCACGATCCACAGCGAGGCCTTCCGGACGATCGAGGAGGTCCTCGAGTTTCCGAACCTCGCCGTCGAGGGCATCTTCACGCACCTCTCCTCGAGCGAAGTCGAGGGGGATGACTACAACGAGAAGCAATGGGATCTCTTCCTGGCGCTCCTGAAGAAGCTCGAGGAGAACCGGATCTACATCCCTGTCAAGCACCTGGCCAACAGCGGCGGCCTGCTGAACTTCAAGCAATTCCACCTGGACATGGTCCGCCCCGGAATCATGTCCTACGGGATCTACCCCTCCGAGAGCCTCAAGGCGAAGGCTGACCTGCTGCCCGTGATGAGCTTCAAGACGAAGGTCGCGCTCCTGAAAGAGTTCCCCAAGGGCTACGGGATCGGGTACAACCGCACCTACGTCACGAAGAAGCCGACCCGGATCGCCACGATCCCCGTGGGCTATGGCGACGGCTACGGGGTCATCATGTCCAACCAGGGGGAGGCCCTCATCCGCGGCAAACGCGTGCCCCTCGTCGGCCGCGTCTCCATGGACATGTGCACGCTGGACGTGACGGGCATTGCGGATTGCGTGGTGGGCGACGAGGTGGTGCTTTTGGGCAGGCAGGGCGGCGAGTACATCCCCGCAAACGACATCGCCGCCAAGGCGAAGACGATCAGCTACGAGGTCCTCTGCGCCCTGGGCAAGCGGGCCCCCCGGGTTTTCATCCAGAAGGGCAGGGCCGACAGCGTCGAGCCGCGCCTCAGGCGCATCTTCATCCCCGACGAGGTGAAGTCGATCTCGCGAATCGACAACGTCATCCGCCGCTGCTTCCAGACGCGGGCCAAAAGCACCGAGCTGGGCGATGCCATCTACTACGAGATGTTCGAAGCCCTCTTCGGGAAGGAAGACCGGCAGCTGGAGCTGCGAACCAACTTCCGCTACGACATCAAGGTCTCCGATTTCACGGCCGCCGAGAAGGCGCAGGACAGCCAGGCGGAGAACTTCTTCAAGGTCTCGACGCACATCGAGTACACGAAGACCCTGCGCAATTCCATCTTCCTCATCGGCTGCGCGCTGAGCAACCGGCAGCTCTCGCTGCTCTTCGACGACCCGCGCTGCGAGTACCGGTGGCTGCTCCCGACGCGCGACGAGACGTTCCGGGAGAGCGACTTCCGGCTGGTGCGCGTCTGCGTGGACAACGAGGCCGTCCCCATCGTCCGCTCCGAGACGACGGATCGCGGTTTCGAGATCTGGTGCGGCGGAGGCGATTCGCTGCGCAAAAAACTCAACCGCCAGGTCCGCATGAAGATCGAGATCGAGACGAAAAAATTCCGGAGCAACAACCTTTTCTCGGTCTTCCTCGTCTACCCCACGCGGGGGCTCGACATCGCCTTCAACTACGAGGGGATGGACCTGAAGAACGTCCGCGAGATCAGCTTCTTCGCCGGCAAGCACCCCTACCCCGAGGTGACGAGGGAGGAGGGGAAGCGGATCCGGCTCCGGATCAGCGACGACGAGTGGATCTTCCCGAACAGCGGCGTGACGTTCCTTTGGGATCTTTGAAGCCAAGGTTTGAAGGTTGAAGGCTGAATTTTGGAGTATGAAACATCCTTCATTCAAAACTCGAAAGACTCAGTAGATTCATCATTAAGAGAGCGGTAAAGAGTGACATGACGAAGACTTCGAGTCGGCATCATCTTCGGCGGGATGTCCTCCGAGAAGGAGGTTTCCCTCAACAGCGGTCGAAACGTCTACGACAACATGGACCGGGATCAATTCGAGCCGGTCCCCGTCTTCATGGAGCCCGGCGGCCGCCTGTGGGTCCTGCCCTGGCAGCTCATCTCCCAGAACACGACGACGGACATCTCGGAGCGCCTCGCGACGGAGGCCGAACGGATCGCCTACGAGGACCTGAAGGGGCGGATCGACTTTGCCTTCATCGCCCTGCACGGCAAGTACGGCGACGACGGCTGCATCCAGGGCCTCCTCGAGCTTCTGAACATCCCCTACACGGGACCGGGCATCCTGGCCTCGGCCATCGGGATGGACAAGGACATCCAGCAGAAGATCCTGCGTGCCGAGGGGCTCGGTGTGCCCAGTGAGCACCGTGGTCGAGGAGCGCGAGTGGAGGGAGAACCCGGACGCCGTCCGGCAGCGCCTCATCGGGGAGTTCGGCCTTCCCCTGGTGACGAAACCCGTGCGGGAGGGTTCCAGCATCGGCGTCACCGTCGTGCGCAAGCCGGAGGGTCTCGACGCCGCGATGGCTTCGGCCCTGGAGTGGGACCGGACGGTCCTCGTGGAGGAGTTCCTCGACGGGACGGAGTTCTCCTGCATCGTCCTCGAGGACGAGGGGGAGCCCCGGCCGCTCGCTCTGACGGAAATCCATCCCCAGAGCGAGTATTTCTCTTACGACGACAAGTACATGCCGGGCCGCTGCCGGAAATTCACGCCGCCCAAGACGATCGCGAAGGATGTGTCGGAGAAGATCAAGATCGACGTCGTGAGGGCCTACAAGGCCCTGGGCTTCCGCTGCTACGGCCGGATCGACGGCTTCGTCCTCAAGGACGGCCGGGTCCTCATCACGGACCCGAACTCCTCGTCGGGCATGGCGCCCTCGTCCTTCTTCTTCGAGCAGGCCGCCGAGCAGGGGATGCTGCCCGGCATGATCGTCTCGAAACTCATCGAGACCGCGATGAGGATCCACAAGGAGAAGAAGGGACCCTTATAAAGACCCAGTCCTGAGTTCTCCTCCACTGGTAGGAGGAGGACAGGGTAGGCAGGGGGAACAGTCACCCCTCACCTCAATCCTTCTCCCACGGAGGGGAGAGGCAGATCAAGGTAAAGGGTGATCGTAGGGCTTTACAAACGGGAGATGCTCACTATAGTTCCGCAAATTAAACCACGGTAAGGATCGGTGCATGGCAGCAGAGAATCCAGGCAAGCTCAGGGTCGGCGTCATCCTGGGGGGAGTTTCCTCGGAGAGGGAGGTATCCCTCGAGAGCGGCCGCAACATCTTCAGCAAGATGGACCGGAAGAAATTCGATCCCGTACCGGTCTTCATGGACAGCCGGTGTGCCTTCTGGGAAATCCCGATCAAGCTCGTCATGCGAAACAGCACAGCGGACATCGAGATCGACCTCCACGAGGAGGCCAAGCCGCTGCCTTACGAGGCCCTGAAGGATCGCTTCGATTTCATCTGCATCGGCCTGCACGGCAAATACGGTGAGGACGGCACCCTCCAGGGGCTCCTGGAGCTTCTCAGGATCCCTTACAGCGGCTCCGGTGTTCTCGGCTCGGCCCTGGGCATGGACAAGTTCACGTCGCGCAAGGTCCTCGCCATGAGCGGAATCGATGTGCCGAAGACGGTGCCCGTCGACAGGCGGGCCTGGGATGGCAGTGAGCGCGCCGCAATCCTGAAAAGCGATCGAGACCGACATCGGCTTTCCCTGCGTCGTGAAGCCCACTCGCGAGGGGTGCAGCACGGCCGTGAAGAAGGTCGTCTCCCCCGCCGGCATCCCCGACGCACTGGCCTCGGCCTTCGAGTGGGACAGCGTGGCCGTTGTCGAAGAGTTCATCACCGGGATGGAGGTGACCTGCGGGGTCCTCGGCAACGAAGAGCCGCGGGCGCTCACCCCGTCGGAGACCATCCCGACGCAGGACATCCTTTCGCTCGAGGACAAGTTCCTCTACGGCCAGGGCGAGAACAAGACCCCCGCCAGGGTCCCCGAGGAGATGCTGCGGAAAATCCAGGACACCGCCGTAAGAGCCTACAAGGCCCTCGGCCTCAGGGCCTACTCGCGCATCGACATGTTCGTCTGCGACGAGCGCATCCTCGTCCTGGAGCCCAACACCCTGCCCGGCATGACACCGTCGACGGTCCTCTTCCACCAGGCGGCCGCCGAGGGCCTGAGCCAGACGGACCTCATCAGCCGGATCATCGAGTTTTCCCTCGAGGCGCACAGGACGAAGAAAGGGACCCCTGTGATTAACAGGCCAGAGGTAACAGGTAACAGGTAACAGGTAACAACACCCTGCAGATCTATTCCCTGACACCTGTAACCTGTCACCTGATACCTGCGCCTCATTAATAAATAACAATATAATTCAACTAGTTATCATGAGGCGCGTTGTCGGGGCTTGACATAACCAGAAAGAAATTTTATATTATAATATGTTATTGAGGGATGTACGGGAGGCAGAGGCTTACGATGTACTTCAGTCCCCTCCAAATGAGCAAGATCAAAGGGGTTTTCGGACAGGCCGAGCGGCTTGCCGGCCGCTACTTCCACCTGACCGAGGCTCAGATGAGGACCCAGCGTTACGACTTGAGGACGCTGGCCCATCTTGAGGCCCACGAGGTCGACGAGAAAGCCTTTGCCCATCTCTGCAAATACTCGATCCGGAAGGAAGAGCCGGCCGAACAGGCCAGGAGTTACGATTTCTACCGGATATGCCTCCAGGACAACCGGATCCTGAACGCCGTCGAGAGGGCTCACTCGTTCATCCGGCTCGAGTCCCTCATGCTCTACATCGCCGTGCACGAGCTCGTGCACGTGATCCGGTTCGGAAGCGGGCAGGCCGACTTCAATGCCCCCCAGGTCGAGAGGCTGCAGGAGGAGGAGAAGGTCAACAAGATCACCCGGAGCGCGCTCCATCCCGTGACGGACAAAGACATGGGGCTCGTGCTCGATTGTTTCAGCAACAAGTTCGATCTGCTGGAATCGTTTAATTAATTGATTTTTCGCGGAGGTTGTTTTGTCATGCCGATCTATGAATACCGCTGCAGGAAATGCAACAAGGAGTTCGAGGCGGTGCAGTCGATCACGGCCCCTGAGCTGAAGAGCTGCAAGTTCTGCAAAGGCCCTGTGACAAAGCTGATGTCGGTTTCCTCGTTTCACCTGAAGGGAAGCGGGTGGTACGTGACGGATTACGGCGGACGGAAGGCGCCCGCCAGCGAAACGGCGCTGGCGAGCGAGACGACCGCGAAGAGCGAGACCGCGACGGAGGGATCCGCAGCGACGTCTTCAACGTCATCGTCGACGTCGGACGACAAGTCCTGATCGAGACTTGCAGAAAAGCGCAGACAGGCGGCCTCCCGGCAGGGTGGCCGCCTTATTTTTTGTCCAGCACCTGCCGGATCGTCATGGACAGGTCGCTGATGCTGAAGGGCTTCTGGATGAAGGCCTGGCACCCCTTCTCGAGGATGGCCTTCGCCTGTTCGTTCTTGCTGTAGCCGCTCGACAGGATCACCCGGAGCTCGGGGTTGACCTTCTTCAGGCTGTCGTAGGTGGCCTCCCCGTCCATCCCCGGCATGATCATGTCCAGGATGATGAGGCTGATCTTGCCCCGGAGCTTCCGGTACACCTCGAGGGCCTCCTGTCCGCTCTTGGCCGCCACGACCTTGTAGCCCAGCGATTCCAGGATCTCCCGGTTGACATCGATGATCACATCTTCGTCGTCGACGAAGAGGATCGTCTCGTTGCCCTCCAGCAGCCCCTTGGGGGGCACCGTCTCCTTGACGGCCGCCTTCTCCGTGGCCGGCAGGAAGAGGTTGAAGGTCGTCCCCTGGCCCTCCTCGCTGTAGATGTTGATGATCCCCTGGTGCCCGCGGATGATGCCGTAGGCCGAGGCAAGCCCCAGCCCCCGCCCGCGACCCATCTCGCGGGTCGTGAAGAAGGGCTCGAAGATCCGCTCCTTGGCCCGGTCGTCGATACCCACCCCCGTGTCCGTCACGGTGAGCATCACGTAATTGCCCGGCTTGACCTTGTAGTTCCGGACGTAGGCCTCGTCGAGGGTGACGTTGCGCGTCTTCAGGGTCAGATCCCCCCCGCTGGGCATGGCCTGCTGGGCGTTCACGTAGAGATTGATGAGGACCTGCTCGATCTGGGCCTGGTCGATTTCCACGGCCCAGATGTCGGTCTCGAGCGACTTGTGGATGGTGATGTCCTTGCGGGCCTGCCCGAAGGCGTTCGAGGTCTTGTCGATCAGGTCGTTCATGCTGCAGGGCTTGACCTCGTAGCGGCCGCCGGTGGAAAATGCCAGAAGCTGGCTCGTGAGGTCGGAGCCGCTTTTCACCTGTTTTTCGATCCGCTTGAGCCGGCTGTAGGCGGGGTGGTCGGCCTTGGTCTCCGAGATCATCAGGGCCGTATAGCCCTGGATGCCCATGAGGATGTTGTTGAAGGCGTGCGCGATCCCTCCGGCCAGGGTGCCCACGGCCTCCATGTTCTGGGCGTGGAAGAGCTCGGCCTCCATCTTCTTGATGTCCGTGATGTCCTCGAAGGTCATGAGCTGCTTGCCGTTGCCGAGGATCACCATCCGGGAGTGCATGATCCGGTCGGCTCCGCCGCGCGTGCGGACCGTGACGACCCGTTCGCCCACCTTGCGGCTCTTGACGAAATTCTCCAGGTCCTCCCGGTAGAAGTAGCGCACGAGGTCCCGGTAGGAGGGGTTCGGGAAGATCCGCTTCAGGAACGTCTCGTTGTCCGGGAAATCCTCGATGGTGTAACCGAAGATGTCCGTGAATCGGGGGTTCATGTACTCGAATACCCCGTCGGGCCTTGCCAGTGCGATGCCCACGGGAGAGTTGTCCGAGAGGATCCGGAAGCGCTCCTCGCTCTCGATGAGGGCGTACTCGATGCGCTTGCGGTCCGTGATGTCGGTGAGCATGACCATGGCGCGCTGCTCGTCGACGCGCGTAGCCCTGAACTCGAGGACTTTGATGCTGCCGTCCCGGCAGGAAATGTGGAACACCCGGGCGCTTCCCCTGATGTTGGCGGCCATGTCCGCCTTCCAGGTCTCCAGCGCCTTGTTCCGGTAGTTTTCGTCGGGGAAGGCCTTGAGGAACCATTCCTTTCCAGTCGGGACGTCCTCGAGGGCGTAACCCGTGATCCGGACAAACTCCGGGTTGATGTAGAGGAATTTCCCCTTTTCGCCGAGCAGGAGGATGCCGTAGGGCGATTTCTGGATGATGGTCCCGAAGGTCTCCCGCTCGTTCTGGAGGGTCTTCTCCAGTTCGGCGACGCGTTTCTTCAGGGCCGCCAGTTCCTGGTTGGGCTCTTCCTTTGTCCTGTCCTTGTCCTTGACCATGATCCCTCTCCCCCGCACAAATACAGATAGAAGTTAAGAGGGTTAGAGGTTGAGAGGGTTAGATCCGGCAGGGAGCCATTGCATGCTTGCCGCTTCTCCGACCTTCTTACCCTCTCACCTTCTCACCTTCTTCCAAGCATTCCCGAATGAACCGGGCCATCTCCTCGAGGACCTTCTCCCGCGCCTCCGCGTGGGGGATATGTCCGCACGGGACCAGCAGTGGCTTTGCCCGCCCGGAGACCTGCCGCTCGAT
Source organism: uncultured delta proteobacterium (assembly GCA_963810965.1). Classification (GTDB taxonomy): domain Bacteria; phylum Desulfobacterota; class Syntrophia; order Syntrophales; family UBA2192; genus UBA2192. The sequence continues at coordinate 7,746 of CAWEPT010000014.1, read as the reverse complement.
GGCCTTTACCTGGGCGGGTGTGCCGTACTGATCGCCGATTCCCTGGATGACGAGGACGGGGCAGCAAACCCCGGGCAGGTACTCCTCGATGTTCCAGTCGCGGAATTCCGCGGACAGCCAGGTATCGGCCCAGCCGTGAAAGACAAGGTCCGTCTTGTCGCCGTGGAAACGGGCGAGCCGTTTCCCGAGGTCAGTTGCGGCATAACCCTTGACGGCCTCGCGGATGCCCTCCAGGGTGACGTCCTCCACGAAGACATGGGCCGCCTCGGTGATGACGGCACGCACGCTCTCCGGGTGTTTCGAGGCGTAGATCAGCGCGATGGACCCTCCGTCGCTGTGGCCGATGAGGACCGGCCTGCCGATTCCGCACTCTTCGAGCACCGCCGGCAGGCTGACCAGCGCCTCGTCGTGGAGATAGCTTTTCTTGCGGGGAAGGGTGAAGGGCTCCGAGTTCCCGTATCCCCAGCGGTCATAAACAAGGGCCTGCATGCCCGTTTTTTCGCTCAAAAGCGACGGGAAATCCCGCCACTGACCGACACTGCCAAGCCCCTCGTGCAGGAAAACGAGGGTTGTGCCGTTCGCCTCCGGGTTGAGGAGACCCCGGTTCGATCCGTTCGGCATGGAGCCGGTGCCCGGCTGCGTCGATCTGGAAGGCTTTCCTGGAAACGCCCATGCTCAACGGTTCCTGTCACGCGAGACGCAGCCGGAAACGTGAAGTCGCCGATCTGGCGACGGGGTACAAGCGCCCCCCATCTTACATTTCCTGGGCAATGGGTCAAGACCATTTTCCCCGGGCTGGATCCGTTGTAACTTCGCCCGGCCAGGAACGCCGGACTTTCAGACTTTCTCGGCGGTTATTGCGGGGAAAAACGCGGATCGGGGGATTTCCCGGGGCGGGAACGCAAATCCATGGAATCACTCGCGTCCCGGTTCCGGGCCCGCGGTACGGCGATTGCAGTGAAAGCGCAGGGGAGGGAAGACGAATCATCCTGTTGATTCTTTTCGGTCTTGAGGGTAAAGTGAGCCGAAACCATTAAAGAAAATTGCCATTTCGGTCGATAACCTGAAGTGAGGCTTTTTTATCAAACCGGATGGAGAGATGAAGATGACAAAGCGCTTTGCGGGAATTTTGCTTGTGGCCCTCGTTGCGGCATGGGTCGGTATCCTGTTGACGGCCGGTGACTCCACGGCGCAGCTCTATCGTTATACGGACAAAAACGGCAGAATCGTCTTCACGGACAATCCGCCTCCCGGGATGATCGTCTATCCCGCTGGATGACGAGAAAGTGGCCGCGCCGGAAAAGGATGCACCCGGAGAGGTGCCGCCGCCGACGCCGGGCGCCAAGCCTTCCCCGCAGCCTCAGGCGGGCAGGGAGCCGGCAGCCCCCTTGAACAAGGAACAGGAAGCCGAGACGAAGAGGATTGCCGACGAGGAGATCCAGAAAAAACAGGAGGAAGTCCAGAAGAGGCTGCAGGAACGACAGCAGGATAAGCAGCGCCGCCTCGAGGAGGCCGACCGTCTCGAGAAGGAGGCCAAACAGCCCGTTCAGCCTACCCAGGAGAACATCGATCGGCAGCGCAAGCTGATGGAGGAAGCGCAGCGGCTGAGGGATATGCAGTAGCGGCAAAGCCGCTTCGCGGCAGTGAAAGAAGTGCCTGAGTGCGTTAGTGTCTGAGTGAAGAGGAAGAGAGGATGTGAAGGTAAGCAGATGAGAAGAACAACTATCTTGCGATTCTTTTCTCGACCCTCGACCCTCGACCCTCGACCCTTGTCCGTCTGGTTGACCTTGGGGCTCGTCACCGTGGCTTTTGCCTGTGTGCCCGGGAGCCCTGTCGATGCCCAGACCATTTACAAGTACACGGATAAAAACGGGGCGGTGGTGCTCACGGACAAGCCCCCGAAGGGGGTGAGTGCGGAGCCTGTCGTTTCGGGGAAGCCGGGTGCCGCGATCCCTTCCGGGGAGGAGATGGGGCAGGGCGGTTCAACGCCCCCGCCCGGTTCCATGACGGCCGAGGAAGCCATCAGGCAAAGGGACCAGAAACTCGACGAGGTGATCAAAACCGTCGAGACCCGCGACAGGGAGCGTGAACTCGAGAGACAGAAGAGGCTGCAGGAAGCGGACCGCCTGGAGGCCGAAGCCCGTCAGCCCATGGCCTCGACGAGGGAAAACCGTCAGCGCCAGTATGAGCTGCTGCAGGAAGCGGACAAGCTCAGGCGGACGGAATAGCGGGGCGTCTCGTTAAAAGCGATACCGGTCGGACGCATCGACCAGTGTGCCGGGAACCCGGATATCCCTCAGGAGGGTGAGACCCTCCTTCAAAAGGGAGGTCTGGGTTTTTTTGTCGAAGGGCCTTCCCATGGGATGGCCCAGGGGGTATCCGACAAGGACGGCACGGGGGGGCTTCACCTTCTCGGTGACGGTTCGGTTCAACGATATGGAGAGGGTCGGGATTCCCGCCTCCTCGATCGCCCTCTGGATCAGTCCCACGGACTGGTTGCAGTACCCTCACCCGGGTGTGAGCAAGGCGGCCCTGATGCCGTCTTTTTTCATTTCCGCGGCAACGGCCGGCGCAGTCTCGCCGACGAGCCGCTCCAGCCGTGGATCCCAGGATGTGCCCCATGAACGAGAAGTGGCGCCGGGCAATCCTGCCGATGAACCCTTCGGCCTCGAGATCCTTCAGCCGCTCAATGGGCAGCACCACGTTGATATCCGCATCGGCGTCCCGGTGGTCGTAATAGTTGTGCGTGATCGTGAGGGCCCCGGCAGGGGTCGATGAAGGGATTTCCCGGAAAGACGCGTCCCCCTCGGGGTCGTCCATGTCGAAGGGCGGCTGGCCGATCAGGTGAACGCCCGCCGTCGTCACCAGGGCGATGGGACCCTGCAGGATGTCATCGGCCGCCGTTGCCCAGGGCGTCGACGTGTTCGTAACGATGTCGGCCTGTTTCGCCCACAGATTGACCAGCCCGGGGCTGTTCGTGAAGATCGAGGCGAGCAGTTTATCCTTTGCGGGTTTCAGCATGGTTGTGCGGTGACGCAATGCCTTTCAGGACGTCGCGAGGACCCGGATTCGGCCTCTCGGTTCGGTGACGAATTTCCCGACGATGGCGGCATCGTCGATCCCCGCCTCCCGCATCCGTTTCGTGAGGCCTTCGGCCTGATCGGCCGCCACGGCGATCAGCAGCCCCCCGAGGTCTGCGGGTCGTAGAGAACATCGGCAATCCAGGCGGCAACATCGGGTTCGACATCCACCATGGGTTTGCGGTAATCACGGTTGCGGAGCAGTCCGCCGGGGATGATCTCGCCTTCCACGAGCTCCCGGATGCCCTTGAAAACGGGCACGGCCGATGCGAAGACCTGGAGCCCCACGTCGCTGCCCTCGATCATCTCGCAGGCGTGACCCAGGAAGCCGAAACCGGTTACGTCCGTGCAGGCGTGCACGCCCGGCGTTGCCATCATGACGTCGGCGGCCTTGCGGTTCAGCGTCGACATGGAGCGGATGGAGCGCTCGACGAGGGCCTCGTCGGCGGCCCCCACCTTGACGGCCGTGCTGACGATCCCCGTCCCCAGGGCCTTCGTGAGGATGAGCCGGTCGCCCGGCTTTGCGCCCCGGTTGAGGAGCACCTTGTCGGGATGGATGAGACCCGTTACGGCCAGGCCGTACTTGAACTCGTTGTCCTCCACGCTGTGCCCGCCCACGAGGGTCACGCCGGCTTCGATCATCTTGTCGAGGCCGCCGCGAAGGACGTCGTGCAAAATGGAGATGTCCATCGTCTTCACGGGGAAGCAGATGATGTTCATGGCCGTCAGGGCCCGTCCCCCCATGGCATAGACGTCGGAGAGGGAATTGGCGGCCGCCACCTGGCCGAAGGTGTAGGGGTCATCCACGATGGGCGTGAAGAAGTCCACCGTCTGGATGATGGCCAGGTCGTCGCGAAGTTTATACACCCCTGCGTCTTCGTTGCCCTCGATCCCGGCGATGAGATTCGGGTCAACGATCTTCGGCAGGCCTTGCAGTGCTCGATTCAGGTCACCCGGACCGATCTTGCAGGCTCAACCGGCGCTCTTGACGGTTTCCGTCAGGCGGATCTTCTTGTCCTTTGCCACGGCTTTCCTCACATCGTAGAGGAATTTCCGCCAGAAGTAGCGGATAAACATCATATTATCCTTTATCCTGAGTCTGAATGTCAAGATGCTCTATTTCACCTTTCTCGACCGGATACCCCGCCTCGTCCCAGCCCTTGATCCCGCCCGGGTAACGGTAGACGTTCTTGTAACCCAGCTTCACGGCCCACATGGCGGCGTTGTGGCTTCGCGTGCACTTCGTGAACCCGCAGTAGAAGACGATGAGCCGGTTCTTGTCGGGCCCCAGGAGCTTCACCAGCGCCGCCTTCGTCTTGTCATCGAGGCTCGTCATCTCGGGGATGGGGAACTCCATCTGCACGGCCCCGGGGACGTGCTGCTTCTTGTAGCTGTCTTCGTAAGGCATGGTGTCGACGAGGAGCATGGGCTTCTTCTGGTCGACCCAGCTTTTCAATTCCTTCGTCGCCACGATCTTATATCCGCCCCGGGCGACCTCCCCGGCGAAATTGACGGCGATGGTCTCGTTTTCCAGTTCCTTCGCTCCCCAGGCGGCCAGTGCATTTCCGGCTGCCAGGACCAACATTGCGGCGATGGCGACAACGACAACTTTGCGAATCATACGGAAGGTCTCCTTTTGTTTTTATTACGGCTCTATGGAAGCCGGCCTGTTTCCAATTGGGCCCGCGTCCGGCGGGTGTAATAAAGAAAGGATGCCGCGCCGATGAGAAAAAGATCCCGGATGAAGGCCTGTCTCAGGCTCTGCTGGCCCGCGATCTCCTCGGGACCGAAACAGCCGCAGTCGACGTTCAGGTCCGTCAGGATCCCGTAGCCCAGGACGGCGACGAACAGGACGAGAAGCCCCGTGATCACCGTGAGGCCCCCCCGGACGTTGAAAAGGAGCGCCGTTCCCGCGGCCACCTCCAGTGCGGGGAGCCCGATGGCCACGACGGGAAGAAGCATCTCGGGAATGAGATCATAGAGGGACAGGGTCGCGGCAAAGGCCTTGGGGTCCATCAGCTTCAGGCCTCCCCCGTAAATGAAGAGGAAGGCCAGGATCCCGCGGATCCCGGTCGGGCCAGCGGGAGTGAAGGATGGCTCTCAACCTGTCGGCGATGTGCTGGATAGACAAGGTGCATGTTCCCGAGCCGGTATTTCCTGCCTGCGCAAGCCTTTCCGGCAAGCTCAGCATGTCGGTATTAATATTCAGCTTTATCGAATATGTCAAATTCATATAAGTTATAATAACCCGTTGATTATGCGCTTTCTTCATGGTAAGCAGCCGTTGTGGGACGGGGGCGCTGCGCCCTCGCAGATAACGGGAAGGAGGAAAGGGGCATGGCTGGCAGACGGGTTTCAAAATCTGACGATGCAGCAGCTCGAGGCCCTCATTCATCTCGTCGAGGAGCGCAGTTTCAGCCGTGCGGCAAAAAAGATGCACCTCACGCAGCCTTCGCTGACGAAACATATCCGCAACGTCGAGGAAGCCCTGGGGGCGAAGATCGTCAACCGCTCCAGCCGGAGCCTCGCCCTGACCCCCGAGGGCAGGGTCCTTTACGATTATGCCCGGCGGATCATCAAGCTCCGGGACGAGGCTCGGGATCGGGTCCTGCGGCTCCGCGAGGAAGAGGCCGGCGACATCCGGATCGCCGCGAGCACGATCCCGGCCACGTACATCCTGCCCTATGCGATCGGCGGTTTCCGGAAAAAGCATCCCCGGATCCGGACAACCGTGCGAACGGCCGACAGCAGCGACGTCATCGAGACGGTCCTCGACAACGGCGCCGAGATCGGATTCATCGGGAAGAAACCGTCGGGGGGGAAGTTGATTGCCGAGGAACTCTGGAAGGACCGGCTGGTGCTGGCCGTCCCCTCGGGGCACCCCTGGGCGAAACGGCGTTCGGTCCGCGTCGCCGAACTTTCGAAGGCGCCCTTCGTGATCCGCGAGAAAGGTTCGGGCACCCGGGAAGCCCTCGAAGAGTGCCTGCGGGAAACGGCCGGCCCCGGCCTGCCGCATCTCGACATTGCGGCGGAGCTGGGAAGCTCCGAGGCCGTGAAGGAGGCTATCATCGCCGGCCTCGGGATCTCCGTGATTTCCGTCCACGCCATCCGGCGCGAGCTCAAGTCGGGCATCCTTGCGGCCCTTGCCATCGAGGGCTGCCCCATCGAGCGATCTTTTTATTTGATTTATCGCAGGCAATTCGATTTAATGACCCACCATAAAATCTTCCTCGAGTTTATACGGGCCTATCGTCCCGAGAGCCTTTCGCTGAGGTAGTTCCATGATCCGATACTACAGTACGAACCGCCGCCTCGACGGGGTGGCCGGCCTCACGCCGTTCAAGGGGCAGGTCTCCTTCCGCGATGCCCTGATCCAGGGGCAGGCGCCCGACGAGGGGCTCTTCATGCCCGAGCCCATTCCCCGCGCTCTCCCTCGACGACATCCTGGCGCTCAAGGGCGCCCCCTACGCCCAGGCGGCCCTCCTCGTGGCGGAGGCGTTTCTGAAGGACGAACTGCCCCGGGAGGTGATCCGGCAGGTCGTCGAGGACTCCTACAACTTCGACGTTCCCCTGGAGCGGGTCTGCGAGCGCCAGTACGTCATGCGTCTCGATCGGGGGCCCACGGCCTCCTTCAAGGATTTTGCCGCCCGGATGATGGCGAGGCTCATGAGCCGCCTGCGCGACCGGGGAAAGCGGCTCAATGTGCTCGTGGCCACCTCGGGCGACACGGGAAGCGCCGTCGGCGAGGCCTTCAAGGGCGTCGAGGGGATCAGCGTCTGTATCCTCTACCCGCGAAACGAAGTCAGCGGGATGCAGAAGAAGCAGCTCGACACGATCGGCGACAACGTCCTGGCCCTGTCCGTGGACGGCAAGTTCGACGACTGCCAGAACCTGGTGAAACAGGCCTTCTCCGACCCGGGGTTTTCTCATCTCAACCTGACCTCGGCCAACTCCATCAACTTCGGCCGGATCATGCCGCAGAGCGTCTACTACGTCTACGCTTACGCCCAGCTCGCCGAAGAAGGGCGAGGAGATCGTCTTCTCCGTCCCCTCGGGGAATTTCGGCAACGCCCTGGGCTGCGAGTACGCCCGGCGCATGGGGCTCCCCGTCCGGATGCTCGTCATGCCCACCAACGAAAACGACGAGTTCCCCAACTATCTCAAGACCGGGCGTCTACGAGAAGGTCTCGCCGTCGCGGGCCTGCCTCTCCAACGCCATGAACGTGGGCCACCCGAGCAACCTGGCCCGCTTCTTCGATCTCTACGGGGGGACGGTGGACCGCACGGGCGTTGTGCACGTCTACCCCGATCTCAAGGAGATGCGCAGGCGCATCTTCTCCGTGAGCATCTCCGACGAAGAGACGAAGAAGACCATCCGGCGCGTCTACGAGCAGTACAACATCCTGCTGGAGCCCCACGGGGCCGTAGGCTGGAAGGGCCTCGAGCATTACCTGGAGGCCTGCTGCGGGCCCATCGCGGAGCCCTGCGTCTGCCTCGAGACGGCCCACCCGGCCAAGTTCCCCGACGAGATCATCGAGCTTCTCGGCATCACCCCCGAGGTGCCCCGGAGCATGAAGGACCTCGACAAGCGCACCGGCGAGCCCGTCGAACTGCCCGCCGATTACGGCCGCCTGCGCTCTTTCCTGCTTGACACGCTGAAGGGGAC
>CAWEPT010000013.1:0-49679 GCA_963810965.1 uncultured delta proteobacterium | reverse complement strand
AAGGGGGCGAGCGCCGGGTGGTGTCGGCCGGTGGCCATCCTTGAAGAAGGTGACCAGTGATTAGTGACCAGTGACCGGTGGGGCAAAAGACATCGGTGCAGGGTGGACGAACCGGGCGATTGTCTTGGGGCAAGGAATGTGTTATGGGAGCGGCATCAAGTCCGATCCCGGACCGCAAAGCGAGGAGAAATCATGAACATGGAAGATACGGAAAAGAAAAAGGTCAAGGTCAACCTGCAGAACCTCTACAGGGAAGAGATGTACACGGACATGCGCACGGCGGCCATCCGCCAGCTCACGCCCGTCAAGCCCAACGGCGAGATCGACAAAGCGCGGAAGTTCGTCTTCGTGGGGCAGACGAACATCATGTCCCCCCAGGGGCCTCTGCCGGTTCAGTTCCCCATCGAGGCGAAAAATCTCCAGGAAGCGGCCGAGAAATTCCCCGAGGTGATGGACCAGTTCCTGGCGAAGCTCGCTGAGGAGATCAAGGAGGCGCAGCGCCAGGAGCAGTCGCGCATCATCGTTCCCAACGCGCAGGGACCGGATTCGAAGCTCATCTTGAAGTAGGCAGGTACCAGGTACAGGGTACAGGGTAACAGGTAACAGAACTCTCTTCTGTCACTTCTTCCTGTAACCCTGATACCCTGAACCCTGGACAGCCGATATCGTCGGAACAGACCAGAACAGACAGGACAGACGCATGCTGGACCGAGACAAAACCATCGCCCTGCTGACCCGCTGGAATGACGCCTGGAATGAGCACGACCTCGACAGGGTCATGGAACTCCTCCACGACGAGGTGGAGTTCGAAAACTGGACGGGCAGCCGCGTCAGGGGCAAGGAGGCCCTGCGGCAGGCCTGGGCGCCCTGGTTTGCCAGTCACGGCGGCTTTCGCTTCACGACGGAGGATCTCTTTGTCGACGAGAAGGCCGAAAAGGTGCTCTTCCGCTGGTCCCTCGACTGGCCGTCCACGGAGAAGGGCCGCGAGGGAAAGCCCGAGCGGCGCCGCGGCGTCGACGTGATGCACTTCCGGGACGGGAAGATCATCAAGAAGTACACCTATTCCAAGACCACCCTGGAGATCGGCGGGGAGCGGGTGAAGCTCTCGGCCGGAAACTCCTGAGCCCCCCTTCTCAATCCATCCCCCGATCCGATACTCCTTTGCTCAGGACGATCGCCTGTTGCGCAGCTCGCGCCCGCGCGTTGCGATGAACAGCAAGACGATGTTCACGACGATGAGCACCAGCAGGGCGCTCGAGAAGAGGTAGACCGTTCCCAGCGACCAGCGGGTCGAGACCCAGCCGACGAGGTAGACGGCGAGCGCCCCCACGCCGAAGATGAGGATCGCCGCAAGGCCGTAGCCGGTGCTTCGCCAGCGAGGGGGCGTGAAGGTGGCGATGAGGCTGTTCTCGATGGGCTGGATCCCCAATGCGAAAAACACGTAGGCCGCCGCCGCGGCAACAAGGTACTGCTCCGTGAGAAAAGCCATGAGCAGCGCCAGGGGCAGGATGGCGGCGTTGAACACGATGTAGAGCCGCCTCAGCTCGTAGCGGTCGGCGATCTTTCCGCCCTAAATCTGGCCGAAAATCCCGGCGACGTAGATCACCGACGTGAGGGCGGCTGCAGCCATTGTCGTCGTGGCGGCCACGGTCGGGGATGTTCAGCAGATCGTGCAAGGCCCGGCGAGAAAACCCGCCTTGAATTCGAGATAGGCAGGCAGGGCCACGATGTTGATCCGGTAGACGAGCCCGCCCAGCGTGACGATCCAGAAGAAGAGGATGACGGTCCCCAGCGGGAAGGCGTTGTTGTTCCCCACGCCGCCGGCGGGGCGCTTTCCTGCGTGACGGGGGTCTCGTCGATCTGGATGAAGATGAGGGCGACGCCCCACAGGAGGCTCACGGCGCCCATGACGGCGTAGGCCACCTTCCAGCCCGCCAGCCAGTTCATGAGCCCCGCCAGGAAGGGCCCCACGATGAGCCCGACGGTCCCCGCCACGCTGAAGATGCCCAGGGCCGTCCCCCGGTTTTTCACCCCGTGGGAGATGAGGCCCATGCCTGCCGGGTGGCAGATGCAGGAGAAAAGACCGACGACGGCCAGCGACCACAGGATGCCCGCGGGCGTCGACGACAGGGCCGTGAGGAAGGAGCCCGCGGCGCAGCCGAAAAAGCCGATCATGAGGGCGAGCCGGTTGCTGAAGTGATCGGCGAAAAACCCCCAGGGCAGGGCGCAGAGGCCGAACATGAGATACATGGGAAACCCCAGCTCGAGGACGTCCTTGAGGCTCATGTTCAACGACAGCGTCAGCGGGATGGCGAGCGCCGGGAAGGCGATCTCGTAGAAGTGAAAGAGAAAATGAGACGCCACGGGGAAGAGGAGGATCTTCTTTTCGTTGCTGATCATTTTGCTGCAGCCCGCCGGATGTGATAGCCTGCCGGAAACATACGGGAGGGGCCGCGAAAAAGCAAGTCGGAAGAGCCGCGAATCCGCTTTGCAAGAAGCAGTCGGTCGTGTATGATTTCTCCGTTTGACGATGGAGCCCTTATCATGGAAGCGGATCAGAGGAAAAGGCGGGTTGCGCTGCTGTCGGTCATCTCCAACACGACGCTCGTCGTGCTGAAGCTCGCCGTGGGCCTTGCGATCAGCTCCGTCTCCGTCATTTCCGAGGCGATCCACTCCGGCGTCGATCTCATCGCCGCGGCGATTGCTTATTATTCCGTCCGCACCTCGGGCATCCCCGCCGACCGGGAGCACCCCTTCGGGCACGGCAAGATCGAGAACATTTCCGGGACCGTCGAGGCGATCCTCATCTTTCTGGCCGCCGGCTGGATCATCTTCGAGGCGGCGCAGAAGATCGTCCGCCCGGAGCCCCTGGAGATGGCCGCCTGGGGCGCCGCGGTCATGCTCCTGTCGGCTGTCGTCAACACGTTCGTCTCCCGGAAGCTCTTCCGGGTGGGCAAGGAGACCGATTCGGTGGCCCTGATCGCCGACGGGTGGCACCTGCGGACCGACGTGTACACCTCGGCCGGCGTCATGACCGCCCTGGCCGTCATCTGGGCCGCGGATCTTCTTGCCCCGGAGGTCAACCTGCACTGGGTGGATCCCGCGGCGGCCATCGGCGTGGCCCTGCTCATCATCAAGGCGGCCTGGGATCTGACGAGGCAGTCGGCACGCGACCTGTTGGACGTTCAGCTGCCGGGCGAGGAAATCGCGTGGATCGAATCATTGATCCTGCAGCGAAAACCCGTCGTGAAGGGCTACCACCAGCTGCGAACCCGGAAGTCCGGGCATTTCCGCTTCGTCGAGGTTCACATCAAGGTGGACTCGAAGATGACCGTCGAGGCCTCCCACCGCATCACGCAGGAGTTCGCCCGGGAGATCCGGGAGCGCTTCCCCGGCGCGAGCGTCACCACCCACGTTGAGCCCTGCGACGGGTCCTGCGGCACGCGATGCCTGGAGGGATGCCTGCTGACGGAGGCGGAGCGAAGCGTCGCCGCAGTCAGGACGGTGACGTGACAGGCATTGTCCATCGGGTTTTGTGGCCCAGGTTCCATTTCCGATGGATTTCTGATATGTTATAGCCCGTTCAACGGATGGGGAAGGAGGCGGAAGAAATGAGAAGAAACGTCGTTTCGGCCTGCGTCGTGATCCTGGTGGTCCTGGTTTCCGGCTGCGCCTCGCTCTTCTGGATGGGGGAGAAGCCTCACGTCGACATCGTCAACGTCACGCCGAAAGAGATGCGGCTCCTGGAGCAGACGTTCCTGCTGGAGCTCCGCATCCAGAACCCCACGGAAACGGACCTGGACATAACCGGCATGTCCTTCGAGCTCGAGATCAACGGGCAGCCCTTCGCACGGGGGGTCTCCAACCAGAGCCTGAAGATCGAGCGCCTGAGCACCAAGATCGTCCAGGTGGAGGCCTACACGGGGCTCACCAGCATCCTGCGCCAGCTCTCGGAAGCGAGAAAGGGCAGCTACGCCTCGGGGTTCAAGTACCGGCTCAAGGGGTCGATTCACACGGGCGCCCCGTCCTTCCGGATTCCCTTCGACGAGACGGGGGAGTTCAAGTAGACCTTAGCGAATCCATCACCACGTGACAGGCAACAGTGAAGGAACAGGTAACAGGAATAGCCCAGTCTACAGTCTTGCCTGTCACCTGCAACCTGACACCTGTCACCTTGGGATCGCCATTCCGCAGAATCTCTATCCAGCCGGAGCAACAGGTACCCCTCCGATAACATACCAATTACATCAACGGCCCGCCTAATTTTATCTGAAATCAGCCGACAATAAATAGTGGATTTCTTTCCGGGGCGGATGGGTATGCAAGGGGCGACCCCCTGCCTGCGATATAAAACGGAGCGCAGAAGATGCTGAAAATCCTCATCGGCCTCATCCTGATCCTTCTTTTCTTCGTTGTCCTTTTCTTCAACAGACTCAAGGAGGCGCTCAGCACCGGCGGCATGGCCGTCCTGCTGGCGATCCTCGTGGGCCTGGCCGGCGCAGCGGCCTGGATGGGGTTTGCGGACAAAGGAATGACGAACACGGTGGCCGGCCCGGCAAGCAAGGCTGCTATCCCCGCTGCCGAAGCGCCCGCGCATGCCGTCGTCATCCCCGGCGACGGGACCCCCGGCGCCCCTTCGAGGGGGGCAGCGGCCGGTGAGGGCGCCCTGAGCGTGCAGGAGATCTACGAGAGGGTCAGCCCCTCCGTCGTCGTGGTCTACAACATCAATGAAACCGGGCAGACCCGCGGCCATGGAACGGGATTTTTCATCGAACCCTGGGGGATGGTGGCGACCAACTATCATGTCGTCGAGGGGGCCTCGTCCCTCAAGATCAAGACGAAAAACGGCACGGTGATGGACATCAGGGGAATCGCCGCCTCGGATGCGGAAAACGATGTCGTCATCCTGTCCGCCATCCTGCCCGTTGACAGCATCCGGACCCTCAAGATGACCCCCTCCCTTCCGCAGGTGGGCGACAAGATCGTGGTCATCGGAACCCCCTACCACCCCCAGCTTGCGCAGACCATCACCGACGGCCTCGTTTCCGCGATTCGCCCGCTGGCCGGTGGAAAGAGGCTGATCCAGATCTCGGCGCCCATTTCCCCGGGCTCGAGCGGGAGCCCCGTGATGAACACGAAGGGAGAGGTCGTCGGCATCGCGACGCGCGTCCACCGCCAGGCATCCCACATCGGGATCGCCGTTCCGGGGGAGATCATCTCGGGCCTGACCCCTTCTTCTCCATTCCCCGTGGCGAGCCTGCCCGTCCTTTACGCCGGGCAAGTGGCGGCGGCAGGCGAGCCGGCGCCGCAGCCGGGCGAGGCGCAGCGCAGGATGGAGGAGGAGCGGCGGAGGGCCCTGGAACAGCAGACAAAGATCCAGGAGGAGCGCAGGAGATTGCGCGAACAACAGATCGGCGAAGCGGTCGACCTCCTCGACAAGGCGAAGCACAATATGAGCTTCGATCGCCACGAAATCGCTTACGGGCAGTATGAAAGAGCCCTCCAGATCTTCCGGGGCCTGGGGGAAGCACAGGGCATGGCGGTCTGTCTCGAGCAGATGGGCATCATCCATCAGAAGCGGGGACGCCAGGACCTTGCCCAGGAGTATTTCCGCCAGGCGGCCACGCTGAGGGCACAGCGCTAAAATTCATCGTCTATTCGGTCTATTCCGTCCGTTCCGTCTATCCTGTCAGGATTCACCTGAATCAACAAACGGAAGACGGCTAGGATCAGTCTGCAGGGCTCCGGTTTCCGGATGCCGGCCGCGTAGCGGCTGCCTGCCACCTGCACCTGTAACCTTTTCTGCTCAACTTCCGTCGAAATCTGCCGATAAATGATGAGGGAGCCGCCCGCTGCGGGAGGGCTCCCTCCATAACGGTCTTTCGACGGGAGGCCCGGGTGATCATCGTTGCGGCGCTGTTTCTCATCACGCTCCTGTTCGCTGTGCTCTTCTACCGGAGGCTGAGGGAATCTTTCAGCCGCCGTGCGCTTTTTTTCCTCGGCGCGGTTCTTGCCGTCCGTGGGTTGTTTTTTCGCCTTTTGCGATTTCGTCATGCTGCGCGACGCGATCCAGATGACGCAGCGGCCTTCCATCCTCCTCCGGGGGCCGTTTTACATCACGATCCTGCTCACGGTGCTCTTCTACCGGAGGCTGAGGAAGCTCCTGCGCCGCCGTGTCGTACTGTCCTTTGTGATCGTCCTCGGCATCGTCACGTGCAGCTTCGCCAGTTTCCATTTCACGACGCTGCGCGAGTTCCTCAGCGGGAGCCGGGAGTACCAGTTTGCCAAACGGGTCAAGAATGCCGCCCAGAGCGCCGTCGTGAAATTCAACACGCAGGAACAGGAAAATGTGTTCGCGCTCAGCAACCAGGATCTCTACCGGAGAGTCTCTCCCTCCGTTGTCCTCGTCAGCTGCCCGGGCAAGGGCTACGGAACGGGGTTTTTCTACGGGCGCGATGGCATCGTCGTGACCAATCACCACGTCATGCAGGGTGTGACGCACGCGGAGATCGTCACCCACCGCGGCCAGAGGTACCCCGTGCACGGCGTCGTGGCCGAGGATGCGGCCAATGACCTCATCCTGCTCTCGACGGGCATCCCCCCTGACGAGGTCAGGGCCCTGACCGTGAATCCCTCCTCGCCGATGCCGGCGACCGGGTCTTTGTCGTCAGCCGCCACAAGGTCTTTACCGATTCCTTGGCCGAAGGCACCGTATCCTCCGCGCCCGTCCATCCCTGGGTGGGGATCCGGCTCGCCACGCCGCTGACCTACGGGGCAAGCGGGAGCCCCGTATGCAATTCACGGGGAGAGGTTGTCGCGATCATCCGGGCCGGTGATAAGGAGGACAACCAGACGGGTTTGCCATCCCTGCGGCCAGGCTGTCGGCTCTCGCGCGAAGACTCCTTACCCGCTTTCGCAGATGGCCGCCTCGGAACCCCTAAACCTGAATATTCTTGAACCGTCTTCTGCCCGCCAGGCTTCTGCAGAGTCGGCCGCTGCACGGTAGTAACGAAGCGAATGGGAACGGGAAGTGCGTAGCGGTGAAAGAGCAACCCGAATTCCTTCGTTGTACCTCTATACCCACGTATCCAACTGATCACATCTTCAGCCCCGGCAGGGTTTTCCTCTCGACCTCGATTCCTCCCTGATGTATACGATACCGGTTGCCGAAAGAAAAGAACGGACCGGGGCTGACATGACTGCCATCTTCGACGCCATTGAACTCGCCGCCCGCGCCCACCGCGGGCACTGCAGGAAGGGGACGCAGATCCCCTACATCGTCCACCCCCTCGCCGTGGCGAAGATCCTCATCGATGCCGGCTGCCCGGAGGACGTGGTCGTGGCGGGCATCCTCCACGACACCGTGGAGGACACGCCCTTGAGCCTCGACGAAATCCGGCACGGATTCGGGGATGCCGTCGCCCGGATCGTGGAGGGCGCCTCGGAGCCGGACAAGTCAAAACCCTGGGAGGAAAGAAAAGCGCACACCATCGAATCCCTGAAGACGGCCGCCGGAGGCCGTGCTCCTCGTATCCTGCGCCGACAAGATCGAGAACCTGCGAGCCATCCGGGAGGACAGGGAACGGGTCGGGGAGGAAGTCTGGACTCGTTTCAGGCGGGGCCGCGACCAGCAGGCCTGGTACTACCGCTCGGTCCTTGCCGTGCTGGAGGAGCGCCTCACGGCCGCGCCGGGACTTTCCCTCGTCCAGCACCTCAAGAAGGCTGTTGCAGAGGTGTTCGGCTGAGGCCGCGTTCACGCTACCCTCTTCTCTCTTTCCCCGATCTGCAGCAGGATGATGGACGCAACGACGAGGACGACGCCGACGACCTGCCAGGGCCTCATGATTTCGTCGAGGAAAAGAAAAGCGATCACGGCGGCGGAGATGGGCTGCAGGGTTGCCGTGATGCTGGCGTGGGTGGATCGGATCATGCGCAGGCCCTTGTTATAGAGCCCCAGCGAGACCGCCGTGCCGGCAATGCTGATGAACAGGATCCAGAACCACTGGGTGGCGCTGTAGGATCGGGTCAGCCCTTCGAAGGGCGGCAGCAGGATGTTGCAGGCCACCGCGGAGAAGAGAGACGCGTAGAAGAGTACCGTCCAGGGCTTGTACCGGCGCAGGGCCGACTCGCTCAGGAGGGTATAGCAGGCCAGGAAGGCCGCCGCGCTCAGTCCGCCGATGATTCCCGCCTTGTTGAGGCTCAGCAGGTCGAGCGTATAGGCGCCGACGGCCAGATAGCAGCCGAGGCCGGAGCCCGCAATGGCCAGAAGGGTTGACGTGGAGTGGCGCTCCCCGGAAAAGGCCAGGGCGTATGCGGCAACGAGTACCGGCGACTGAAACTGGAGCAGGATCGCCGCCGCCACCTGGATCTTGCTGATGGCGTAGAAGTAGGTGAACATGGTTGCCGCAAGCACGAATCCCAGGATGATGAAGCGGGGCAGGCTCTGCCGGGAGATCTTCAGCGCGGATGGGTTCGCGGCCGCAAGCCATGCCAACAGGACCGCCGAGGCGATCACCGTCCGGATCTGGACAAGCTGATACGGCGTGACGCCCTGGTGAAAGAGAAACTTGGAGGCCGTCCCCGAGATGGCAAACAGCAGGGATGACAGGGCAACGTAGAGATAACCGAATCGTCCGGACGAACTCAAGGCGTCAATCCTCTCCCGGTGGCAGCGGCATCAACATTATCTTATATCATGCCCGAATCGTTCTGAACCCTTCAATTCTTCGTCAAGCTGTGATAGGGATTTCGTGTAGAGTTCTTTCCTGATTTCCGGACCATTCATTTCCCTGGGGGGGTGTCTCGATATGGCCCGTCGAAAGCAGCCTGCCGGCAAGATCGAACTGAAGGCGCTCGAACCGTCGGAGATCCGGGTTCGCCTGAAGGAGTTGGGCCCCGTGGCGGAGATACGGCTCACGCGGGCCAACCTGCCGCTGTTCGAGGAGGACGAGTTCGAGCTGTTTCTTGCCTGGGGCGGCCAGCGCAAGAAATACAAGGTGCCCGTCAAGGACGGGAAGGCGCTGTTCGGCATCCTGCCCGATTCGGTGTCCCCGCTCACCGACAAGAAACCGCAAAAAGGCAATGAAGGACTTATACGCGAGCTCACGCTGGCCGGAAGCGGGGGCGAGGCGACCTTCCCCATGAGCTGGGGTTATGCCGTTCCCGAGGAGTGGAAACCCCTGGAGCGGGTTTACAGCCGGGTGATCGAGATGGCGAGGATGTACAGCGGCTGGCAGGTCTTTTAACGGGCTGTTGAAAAACGGCCAGCGCATCTCCGTCAGGGTCGTCTGCAACCATGTCAGGTTCCCTCGTCCCTTGACGGGGGCTGCACCGGCATTGAACGCCAATGATACGCCTCGCTCCTCGGGCTCGCGCGCCTTGCATCCACACCCCTTTTGACCAGCCTGGCGAGGGAAATAGGCGGTTGACCTGGGGATTTGCGCACGGACCCATTGCATCTGGCCACTTTCTTGACGGGACAGCCCGGGGAGGGAATCAGCCTCAGTGCGCGTGCAATCGTACCGGATGACGCATCAAGGGCCGTGAAGCTAATCCATGTGGGAACCGCCATTAATATCGATATCCTCACCGGTGATGTAAGCGGCTTCCTCGGAAGCCAGAAAAGCGACGTTGCAGCCACCTCTTCGGGCGTTCCCATTCTCTGGCATGGGATGTCCCTGGACATTTCCTTCTGCCGCTCGGGCGATTCGAGGCCTCCGCGGATGTCCGTGGCAATCAGTCCGGGAGCAACGGAGTTGACGGTTATCCCGTGGGCGGCAACCTCCCGCGCCAGGGCCTTGGCAAATCCGAGAATTCCTGCCTTGGCCGCGGTATAGTGCGCCCCGCCAAAAACGCCCCCGCCCCTCTTTGCCGAAACAGAGCTCATGTTCACGATGCGGCCGTACCCCTGTTTGATCATCGTGGAGAGAACGGCCTTGGAGCATAAGAAACGTTCCTTTCAGGTTAACCGCCAGGATGCGGTCCCAGTCCGCTTCGTCATGTCCACCACTTTGATCGGCTGGGTGATCCCTGCATTGTTCACCAGGATGTCGATCCTGCCGAAGCGGTCGAGCGCCGTACGAACGAGTTCGGTGACGTCCTGTTGCCTGGTTACATCGACTTTGACGGCCATGGCGCTGCGCTTCATGGCCCGGATTTCCTCGGCCACTTTTTCCGCGCCTGCCAGATCCAGGTCGCCAACAACCACATCGGCACCTTTTTCCGCCAGGGTCAGGGCTATCGCGCGTCCGATCCCTCTCGGTGAGCCTGCACCCGTGACGATCGCAACTCTCTTTTCAAACGACATCTCTTTATCGTCTCCTTTTGTTTCTTAATCGTTCTCTGCCCGATAACACGCTGCAGGATCGGGTTTCCGCGCCCCGGCACGTCTCAGTAAAGCGTCAGCGCAGGGATGTACGTCACCGCGAGCAACAGAAGACAAGCGGCGAAGAAAAACGGCCAGAGCTCCCGGGTCGTCTCGTCCAGCGAACACTTGGCGATGGTCGTGGAGATGAACAGCGTGGTCCCGACAGGCGGCGTGTAGATCCCGATTCCCAGATTGATGACCATGATCAGCCCGAGCTGCACGGGATCCAGACCGAGAGACAACCCCAACGGCACGAAGATGGGCCCGAAAAGAAGCAGGGCCGGCGGCAGATCGAGGGGCATGCCGACAACGAGCAGCACCACGTTCATCGCCATCAGAATAAGCCAGGGACTCTGGATCGTCGCGGACACCCAGGCGACAAATCGCGCCGGCACCTCGTCGAACGTCAAAAGCCAGCCGCAGGCCGCGCTGCCCATGATCACCAGCATCACGATGCCGGTGGCAATACCGGCCTCGACCATCGCCTCCTTGAAGCGGGCCCAGTTGAGGTCCCTGTACAGGATGACGCTCAGCAGGATGGAGTATACAACGGCAAGCACGGCCACCTCGGTCGGCGTCGCAACCCCGAAGCGCAGAAAAACGAGGATCCAGACAGGCATGACGAGCGCAGGGAGCGATTTGACGGCGAGTCGAAGCAGCTCTTTTTTCCCGATCACGGACCCTGCCTTCCTGTAACCCCTGCGCCTGGAGATCCACCAGCACAGGAAAATGAAGCTTCCTGCCATGAGCAGGCCCGGCAGAACACCGGCGATAAAGAGGTCGGCCACGCTCACGCCGCTGATCAGGGAGTAGAGAATCATGGGGATCGACGGCGGGATCAGGATGTCGATGACGGACGACGTCGCGAGGTTGGCCGCACACAGGCCGGCGGGGTAACCGCACTTCTTCTGCCAGGGGACCAGGACCGGACCGAGAGCCGACGCGTTGGCCACGGCGCTTCCGGAAACTCCGCCAAACACGGTAGAGGCCACCACGGTCGTCGAGAGCTCGCCTCCCGTGAAGCGCTTCATGAATTCGGACGCGAAGGTCAGGAGTTCATTTCCAAGGCGGCCGCCCATCATGAGGCTTCCCGCCAGCATAAAGAAAGGCAAGGCCAGCATCGGAAACGACTGGGTCTGCTGGAACAGCTGCTGGGCTATAATCTGGAGCGGCAGGTCTCCATCCCACAGGACAGCCACGGCAGCCCCGATGACCATGCCATGTCCCACCGGAACGGCGAGCAGCATGAGCACGATAAAAGCAAGGGTGAGGATGAAACTCATGGTCAGGTCTCTTTATACGTGAGCGTGAAACGCGTCTCGGGTCCGGTTAATGCAATGCGCACGGAGGAGCACGCCGTTGCAAGAGCCAAAAGCAGACAGCCAAGCGCCACAGCCAGGTACCCCTGGCTGATAGGAATATTGAGCACAGGGCTGAGTTGCACGTGCGTACTCTCCGCTATGAGCAGCGACTGCTGGAAGAGGATCAGATAGGACGCGATCACGATTGCGTTCGCGACGTGAAGGAACCAAACACGGCCGCGCGGGCTGAGTCTGTCGAGGAGCCAGTCGACCCCCAGATGTCCGCCTGCCTGCGCAGCCAGTGCGATTCCTGCTACGATGAACCATGGAAACAGGAGCTCCGGGAGTTCCTGTGCAGCATCGATCCCGCCGCTGTCCAACACGTAGCGCGCTACGACGTTGCCGGTGAGAATCATCGTCAGCGCGATCCCCGTCACCAGAACGATGAAACGGCACAGACGCGTGATGAGACGATCCATGCCGTTCGCTGCGGCAAGAGCGATGCGTCGACCGGCAGACCCTGTCACTGGCGAATTCTGACCATGATCTTCGATCATTCCACGATCACTTTTTCTTCGCGGCAGCGACGAGCTCCGTGACAAACGCGCCGAACGGTTTCGCCTTCCACTTTTCGACCACGCTCGTGGTCGCCGCCTGGAACGCCTCCCGGTTTGGCTGGTTGACGGCAACGTTTGGATTCGCCTTGAACTCTGCAAGCAGTTTCTTGTCCGTTTCGGCCATCAGCCGGCGCTGGAGAACTCCCGCCTCTTTCGCTGCCGCTTTGATGATTGCGAGCTCACTCGGTTTAACCTTCTTCACTGCCATCTGCGACATCAGAAACGGAGTGGACTCCCATTTGTGGCCGGAAAGGGAAATATACTTGTTTACCTCGTAGAGTTTATTGCTGGAGATGTTGGCAAGAGGGTTCTCCTGGCCGTCCACGACGCCCTGCTGGAGGGCGACGTACAACTCGCCGAATGCGATCTGCTGGGTCGTCGCGCCGAGCGCCTGGAAAATATCCACGGTCATCGGATCCGCCGGGGTGCGAATCTTGAGCCCCTTGAGGTCGGCCGGCATGTTGATCGGCCGCTTCGAATTCGTGATGTGGCGGATACCGTTGTCCCACCAGTCCAGGACCACGATTCCTACTTCAGAAAACCGCTTGTTCAAGCGCTCACCGACCGGTCCGTTGAGCACCTTGTAGGCGGCGTCGGCGTCGGAAAACAGAAAGGGCAGGCCCAGGGCGGCAACTTCCGGAACCAGGCCGGCGGCCGGGCCCTGGCTGTTCGCCGTCATGTCGAGTGCACCGATCCGCAGGGAGGTCAGCATGGCCACGTCGCTTCCGAGCTGTTCAGCGCCTGCAATCTTGATGGTCACACTGCCTTTTGTGCGCTCCGAAACCATTTTGGCGAATGCCTCTGCAGCGATGGTACGCGGATTCCCGGGCGAGGCCCCGTGGCCGAGTGTCAGCGTGACGGCAAGCGCATTGCTCGAAAAAACAATAATGATCAAGGCCGCAAACAACAGGACTGCGCATTTGGGAACCTTCTCGAACTTCATGTGCAAAGTCGTACTCATAGCGATTCCTCCTTTCTCATTTTCTTGGCGCTTCTATTCAATTTTTTTCAGCGTTACACTACCCGAAAAAAACCTGGGTTGCAACCAGCCAATTGAAAACGATTGCACGCGCATTGAAGCCTTATGCCGCTTCGCGGGGCTTCCCGGTACGGATAAGACCTCTGACATGACCCGTTACCAAAATGTACGATGTCCCCGGTTCCGGCCTGCCCGATATTCACTCAACCCGCTGATTGTAAAAGGCTATTTCTTTTCAGTTTGCGCTTGATTTGGCCGGGGCAACCTTCTATAATCAGCGCCACTTTGACGTTTACCCATCCCGTTTCAAGCGCACATCGAACCGTAATTTCAAAAAAGGAGAGGCGACCTATGAAGAAGATTTGGACGCTCACGATTGTCCTGGTTGTCGCGGCGGCGTTTCTGGCAACGCCCTGCCTCGCGAAGACCACGTGGAACGCAAACTCGGTATGGCCCCCGAAGAACAATCACAGTGTCGGGCTGACGGAATTTGCCGAGAAGGTGAAGACGGCCACCAACGGCGAGCTCGAACTGATGGTGAGCAGCGGCGGCGCCCTGGGCTACAAGGGCCCCGAGCTCCTGAAGGTCGTCCGTGACGGCCTCGTGCCCGTCTCCGACATGCTGATCAGCGGCGTGGCCGGCGACGAGAAGGTCTTCCAGATCGTGACGCTGCCCTTCCTCGTCCGGGACTTCAAGGAACTGAAGATGCTCATCGACCTGTCCCGGCCCGCCTTCGACAAGACGGCCGAGGGCAAGTGGAAGCAGAAGATCCTCTACATCGCCCCCTGGCCGGGAGCCGGTCTCTGGACGAAGAAGAAGGTCACCTCCATTGCCGACCTGAAGGGCCTCAAGACCCGCACCTACGACAAGAACGGCGCCCTCGTGATGGAAGCCGTCGGGGCAACCCCGCTGGCGCTTCCCTTCAGCGAGGTCTACACGTCCCTGCAGACCGGTGTCATCGACTCCGTCATGACCTCGACGCCCACCGCCGTGGACGCCAAGTTCTGGGAAGTGCTCAAGTACTTCGAGCCCCTGAACATCACGATCGCCACGAACATGGTGACCGTCAACCTGGCCGCCTTCCGGAAGCTTCCCAAGGCCCAGCAGGACGCCCTCGTGAAGGCCGGCAAGGAGATGGAGGCGGTCATGTGGGAGCGCGGCCCCAAGTGGGACAAGGACATGGAGGCCATCAGCAACAAGAACGGCATCGAGACCGTGGCCCCCTCCAAGCAGATGATCGCAGGACCTCGAGAAGATCACGCAGAAGATCCGCGCCGACTGGGTCAAGGATGGCGCCGCCCGAGGGCAAGAAGATCTACGCGGACTTCCTGAAGAAGGTCGGCCGCTAGGGTTCGAAGCTTCGACATAAGGCGATAGCGGGGACCACGGCTCGTGAGGCGATCCGTGGTCCCTGTTTCATTGGGACGGTGCATCAACGCTGACAGGCATTGGAGAGAGACATGAAAAAGCTGATCATCCTGATCGACAACCTGTCCGGCATCGGCGGCTGGGTGGCGGGAGATCCTCATGGCCATCGGACTCGTGCATCTCCGTCGGCGAGATCATCTTCCGGAGCTTTCTGAACAGCACCCTGTATGTCGCCGACGAGTACACGGGCTATCTCATGGCGATGCTCACCTTCGCGGGCCTCGCCTATACGCTTCGCGAGCGCGGCCACATCCGGATGATGTTCCTGCCCCACTTCATCAAGGGCAGGGCCCACGTCATCTACAACATGGTGTGCTTCGTGGTGGGCTTTCTCTTCTGCGTGGGGCTCACGCTCTTCACCTGGGAGTTCTTCTGGGACTCCGTCGTCAGCGAGTCCCAGTCCATGCAGATCTCGGAGACCTACCTCGCGATCCCGCAGGTCTTCCTCCCTGTCGGGTCCTTGCTCCTGACCCTGCAGTTTGCGGCCGAGTTCCTGAAGGGCCTCGCCATGCTGCGCCAGGACACGGAAGGGCTTCGGATCCTCGAGGAAACCGATGACCTGGGGCGGTGATGTGACGAAGACAGGAAGATCGGAAGCGCGGAAAAACAGGAATTCGCGAGACGTTTTCAGGCCACCGAAGCATGTTCGGTTCCTGCAGCTCTTGGAGATCATATAATCATGCAACTTGATATGGGACCCGTAGCGGCCACGATCTGCGGCCTGCTCATCCTTTTCCTGGGCGGCTCCGTCTGGATCGGCATCTCCCTGTTCCTCGTGGGGATCGGCGGGTTCTTTTTCTACAGCGACGTCGCCTTCGGCTCGATCATCGCGAACGTGGCCTGGAACAACACGAGCGGCTCGGCCATGATGGCGCTGCCCTTCTTCATCTGGATGGGCGAAATCCTCTTCCGGAGCCGCATCTCGTCGGATCTCTTCCGGGGGCTTGCGCCCTGGATGGATGCGATCCCGGGGCGGCTCATCCACGTCAACATCATGGCCTGCACCTTCTTTGCCGCCGTGAGCGGCTCCTCTGCGGCCACGACGGCCACCGTGGGGAAGATCACCATCCCCGAGCTGGAGCGCCGCAAGTACGACCACGACCTCTCCATCGGGTCGCTCGCCGGCGCGGGGACGCTGGGCTTCATGATCCCGCCCAGCATGATGATGCTCGTCTACGGTATCATCGGCGATGTGAGCATCGGCAAGCTCTTCATCGCGGGCTTCATCCCGGGATTCATGATCGCGGGGATGTTCAGCGGCTACATCCTGATCCGATGCCTGATCACACCCGACCTCGCGCCCAGGGCAGATGACCACTTCACCTGGTCGGACCGCATCCAGGCCATCCCGGCCATCGCGCCCGTGGTCTTCCTGGTGCTCATGGTGCTCGGGAGCATCTACATGGGCTGGGCCACCCCGACGGAGGCCGGCGCCGTGGGGGTCGTGGGGGCCTTCTTCTTCGCGGCCATCACCCGGAGCCTCACCGTGGAAGTCTTCAAGGTGAGCCTCATCAACTCCGTGAAGACGAGCTGCATGATCATGCTCATCGTCATGGGCGCTTCCTACCTCTCGAATGTGATGGGGTTTCTGGGGATCACGAGGGCTCTCACGCAATACGTCGTCTCGATGCAGCTTTCGCCCTACATGCTCATCGCCATCCTGACGATTCTCTACCTGTTCCTCGGGTGCCTCATCGACGGCTTCTCGATGATCGTCATGACGGCGCCCCTGGTCCTGCCGCTCGTCGAGGCGGCCGGGTTCGACCTCGTGTGGTTCGGCATCTATCTCGTCGTCATGATCGAGCTGGCCCAGGTGACACCCCCCGTGGGGTTCAACCTCTTCGTCATCAGCGGGCTGAACAACGACGACCTGTTCACCATCGCCAAGGCTGCATTCCCCTTCTTCCTGATCATGCTGCTGGCGACGGTGCTGCTCACGGTCTTCCCCGACATCGCCCTGTACCTGCCAAGCAAGATGAAGTGAGAAAGGGGGCGCGGAGATGAAAAAAATCGACCTCAACTGCGACATGGGCGAGAGCTTCGGCGCCTGGACCATGGGCATGGACGGCGAGGTGATCCGGCACGTCACCTCGGCCAACATCGCCTGCGGCTACCATGCAGGCGATGCCCATGTGATGTACAAGACGGTGAAGCTCGCAAAGGAGCACGGAGTGGGCGTGGGCGCCCACCCGGGCTACCCGGACCTCGTGGGCTTCGGCAGGCGCAACATGGACTGCACGCCCGAGGAGGTTCGCGACTACGTCGCCTACCAGATCGGCGCCATGAAGGCCTTCTGCGCCCTTCATGGCGTCGCCCTCCAGCACGTGAAGCCCCACGGGAGCCTCTACAACATGAGCGTGGGCAACGAGGCGCTGATCCGCGCCATCGTCGAGGCCATTGCGGGCGTCGACAAGAACGTCATCTATCTCGCCCTCGGCGGCGCCCAGGCGCCGCTCGTCACGAAGATCGCCAGGGAGGCGGGCATCCGGGTAGCCTTCGAGGCCTTCCCCGACCGGGCCTACACGCCCGAGGGAAAGCTCGCACCGAGAAGCCTGCCGGGAGCCGTCATCAAGGACCCCAAGGTGGCCGCAGAGCGGGCCCTTCGCATGGCGAAGGAAGGGAAGATCATCACGACCGATGGAAGCGTCCTCGCGATGCAGATCGACACGATCTGCGTCCACGGAGACAACCCCTCGGCGGTGGAGCTGGTCAAGAATATCCGCTCCGCCATTGAAGGGGAGGGGATCGCCGTTGTTCCCATGGGCACGTTCATCTAGTAACAGGGTACCGGGTAACGGGTACAGGGCCCGGGAAGGTACGACAAGCGTTTTTATAAATAAATCTGATTCCTTCCCGAGACCCGATCCCCGAGACCCGAGACCCGAATCCGGCCGCGAAGTGCTGCCTGTGGGGGCATGACAGGGACACCAATCGGGCCAGGAAGGCTGCATGTGCTCATCTTTTCGACAAACCCCGCATCCGCATCAGCGGCGATCGGGCCGTGCTCGTGGAGTACGGCGATGCGATCGACCCCGCCGTCAACGAGAAGGTCCGTGCCATGGCGGCACTCCTGAAGAAGGGCCTTCCCGAAGGCGTCGAGGCCGTCATCCCCGCCTATCGCAACCTGTCGCTCATCTACGATCCCCTGGTCACATCGCCGGAGAAGCTCCTCTCTCTCTTCAGGGACTGGAAGCACGGCTTCACGAGATCGAGATCCCGGCGCCCCGCATCGTCGAGATCCCCGTCCTGTATGGCGGCGAGTTCGGCCCCGACATCGAGGTCGTGGCGCAGCACAACGGCCTGACCGTGGAAGAGGTCATCGCCATCTCGCCTCCACGCGGCGACGGACTACCCCATCTACATGATCGGCTTTACCCCCGGGTTCTGCTACCTGGGCGGGCTCGACAAACGGATCCACACGCCGAGGCGAAAGACGCCGCGGACCCTGCTTCCCGGCGGCTCCGTGGGGATCGCCGAGGCCCAGACGGGCATGTACCCCGTCGACAGTCCCGGCGGCTGGCAGATCATCGGCCGCACGCCGCTCCGACTTTTCGCGCCCGAGCGGGAAGCCCCCTTTCTCTACGAGGCAGGGGACCGCATCCGTTTTGTGCCCATCGCGAGCGGAGAATACGAACGCATCCGCGTGAAGGAGGGCATCTGATGGACGCCTTCCGCGTGATCTCGCCGGGTTCCTTCACGACGGTCCAGGACCGGGGCCGCTACAGCTTCATCGACCGCGGGGTTCCCCCGTCAGGAGCCCTGGATCCCTTCGCATACCGGATCGCCAACCTCCTGGTGGGCAATCCCGCCGACGCTGCCGTTCTTGAAATCACCATGATGGGTCCCGCCCTGGAAGTCCTCGGGGAAGCCGATGTGGCCCTCGCGGGGGCCGACATGGCCGTCACGGTGAACCAGAACCCGTCCCGATGTGGCAAACGGTGCGGGTGAAGAAAGGCGACGTCATCCGGATCCGCCAGGCGAAAAGCGGCTGTCGGGCTTACCTTGCCGTCACGGGCGGCATCGACGTGCCCGTCGTCATGGGAAGCCGGGCCACCTGCGTGAAGGCGAAAATCGGCGGTGTCGAGGGCAGGGTTCTGAGGAAAGACGACGTGCTTGCCGGCATCCCCGCGAAACCCCTCGCAAAGCCCCGGACGCTGCCCGCGGACTTCATTCCGTCGTATCCGCCGGATATCGTCTTGAGGGCCGTTGCCGGTCCCCAGGAGGAAGCCTTCCGATCAGGGCTCGAGATCTTCTTCGGCAGTATCTACGAGGTGACGCCCGAGGCGGACCGCATGGGCTACCGCCTCCAGGGGCCGCCCGTCCATCACGACGAGGGCTTTCCGCAGAGCATCATCTCGGAGCCCACCGTGCCGGGAAACGTCCAGCTGCCGGCCGACGGCCAGCCCATCATCCTGCTTGTCGAACAGACCACGGGCGGCTACACGAAAATCGCCACGGTCATCTCGACGGACCTTTCGAAGATCGCCCAGGCCTTGCCCGGCAACCGGGTGCGGTTCCAGGAAGTGACCCTCGCGGAAGCCCACCGGCTCTGCCGCGAACAGGCCCTCCTGCTCCGGCAGATCGAAGCCCAATTGTCCACCAACCGCTAGCCCTCCACGCGACCGCAGGCAGTAATTGGCTCACTGGGAATGGGAATTGGGAATTGGAAAATCCCGATTCCCGAATCCCTTCTTCTCTTTTCACTTCTTCCACTTCCTTCACTTCCCAACTTCTTCTCGTTTCTGCGTCAAGAACATGGCGGGGTGTCGGGAAGTCCTCCCGGAAAGCCCACCGCCATGGATCCCGCATGTACCGCTAACGCACTGAAATTAAACACATTTGCGGAGCCCCCTTTTTTTTCAAGGCACAGTAAAGTGGCATGGTACCTGCTAGTTAAAAGGTATTTTCAGGACATCGCCCATGCGATGCCTGTCCGGGGGGTCGGAACGAGACCATGACCGTGAACGTGCAGGAGCTGAAGAGGATCTCCTTCGATCTGGTCAGCGGCGGGATGAGCGACGATCTGGGGCGGGATCTGTACCGCAAGATCATCGTCTTCAACTCCTTCTCCCTGATCGGCATCCTCAACCTCGTCCTGCTGGGCACGCTTGCCTACCTCCAGAGAAACCCCTGGCTCGCCGCGCTGGATTACTGCGCCGCCTTTGCCCTCGCCTGTCTGATCGTCTACCTCCGCAGGACGAAGGACTACAAGACGGCATTCTATTGCGGCGTCGGTATCATCGTAGGGGTGCTCTACTACTATCTGCTCTTCACCGGCGGGGTGAACAACACGGCCCACGTCTGGTACTTCACCTTTCCCCTGATTGCGTCATTTATCCTCGGCTCCCGGCCGGGTCTTGCCGCAACGCTGCTGATGCTCGTCCCGGCCGTTGCCTTCTTCATGTGGGAGAACCCGCCGAGCCCCTTCACGACGTACTCGCGGGATTTCAAGCTGCGCTTCATCCCCTCCTTCCTCGTCGTCACCGCCTTCTCCTACTTCTTCGAGAGGACGCGGGAGAAGGCCACGATGAAGCTCGAAGGCGTCAATACGGAGCTCAAGAGCGCCGTGTCCGCCCTGCAGGATACCGAGGAGAAGCTGCGCAAGGCGGGCGAGCAGCTCGAGCAGCGGGTGGAGGAGCGCACCGCGCAGCTCTACCGGGCGAACCTCCAGCTGGCGGGCGAGATGGAGGAGCGCAAGCGCTCCGAGGAGGCGCTCCGGGCGAGCGAGGGCAAGCTCAACGCCATGCTCCGGTCCGTCGGCGACAGCATGATCATGATCGACCGGGACCTGAACATCGTCTGGTACAACGACAAGGCAAAAGAGTCTTTCGCCCTGGGCTGCGACGGAGCGAAATGCCACGAGATACTGTGCAACAAGGCATGGCCCTGCGAGCCCTATCCCTGCTACGCGCTGCAGACGTTCCGGGACGGCGAGATCCACAGCAGTGACACGACACTCAAGACCCGTCAGGGGCAGGAGGCCTTCTACCACTGCGCCGCAAACGTGGCCCTGCGGGATGCAACAGGAAGCCCGGTGGCCGTATTGACGATGCTGCGGGACATCACCGACCGCAAGGTGGCGGAAAACGCGCTCATGGAATCGGAGAGAAAATACCGAACCCTCTTCGAGGACTCCATGGAGGCGATGAGCGTCTCCCGCGTCGGCAAGATGATCGACGTCAACCCGGCCTGGCTGGTCCTGCACGGGTACAAGGACAAGGGCGAGATCCTGGGCAGGGATGTCGTGGAATTCATCCACCCCGATGACCGCCACATCCTCGTCGAGCGCAGGGAAACGTGGCCGCACCACGATCTTCGCTCCTACCAGATCCGGGACATCCGCAGGGACGGGGACATCGTCGATATCGAGATCTGCGCAAGCAGGATCGCCCTGAGCGGGCAGGATGCGATTCTCACCACCATCCGGGACATCACGGAGAAGAAGCGCAGCGAGCGGGAAAAGAAGGCCCTCGAGGAGAGGCTCGCCCGCTCGGAAAAGATGGAGGCCATCGGGACCCTGGCCGGAGGTGTTGCCCACGACCTCAACAACATCCTCGGCGGGATCGTCGGCTACCCCGACCTGCTCCTGATGGAACTGTCGGACAACAGCCCCCTGCGCAGAGGCATCATCACCATCAAGAACTCGGGCGAAAAGGCCGCGGCCATCGTCCAGGACCTGCTGACCCTCGCCCGGCGCGGCGTGCCTGTCATGGAGCCCGTGGGACTGAACCGCATCATCACGGACTACCTCCGGAGCCCCGAGTTCCAGAAGCTCCGCTCGTTCCATCCCGCAAGCACGATCGAGAGCGACCTGGCCGGGGATCTGCTCCCCATCCAGGGCTCCTCCGTGCACCTCTCCAAGGTCGTGATGAATCTCGTCTCCAATGCAGCCGAGGCCATGCCCTGCGGCGGCACCATCCGGATCGAGACCGCAAACCAGTATGTGGACACGACGATCCGCGGCTACGACCAGGTCACCGAGGGCGAGTACATCGTCATGAAGGTCTCCGATACGGGCATCGGGATTGCGCCGAAGGACATCAAGAAGATCTTCGAGCCCTTTTACACGAAGAAGATCATGGGACGAAGCGGCACCGGCCTCGGCATGGCCGTTGTCTGGGGAACCGTGAAGGACCACAAGGGATACATCGACATCGAGAGCGTGGAAGGGAAGGGGACGACGTTCACCCTCTACTTCCCCGTGAACCGCGCGGCGGTCAAGCCGGAGGACCGGAAGATCCCCATCGAGCAATTCCTGTCGAGGGGGGAGACCGTCCTGGTTGTCGATGACGTGGCGGAGCAGAGGGAACTCGCCTCGGCCATGCTGCGGAAGCTGGGTTACTCGACGGAGACCCTCGCGAGCGGGGAAGAGGCCGTCGAGTACCTGAAGAACAAGCCGGCGAGCCTCGTCATCCTGGACATGATCATGGACCCGGGCATCGACGGTCTCGAGACCTATCGGAAGATCGCGGAGCATCGTCCGGGGCAGAAGGCGATCATCGTGAGCGGCTTTGCCGAGACGGACCGCGTCAAGGAGGCCCAGAAGCTGGGCGCCGGGCAGTATCTGAAAAAGCCTTACACACTGGAAAAGATTGCCATTGCCGTCCGGATCGAGCTCGACAAGGCGGCCTAGGAAAGAGATGTCCAACGACACTGCGGGAGATCGATTCGTGGAAAAAAAGGAAATGATGACACGGGAAGAGATTCAGGACTTCGGAGTCCAGATTGTCTACGAGGAGATGGCCAGGGACGGCTACGAGATCCTCGGCGCGAACCCATCGCTTGCCATGACCCCGCAGATCGTGGCCAGGAAAAACGGCCGGTTGTGCTTCGTGATCGTCCGGACCGATGTCTACCCGAACAAGGGGAAGCTGGCCGACGACAAAGAGGCCTTCTACAACCTGGAGCACGCCGAGCGCAACAACGCCGTGTGCTATTTCGCAAGCGTCGGGATCTGCAACTCGGCGGCTGCCGAGGCGGGCGATGAGAAGGCGATGGGCATCCCCGTCAGGGACGGCGGTTTCTTCGTGGACTTTGAAGGGCTCAAGGTGCTGACGACCATCGACCGCATCGGGGTCGCGAACGGCAACGGACAGGGGCAAAGGATACAGGGGATAGGGTAAAGGGATAAAGGAAGAAAATGAAAAAAGGCGAAGAACTCGCGTCTTCGCCTTTTTTTGTCTGTAGCCTTTATCCTTGGTCCTTTTGCCTTTAGCCTCTCTTTAGCGGTCGTCGACCATGTGGGCGAAGAAACCCAGTTCCTTCGATCTGCGGTTGAACTCCTCCTGCGGCATGTCGGCCTTTCCGGATTCTGCAACGACCAGTGACTCCTGGACGCACCCGGGGATCCAGTACTTCTCGTACCCGGGAAGCGGGGGCTTGAACTCGACGCCGGTGCGGCCGATGGCGACCTTGTAGAATCTCACCTCGCCGGGCTTGACGGTGATCCGGGGATGGGCATCGTCGTCACCAGGATCGCCGTTTTCTTCAGGTCCGCGTAATAGGGCACGACATCGTCGCCGCGGGGGGTCTGGACAACAACCAGGTCGGCCTGTTTCAGCCTCTTCAGCCCCTCGTTGCAGAGCTCCACCCGTCCATCCTTGATCTGGATGTCGATCCCGACGGCACGGTAGCCTTTTTCCTCCAGGTTCCGGATGATCGCCTCGCCGATCTCCCCCACACCCAGGATGGCGACGGTGTTCGCGTCTTTTGCCAGGCCGTGCTTTTCAGATACCCGTTCCACGGTCTCCACCACGGAAAAGACCCTTCCCTTCAGTCCGTACACAAAGGGCTGCTCATAGGGGAAGTGGGACTTGAAGAACCGCGGTCCCTGCCCTGCGACGGCGATCGTTTTTGCGCCCGTCAAGGTCTTGGTGAACTTGAGGCGCTTCATGATGTTCCCGACCAGTTTTCGGTCGGCCTTGAACTGGTCCACGGTGTTCGGAACGGCAAGGACAAGGCCGCGTCCCCAGGCCGTTTCCGGTGGTGATCATGCCAGCGACAAAAGGCTTGCCCGAAGCGATGTGCTTCAGAAACCACTTCAGTCCCTTCGGGAAATACCCGTCCACATCACGCTGAGAGCCGGGATAGACGGTGAAGATGCAGTTGAAGTTGAAAAATCTGCCGAGCGACAATAAAACAAGGATCGGCCAACGCATCGTGACAGCAATGAATCCGAGAAACTGTCGGGACCTTTTTTTCTTGTAGATGGCAACCACCTCCCCTTGTCAGCCCTCCATGTCCCGTGCTGAATCGGGACGAAGTGAAGGCGCTGGTCCGGTAGTCATCCTATATTTTTTCTACATTTGTACTATAGTCCCATTGCATCCAGTGCAATGCAATCATCGGATATTACCAGAGCAACGTAAGTTCAATAATAATGTTGATGATTCTTGTCAAGCTAAATTTCTGTAATAATTCAGGAGATGACTGTCGGTCATGTTTTCCGGGTGTCGAGTATTTTGACATGACGATGTGCCGTACATCCGCTTGACAATCCGGCCCGTCCCGATTCATATGGACGAAAGGAAAGCGGGGAAGCCTCATGAACTGCCTCCATCGAATCGTCCTGTCCGGATCGTGGCCGCGGCAATCCCTCTCCTGGCGGGCTGCCAGGACGGTGATGTTGTGCGGCTGAAGGACCGGGCGACGATTCCCTTCGACCGGATGGTCGGGGAGGTGTCGAAGAGCCGGGTCATCGTCATCGGCGAGACCCACGACAACCAGGCCCACCATGACCTGCAGCTCAAAATCATCCGGACGCTGCACGAAGGCGGTGCTCCGCTGGCGGTCGGCCTCGAGATGTTCAGGGCCGAGAGCCAGGAGCTGCTGGACAAGTGGTGGCGCTGGGGGATGCCGACGGAGCAGTTCGAGGCGCTCTACCGCGAAAACTGGGGGATGCCCTGGCTGCTCTACCGGGACATTTTCCTCTACACGCGGCAGAAGAGGATCCCGCTGGTGGGCCTTAACGTGCCCCGGGAGATCATCGCCAAGGTGGCCCGAGAGGGCTACGGATCGCTCACGGAGGCCGAAAGAAAGAAACTCCCGCCGGGGCTCACCTGCACCGTCGACGAGGCCTACCGGTCGTTTATCCGGAGGACCTTTTCGGAGCACGCCCACGCATCGGGGCGCTCCTTCGAGCATTTCTGCGAAGCACAGATGGTCTGGGATACGGCCATGGCGATCTATGCCCTCGATTACCTGGACAAAAACCCGGGCAGCCGGATCGTCATCCTCGCGGGGTCGGTGCACGCCTGGAAGCGCGCCATCCCCAGGCAGATTGCGACGATGAGGCCCGATGTGACCGTCTCGGTCATCCTGCCGGATCCGGACGGGAAGGGGGGACTTACGGTGGAGGATGCGGATTATCTGGTACTGAAATAGGGTTCAGGGTAAAGGGTAAGGGCCAAGGTCAGAGCCAGACAGCCAACAGTCACAGCCCCTTATCCGTAAAGGGGATAAAAGGGATAAAATAATCGGTCATCGCGAGCCGAGCCTCGCGAGGCGTGGCGATCCACGATTGAGAATTCTCTGGTCTTTCATGACCAATCTGACTTGAGCTCCCATCAACATCGGGAAGAGACATGAAGAAAAGCCTTGAAAAGGATGCGGGTCTTTACTGGGACCTGAGCCGGCACGACGAACGGGTGCAGGACCAGTCCCACTGGGCCGGTTCGGCCCGCTGGCCGCGGAAGCGGTGGCTCGAATACGGGGAGTTCAACTTCGGCCTGGTCCAAAACTTTCTTCATGCAGTTCGCCCCGACGGAGCTGGCCGGGGGCTTCGCTTCGAAGACGGCCCTGGACTGGGGATGCGGCGGCGGGGCCAACATGAGCGCCCTGTGCCGCCATTTCCGTCGTGTCGTCGGTGTCGATATCTCACAGCCCACCCTCGACGAGTGCACACGGCAGCTCAACCGCAGCGGCCTTTCCAATTTCGAGACGGCTCTCGTTGACGCGACTCAACCGCGACTTGTATTGGATGAGGTAGGACGGGATGCCGTCGATCTCTTCTTCTCCGTCGCCGTCTTTCAGCACTTTCCCTCGAAGGCCTACACGAAAGAGGTCCTCGAGACCGCTGCGGGCCTTATGCGCGAGGGGGGCCATGGCCTTGTCCAGGTGCGCTACTTCGACGGGTCGGAAAAGCTCAGGCAGAAGGAAGGCGACTACGCAAAAAACGTCATCTACATGACGTCCTTCACCACGGCGGAGTTCTCGGCGCTGCTTGCCGAGACGGGCTTTACGCTCCTGGGTTCGATGCGCGATCTCGACGGCCCGAAGGACTGCCACGAGTACTACTTCTTCTGCAAGTGACTTCCCTGGCTGCTCAAAAGCGGCCGGATGCAAGGCCCCCGGATAAGATTGCGAAGAGAGGAAGTTGTGAAGAGCGGAAGATCGGAGTGGGTGGAAGCAAGCCGGTAGCGGCAGCGCCTGACTGCGATTGCCTGTTTACGCCGGTTAGGCAGCGGAATCGCGAAAGGTTTTCAAGAGGGGGGCGTCAATGGTGTCGCCGGGCCTCGATGCTCTGCTGCTGGGTCGTGTGCAGTACGAGGCGGCCCTTCGGATCGATCTCGAAGCGGTAAGTATCCCGCAACAGACCCAGGAAGCGGGTTTCTTGCTCGCTCAGCGGATCCTCGCAAGCCATCATCGTGCCCCCCAGCTGGTGGAAAGAGAGGCCTTCCCCGTTCAGCCGGTAACCGCCGATGAAACGGTTGCAGGAGGCGTTGCCGGCCACCCGGTCTTCCTTCAGGAACAGCATCGTCACGCTGGAGTTGGCGATCACCGGCTTACCGCCGATGCTCTCCACGGTCCATTCTCCACCGGTCAGCAGCGTTCTCGGGTCACCGCCGCAACCGGAGCGCGTTCCCCCGTCGAGCTCGTAACGCACCCGGTAGGGGTGGGGCATGCCGGTGGCGATATCGGCACAGATCCGGGGTTGAATGGAAACCGACAGGCGGCGGCCGTCGGCGGCGGTCCGGTAGAGGATGCCGTCGGCGGTGATCTGCGGTTCCGTCCGCGGCATGCGGAGTTGCAGGGCCCCGAAGTCGGCATTCAGGAAGATCTCGCTCGTGTCGATCTTGATCAACCAGCCGGGCTCCTGACCTCGGGCAGTGAACGGGAGCTCGGGCGCGGTGATGGCCCGGCACTCCGGGAGGCCCACGCCGCGCACGGTCACCATGGCGCGATACCCCTCGCTCCAGAAGCAGAAGCGGGACTCCGTGCCGTCGAGTGCCTCGTAGCAGGCGCCGGAGGCCGATACCGCCGGTTCCAGGTCGAAGGCTTCGCCCCTGACGATCATCCGCACATGCTTACCCAGCGCGCCGAAGATGACCGAGGTGTCTCCGCAAAGGTACGGGGTGCCGAAGGCGATCTGTTCCACCGGCCGCAGCCTCAAGGCGCCCAACTCCACCACCCCCGCCCGGGCCGTGATCTCCACGGCTTCCGTGGCGCGCACCGGGCCCGGCGTTGAAACGATCGCCCCGCGAAAGACGTAGCGCGCGGAGCTTTTTAGCGCGGAAGGTTCGACGCTCAGCTCAAACGGGATCGGCACCTGCCGCCCGTGCAGACGCCGGCGTTGCTCGGCCACCAGCGGCGCGGGCCCGGCATCGTCCGCGCGCAACTCCACGATGGCCACAGAGTCGGGCGTCAGCGCGACCTGCTCCGGGTAGAACATCTCTCCCCGGATCACCAAGCGATCCTCCACTGCCGGGTCCGTGCGGACCGGGATGGCACAGCCCGCCAGGACCGCGGCAGCGACAAACAAAAACGCAATTCTCGGAGCGATCATGATTCCTTCGCCGGCCCCATGCCGCTCGGACGCAGGTTAGAGATCCAGCCGGGTGATGCGCGTCCCGTCCAGCGTGACGCCCGCCATGAGCCCGCGGTTGGAAAGCACGTATCCGACGACGGGCTGCTGCGCCGTGGCAGTGGTCACCTGGGCGCTCGCGCCCACGGAGAGCAAGGTCACCGATGCATCGGTGCCCGCCGTCCAGCCCCGGCTGTCCTGAAACCGCTTCAACGCCTCGTCCGTCATGAACAGGATAAAGACCGCCGTCGACTGGGCGCCGGCCTGCAGGCCCAACGATCCGCTCGTCGTGGCGTGATAGCTCACCGTATTTCCGCCGACGCGCAACACGCCATTGCCGCGCGAGGCGCCGACGACAAAGCCAGCCTCCATCACGGACGGGAACACCAGCACGCCTCTGGCCTGGCGCACCATCTGCTCCGACCCGGCGGCCTGTGCATAGAGCCTGGAGAGTGCAGCGTCGGCGTTGGTGTCAAGGCTGCGACGCGTCAAGTCGGGGTCGCCCGAACTCGTGCCCGTGGTGGTGCAGCCGAAGGCCAACATCAGGAAGGCGATCAAAACTGATAGCAAGATTTTCTTGTTCATGTAACGTCCTCCTTCTGAAATTCGATTTGAGATTCGACAATCAGGGCGCCGGAAACCCGGCATCCCCCGCTTCATTTTCAGCATGAAGCCACGATTTTCACATTGATCATGTTACCGACGATGCCCAATAATATCAAACAGAATATCACGCGAAGATGACAGCCCGCGCCGGGACAATACCCAACGTAGAGCCTCGGTCAGGCAGATGGAAGGCCAGGCGCGGCCCGAAAGACCGCCATGAATACTGCTTCTTCCGGAAGTAGAGAGAAGAAATGTCTGAGTGCGTTAGTGTCTTAGTGCCTGAGTGAAGAAACTGAAAAACGCAGGAATAGAATTCCCTCGCGGATCTTCTTTTCGACCTGGCACCTGTAACCTGTGACCTTCGGCCGCAGGCCGCAAAAATGTTCCTGCCTTCACTGGTCACCGGCCATGCGGCCGCAGGCGACTTCCCAGGCTGTTCAAAAGCGGCCGGATGCAAGGCCCCCGAAGTCCTGAGGAGGGAGGCGTACTAAGCGTACGTCGACCGACGAAGGACGAGGGAAACGCCGCAGACGGTTGCTTTTGGCGCCTGAACCCGCACAGCGGGGCGCCCCGGCAAGGAAAGAACCATACATGATTGCGCCTCCTGACGGGATGCGCCCCCGGTCAACAGCCTGCTAGCCTTTCATGACGAGGAAGCACACCGGCAGCAGCAGCGCCGCCGTTCCGCCGGCGAGCAGCCAGCAGAAGGCGTCGATCTCCTTGCTGTGCCGGAGAATCGCCTCATCCCAGTCACTCAGCTCAATGAGATTCCTGAAGCGGCGGATCGGGGAAACCCTGCGTGATGCCGCCCTGACGCGAAGCCTGCTGAAACCCTTCAGCGCCCTTCCAAATGATCGATGACTGTCGTATTCATCGCTGACTCCTCTGTCATGTGTCTTGTTTTTCATGCTTTTTATGATGGCTTCCGTCCTGGACGGCCGCAGAAACCTCAGCCCGGGTATTTGCGCACGACGGCGCTCACCACGCCGCCCACGCGCAGCTCCGACCGGGCGCGGATGGGCGGGTACTTCACGTTGGCCGCCTCCAGGAATACGTCCTTTCCCTTTTTCCGGAAGAACTTCAGCGTCCACTCGCCGTCAACCTCGGCGATCACGATGTCGCCCGATTTCGGCTCGCGGCCTTTTTCGATGACGACCAGGTCGCCCTGGTGAATCCCCTCGTCGATCATGGAGTCCCCCGACACCCGCAGCAGAAAAGACGTGCCGGGCTTCGTGATGAGGTACTCGTCGAAGGAGATCACATCGCGGAGCTCTTCCTCGGCAGGGGAGGGGAACCCTGCGGCCACGTCGCCCACCATGGGCAGGCCGAAGGCCCTGCGCGACGGGTGAAGGAACCCCCGGGCATCCTTTTCCAGTACCCCATCGGCCAGGAGCTTCTGAACCCAGAAATAGACGACGGCCTTGGAGCGAACCCCCAGGACAGACATCATCTCCGAGTAGGTAGGCATCCGCCTGCGGTCCCGGTAGAACCCGGCAATATCCTTCTCCACGCTCTTGAGGGTCCTGTTTCCTCTCATGTGCTCATTTCCATTCGCAGGATCGAGGATCGGGGACGAGGCTCGAGGTTTTTTATTGGTTGCCTCGGTCCTCGTTCCTCGGACCTCGTGCCTCAGTGTATAGAACGATCGTTCTATTTGTCAAGAAAAAAATAAAAGGGCGTGAAAAAATTATTTTATGATTCGGGAGCAGATAGGCCGTTTTTCTCGACAGAAGGGGAAGCGATCGATGGCGTAGCGGAGCATCGTCCGGGGCATGAATGGGAAGACGAGGCCGAAGGAATTCGCCGCAGCGTGTCGGAGTTGCCAGCGTTTTCCCACCTCGCGGAGCATCCACCCCACGGCCTTGTGGATCAGGTCGTGCCGGTTTCCCGTGAGGCACGTCCGCCAGGAAAAGGGTGATTCATCAGGGGCTGCCCAAGCTGGCCAGAAAGTGGCATTCTTCGCGACCCACGGGTCCCTGCGCGGCGGCCAGCTCCCGAGGCAGGCCTTCGAGAGCGCGGCAGGGCTTGCCGTCAGCCTGAAGGTGCTCGGCCAGTTCGGCTGCCGGGGCAAGGTGGACCCGAAGGTCATCGATGCCCTCATGAAGAAGCCCGAGCACAAGGCCTGGGCCGAGGAGGCCCTGGGGGCCAGCGGGAACCCCGATGCGGCGGACCTCAAGGAAGCCGCGGAGTTCGCGCAGGCCATGGTCGGCAAGGCGTACTGATCACCTGCGGGCCGCGTCGGCCCGCTTCGCCCTTGACCAGAGGGAGCCGTACGATGAGCTTATTCAACCAGGCCGGCATGCGGGAAGAGCAAGCGCCCCTTTTATTACAGGGATGCGGGAACCCTCGAGCTTCGCAGCGGGGGCGGCTGCCTTTCGATCTTCGGTCTTCCCTTCCTGCTGGCAGGCCTTTTTGTCATGCAGATTCCCCTGAGGCTCATCCCCATGGAGGGCTCACCGGGGCCCCCTGCCTTCCGTTTTCGTCGTCCTCTTTGGCTCGGTGTTCGCCGCCGTCGGGGCCGGTCTCGTCTTCGGGCGCAGCGGGATCGTTATGGATCGCGGCAGGGGTCGAGTCGTTCAGTGGTGGGGGCTCCTCGTCCCCATGAAGCGCACAGAATACCATGCTGGATGCGATCCGCCAGGTGGAGATGGACTATTCAAGCGGCGACAGCGACTCCGCCGCAACCTGGCCCGTGAAGCTCTCCGGCGAGGGGATCGCGAAGCCCATCGCCGTCGTGCAGCCGGTGAACTTCGCCGAGGCGAGGCAGGTGGCCGAGGAGCTTTCGAGGTTTCTGCGAAAACCCCTCGTGGACAGCTCCACGGGCGAGCGGGTGACCCGCGACCCCGAGCACCTCGACGAATCCTACCGGGACCGGATGCGTCGAACGGGCGAGGCGGTGGCCGTTGTGCCGCCCGAGCCTCCCGGGATGCGCTCGCGGGTGGAGCGAACGGGGGAAGGGGTCATCCTCCACATCCCCGGGCCGCCGATGAGCTGGTTTCATTATCATCCCTGTGCTCTTTCCCCTTGCCTTTGCAGGGGCTGTGGCCTGGTTCTTCCTGCCGGCGCTCCTCACGCTGCCCATGCCCGACTGGATCCGCTACTTCTTCCTGGGGTTCATCGGCCTTTTCTTCATCGCCGCCCCGTCGTCTCTGCCTCTACTCCCCCCCCGTTTTCCACATCCCCGGGCCGCCGATGAGCTGGTTTCATTATCTTCCCGTGCTCTTTCCCCTTGCCTTTGCAGGGGCCGTGGCCTGGTTCTTCCTGCCGGCGCTCCTCACGCTGCCCATGCCGGACTGGATCCGCTATTTCTTCCTGGGGTTCATCGGCCTTTTCTTCATTGCGGGCCCCGTCGTCTCTGCGCTTCTGAACGTGCTTCGGCTGAAGAATCAGTTCGAGCGCATCACCGTCACGAAGGCTTTTCTCCGCGTCGAGACCCTGAAACAGGGCAAGCGCTCCACCGTCGAGATCCCCGTCGACGAGTTGGAGGACCTCGTGGCGCCCACAACACGCGCGCTCATGGACACCATTGAAGTCCCCGGGATGAAGAAAGTACACTTGGGCAACACGGGGACCCCCCGGATGCCCGACGGGCGACCTGTGCCCCGATTTATTTTGTCGCTGATGAAAATGGCGGGCTCCCGGGGCATCACTGCCCGGAGCGACAAGGCCGTCGTCGAATTCGCAGGCGGTCTCGACGAGGCGGAGGTGGCCTACCTTTTTGCGCTCATCCGGAAGACGATCGCGGGATGAAGGAAGAAAGGGTAAGGGTATAGGGTCGCAGGGTAGAGGAAGAGAGGAAAAGACGCATGTAATCCTGGATCTGTCCCGGCCTTTACTCACACGGCCCTCGCCCCGCGACCCTCTTCCCTGCGGCCCTGCGGGCTGCGTCACGGTGCCGAGAAAGACAGATCCGATTCGGGTGCGGCGGTCGTGGACTCTTTTCCCCGCGCATACATCGCGTCGATCAGGTCGTGGTATTTCTCGACGATGACGCGGCGCCTGATCTTCAGGGTCGGCGTCATCTCGCCCGCCTCCTGGCTGAAGGGCCGGGGCAGCAGCGCGATCCGCTTCACCTTCTCGTACCCCGCCAGATCCTTCTGCAGGGCTTCGATCCGCCCCTCGAAAAAGCGCACGACGATGGGGTCCCGCACCAGCTCCTCACGGGAGGAGTAGGCGATGTTCCAGGTTTTCGCGTAGGTTTCGAGCGCATCGAAGGCGGGGACGATGAGCGCCGTGGCGTAGGGGCGCCCGTCGGCAATGACGATGAGCTGTTCGATGTAGGGGTCGCCGGCCAGTGTCGATTCGACATACTGGGGGGCGATGTACTTGCCGCCGGAGGTCTTCATGAGCTCCTTGATGCGGTCCGTGATCGTCAGGTACCCGTCCTCCAGGACGCCCACATCGCCCGTCTTGAGCCAGCCGTCCTCGAAGGCCTCGGCCGTGGCCTCCGGTTTCCGGTAATAGCCCGACATGACCGTTTCGCCCCGGACGAGGATCTCGCCGTTGGGCGCGATCTTCACCTCCACCCCGTCGATGGGCTTTCCCACGGTACCCGGCCTGAAGTGATAGTCCTCGTGGCAGGTGACGGTGGCCGTCGTCTCCGTGAGGCCGTAGCCGTATGTGATGTGGATGCCGGCCGAGTGGAAGAACTCCTCGATCTTTCGGGCAAGCGGCGCCCCGGCGCAGGGCAAAAACCGGATCCGCCCCCCCACGATGCCCTGCAGCTTTCTCAGGACGAGGGCCTCGGCCGCCAGCCACTGGAGCCAGAGACGGGGCGACAGGAATTGCTTTTCCTTCCTGCGCAGGTAGACCGCCTCCCCCACGCCGAGGGCCCAGAGAAAGAGCTTCTTGCGCCAGGGCTCGTCAGCGTCGAGCTTTTCGAAGACGGACGTGTAGATCTTCTCGTAGAAACGGGGCACGGCGCACATGATCGTGGGCCGGATCTCCCGGAGGCAATCGATGACTTTCGACATGTCATGCACGTAGGCATTCGTCATGCCGTGACCGATCACGTAGTAGCTCCAGGCCCGCTCGAAGACGTGGGCCAGGGGCAGGAAGCACAGCGACACGTCCCGGTCGCTCACGTTGAGGCGCTTGTCGTGGGCGGTGACGGAATGGCTGAAGTTCGAGTGGTGGAGCATGACCCCCTTGGGCTCCCCCGTGGTGCCCGAGGTGTAGATGAGCGTGGCCAGATCGTCCGTGGAGGCGCGTTGAAGCCTTTCGTCGAGCTCGGCATCCCGCGCTGATGCCCGGCCTCTTTCCAGGAAGTCGCCAAAATGCATCCCTTTCGGGTTTCCCCGCAGGTCCGCCTCCTCGTCGAAAACGAGGATTGCCGCCAGGGTCGGCGATTTCTCCACGATGCTCGTGATGCGGTCGTATTGGGTCTGGTTGCCCACGAAGACAAAGCGGATCCCGGCATCGTTGACGATGTAGCCGGCCTGCCCGGCCGTGCTCGTGGCGTATATGGGTACGGAGACGCCCCGGATGCTCAGGATCGCAAAATCGGCGATGGTCCACTCGGGGCGGTTGCCGGAGTAGATGCCCACCATCTCGCCTTCCCGGACGCCCAGCTCCAGGAGGGCCTTCGCGGCAGTGCGGATGCGCTCCCCGAGGGAATGGTAGGATATGTCGTGCCAGTGATCGCCTGATTTGTACCGAAGGGCGGTCTTGGTCCCGTAACGGGCGGCCTGGTTGTGGACCATGTGGGCCAGGTGCGTGTCTCTCATTGGTTCCTCCGCGGTTCCCGATTCGGCCCTGACGGGTCGGATGGATCCATTGACGCGGCACACCCTTGCACAAAAACACGCCGCTTTCAAGCCAAATCGGACGTGCAAAAAATGCCTGCGGAATCGCGCTTGACAAATGG
Source organism: uncultured delta proteobacterium (assembly GCA_963810965.1). Lineage (GTDB taxonomy): Bacteria > Desulfobacterota > Syntrophia > Syntrophales > UBA2192 > UBA2192. The sequence continues at coordinate 15,714 of CAWEPT010000013.1, read as the reverse complement.
TCCAATCCGTTATTTATGGCTAACTTGGTTTTTTCTTTTCCAGGATAATGCGAGGAGTTTCCATGGCCGGAACCGTGTTCGAGAGTCCTTTCTTCGGCGGCCTGCTGTGCGGGCTGGCGAAATTTTATCTGAAAATCATCGGGTGGCGAAGGGTCGGCCGTCTGCCCGATATTCCCCGGTGCGTCATGATCGCGGCCCCCCACACCTCCAACTGGGATGCGCCGATCGCGCTGGCCATGGTGTTTGCCTTCCGGTTCAAGGCGCACTGGCTCGTCAAGCACACCGCTTTCCGATGGCCCTTCCGGGGGGTCCTGAGATGGCTGGGGGCGATCCCCATCGACCGGACGAAATCGACCGACGTGGTGACCCAGATGGTCGAGGAGCTCAGGAAACGGGCGGAGCTGGTGCTGCTCATTGCGCCCGAGGGGACCCGGAAGAAGGTGACCCGCTGGAAGACGGGGTTCTATCACATCGCCTGCGGGGCCGGCGTTCCCCTGGTCGCTGGCCTTCCTACATTATTCCTCAAATAAAATTATCTTATCAATTACCCTTCTTACAGCACACCAACTATTTACGGGCCGACATGCCCCTGGTGCTGGCCTTCCTGGATTACGCCCGCAAGGAAGGGGGGCTCGGGCCCGTCTTCAACCCACCGGCGATCTCGAGGCCGACATGGCCGAGATCCTCGGCTTCTACGCCACGGTCACGGGCAAGCACCCCGAGAAAAGGCAGTGGAGATTCGCTCGCAGTAGCTTTCTGCCGGGTGGAAGTGATCATGAGGGATTTGGGATGCAGGATAGAACAGTGATGCGATCCGGTTGCACAAGTATCGGACATGAAGCCACTTACCAGTCACTCAGACACTCAGACACCAATCAACACTGTCTGCTAGATGACTTTCTTCATTGCCGCCACCGCCACCTCGATCTGGTCGTCGGTGGGCTCGCGCGTCGTGATCTTCTGCAGCAACAATCCCGGCCAGCTGATCATCTGCACCCAGCCTTTTTCCTTGTGCTTCCCGCTGAACCGGATGATCTCGTAGGAAATCCCCGCGATGATGGGGAAGAGCGAGAGCTTGTAGGCGACCCTCGTCAGGAAATCGGGACGCCCCAGCAGCGAGAAGACCAGGATCGAAATCACGAACACCACCAGGATGAAGCTTGTGCCGCAGCGGGGGTGCCGTGTCGAGAACTGCTTGATGTTTTCGATGGTGAGATCCTGGCCGTGCTCCCAGGCAAAGACGGTCTTGTGCTCGGCCCCGTGATACATGAAGACGCGCCGCATGTCCTTCATGAGCAGTGTCGTGGTCAGGAAGGTGAGGAAGATCCCGAGCCGGATGATGCCTTCGGCGATGTTGAGCAGGATCGTGTTCTCGATGAAGTCCCGCAGGAATGCGAAGCAGTATGCCGGGATCAGGACGAAGAGGGTGAGCGCCATGCTGAAGCTCAGGCAGAGCGACAGGGCGATTTCCCAGCCCTGAGGTTTTTTCTCGCCTTCCGGCATGGCGATCTCGGCGGAGTACAGCAGTGTCTTGATGCCGAGGATCATCATCTCCACGAGCGTCACGGAGCCGCGGATGACTCGAATGCCGAGCAGGGGATAGCGCTTCGTGAAGGGGACGTAGTCCTGTTCCTTGATGACGATGTCCTTGGCGGGTGTGCGCACGGCCACGGCGATCCGGTTGCCGTGGCGCATCATGACCCCTTCGATGACGGCCTGACCGCCGGCGATGTCCTCGGGGCCGGTGGGCTTCGAGTGCCCGCAGGCCAGGCTTCGTGCCCGGAGGCAGGCTCATGATTGACGACATGCAGGATCCGGCTGAAGAAAGATCGGGTGAGGCGAAAGATCGTCATGGCTTGCCTGTTTTCTCCGGTTCCTTTCCTGTCTTGTTGTCGGGGTCGGACACGGATTTCTTGAAGCCGCGGATGGCCTTTCCCATGGCGCTTCCCAGTTCGGGGAGCTTGCCGGGGCCGAAGAAGACCAGCGCGATGACGACGATGATGAGCAGTTCGGGCAGTCCGATGTTGGGCATGAAACACGTACCTCCAAAAATTACGAGGGCACAAGATACCACAAATCGGGCAGATTGCAACCCCGTCTCCGGCAGGCGGGCAATGCCGCCTCCATGAGGAAAGAAAAGGCAGAGCATGAAAAAACTGGAAGTCAGGAGGCTCGGAGGAGCAGAAGAGCGGATAATGAGAAATGATTCTGCAGTCTTGTTTCTTTGCCGTCCGATCTTCCGATGCTATCCGCCTCTTCCCGATCTCGCAGCCGGGCATTCTCTTTGCCGGCTGTTGATATCTCTTGAACGGCAAAGTCGAAGTCCCGTACGCAGCTCTGCGCAGGGTGCTCAGGCAGGCGGCGGGCCGGGGAGAGTGATGCTGGATTCCATACCCTTTCTGCAGGCCCAGTCACGGCAATTCATCCGGCAGTACTACAAATCGGACGTCATCTTCGAAGAAGGCACCCACGGTGCGGAGATGTATATCATCTGCTCGTGGCATATTCGCCTGGTCACCCTGTCTCCCTTTCGCGAGGTGGAACTCGCCACCATCGGCCCCTTTCAGTTCTTCGGCGAGATATCCCTCGTGGATTCATCGCCGCGGAGCACCACGGCCATCGCCGAGAAGAGGGACCCGGCTTGTGGCCCTCGACCAGGCGAAATTCCTCTACCTGGTGAGCCAGCAGCCGGTCTTTGCGCTGACCTTCATGCACGGTCTCTTCCGCCGCATCCGTGAACGATGTTTCCTGTATCACCTCATGCAGAACTGCGAGGGCTAAAAGGGGAAGCTCAAACGTGAGCGAGAGCCTTGCGAAAATCGTAGAGCTGAGGCCGAACATCTACCAGATCCGCGTTGAACGCCCCGGGAGCCATGTCTATCTGCTGAGAGAGCGTGCGAAGAACGTGCTCATCGACACGGGGATCGCTTCGAACTTCGGGAATCTGTAATCGTGCCTGCGCTAGGTCAGCCTGACGCCCGCCGACATCCACTTCATCGTCCTTACCCACGAGCACTTCGATCACATCGGGGCGTCGTCCTATTTCTTCGACACAGCGGTCCTGTCAGCCCACCGGCTGTCATCCAACTAGATCTATCTCCAGTTCTAGTTCTTCTTTATTAGCCTCTATTTCTACCTTCATTCGAAGCTCTTCCAGGCCGAGATCTGCCTCGAGGGGGAGACCATCATCGATCTGGGCAATTACCGGCTTCGCATCATCCACACGCCTAGCCACACGTCTAGCTGCATCTTTCTCTTCTAGCCGTAGCACCGGCTGCTCTTCACGGGCGAACGGTGCTTGCCGACGGTATCCTCTCGGGTGTTTTTGCCTCTGGCAACATCAGCTACTATCTCGTATCCCTGCAGCGCCTGAGCAGCCTGCAGATCTAGTAGATGTACCCCTTCCACGGAAAGATCTCGAAGAACCCCTTGGAGGATGTGCGGAAGGCCCGCGATGAAGCCCGGTTGCTCCTGTAGTTATCCTATGTGGTCTTCTAGTCGCTCTACACTTAAGCCACCTTTGAGCGGCTTTTCCTGTCTTGTAGTTATTTTCCTCTGCCTCCTGTAAAGCAGTGACCAGTGACCAGTGTCAGTGACCGTGAAGAAGAGAAAAAAGAAAAGGCAGAGCGTGAGGCTCTGCCTTTGGTTTGCTAAGCTTGCATTGATGCGTCCCCGCCGATGCGGGATGCGTGACGGCGGGGTCTTTTCAGGCCGCCTGTACGATCCGATTCTTCGAGGCCCAGCGGGCCAGGCCGACCTTCATCGCGATGAAGCGCGCGCCAATTCCCTCTGGTGCGCTCGCACTGCTGAGCGCCAGGCTGTATGCCCTTTCTGATCGTCCTTGATCGGCGGGCTGAACCGGGACGAATGACGTTGGGACGGGTTCAGGCCGCCTGTTCGATCCGACCCTTTGAGCCCCAGCGGGCCAGGCCGACCTTCATCGCGATGAGCGCGCCCCGGAATTCCCTCTGGGTCCGCTCGCACTGCAAAAGCGCCCGGCAGTATGCCTGTTTCTGATCGTCCTTGATCGCCGGGTTGATGAGGGCAAGCTCAAGGGCCTTCTTCACCACGATGAGCTTTCCCAGTTCACCTTCGAATCTCTCTACGTCGTCCTTCGTGAGACTGCCCCTCTGCATTGCGACTCTCCTTAGGCATTACGTATTATGGTCAAGATCAGAAGCTATATCGCGGATTATAGCAAGATGCGTGCCGGACGCCCCCGCTGCTTTTTTTGCGTGAAATGCCGCCCCGGCAGGGCTATAATCCGGGTCCGGAACAGCCGGCAAACAGGAAGGATACCGCCGACGGGTTTTATGATGAAAGCGATGATCATCGACCGGATCGTGAGCCTTGCCGCTGAAAGGGCGCCGCTGCGCCCCGTGGAGCTCCCGGTGCCCCGGCCGGGCGTCGGGGAGACCCTGATCCGGGTTGCGGCCTGCGGGGTGTGCCACACGGAGCTCGACGAGATCGAGGGGCGAACCCCCCCGCCCCGGCTTCCGGTCATCCCGGGCCACCAGGTTGTCGGCCGGGTCGTGGAGAATGGCCCCGGGGCGAAGCGCTTCCCCGTCGGGGCGCGTGTGGGCGTGGCCTGGATCTTTTCGGCCTGCGGGGCCTGTGGCCACTGCCTTGGCGGCCACGAGAACCTCTGCACCGGCTTCAGGGCCACGGGGCGTGACGCAGACGGCGGGTACGCCGAGTACATGACCGTCCCCGAGGCCTTTGCCCACCCCATCCCGGAGGTTTTTTCCGATTCCCAGGCCGCGCCGCTTCTCTGTGCCGGCTCCGTCGGCTGGCGGTCTCTCCGGCTCACGGGCCTTCGTGACGGGCAGACCCTGGGGCTCACCGGCTTCGGGGCGTCGGGTCACCTCGTGCTCAAGGCCGCGCGACACAAGTACCCCCGGTCGAAGATCTTCGTTTTTGCCCGGAGCGAGGCCGAGAGGGTCTTTGCCCGGGAACTGGGCGCCGCCTGGGCAGGGGAGACGGCCGAGAGGCCGCCGGAGCCCTGCGATGCCATCATCGACACCACCCCCGCCTGGGGGCCCGTCGTGGAGGCGCTGAAGAACCTCAAAAGCGGGGGCCGGCTCGTGATCAACGCAATCCGGAAGGAAGACATGGACCGGGACCGGCTCTTGCATCTGGACTACGCGGCCCATCTCTGGCTCGAGAAGGAGATCAAGAGTGTCGCCAACGTGACGAGGGCTGATGTTCGGGAGTTCCTCGAGCTTGCCGCTGCGATTCCCCTGCTGCCGGAGGTGCAGGAGTACCCGCTTGCCGAAGCGAACCTCGCCCTTGCCGAGCTCAAGCAGAGGAAGATCCGGGGCGCCAAGGTCTTGAGAATGTAAAGTATTTGTGTCAACCAAACGATTTATTGGACGTTTAACCCACTAGACGCCCCCTTGCGGCTGCCTGTCGCCGAGGGGGCGAGGAGAACAAGAGTCTGGACCACAGCGCGGCACTGAACCGGTTCCTGGCCCAGGTGGAGAGGCGGGCCTTCGGGATGGCCCGGATGGCCTCGGGGAGTCCTGACGATGCCCTCGACATCGTGCAGGACACGATGCTCCACTTTGCCCGGCTTTACGCCAATCGGCCCGAAGGGGAGTGGAACGTCCTCTTCTACAAGATCCTGCACAGCCGGATCACCGACTGGTATCGCCGGACGGCCGTTCGGAGACGGTTCCACGACTGGTTCGGCAAACCCCGGGACGATGAGAGCGACGAGGAAGACCCGATGGCCCGGGTGGCGGATTCGACCTCGCCGGACCCGGCCGAGGGGGTCATGAGGCAGGAGTTCACCGGGGCCCTGCAGGCGGCCCTGAGGAAACTTCCGCTGAGGCAGCAGCAGGCCTTCGTCCTTCGAGCCTGGGAAGGGTTCGACACGGCCCAGACGGCACACGCCATGGGCTGCTCGGAAGGCAGCGTCAAGACGCATTACTCCCGGGCGGTGCATGCCCTGCAGATCAAACTGGAGGAATTTCAGCCATGAACGAGAAGCTCAGCGAAAAAGAGGCACGATTCCTCGAGAAGGCCAGGCAGAGCCTTTTGGCCACCGAGGACCGTCTCGATGCCGGTACGCTTTCGCGGCTTCGCGACGCCCGCGTGAGGGCCGTCGAGGCCGCAGACGCGCGTGGGCGGGGGTTCTTCCGGATTCCGAACTGGGCGCGGATCGGGGGTGTTGCGACGGCGGCAGCGGCGGTTTTGGTCTTCATGATCTGGTTCGACACGCCGAAGCAGGATCTGCCCGTGAAGAGCCCCGACGAATTCGAGATCGTGCTGAACGCGGACAACATGGACCTTTACGAGGACCTGGATTTCTATGAGTGGCTTGCAGGCGCCGGCAACGGCGGCAGCAGCAGCTAGCCTGATCAAAGGAGAAAACCAGCGAAAAGGATGCCGGAAATGAGTAGACGGATCGCAACCCTCGTGGCGGTGTTCATCCTGTTTCTCGCGGGGCTTGCCTGGGGTCAGGCCGGCGGCACGTCATGGGACCGGCTCAAGCCGGAGGAGCAGAAGACCCTGCAGCCCTTCAAGGAACGCTGGAACACCATGACCCCCGATCGCCAGGAGCGACTCCGGAAGGGGGCCGACCGCTGGCAGCAGCATGACGCCTGCCGAGCGGGACCAGGCCAATCAACGATACCAGAAGTGGCGCGAGCTGCCCCCCGAGCGCAAGGAGACGATCCGCAAGCGCCAAGAGGATTTCAAGAAACTCCCTCCGAATGAGCAGCAGCAGATCCGCGAGCGGTCGAAGTGGTACCGGGAACTCCCCCAGGAGGAGCGGCGCTCGATCCGCGAAAAGTACCAGCAGATGACGCCGGAGCAGCGCCAGGATGCGAGGCAGAAGATCCGCACCATGACGCCCGACGAGAAGAGAAATTACTTCAAGGGGAGAAAAAATAATTGATGCCGGTTGTCAACCGGTCGTGCCCCCCTTCGTTTTCATCCCCAGAGGCGAAACACAATTTCTTCAGGAGGCACTTATGCATTCGGTATCTCAAATTCGCATTCATCGCAGGGTTGACGTTTCTTGTTGCGGCGGAAGTGGCCTATGGTCAGGCCCAGGCCCCGAACTACGGCACCAACGACCCGGGCATCCAGCAGCGGATGCAGAACCAGGAGCAGCGGATCGACCAGGGTGTCACGAGCGGCGCCCTGACGCCGAAGGAGACGGGCAGGCTCGAGGCCGAGCAGGCGAAGATCCAGCAGACGGAGCAGCGGATGAAGTCCGACGGCCAGCTCACGGGCCGAGGAGCGCCAGAAACTTCACAACATGCAGGACCGCTCCAGCAACCACATCTACAAGCAGAAACACGATCGCCAGAAGGTGAACACGAAATAGACCCCAACCTCTCTCCCTTTCCATCCCCCTCCGGGCCTCTCCGCAAGAGAGGCCTTTTTTTATGCGAAACCATGGCTGCATGAAGATGCATCAAAGTGCGGAAATTTCACTCCGAATGTGATACAAGACCCGGGGCAGGGCCAATCGTCGTGAATGACCCTGTGGTTGACATCTTTGGAGGAACGTGATGGAAAAGATCCTTGACCTGAGAAGCGATACGGTAACAAGACCCACCGCTGAAATGCGGGAGGCGATGAAAAACGCAATCGTCGGAGACGACATCCTGAGGGACGACCCCACGGTCATCCGGCTCGAAGAGCTCGCGGCGGGGATTTTCGGAAAAGAGGCGGCGCTCCTGACGATCTCGGGAACGATGAGCAACGAGATCGCGGTCATGATCTATACGAAACCCGGCGATGAAATCGTCGTGTTTGCCGACTCCCATCTTTATAATCTGGAAACAGGGGGAATCTCCGCGCTGTCGGGCGCCCAGCCGCGGCCCCTGAAAAGCGATTCGGGAACCTATGATACGGGGGAACTCAGCGAGGCGATCATGCCCCCCGGTGTCCAGAGGGCCAGGACGCGCCTGATCTGCCTGGAGAATACCTTTCACCTGAACAGGGGTCTTGCCGTTGCAAAGAGCCGGTATGCGGAAACCATCGCCATCGCGCAGAAACACCATCTCCCCATCTTCATGGACGGAGCGAGGATTTTCAATGCGGCCCTGGCTACAAACACGACCGTGGCCGATCTGGTGAGCTTTTGTGACTCCGTGGATGTCTGTCTCTGCAAGGGCCTGGCGGCTCCCCTGGGCTCCATGCTGGTGGGTTCGAAAGATTTTATCGACGAGGCCAGGCGAATGCGGCAGAGGATCGGCGGCGGCATGAGGCAGGCGGGGGTGATCGCCGCCCCCGGCATCCTTGCCCTGACGAAGATGGTCGAGCGCCTGCCCGAGGATCACGAGAATGCCGAAAAGATGAGGTTGGGCCTCGAAGCGCTGGGGGTCCGCGTCGACCGGGGGGGAGTCCTCACCAATATCGTCAATCTGGATGTCAGCCCCGCAGGCTGGAAGGCAGCCCCCTTTGCGGATCGGCTGAATGGCTGCGGGATCAAGGTCAAGGTCTGTTCGGAGCACACGCTCCGGATGGTGACCCACAACGATATCCGGTCCCGGGATATCTCGTTCATCCTGGATACGATCGGCAACGTGCTCCGGGAGCAGCCGACGGCATAAAACCAATATCGATTCATAGGGTTGTCTGTTTCACGGCGAAAGACTTTGCGTAGCGAAGGGTGATGATCCGGGCTCGGAAGGCCATGTGGATGCCTGATGCGGGCAGGCAATAAATAAACTTGGAGGAGAGTAACACAATGGGGCTCATACTAAAAATCTTTTCAGGAATCGTGGTGGGCATTCTGCTGGGCTTGTTTGCGCCCATGGAGTTGATTAAAGTATTATCCAGCATCGGATTTGTCCTGGGGCAGTACATCCGGTTCGTCATTCCCCTTCTCATTATCGCCTTTGTGGCAAAAGGGGTTGCCGAGTTCGGCCAGCAGGCCGGAAAAGCCCTGCTGCTGGGGCTCATCCTGGCCTATGTTTCCACCATCGGCGCCGAACTTCTGGGCTTCTCCGTCGCCTCCGCATTTCTTCCCCATCTGGGGATCGCCCCGGGTTCGGTGGCTTCGGCCGTAAAGATCACGCCCTATCTGCGAATCGAAATCCCGGCGGCCATCTCCATCATGGGGGCCCTGGTCCTTGCCATCATCCTGGGCCTGGGGATCACCCGGATCAAGAGCCCGACGATCACGGGCTTCATCCAGGAATTCAACGGCATCATCGCCGATCTGATCCGGCACGGATTGATCCCCGTGTTTCCCTATTTCGTCGCCACCGTCTTCATGGAGATCACGGCCAAGGGACAACTGATCCCCACCATCAAGGCCTTTTTCATGGTCCTGCTGCTGATCATCCCGACGCAGTTGGTCTGGCTTGCCGTTCTCTATACCATTGCCGGACTTTATACGGGCAAAAACGCCTTCTTTGTCTTCAAGACCATGATTCCTGCCTATTTTACGGCGATGGGGACGATGTCGAGCGCGGCGACCCTCCCCGTGGCCCTGGAGTGCGCCGGCAAGGTTCCCTTTCTCAAAAAGGAATCGGTCAATTTCTGCATTCCCCTGTTCAACGTTGCCCATCTGCCGGGGGCCGCGGCCGCCATCACCATGTCCGCCATGGTCGTGACCATCCTGACGAAGGGGCAGACGCCGTCCCTGGAAATGTTTTTGCCGTTCATCATCCTCCTCGGGTTCATCGAGGTGGCGGCTGTAGGGGTGCCGGGGGGCTCGGTCACGGCGGCGCTGGGCATCCTGGAAAGCACTCTGGGATTGGACCAGTCGGGCCTGGGGCTCATGGTTGCCCTGTTCATGATCCAGGATTCCTTCGGGACGGCCACCAATGTCGTCGGGGACGGGGCCTTGACGATGATCGTCGACAAGGCGATGCACGGCGAGGAAACGAAGGCATCGTAAGATGTACCTGCCCGGAAAAAGCCGCCCGCTCGAAACGAGGGGCGGCTTTTTCGTTCTTTCCCCCGGCAGGAGGGTGGCTTGACTTTTTGCCGCAGGCTGTTACGATCAATATAAAGATAGGCTTAAGGCGCAGGGCATAAGGCATAAGGTGATTTCGAAAATAAGAAGTTATTCCCTTTTGCCATAAGCCCTGAGCCATATGCCGTAAGCCATTTACAGGAATCCCTGCCATGAAGATCCGTGTGGAAACCTATGACGGGTACCGGGCGGGGGAGAGGCCCCTGCGGTTTCACATCGGCGCGAAAAAACGCGAGGTCGTGGAGGTTCTCGACCGCTGGTTCGGCGAGGACCATGACTACTTCAAGGTGATCGCCGACGACGGGGGGGTCTATGTCCTGCGCTACAACCGCAGCGAGGACGGTTGGGAATTGACTCAGTACCGTGCCGCAGGCGCAGGTCAGGAAAGCGTAAAAGAAGGCCAGGCGGGCGCTCAGGACCTCCTGAACTAGAGAGGAATTCGTGGCGAAGACCGAGGCAAAAAAGGGAAGGCAAGGCTTGGGTACCGTGCATGCAAAGCCGGGCGGTGCGAAAAGCCCTGCCGAAATCGAGGCGCGGCTTCGCGCCATGATCGATTCCTTCGACGGCTTCATCTACATCTGCTCCCGGGACTACCGCATCGAGTACATGAACGAGCGGCTCATCGCGCGCACGGGCCGTGACGGCACGGGGGAGCTCTGCTACAGGGTTCTCCACGAGCGCGACGAGATCTGCCCGTGGTGCATCAACGAGCGTGTCTTTGCCGGCGAGACCGTGCACTGGGAGATCCAGAGCCCGAAGGACAGGCGCTGGTACTCCATCGTCAACACGCCGATCTACAACCCCGACGGCACCCTCTCCAAGCAGGCCCTGATCCGGGACATCTCCGATGCCAAGAGGACCGAGGGCGACCTGAATCATGCCCTGGACCGGCTCGAGCACGAGGTGGAGATCCGCACGGCGGAGCTGCAGATGAAGAACCGGCAGCTCATGGAGGAAATCGCCGAGCGGAAACGGGCCGAGGAGGCCCTGGCCGCCTCGGAGGAGAGGTACCGCAGCGTCATCGACAACGTCGGGATCGGCATCTCCCTCATCAGCCCGGACATGGAGATCCTCGCCCTGAACCGCCAGATGCGGACCTGGTACCCCGATATCGACGCGGCGCAAAGGCCTGTCTGCCACCGGGCCTTCAACGACCCGCCGCGGGAAGAGATCTGCCCCTGGTGCCCGACGGCCATGACCCTGCGGGACGGGCAGGTTCACGAGTCCGTCACCGAGACGCCTTCGGGCGATGGCGTCCGGAATTTCCGGGTCGTTTCGTCCCCCGTCCTGGACAAGGACGGTCGCGTCACGGCGGCCATCGAGATGGTCGACGACATCACGGAGCACCTCCGGGCCCAGCAGGCCGTCGCCGATTCCGAGGCGCGCTACAGGACGATCTTCGAGACGACGGGCACGGCCACGATGATCGTCGAGGAGGACATGACCATCTCCATGGTGAACGCCGAGTTCGTAGAAGGAGTCGGGTTTCTCCAAGGCCGAGATCGAGGGCAGGAGGCGCTGGACCGAGTTCATCCACGAAGACGACCTGGAACAGATGAAGGCCTACCATGTCCAGCGGCGGATCGACCCGGAATCGGTGCCCCGCAGCTACGAGGTCCGGTTTCGCGACGGCGGCGGCCGGACCCGCAGTGTCACCATGACGGTCTCGCTCATCCCGGGGACGAAGAAAAGCGTGGCCTCCCTCATGGACATCACGGTGCGCAAGCAGGCCGAGGAGAGGATCAAGGAATCGGAGCGGTTTCTCGCGGACGTGATCAATTTCCTGCCCGATGCCACCTTCGTCATCGACGGCGACGGGAAGGTGATCGCCTGGAACCGGGCCATCGAGGAGATGACGGGAATCCCCGCGCCGGAGATGATCGGCAAGGGGAACTACGAGCACGCCATCCCCTTCTACGGCGAGCGCCGGCCCATCCTCATCGATCTCGCGCTGAAGCCCGACAGGCGGTACGAGGGGACGTACGTCTCGACGGAGCGCGGGGAAACCGTACTGATCGGGGAGGCCTACATGCCGGCCCTCAAGGGGGGCGATGTCTACCTCCACGGGACGGCGAGCGTGCTGCGGGACTCGGCGGGGAATGTGATCGGGGCCATCGAGTCGATCCGCGACATCACCGAGAGGCGGCGGATGGAGGAGGCCCTGCGGCGCCGCGAGGAAGACCTGGAAGTCAAATCGCGCAATCTCGAGGAGATGAACACGGCCCTGCGTGTCCTTCTCAAGCACCGGGAGGAGGACAAGAGCGAGCTGGAGGAAAAAATCCTCTCCAACGTGAAAAAGCTCGTCGTGCCCTACGTGGAAAAACTCAGAAAGAGCAGGCTGACGGACGAGCAGGCCTCCTATGTGGAGATCCTCGAAGACCATCTTCAAGACATTTTGTCGCCCTTCCTGCGCAACCTGGGCACCCGGCACCTGAATCTCACGCCCAAGGAGATCCAGGTGGCGAGCCTGATCCGGGAAGGGAAGACGAGCAAGGATATCGCGGAGGTTCTGGGTGTGTCGGCCCGGGCCGTGGATTTCCATCGCGACAACATCCGGATCAAGCTGGGTATCAAGAACAAGAAGGCAAATTTGAGATCCTACCTGCTCTCCTCATTTTGAAGCCGATCCTTTTTTATTTGACCCTGGCCTTGACTCTGAACCCTTTTTCTTTCGGCCGCAAGGCTGTAACCCCCCTTCAATACAGCGCAATCGAAAAATGTCAGGTATTGCCTGACATTATGCCTTTTTTAATCCGATATTGCCTTTTTCGCCTATTTCGGTTATTGGCTTGCCCGGTACAAAGAAGTGCCATGGTTTCCGCAGAGGGTAGGAACGGGAGAGAGACCCTCCATCTTAGATGACCGGGAAATGCGACGTCGAGGATGACGCGGAAATGCCGGTTTTGTGGAGTCTGGACATGAAACATCAACACCTGGCCTCAGCTCAGGACTTGGAGAAGAGGCTTAGATTTCTCGACGAGTACAAGCGGATCAGGGACGAAGCAGCCGGGGAAACCGACGGGAATAGCGATGAAAGAGAAGGGGAAGAGACGAAGGATTTGAGCCCCAGTTCACGCAGTTTTTCCTGCACAAATAATGTCCGTAACCGCTCAATCAGCAGTGAAACTTATTTCGACAGGGTCTTAGGGAAACCCTGTTCTCCTCATTGGGGGTAATGCCCCCTCATCTCATATTTTCTTCCGCCAGGAGAGAGAAAGACCAGGGAGAAAAGAATGACAAGGAGAGAGTAGAGGTGAGGGGGCATTCCTCATTCGAGGGTCAAGGGTCAAGGGGACTAGGGTATCAGGAATCCGGATGGAAGAGACCTCTTTTCTGATAGCCCGATGCCAATGAAGCCTGGAGCCCGACGCGCAGCTGCATGTCAGATATTCAATCCGTATTGCAGCGCCTTCCGCTGGATTCCCAGCGGGATCTGCGGCTGAATGAGTTCCCCGCCCCTGGCCCTGAATGGCATATAGACCAGCAGGGCCTCTTTCATCGCAATCTCCAGATCCCCCAGCTTTGGCCAAAAAGTCCGCTTGTCTGCGGCGAGGTCGGCCAGGGCCGTCTTGAGGCTTTCGGCGCCCTCCTCGGCAGGCAGGGTCACCGGGTGGCATTTGAGAGTGCCCAGGCGCTGCTCGAACTCCCCCTGCCACTGGAAAAGCGTCACCCGGCGAATCAGGGTCAGAAAGAGGGCCGCGTTGACCTTGAAGGCAGGCACCCAGAAATAGAAAGGCGTCTCCGCCATCGCAGGGGTGAGTGCCCGGGGCAGGTTGCAGAAGCGGACGTAATCCGCAAAGGACGCAAGCGATATTCCCTCCACGTCCACCCGGATGCGCCAGAACGGCAGGCCGAACTGCTCCCTCGCCGGTTTTATCCGGGACGACGTAGAAGGGCATCTCCTCGAGACCCTCCGATCCCCGCTTCCATGCACGATCGCAATTCCGGCAGGTCAGCACCAGGGTGTCCCTGTCTCCGTCGAGGTCCACGCCGCAGTCGGGGCAGGTTGCCGCGTAGAATCGTACTTGAAAGTCGGGCTGCTTCGCCGCCGGGGCGCGGGCCTCCCACTGGCCGACGGACTCGAAGATCCTGTCCTGCAGGGCGTCGACGATCTGCCCGTCGCGCCGGGCAAGCGGGTAGTACAAAAGGCTTGTCTGCTCGCCGATCCAGGCCCGGTGCAGGGCGGTTTCCGTCCAGGGGGGTATGCCGAGCTGCTTCAAGTTTGCCTCGCAGCCGGCGATCGCTTCCCCGATCGTAAGCGTTGGCGCGAAGAACGTGCCTGCCACACCCGGCGCGAGGAAACGGAGCCTTGCCAGCTGCGTCTGGATTCCCAGGGACCACGGGAGCGTTTTTGCGGTGAGGGCGATGTGACTCAAGTCGACGGCGCCCGAATGGATCGAGCCGGCCGTGCAGGTGAAGGCCATGCCCTTCAGGCGCCAGTACGGCACATACAAGGCGTTTTCACCCGGACCGGGCGGGGCGGGGATATAGCACTCCAGCGGGCCGCGGCTCCCGAGGCAGAGTTTCACCCTGCACCAGGCACAGGTGAAGATCCGCTCCGTCTCCTCGAGGCTGACGTTGCCTGCGCAGCGGGGGCACTGGAAGTCGATGAGCCAGCGAGGGCTATCCGATCTTGTTTCCACAGTGGTTGCAATACCCCGAGTCGGGCAGGTTATCTGTGCCGCACTGTGTGCACTTCTTCGGCACCGGCGTATCGCCGGCGGGGCTGCCGCAACGGGAGCAGAACTTCGCATGGGGCGTCAGGTTCTTGCCGCACTTCGGGCAGCGGCTGAAGACAACCAGCTGGTGCCCGCAGGCCGGGCAGAACGTTGAATCGGCCGCGACGGGTCCCTGGCAGTCGGGGCATTTCATGGCATCGGTCTGGCCGCTCTGCTTCATGGCTTCCGAGTAGAAGGCGGGCATCATGAGCCCCAGGCCCATGCCGATCCCGGCGCCCGCCTCGGTCTTCGTCTCGGCGATCTTCTCCAGGGCCATGGCGGCCTTCACCTTCAGGAGCTTGTTCACGTCGTCGAAGACGGCCAGGCGGCTCTTGTCGTCGATCGCCTTCTGCACCTCGGCGGGCGGCGTGATGGAATTGATATAGAGGGCCTGCAGCCCCAGGCCGAAGTGGCTGAAGTCCTCCTGGAGCCGCTTCACGAGCCCGGTGGAAAGCTCCTCGTAGCGGCCCGGGAGCTTGAAGACCGTGTCGATCGTTTCGCCCATGAGGTCGTTGAACCGCGAGACGATGGCCTCGCTCAGGTAGTCCTCGATCTCGGTCGTGCTGAACATGCCCTGCGTGCCGACGAGTCGGTTGATCAGCAGGGCCGGCTGCAGCACCTGGATGCTGTAGACGCCGTGGGCCCGCAGGCGGATGAGGCCCAGCTCGGAGTCCCGGAAGGCGACGGGGTCGCGGGTCCCCCACTTGAGGTTGGGGAACAGCTTCATGTTGACGAAGTAGACCTCCGCCCGCAGGGGGCTCGTCATGCCCCAGGGGAGGCTGAGGACCTTGGTCAGGACGGGGATGTTGAGCGTCGACAGGGTGTGGCGGCCGGGCCCGAAGGCGTCGTAGGCCCTGCCCTGGTAGAAGAAGACGGCCGACTGGCTCTCCCGCACGGTGAGCTGGGCGCCGTACTTGATCTCGCCGGAGCCCTTCTCGGGGAGGCGGTGGACAAGCTCCTGCCCCGTCTCGTCGAACCACTCCAGCACTTCCAGGAAAATGAGATTGTCGGTCCCCATCGTCTGTGTCCCTCCAGGGGTGTATTTCCGCGAAG
>CAWEPT010000012.1:0-76486 GCA_963810965.1 uncultured delta proteobacterium | reverse complement strand
GCAAAGAGGTAGACGTCCGTTTCGGTTACGGTCTTGGCCATTTCAGCCGCATCGCCCACATTCATCTCGTCAATCGTCTTCCCGATCATGTTTCCCCCTTTATTTTTTTCTGAAGCCTGGAGCCTGATAGCCTGAAGCCTGCGGCGAAGCCGCTAGAACCAGGATTTGAAGATCCAGACGTTTTCCCTCAGATCCTTCACGTCATCCTTCAGCATCGCATACAGGTTCATGTTCTGGATGGCCACCCCGCCCATGTAGGCGAGGGCCGTCACGAACTGTGATCTCGCTCTCCGTGAACTCCCGGGCCATTGCGCTGTAGAGGCGAAGCACGCCGATGACCTCGTCGCGGGACTTGATGGGGACGCTGAGGATCGTGACGATGCCTTCCTCTTTCTTTTCGTTGCGGTACTGGACGCCGGAGTCGGTGGCGGCATCCTTCACGACGACGGGCTTTCCCTGGAGGGCCTGGGCGATGCTCTTCTCCGCCGAGATGGGGCCCTTCTTGAGGTACTTCTCCGAGAGGCCGTAGCTTGCCGCAAGGCGCAGGGTCACGCGGTTCTCGTCGAGCAGGCGGATCGTGGCCGCCTTGACGCCGAGGGCCTTTGCCACGTCCTCCGTGAGGGTCTGGAGGATCGTCTTGATGTCCGTGCTGGCCGTGATGTTCGTCGCGATATCGAGAAAAATCCTCGTGTTGTTCCGCAGCCGTTCGATGAGCTGGGCCCTCTCGATGGCCATGCCGCCCTGCTCGGCGAGCACCGTGAGGAACTCGATCTCCTTCTCCGAGAAATCGCGGATCTCGTCCGTGTAGAGCGCGAGGCTCCCGATCATCTCATCCCTCACGAGGACGGGGACGACGAGGATGGAGCCGATCCCCTCCTTGACCTTGGCGTCCTTGTTCTGGACCCGCTCGTCCTTTGCGGCATCCCGGTAATGGATGAACCCGTCCTTCTTGAGCAGCTTCATGGCCGGCGCCATCCGGCCCGGTGCGGCGTGGACATAGCTCTTGGAAAGCCCCGTCTGGGCCACGGCGGCATACTCGTCTTTCGTTTCATCGGTGGCCAGGAACAGGCAGGCCGCCTTGGCCTCCATCGTGTCGACGGCGGACTTCACGATCATCTCCAGGAGCTTGTCCCGCTCGATCGTCGTGCCCAGGGCCCGGCCGACCTTGCTGATCGCCTTGATGTAGTCGTTTCGCTCGCTCATATCTCTCTCTTTCTTTCACATTTATCGTCTTCGTTGAAGGATTTTCCCCTCTTTTATTCCTTCACGGCCGCTTCACCGGCCTTTTTCTTTTTCGAGGCAGTCTTTTTCGTTTCTTCGTTCACCGGCTCCGGCGCCTCATCGCGCTCCGTGAGCCACCGGATGATCTTCGGGCCGAACTGTCTCTGCGTCTTGGAGCTCACGTAGATGCCGATGTGGCCCGTGTCGAGACAGAGGTCCTCCTTGTCGGTGCTGCCGATCTTGCTCGTGGTCTGATCGCAGGCTGCAGGCGGCACGAGGTGGTCGTACTTGCCGTAGATGTTGAGCACCGGCATGGTGATGTTTTTCAGATCCACTTTTTTTCCGCCCAGGACGAGCTCGTTCTTGATGAGCCGGTTCTCCCGGAACATCCACTGGATGAACTCCCGGAAGGTCTCCCCGGGCAGATCGGGGCTGTCGAAGATCCAGCGCTCCATGCGGACGAAGTTCTCCACGAAGTCCTTGTTGTGGATGTTTTCCAGCAGCCCCACGTACTTGTCGATCATGAGCCGTGCCGGGTTGAGAAGCAAAAACCCCAGGTTCATGATGTCGCCGGGGATGTTCCCGTAGGAGGCGACCAGCTTGTCCGGGTCCAGCGAGCGCGCCCAGACGTTGAGCAGTCCCGCGTCGTGGTCGAAGTTCGTCGGCGTCACCGTCAGGATGAGGTTCTTGATCTTTTCCGGGTGCAGCGCCGCGTACATGACGCTCATGGTGCCGCCCTGGCAGATCGCCATGATGTTGAGCTGATCGATGCCGTGTTTTTCCAGGATGAAATCGACGGCGCCGTCGATGTAGCCGTTGACGTGATCGTCGAGGGTGAGGTAGCGGTCCTTGCGGGTCGGGTACCACCAGTCGAGCATGTAGATGTCGAGGCCGGCGGCAAGGAAGGTCTCCACGACGCTGCGGCCCGGCTGCAGATCGAGCATCGTCTCCCGGTTGACCTGGGCGTAGACGATGAAAAGCGGCGTCTTGAGCGAGGGTTCCGTCGTGGGCCTGTAGTGTTTCAGCTTGACGCGGTCCTCTTCCCAGACCACGTCGTAGGGGGTTGTGGCAATGTCCGTCTCCAGGGGGCTCAGGAGGACCTCCTTGGCCTTACGGACCTGATCGTGGAACTTCGCCGTGTCGCCGGCCACCCGGGCCATGATCAGCTCGCCCGCCATGACGTAGGGCGCCATCATATCGGAGAGTTGGGGTTTCTTATCGCTTTGCATCTCGCTTCACCTTCCTCTCGAGCTCCTTGACCCTCTTTTTCAGGATGTGCAGATCCTTGTACAGTTCGTCCATTTCCTTGTTGGTCGGGATGGGCAGGTTCTGAAGCAGATCCATGAAGAACTCCGCCCGGGCCGCCCGGAAATCATGCAGGCTGTTGAGCGTTTCCCGGAGCGTGTTCATGTAATCGTCGGACCGCAGCAGCGCCATGTAGTGATCTTCGAGCTTCTGGATCCAGAGCTGGTAGAGGGCCCGGGAATCCTTGATGGCCGCCTTTCCCTCCTTCTCCAGCTTGGCGATCTCCTCCTGGACGCCGTAGTGGGCCTTTTCCAGGGGGATCATGAGCAGCTGCAGGAACTCCGTCAGGGCCGACTGGAACTCCGACGCCTTCTCGATCGCCTTGTTTTGGCGTTCCTGGTAGTAGCGATTCAGGCCCAGCTGGGGGACGTTCAGGATCTTCCGGAAATCCTCCCCCTGGGCATCGTAAAAGGATTTCGTCATCTGCTTCACGAGCTCCGCCATGTTCTCGGGCTCTCCCGTGGCCGTCGCGCCCGTCATCTCCGCCCACTGTTTCTGGAGCTTGATGGAATACCCCCAGAGCGGCTGAAGCATCTTGAGCATCATGTCCGGGACGGATTTCGCGGACTGGAAGTCCCCGGGCTTCGGCGTGCCGGCAATCGAGGAAAGGGCCTGGAAAAATTCGAAGAGTCCCTTCCCGATTTCCTCGGGATCCGGTCCCTTCACGGGGTCCCCATCGGCCGAGGGGGCCGCGCCCATGGGGGCCTGCCAGACCTGGGACGTCCGCTTCATGGCCTCCTCCCAGGCGCCGAGCTGGCCTTTGACCCAGTCTTCGAACACAACATGCTGCGCGCTGTCCGATGTCTTTTCCCTTTCGCTCATCATCTAACCTCTCTTCTTGCTCGGCTCTTCGGGGGGATGGGGTTCGGTTGACTTCTTGCCGGGTTTCTTTTCCTCGTACAGCTTGCCGTAGGATGCCATCAGGGCCTGGAACTGCTCGGCCTGCTTTTTCATGAGCCCCTCGAACCCCTTGACGACCTCGGTGGGATCCGCTTCCCCGCTGCCGGTTTTCTTCTTTTCCCTGCGCAAGTGCCTCCTCGAGGGCTGCGAACTTTCTTCTTCAGGGCCTCGTGTTCCCTGGAAAGCGCCTCGTAGTCTTCCCGGGGGACCGTCCCCATGAGGCCGAGGAATTCCTGGTAGGACTTTGCGAAATCCGAGGCGGCCTTCGCCCACATCTCCGCATACGGGGTGGATGGGTCGGGCTTTTTGTCGAGGCCGTAGAATTTCTCGAAGAGGCTCAACTGCTGCTCGAAGGTCTTGAACCCTTCCCGGACCATGCGGTTCAGGTTTTCGGCCTGTTCCTGTCCCTTGGCGGCGTTGAGCAGAAAGTTTCCCCAGAATTCGAGAAATTTCCTGTCCATGGGCCGTTCCTCCTTATTTTTTAGGGGGTTTGGACTGCAGAAATTGTGCCCGGGTCACGCCCGGGGCTTATTTCCGGCTGTCTCAGGTGAAGCCTTCGGTCAAGCCGTCGAGGTCAAGCTGGTAGCGGACGGGTCCGCGGTATCCGTCTTTGAAGCGCCGGTGCAGGGCGCACTCGGAGGTCGGCAGGGACCAGGACGTGGCAATGGCGCCGTGCCCCTTGGGGAACACGGTCACCTCGACGTCGATGAAATCCGCAGGCGCGAGTGCCGCGTCCCGGTCGACGAGGTCGTCTTCCTCGGCATAGCAGAGGAGCCACTTGATGCCCTTCTCCTGGATCCGCTTGAAGTTGAGGGGCCTTCCGAAGAGCGTCACCGGCAGCGTTCCGTCCTTTGCGATCGGTTTGGTGAAGGAATCGAAGCTCAGCTGGGTGATCCCGATGGGCAGGTCATTGCGCTCGTAGATGAGCCAGTAGTTGAGGGCCGCAGCCGTGGGGGTGATCCGGATGTTCTCGAGGTCGGCGCGGTTGAACATCGTCAGGTCGCGGTAGTAGGTGAAGATGGGGGCTTCGCGCTCCATGCTCTTGAGTTTGTAGACCCAGCTCATGACCTTGCCGTCGACGATCCGGTTGCCGTTGGGCAGGGTCTTGCCGGCATAGCCGAGGTCGCGGAATCGGGGCGGGATGTGCTCGAGGTATTCCACGAGGGCCTTGCTGCGCGTGCCGTCCATGGGGGCGACACAGGTGATGAAGGCATCCACCAGGCCGTCGAGCTCGCCGGACATGAGGTTGAGGGCCGCAACGTAGCCGCCCTGGCAGAAGCCGTTGAGGGTCACCGGTTTGCCGTGACGCTCGCGGATGACCTCGCAGAAATGTTTCATGTCGAGGCAGTCGTCCTCGCCGGTCATGGTCTGGACGGCCGGGTTTTCGTTGATGTCCTTCATGATGCGGATGTACGTCGGGATCCCCTGGTTGGCGAAGCAGTGGGTGTAGCTCTTGTTCTCGCCGGGCAGGAAGCCGAGGATCGACGCCCCCAGCACATAGGGCGGGATGATGAGCACGGGCTTTCCGTTGGGGCGAACCTCCGCGCATTTCTTCCAGGGAAGGACCTGGTAGAGGGTGAACCGGTCCGTCTCGGCCGCCTTGATGTACCCGCCGTCGTCGAAGTGGAAACCGAAATGCGGCTCGATATCCCGGATGGCCTTCGGGTACTCGTGGGTGAGAAGTTTTACGAGATGGGAGAGGCGCTCTGCATGTTCGGAGATATCCTCTCCCTCACGGTCAAACAGGGTGTTGAGCCAGGCGGAATGCCGCCTCTGCATCTCGCGGGCGTGAAACTGGTTCATCGAGCGCACGGTGCTGAGAAAACCCTTGCGGGCGATCTCCATGTTGAAATGGAGAAGCTCGAGATAATCCCGCGCCGTTTCCTGCGGCTGGTGCTTCACGAGCTTCGTCTTCTCGGTGCGCTGGAAGGAGTTGAGCGCCACCCAGTACGGGGCCATGAAGTCGAAATAGTAGCTGAAGACCCCGTTTGCGTAAGTCTGCGAGGCCTTCACCATTTCCGCCGAGGACAGGACCATCTTCAGGCCCACATCGGCGGGCTTCAGCGGGAGGTTGAGAAGGGACCCCACGAGGCCCTTCGAAGGAACGTGCACAAACGGATACATCATCGATCCTCGCCTCCTTCAGATCAATCCGGATCCCCGAACCTGTCTTTATTTCTTCTCACTTCTTCTCTTGGAAGAAGGCATCCATCTTCTTGAAGTTGTCGTCGACGAGCTTCTTGAAGTCCTCATAGCCTTTCTTGTACATCGAGGCCCAATCTTTTGCCGCCTTTTTGCCTTCGTCGGACATGCCTGCGGTCTGGTCGATGTAGGTGTTGATCACCTTCTCCATCTGCTCCTGGAGCATGTTCATGTTCTTGAAGGCATTCTCGTAAGCGGCCTTGTTGAAATCGATCATCTGCTTGAGCATATCTTTGGGCTGCATCATGGTATCCCTCCTTGATGGATCCAATGGTTACTTCGCGGACTTCGCCGCCTCGACGAAGAAGTCCTCGACCTTCTTGAAGCTCTCGTCCACGGCGGACTTGAAGTCCTGGCCGCCCTTCTTGTAGGCCTTGATCCACTCCTGCACGGCCTTCTTGCCTTCCTCGGGGAAACCCTGCGTCTGGTCCAGGTACATCTCGACCATCTTCTGGCTCTGCTCCTGGAGCATGTTCATGGCGTTGTAGGTGTTCTCGAAGGTTGACTTGTAGAAATCAAAGGTCTGCTTGGTTACTTTCTTCGGGTCCATGGGTAAATCCTCCTTGGGTGAATTAAATTTTGTAGGGGTAGTGTAATGCACCCGCGGCGGCTTGTCAAGAAAAAATGTTGCATTGCAACAAAATAATTTGCCCGGAGGCTGTTATTTACTATATTATCAATTATATTAAATATTTGCATTAATATATGCGGCTTATATTCACCGCATTTCTGTCGGTTTATGTCGCAACGTGACATGCGCTGCAGCCCTTGCATCCAATCGGTGCCAGGATCAGGACAGGCAGGAAGGCTCATGCAGCAACGGTCGAGAATGAGCGTGGAGGGTGAGAAAACGTATAAGCAGATGCGGGTCAGCGAAAGTGCGGTGCAACATCAAGCGATCACTGCCGTTCCTGTAATGCTTTATACATGAAACCGGTGCGCCGTGGCAACGAAAAAGGGCGACACTTACCGGTCGCTGCGCTCGATGAGAAAGCGGGCGATCCGGCTGTAGTACGTGTCGAGCACCCTGCCGGAGCGGAACAGTCCCATGTGGCCGGCATCGCAGCACAGGACGAGCCTGTCCTCGGGCGGGACGCCCTCGATCAGTTCGACGTGGCCGATGGCCTGGCCGCAGGGGGCGATGTTGTCCTGGGTGCCGCCCAGGGCCCATATGGGGACCGATGCAGGGTAGTCCTTCACCCCGATCCGCCTGCCCTGGATCGTCATCGTGCCGCGGATCAGCTCGTTGCGGACAAACACCTTTTTGAAGGTGTCCCTCAGGAAGCTCGCAGGGAAATCATGGCTGTAGTTGTACCACTGGTAGAAGGCCATCTGGCGGCCGGCGGTTTCCTCGTTGCCGTCCCGAAGGTCCGTGAGGAGTTTCTTCAGGTTGTCGATAGTGCTGGGGCATGCCCAGGATGTAGAAGCCGAGGACCTGCAGGCGGCCGTCGTAGATTGCGCGGCCTTCACCGGGCAGACCCTCCGGGACCCGGCTTCCCAGTGCCCGGGTCAGGAGGTCGATGTAGTTCTCGCCCATGGTCCGCGCGAAATCGGAGAGGAACCCCCTTTCGGCATCCGTGTTCATGGGCGCCCCCGCGGAGCCGAAGGTTCTTCCCAGGTGAGGGTGCAGGATGAGTGTTGCCATCAGAAGAGGGCCCGGCTGGCAGACGGCCACGAGATGCGCCGGCTGCCCCGTTTTCTCTTTCAGGATCTCGAGGATCGTACGGTACTGCTCCACCTGCCCGTCGAACCCCTCGTGATGCCTCTCTCCACCCACGTAGAGGGGGATCTCCTGGGCGCATTTCTGCTCCACGATCGCCATGCGGGTGAGCCCATGGTCGCGCATGTAGAGGGCGACGCGCTCGGCGATGTTGGAGTGGTGCCCGGCCCGCGGGGCAAAGACGACGGTGTAGTTTTGGATACGATGTGTCTCGTCCCTGGAGATGTCGATCAGGCGCATGCCGGGGAGATCTGCGAGAACGACTCCCGGTTCGTCAAAGCACTGGCAGGGGGGGGCCTCGCAGAAGAGCTTCAGGAATTCAGCCTCGCCGTGGCGTTTGCGCTCATATCGTTTGGCAGGCATGGAGAGCACGTCCGCCATGGCCTTGGCCATCCCCCGTTCCATTCCTTCGAGACTGTCCGCCAGGACGCTGACGGGACGCTCGACAGGCGTTCCGGTGATGAGAAACCGCCACATCTCCATGCTGATGCTGCTCGCCGCGTTGAGCGAGTCGAGCCAGAGCAGGGACCAGCGGTTGCCGAGACCGACCATTTCGGCGGAAAGATCGAGCGAGGACCGGACGGACTTCAGGGATGTGGCGAGTGTCGGGGCGAGCGTGTTGATGGTATTGGGCATTTCAGTTCCTCTTTTCTATGAGTGTGGTTGGCCTGGCGTGAAATCAGCAGGCAACGATTCTGGTGCCTGGAGCAGGATAGAAGGTAAGAAGGTCACAACTTCTTCCGCGTCTGAAGCACGACGGCGGCGGTTACTCCTCGTTATTGAGATTGAGGGGCCTGAACCCCTCGTCGATGACGTTTTTCATGGCCGTCGTCTGTTGACGGCAGGCCTCGAGCCAGTCGTTGATTGCCCGCTTTCCCTCCTGGGGAACTACGGGTGACTGATCCAGCAGGCTCTCGATCGTCTTCTGCGACTGGTCCTGGGCGGCCAGTGCAGCGTCGAGAGTCTGTGTGAGCGCGGCATGATAGATCTGCAGGGTTTGCTTTGCAATGAGATTTGTTTCCATGTTATGGGCCTCCACGTGCGTGGGATCCCCGGTTACGGGGTCCTTCGTTTTTCGAGCCCCTTATTTATGCTTCCCGGTGCGTTTTGTCAAGGGCGATGTTGCAGTGCAATATCGGCGTGGTGATTCTGTCGGCAGGATGATGAATATTAAGCTGTTGAATTTTAATGTTTTATCTGTTATGAGAATTAACAACGTCTCCATGAAGAGTTGTAATTGTTGCGTTGTTACATCAACCCGTAAACGATCAGATCCGCAGAGAGGGGAATATGGCTGAGAGCGTGGTGATCAAGAAATACAACAACCGGCGCCTCTACGACACGGAGAAAAACGCCTATGTGACCCTTGCCGCCCTGGCGGAGATGATCAAGGAGGGCAGACAGATCGAGGTCGTCGACGCCCAGACGAAAGAGGACGTGACGGCCTTCACCCTCACCCAGATCATCCTGGAGGAGGCGAAGAAGAAAAATTTCCTCCTGCCCGTCCCGCTTCTTCACCTCATGATCCAGTTCGGCGAGACCGTGCTCTCCGAGTTCTTCGAGAAGTACCTGCAGCAGGTCGTCAAGAACTACCTTGCCTACAAGAGTTCCGTCGATACGCAGTTCTCCAAGTGGCTCGACCTGGGGGCGCAGTTGTCCCAGCAGGCCCCGCAGGTGACGCCCCCCTTCAATCCCTTCATGAGCGTTTTCGACATGTTCCCCAAGACTGCGGGGGAGAAGCCGAAGGCAGGAAAAAAGAAGGAAGAATGAGGGGCAGGGCGGGGCCTGTCTCAGGCGATCCCGGCGTTCGAGGATCAATCCATGAAGAAGTTTGACGTCATCGATCCCTGGCGCCTCGGCGAACGCTGCACGTTTTCCACGGCGGTGAGGCGGGGCCCCTTTCTCTTCATTTCCGGGGTGATTGCACGGGACCCGGAAACGGGCGAGATCGCGGGGAAAGGCGATATCGTCGCGCAGGCCGACTTCATCTTTCGCAAGATCGGGGAGATCCTCGAAGCTGCGGGCGGTTCCTTCGACGATGTCGTGAAGACCACGGACTACGTGACGACCCTGGAGCGCTACAGGGAAACGGCCGCCGTTCGGAGAAAATATTTCAAGAACGGTTTTCCCGCCGCCACGGGCGTCGTCGTGAAGGCACTGGTGAATCCGGAGGCGCTGATCGAGATCGATGCGATTGCCATCATAGAAAAATAGGGGCCAGGGTTCAGGGTCCAGGGGACAGGGCAAAGAACAGGAATGAGAAGGACCGAGGAATAGTCTCCTCGGTCTTTTTTTATCGTTTTGTTTTTCCTGAACCCTATGACCCTGTACCCTGATACCCTGCGGCGGCTCCTGCCGCCGCGCGGGTACATTTTTTGCTTGCTTATCAGGGTGGTTCTGTTCACAATGCCCGCAAGGAGACGGACAACGGTTATGCGCAACATCCTGTTCTGGCTGCTGATGCTTGTTGTCTTTCTCGCTCTTGCCGGCTGCTGACCGGTTCGTTGAGCGGGACAGGTTCAGTCCCGCGGCGTTGTGAGCGGCCCCGGCATTGCGGATCGCGCGATTCCGGGGGCGAAGGGGTTTGAAAATTGATTAGAAAAACAGAGAACCGGTTTTCGATGACTTCCCGGAGGGTGTTTCTCCTGATGGGAAGCCTTTTTTTCTTCGCTTCCGCACTGCTCCCGGCCGCTGCCGGGGCGCAGATGATGCCCGTCCCCATCCATGAATTTCCGCAGCCGCTGCAGCTCTGCGGGGAGAAGGTCCCCCTGGAGAGGCAGGATGTCTGGGAGATGATGGACCAGGCCTTCGTTCTGTCCGTTTACAATCAGGAGCAGGTCATCCTCTGGCTCAAGCGGGCAAACCGCTACTTCCCCTACATCGAAAAACGGCTGCGCGAGCGGAAGATGCCCGA
The DNA here is from genome assembly GCA_963810965.1 of uncultured delta proteobacterium. Classification (GTDB taxonomy): domain Bacteria; phylum Desulfobacterota; class Syntrophia; order Syntrophales; family UBA2192; genus UBA2192. The sequence continues at coordinate 66,224 of CAWEPT010000012.1, read as the reverse complement.
CGACATCAAGTACGTGGCCGTCGTGGAAAGCTCGCTCAGGACCTATGCCGTGTCCTCGGCGAAGGCGACAGGGCCCTGGCAGTTCATGGAGAAGACCGCCAAGCGTTTCGGCCTGCGTGTGGACGGCGCGATCGACGAGCGGCTCAACTTCGAGAAGGCCACCGAGGCGGCGCTCAACTACCTGGAAGAGCTCCATCGCCAGTTCGGCAGCTGGGGCATTGCCATTGCCGCCTATAACTGCGGTGAGGACCGGATGGCGAAGAGCATGGAAATGCAGGGGGCGGCCAATTATTACGATGTGGATCTCCCGCAGGAAACGGAGCGGTACATCTTCCGCATGCTCTCGGCGAAGATCATCCTGACAAACCCCGAGCGTTACGGCTACCGGACCTCGGCCATCCGGGTCTATCCCGTTGTCGAGACCGATCGCATCGAGATCCATTCCCACCGCGAGGTGCACGTCAACGTCATCGCCCGCGCCTGCGGGACGACCTACAAGACCATCCGCGAGATGAACCCGGAAATCCGCAATGGTTCTCTCCCCCCGGGCCGCTACAGCCTGAAAGTCCCCACGGGGACGGCAAAAGACTTCTACGCGAACTTCGAGAAATGCCTCTCGCAGGAGACGCCCCGGAACGGCTCGAAGAAGAAAATGTAACCGCCAGGGTCAGGCGGGTCCAGGGTATAGGGTCGACAGGGAAAGTCGACAGCCGGCAAACGGCCCGGTCATTTCTCCTCCGTGGTCCTTTATTCTGGCCTGTACACCTTTCCTCTCAATCTTCACCCTGCAACCCTTTGCCCTATACCCTGTAACCCTGTTTTCACCCATGGACTTCGACATCATCCGCTCACGAAGAAAAACGATTGCCGTGGAGATCACGAAAGAGGGGGGAGTCCTCGTCCGTGCGCCCCTGAAGCTCGCCCGCCGCGAGGTACTGGCCTTTGTGCATCAGAACCGCGGCTGGATCGCCCGGAAGCTCGCCCAGGCCAGGGTGCTGCAGGAAGAAAGAACGCCGAGGCGGTTCCGGGAGGGGGAGCCCTTTCCCTTCCTGGGCGAGCAGCACTGCCTGCGCTACGTTGCGGGCGGGGAATATCTGCGGAAGGAAAACGGGGAATTCCTCCTGGGCGCCGATTTGTCTTCCAGGGCAGGGGATCTTTTCCGCACCTGGTACCGGGCCAGGGCCCGGGAGATTCTCGAGGACCGGGTGGCGCAATTCGCCCTGCGGATGGGGCTGACCTGCCGGTCCGTGCGGATCACCGATGCGAAAGAGCGATGGGGCTCCTGCAACGCCGCGGGGAGCTTGAATTTTGCCTGGCGCCTCGTCATGGCCCCCCCGCCCGTCATCGATTACGTCATCGTCCATGAGCTCTCCCACCTCGTCGAGATGAACCACTCCCGGAGGTTCTGGGGGCGGGTGGGGCGCATCCTTCCCGATTACGCGCAGCGGCGGAAGTGGCTCAGGGAAAATGAGCATCTGCTGACCCTGTGAAACGGTCCGGGTCCGGGGCTGCGCTGAAGCGGCATCGGCTTGCGATTTCTTTTGGCTGCAAACGGAACCCGCGGGGCGTAACACCTTTTTCCGTGAAAACGTTCTTGACAAACCCCGCCGATGTGATAGAGAGGATTGCATACAAAATACAATATTGTGCGCCGCGCAAAAGGGGCCTGCCCGGAGGGGGAAAATCAACGGGCGCCGGTTCTTGCCGGTTTCGGGTCGAAGGAAAACTCAGCCAGCAACCAGACAGGAGGGTGACATGAACGGCAGGTCGGTTCTCAGGATGTTTGTGGTTCTCATGGTCGCAGCTGCTGCGTTCGGGGCGTGGAGCGCCGAGGCCGCGACGATACTGAAGTTCAGCCACACGGACCAGATGCAGGGGGCCCGTCAGGCGGCCGCGGAGCTTTTCGGGAAAAAGGTCAAGGAGTACACCCAGGGCCGCTATGAAGTCCGGGTGTTCTGCTGCAGCCAGCTGGGCAACGACCCGAAGAACATCGAGCAGCTCACCCTGGGCGGAATCGATTTCACCGTGTCGAGCACCGGCTCCTACGCGCCCCACGTCGATACGCTCAACCTCACCATGCTGCCCTTCCTGGTCGACAACTACCCGCAGGGCTGGAAGCTCTACGACGAGTCGAAGTGGCTCCAGAAGCAGTTCGACAAGGCCCCGGCCAAGGGGTTCCGCTTCCTGTCCACCTTCGAGGCCGGCTTCCGCTGCATGACCACGAAGGACCCGCTCCGCACGCCCGAGGATGCCAAGGGCAAGAAAGCTTCGCACCTTCCCCAACGAGATGATGCGCTGGACGCTGGAAGCCGTCGGGTTTACCGTCCAGATCATGCCCCTGCCCGAAGTCTACCTGGCCATCCAGCAGGGTACCGTGAGCGGACAGGAAAACCCCATCGACACGATCTTCTCCAACAAGTTCTACGAAGTGGCGCCCTACGTGACATTGACCAAGGCACGTCTACAGCCCGATCCCGCTGGCCATCTCGGAGAAAACCTGGCAGAAACTCTCGCCGGCCGACCGCGCTGCCGTGACCAAGGCGGCGAAGGAAGCCGCGGACTGGAGCCGCAAGGAGATCGTCGCCACCGAGGACAAGCAGCTCAAGGAGATGGCGGCCAAGGGAGCCAAGGTGACCTCTCCCTCCCTGGAGCCCTTCCGCGTGGCGGTAAAGCCCGTGTACGCCAAGGCGAGCGAGAAATACGGCAAGGCCGAGGTGGACGAATTCCTCGCCGATGCCGAGGCCGTCCGGAAAGCGCCCGCAAAGGCCCCGGCAAAGGCAGCGCCGAAGAAGAAGTAACGATCACCCGGGTTTGAACCACAACGCCGGCCCTCGCAAGGGGGCCGGCGTCTTTCAGGAGTACCCCGATGCCTCTTCTGCCCCCCGGCCCGCCGGGGCCTGCGCCGATCCGCTTTCTTTCCGCACTCGTTGATCACGCCGTCGTTCTGATCGGCGCCGCCATGGTGGTGCTCGTCTTCGTCAATGTGGTTCTGCACGTCTTTCACCACGATATCGCCTGGACGATCGAATTCTGCGAATTCATGATGGTCTGGGCGTCTTTCCTGGGAGGGGCCGCCGCGGCCCGGCGTGGCGCACACATGACGATCACCGAATTCATCGACATGCTCCACGGCATTCCAAGGCGCATGGCCGACGCCGCCGTCCAGGTCCTTGCGCTGGCCGTCCTGGCGCTGCTGGTCTGGTACGGCGTGGGCATCGTCATGGCAAGCTGGGGCAACGTGCTCACGGTCCTCGACTGGCCCATGGCTCTCCAGTACATGGCCCTGCCCGTCGGTGCCGGGGCGAGCATGGTTTTTGTGACCTACGATCTCGTCCAGATCCTGCAAGGCAAAACGCCCGAAGAGCGCTACGGAGCCTGAATCATGTTCGCACTGACCATCTTTGTCGTCTTTTTTGTCATCGCCCTGGCGGGTGTGCCCCTCATGTACGCCCTGCTTGCGACGACGGTCGGGATGATCTGGGCGAACGATCTCGGCCACCCGCTGGAGACGATTTTCCTGAGCTTCATCTCCGGCGTGGAGCCCTTCATTCTCATCGCCGTGCCGCTGTTCATCTTCGGCGGCGAGCTTTTGTCCCGGGGCGGCGTGGGCAAGCGGATCGTGGAATTCGCGCGGACCCTCTTCGGTTTTCTGCCCGGAGGGCTCGGCGTCGTCACCGTCGTCTCCTGTCTCATGTTCGGCGGCATATCGGGATCGGCCATCGCCGATACGGCGGCGATCGGCTCACTGGTCATCCCCATGATGGTCCAGCGCGGCTATCCCCCGGCATTCACCGCGGCGCTGCTCTCCGTGGCGGGGACGCTCGCGCTGCTCATGCCCCTGTCCATTCCGTTTCTCGTTTATGCCTACATCTCCGGCGTCTCGATGCGTCAGCTCTCCATGTCCGGCGTCATCCCGGCCTTCATCATGGCACTGGCCCTGATCGGTGTCTGCATATGGTACGGGAAGAAGACCGGTTGTGACAACGGCGACAAGCGGGCCTCGGCCGCTGAGATCTGGGCGGCTTTCAAGGCAGCGGGCCCTGCGCTCCTCATGCCCGTCATCATCGTCGGCGGCATCTGGTCCGGGCAGTTCACGCCCACCGAGGCGGCCTCCGTTGCCGTCGTCTATGGGTTGTGCATTTCCCTGTTTCTTTACAAGGACATCACCTGGCGGGACCTGCCGCCGATCATCCTGAAGGCCTTCCAGACCAGTGCGGTCGTGCTTCTCGTCATCGGCGCAACCGGCTGCCTGGCCTGGCTGATCACGGTGGAGCAGGTGGCGATGCAGCTCTCCGAATGGGTCCAGAGCGTGGCGCACGAGCCCTGGGTCTTTCTGCTTCTCCTCAATATCTCGCCTGCTGCTTATTGGTATTTTCATCGAGCCGCTGCCGGCGATGCTGCTGACGACCCCGCTGTTTCTCCCCATGGCGATGGCCTTCAAGATCGACCTGGTGCACCTCGGGGTCGTGATCACGGCCAATCTCGCCATTGCCCTCTACACGCCGCCTGTCGGAGGCACCCTCTTTGTCGCGGCGAGCCTCGCGAAGGCGGGCATCGGGGCAGTCACGCGCCACCTGATCCCGATGATGGCGGCGGCTGTCGTGGTCCTGTTCATCATCACCTATGTGCCGGAGCTGACGCAGGTTATTTTCCGGCTGCTCATGGGATAGGGGACAGGGGGACAGGGACCAGGGTACAGGGTACAGGGGGAGAAGAAATACATCAAGAAGGAAGGGGAGGGAGCAATTCCCTCTTTCAATGGAAAAGGGCTTCCCGGTTCGGGAAGCCCTTTTCGCTTTATCTACGCAAGGCTGTCAGCCGTAGATTTCGGGGTTGAGGCAGTCGGGGGGCGCTCGCCCTTCAGCATGGCCAGCAGGTTTGTCGCGGCCTTGACGGACATTCCCGAGCGCGACGATCTCGTCGCCGAGGCGGTGTGGGGGGCGATGACGACATTCGACAAGCTCGGCAAGACCGGGGACCATTTTCGGCTCGAACTCGTAGACGTCGAGGGCCGCCCCGGCGATGACGTTTTTGCGGAGCGCCTCCACCAGTTCGGCCTCGTTGATGACGGGCCCGCGGGCCGTGTTGATGAGATAGGCCGTGGATTTCATCATGGCGAAGACCTTCGCGTTGAACAGGTGCCGCGTGGAGGGCATGAGGGGGACATGGATGCTCACAAAGTCCGATTCCCTGAGCAGCTCCTCGAAAGAGACCTTTTTTGCCCCCAGTTCCTTCTCGAGGACCGCGTTGGCAACCTCGTCGGTGTAGAGGACCTTCATGGCAAACCCCTTGGACATGAGGGCCATGGCCGTCCCGATCCGTCCCGCCCCCACGATGCCGAGGGTCTTTCCCGTCACGTCGCCGCCGATGAATTGCAGGGGCCCCCAGCCGGGCCAGGTGCCCGAGCGCATGACTTTCTCCGACTCGATGAGGCGCCGGGCGACGGCGAACAGCAGCGTCCAGGCCATCTCCGCCGTGGCAAGCGTGAGCACGCCGGGCGTGTTCGACAGGGGGAGCTTGCGGGCCGTGGCGGCCTTCACATCCAGGTTGTCGAAGCCCACGGCGTAGTTGGCAAACCCCCTGATCCCCTTCGCCGTGTCCATGACCTCGCCGTCGATGCGGTCGGTGAGGAGGGAGATCACGCCGTCGCGGCCTTTCACGTTCTTCAGCAGCTCTTCCCGGGAGAGGGGACGGTCCTCGGGATTGATCTCCACGGTGCAGGTTTCCCTCAGCAGGGTCAGGCCCTCCACGGGGATGAGCCGGGTGACATACACATTGAACTTATTCATTTTCTCCCTCCTTTTCCTTCCTTCTCTAGCGCAGACCCAGGATCTCCTTCTCGATGAACTTCCACGTCTTCAGGTAGTCGCCTCCCGAAACGAGCCTCGAGAAGGTCCTGTCGTCGATGCGCTCGAGCAGGGCCCAGATGCGGTTCGTGATCCGGCTGTTGGCCTCGAAGGTTCCCCGAACGTCCCAGCGCGTCGGCGAGGTGTCGGAGGTCAGGTAGTCCTTGTAGCCGTATTTTTTCAGGTAGTACAAAAACTCGACGTACTCCAGGAAATGCTTCGTGCCGCAGAAATAGTCCCAGTCCCACTTCCCGTCGTTGTCGTTGATGTGGATGTAGAGACGCCAGGGGCTTGCCGCGACGAGGGCCACCGCCTCGGCGGGCTGCTCGCCTCCATAGATGGAGTGGCCGAAATCGATGGTGACGCCCATGTTCGCGAGCCCGATCTCGTGGAGAAGACAGAGCGTCTTGGCCGCCGAGTCGACGAAGCACTTCCCCCGCGTCTCGCTGGGCTTGTACTCGATGAACAGGGGGATCTCCTCGCGGTAGGAGCCGCACTCGCCGAAGGCGTCGACGAGGTACGTCCACATCTTCCGGTAGTCGCACTGGAAGGCAAACTCGAACCCGTCGCCCAGGGGGCAGCAGGTCACCTTGTCGGCGCCGATGGCTGCGGCGAAGTCTTTCGACTCCTTGATGAAGCGCACCGCTTTTTCGCGCACCGCCTTCTTCGTCGAGGTGAGGCCGCCGTTGAGAAACTCCGGCTCCGCCTTGACGTTCACGTTCACGGCCGCAACCTTCAGCCTGTACTTTTTCAGCAGGCCCGCGTGAAGGCCGCGTCGTTCACCTCGTAGGGGTAGACGATCTCGACGCCGTCGTAGCCCCGGATCTTTGCCATGAGGGCGAATTTTTCCTCGACGCTCTTCGGCTCGTTGTACAGGTGGAACCGGTCTTTCGTCTGCCCGAGAAAGCCGGTGATGATCCCCATCTTGACCATGCTATGCCCTCCTGAGGAGGCGCTTTGCCGCCCCGGCGATATGGGTCTTCGACAGCCCGTATTTCTCGAGAAGCTTCCCGTAGCTTCCGCTCTCGGCGAAGGTGTCCTCGAGGCCCAGGTTGTCGAAGGGAACCACCTTGTTCTTGAGGCAGAAGTTGGAGAGTTCGTAGCCCAGGCCGTTTCGCTTCTGGTGGTTCTCGGCGACGACGAGGGCGCCCGTCTTGTCCAGGGACTTGAGCAGGGTCTCCCGGTCGAAGGGTTTCACGGAGTACATGTCGATGACCTCGGCGCGGATGCCCTCCTTTGCGAGAAGCCTTGCCGCTTCGATGGCCTCGAAGACGATGTCGCCGTAGGTGGCGATCGTCACGTCGGTCCCCTCGATGACGACGTGGCTTCCGCCCATGCGGAAGGGGTCGCTTTCCTCGTAGAGATCGAGGATGGGGTCGCGCATGAGGCGGACGAAAACGGGCCCCGGCGTCTGCAGGGCCACGTCGAAGAGCTTCTTGGCGGCCCACGTGTCGGCCGGCACGAGGACCTTCATGTTGGGCAGCGTCGTCATGTTGGCGATGTCCTCCGTGGCCTGGTGGGACACGCCGTCGATGGCCGGCGTGAACCCGCCGTGCGACGAGAGGAACTTGACGTTCAGATCCGGGTAGCAGACGAAGGTCCGCACCGACTCCAGTGCCCGCATGGTGATGAATACGCCGTAGCTCGACGCCACGGCGGTGCGGCCGTCTGCGGCCATGCCGGCGGCGGCGCTCACCATGTTGCCCTCGGCGATGCCCATGTTGAAGTAGCGCTCGGGGTATTTGTCGCCGAACAGATGCGAGAAGGTGGAATAGCCGATGTCGGCCTCGAAGACGACGAAGTCGCCGTCGATGGCTCCGTATTCGGCCATTCGCTCGGAGAAGGCCCGCCGGGTGGGAACGGTGGCCGGTGTCATGGCATGCGGTCTCATGAGTCCTCCCCCCAGATCTCCTGCATGGCGCAGGTGAGCTGATCCGCGTCGGGGCACTTGCCGTGCCATTCGAATCGATCCTCCATGTAGCTCACCCCTTTGCCCTTCACCGTGTTGGCGACGATGCAGGCGGGCTTGCCGCGGACCCTGCGCGCCTTCCCGATCGTCCGGAGGATCTGTGCCATGTCATGGCCGTCGATCTCGAAGGTCTTCCAGCCGAAGGCCTTGAACTTTGCCGCGATGTCGCCCATGGGCATGATGTCGTCGCAGCAGCCGTCCATCTGCAGGCGGTTGCGGTCGACAATCGCGATGAGGTTGTCCGTTTTGTATTTCGCCGCCGCCATGGCGGCCTCCCAGACGTGACCCTCGTTGATCTCGCCGTCGCCCAGCATCACGTAGACGGTGTAGTCTTTTCCGCGGAGCTTCCCGTCGAGGGCCATTCCGAGGCCGATGCTCAACCCGTGGCCCAGCGAGCCCGTCGACATGTCGATCCCGGGAGTTTTCCGGATGGGGTGGCCCTGGAGGATGCTCTCGAACTGCCTCAGCGTGTCCAGGTGCTCCAGCGCGAAGTAGCCCCTCATGGCAAGGCAGGTGTAAAGGACGGGACAGGCGTGGCCCTTCGAGAGAAGGAAGCGGTCCCGGTCGGGCCAGCGCGGGTTGGCCGGGTCCACGCGCAGGATGTCGAAGTAGAGGGCCGTTACGATGTCGGCCGCCGAGAGGGCCCCTCCCGGGTGCCCCGACTTGGCCTTGAAGATCATGGAGAGGATGCGGGAGCGGACTTCCTTTGCCTTCTCGGTGAGGAAGGCCGCCCGTTCCCCCAGGGTGAGTGCCCGATTGGCTCGTGCTGTTGCTGTCAACATCCCTCTCCGTTTCTTTCCTTCATGGGCCGGGTTCCTGCTGAGGCGCCTTGAAAGTCCGCAGTTTTGCCGGCTGCCGGCCTTCCGGTCTGTCTTGCTTTTTCCTGCTCCATCTCGTGCAGAAGCTGCTGCCGCGACCGGGCGAAGTGCTGCCGGGCCAGTTTTTCCGCCAGGTCAGGCTTGCCGGATGCGATCGCCTCGATGAGCGACCGGTGCTCGGGCAGGGTTTCCCTCGGGTGCCTCACGAGGCCCTCCATGACGTCGATGCGGTAGCTCACGGCGATGATGTTGTAGTTTTCCAGGATGTCGTTGAGCAGGTCGAAGCCGCCCAGCTCAATGAGGAAGTTGTGGAAGCGCCGGTCCTCATCGGAATAGCGTTTGATGCTCTGGCCGCTGTCGGAGACGTCGGCGTCCCGGAAGAAGGCCCGGAGCTTTTCGGCCTGGACTGCTGTGATGATCATCGCCGCGCGCCGGGCCGCAAGGCCCTCCAGGATCTCGCGCAGCTCGAAGGCCTCGAGGACCTCTTCCTTCGTGAAGCGCCGGACGTAGAACCCCCGGCGCGGGATTGCCTGGACGAGCTTTTCCTGCTCGAGCTTCTTCAGGGCGCACATGAGGGGTGTGCGGCTCACGCCGAATTCCTGGGAGATCTTCTCCTGCAGGATCTTGTCGCCCGGCTTGAGCTTGCGGTCGACGATCATCGACTTGAGCTCACGGTACACCTTCCGATCCAGATTCTCGTGGCGCGTACCCAGCTTTCTCATGGCTTCTTCTCCGCGGGGCAGGGGTTCAAAGATTGAATATTGTATGCAAAAATCACTAAATCGTTTCCGCGGCTTTTTGTCAAGAAAAAACTGGCCGGCGGGGTGTCTAGTGCGCAGGGGTGAGGGAAGAGGGGCGAGGGTGCCCGAGGAACGAGGATCGAGGCACGAGGCTCGAGGATTTTTAATGGCCTCGTCCTCGGTCCTCGAACCTGTTATTCGATCAGAATGATCTGCAGGTCCATCACGTTGGTGCCTGTGGGCCCCGTCTTGAAGAGGCCGCCCGCCTTTTCGAAGAAGCGGTAGGAGTCGTTGTCGTCGAGAAAGGACTGCGGGTCGAGACCGAGGGCCCTGGCTTTCGGGATCGTCTCACCGTCGGCGACGGCGCCGGCGGCATCGGTGGGGCCGTCGGTCCCGTCGGTGCCCGCCGAGAGAAACGTGATCCCCGAGGTCCCCTCGATGGCCATGGCGAAGGCAAGGGCCATTTCCGTGTTCCGCCCGCCGAGACCCTTGCCCCCGCACGGTCACCGTCGTTTCGCCCCCGGCGATGAGGCAGATCTTTTTGCGGCCCGAGGCGAGGCAGGACTGCGACTCCAGGACCTGGCGGTAGAGCCATTGCGCGGCCTCGCGCGCCTCGCCCTGCAGCTCCGTCGTGAGCACAACGGGCTCGTAACCCAGCCCCAGGGCCTTCTTTCTGGCTGCCTCCGTTGCGATTCGATTGCTGCCGATAATGATGTTCTCCACGCGATCGAAGAGGGGGTTGCCTTTTTTCGGGGTGTCCGGGACTCTTCCCTCCGAGCCGTCTCTGAGAAGCTGCAGGATTTTCTGCGGCATTTCTCCCGCCGTGTCATAGCGGGTGACGATGGCGAGCGCATCGGCCCAGGTCGTTGTGTCGGGCGATGTGGGACCCGAGGCAATGAAATCGAGAGGGTCCCCGATGACATCGGAAAGGATGAGGGAGAGCACCCTTGCGGGCGAGGCCGCCTCGGCAAGCCTGCCGGCTTTGACCCTGGAGAGGTGCTTCCGTACGGTGTTGAGCTCGACGATATCGGCGCCGCCCTTGAGAAGGATGCGGGTCATCACCTGTTTGTCATCGAGGGAAAGACCTTCCGTGGGAGCCACGAAAAGCGCCGAACCTCCGCCCGAGATGAGGCAGACGACGAGCGTTTCGCGATCCGCCTTCCTGAGCAGCTCGACGGCCTTGATCGTGCCCGCGACGCCGTTCTCGTCAGGCACGGGGTGCCCCGCTTCGTAAATCGTGATGTTTTCCGAGAAGGGGCCATCCGGGGCGTGACCGTACTTCGTGACGACGACGCCTCCCGCGATACGATCCCGCAGCGCGTCAACGAGCGCGCGGGTCATGGGATAGGCCGCCTTGCCGAGACCGACCACGTAGATTTTTGTCAAGCCTTCCTCCCGGCAGATCGTGCGGATCCGGTCGACGTAGTTCTTTCACGGCGGCGTAGGGATCGACGGCGCCGAGCGCCGCGTTGAAGATGGTGACGGCATCCCGGTTCATGCTTCTCTCCCTGTTGCTGTCGGTGCGGAGCCTTCGAGAAACGTTTTGATTGTGTCGCGGAACTCATTTGGCGCCCGGAAGAGGGCATAGTGACCCAGGGGGTGTTCAAAGGAGCAGAGCCTCGCGCCGGCAATACGCTCCTGGGCTTGTCTGGGCCATGCACAGCCGGACCCAGTGATCGTTGGCCACGTGCAGGATGAGGGTTCTTGCCCGGATGCGATGGAGCTCCCCCGTCACGTTCAGGGTATTCTCCCGCCCGATTGCGGTACAGCAGGTCGACGGCGTCGTAATTGCGGCCGTAGGGAACGAGGAGCAGCCCCTCCTTTCCCGTGGGGATCCCAGGCAAAGGCTTCCTTCTGGACCTCGTCCCAGCCCATCTGGATGCGATGGTCGAAGCTCATGGCCGAGTGGAACAGGATGGACCAGCCGAACATGACGCCCCGGTGCGGGTGCTGCTCCTTCGGCAGGTGGTAGTAATCGCCCCCCGTCTCTCTCCATGCGGGGTCGCTCTCGATGGCCGCCGACATGAGCCGGAAGAGCCAGCGCAGGTTGGCGTCCGTTTCCGTGACGCCTCCCATGGGCATGATGGCCTCGACAAACCCCGGGTGCATCAGGGCCCAGAGATAGCTCTGGATGGCCCCCATGGAGGCCCCCGTGGCAAGCTTCACGCGGCTCACCTTCAGGTGGTCCCGAAGCAGCCGGTAGTTGGCCTGGACGCAGTCCATGATGCTGTATTGCGGGAACTTGAGGCCGAGCCCGTCGCTCGGCTTGCCGGCGCCCCAGAGGCCGAGGGCATCGAGGAAGATGACGTAGTAGCGATCCGTGTCGATCAGCTCCCCGGGACCCACGACGGGGCCGCCGCAGAAGTCGTTTGCCCCCTGGCCTCGGTACCAGTAGAAGTACATGAGGCCCGCATCGCCGGAGTAAAAGGGGCTGAAGAGGACGGCGTTGTCGATGTAGCCCGTCCGCATCCCGGTGAGGGGTTCCGACGGCGATGCAGGCCGTGCGCAGGGGGCCCTCCCCGAGGGATTCCAGGGTCACGCCGCCCGTGCCGCCCGATTCCCAGGACGAGGGATCGTCGAGGTCGTAGGTCCCGCCGATCCGGAAGTGGGGGATGGAGTAAAAGGTTTTGAGGTGGCTCAAGCCCTCCACCCCGCAACTCGCCGTTACCGCCTGCCGTTTTTGTCTTTCTGCATTCATATTCTTTGAACCCATCGAATCGCCGTTCGACGTAAAACGTAATCACGTAAAACCTAAAACGGTATTCTGTGACACCTTGATCACCTCGAACACCTCGGCATCCCCGCCCGAGAGGCTCATGACGCCCCGCCAGCGGGCAAGCCCCCGCACGGCCTCGTCGTAGCGGACGGCCGCCGTCTGCGAGCGGTGGCAGGCCAGGGCCTTGATCTTTGTCTCCAGGGTCGCCGAGATGTCGACGGCAAGCTCGCAGCGCCCGAGGGGGTGCCAGACCTCGTAGCCCAGGATGATCTCGGGGGACCAGGGCTCGCCGCCGGCCTCCTGGAACCAGGGGCCGGAGCCGGCCTGCACGGCCTCGAGGACCAGCTCGCTCGCCACCCGGTGCCCCAGGGACGACTCGTTTCTCTCGTGGATGAACAGGATGTGCGGCTTGAGCCTCCGGACGATGCGGATGATGTCGACCTTCATCTCACGGGTGAAGCCCGTCAGCCCGTCGGGGTATCGGAGGAATTCCACGTTGCCCGCGCCGATCACCTTCGCCGCCTCGATGGCTTCTTTTTCCCGAATGGGTCCCAGCTCCCAGGGAGGGGTCTTGTCGCTGCCCGCCTCGCCGGAGGTCAGGATCACGTGGGTAATCTCGTATCCCTTTGCGGCAAGGAGCGCCTCCGTCCCTCCGCAGCCGATCTCGATGTCGTCGGGATGCGTCCCGAACGACAACACTCTTTTTGTCCTGTCGTTCATTTTTCCTTCCCTGTACCCTGAACCCTGTACCCTGAACCCTGTTGTGCCAGATCGCGCCAGATCACCCACGCCGCCGCCCCCGCGACGGCAAGAAAGATCAGCCCTTCTCCCGTCTGAAGCAGGAGGATCTTTCCCACGCCGAAGAGCACAGAATAGACGAGGATCACCCCGCAGAGCCAGTCCCGCAGGAGCCTTCCGTATCCGCTGTCCCCTTTCACATCGGGGATCCTCCTTGCCACGGCGGCCCAGCCTGCGCCGCCCGGGTGCACGCGCCGGTAGAAACGCTCGAGCGTCTGTGCATCGGTCGGCTTCGTCAGGAAGGTGACCAGGACCCAGGCGACGGTGGTGGCCGCCACGATGGTATAGAGGGTTTCCGGGAAACGGATGTCCGTGGCGAAGTGCAGCCAGCCGCAGACGGCAAGGGGTGCCACCATCGCGGCAATCTCGCTCCAGGCATTGATCCGCCACCAGAACCAGCGCAGGATCAGGACGAGCCCCAGCCCGGCGCCGGCCTCGATGATGAAGGCCCAGGCGCCGGAAATCGTCTCCATGATCGAGGTGACATAGAGCGAAAGGGCCATCATGGCCAGCGTGGCGATCCGCGAGACGGCAACGAGATGCTTCTCGCCGGCATCGGGCCTGACGAAGCGACGATAGAAGTCGTTGATGATGTAAGAGGTGCCCCAGTTGAGCTGGGTGGAGATGGTGGACATGTAGGCGGCAAAGAAGGCCGCCACGAGCATGCCCTTCACGCCCGCCGGCAGGAAGTCGCGCATCGCGTAGACATAGCCCAGCCTCTTTTCGGCCGCTCCCAGTTCGGGATAGAGGACGAGGGTTGCGAGCCCCACGATGATCCAGGGCCAGGGCCGCACGCAGTAGTGGGCCACGGTGAACCACAGGGTCGCAAAGAGAGAGTGCCGCTCGTCTTTGGCCGACATCATCCGCTGGGCCACGTAACCGCCCCCGCCGGGTTCCGATCCGGGGTACCAGCAGGCCCACCACTGGATGCCGATGAAGGCGAAAAAGGCTGCTGCGCTCAGGGTGAGCGTGCCCGCCGTGTCGCCGGCGCTGCCGCTGGAAATCGTGGGAATGAAAGAGAGCGACCAGGACGGCACTTTCTCCAGCAAACCCGCCATACCCCCGATCTGGGGGAGGTCCAGAACGAAAACGGCCAGGACGATCGTCCCGGCCATGGCCAGGACAAACTGGAAGGCGTCGGTGACGGCAACGCCCCAGAGCCCGGAGAGGGCCGAGTAAAAGGCCGTGATCCCGAGGGACAGGGCCACGTAGAGCATGACCTGGCCCGGGGGAATGCCGAACATCCCCTCGAGGACGGAAGCCATGGCCAGATTCACCCAGCCGATGATGACGGTGTTGATGAAGAGGCCCAGGTAGAGGCCCCGAAACCCTCGCAGAAACGCAGCGGGCGCGCCGGAGTAGCGCAACTCGACGAACTCCACGTCGGTGAGGATGCCTGCGCGCCGCCACAGCCGGGCGAAGAAGAAGACCGTCAGCACGCCGCCGAGAGCGAAATTCCACCAGAACCAGTTGCCTGCGATGCCGTTTTTCGCCACGAGCTCCGTCACGGCCAGCGGCGTGTCGGCCGCAAAGGTCGTGGCGACCATGGAGGTGCCGGCAAGCCACCAGGGGAGATTGCGCCCCGAGAGAAAGAACTCCTGGATGCTCGAGCCGGCGCGGCGGGCGAAATACACCCCGACGAGGGTGCTCAACAGGAAGTAGAGCCCGATGATGACCCAATCGACGGTATGCAGCATCGCCACCCCTTCCTGTTCAGCGTCGATTCTTGGTGCTGTCTGTTTCCTGCACCCTTACCCTGACCCTACACCCTGCACCCTAGCTTCCCTTCGCTACCGTCCCCGGCCCGATTTTTCGATTTTTTTCAGGACATCTTTTTCAAAGGTGAGGACGTAGACGAAATCACCGTAGCCCCGGTCGTAATACCACTTCTGAACTTTTCCCGAATAGGATTTTGAAGTCGATCCCTTCGGCTGCTTCTGTTTTTTTTCCTTGCTGGTCTTGGCCGACCGATTCGCTGCGTGACGGCTTCCCGCAGATCTTCTGCACGGTGTATCGGGAGTCCCCGATGGAGACGCTCTCCGCCCCGCAGCGGAAAATCGTATCCTCGGCAATGGCCGGGCTGACGCCTCCGGCGGGCAATGCGAGTGCGGAAAGGGAAAACACGGCGGCGGCCAGAACGAAGCGAAGCATGGGTCCCCTCCTTGGAAACATCATGGCCGGCATGGCCTCAACGGCCCCTTCCTTACACTAAAACGATTCGGTTGGAAAGGAGGAACTTGACAGGGACGCCTCTCTTTCCTTAAAGTGAAAAGGCAAATCTTCCGAGATGTTATGGTATGGGACGGCGCGGTTTGTTCCGGGTCCTGTCGATGATGCGCCCGGAGCGAGTCCGGCTGTCCGTCCGCAATCACAGCTTCATGAGGTGAGCACGATGAAGATCGGTTGGATCGGTACAGGGATCATGGGAGCGTCGATGGCGGGTCATCTGCAGTTCGCAGGTCACGAGCTCTTCCTTTACAACCGGACCCGTGACAAGGCGAAGCCGCTCATCGACCGGGGAGGGCGCTGGTGCCCCACGCCTGCTGCCGTGGCGGCCGAGGCGGAGGTCGCATTCACCATGGTGGGCATGCCCGCCGATGTGGAGGAGACCTACCTGGGGCCGCAGGGGATCCTTGCAGGGGAGCCCAAGTGCCGCATCGTCGTGGATATGACGACCAGCGAGCCGGCCCTTGCGCGACGAATCGCGAAGGCGGCCCTGAAAAAAGGCATCTCCAGTCT
Source organism: uncultured delta proteobacterium (assembly GCA_963810965.1). Taxonomy (GTDB): domain Bacteria; phylum Desulfobacterota; class Syntrophia; order Syntrophales; family UBA2192; genus UBA2192. The sequence continues at coordinate 50,598 of CAWEPT010000012.1, read as the reverse complement.
CGATGCCCCCGTCTCGGGCGGCGACGTGGGGGCGAGAAACGCAACCCTTGCCATCATGGTCGGCGGCGACCGGAAGATTTACGAAGAGGTCCTGCCTCTCCTCCAGCACATGGGGAAAACCATTGCCTGGATGGGCGGGCCGGGCGCCGGCCAGCACACGAAGATGTGCAACCAGATCCTGATTGCGGGGACGATCATCGGGGTCTGTGAATCCCTTCTTTACGCGGAAAAGGCCGGCCTCGACGAGCAGGCCGTCATCGACATCGTCGGAAAGGGGGCCGCCAGCTCCTGGTGCATCAACACGCTGGGCCCGCGGATCGTCCAGGGCGACTTCAAGCCCGGATTCTACGTCGAGCACTACATCAAGGACATGGGCATCGCCCTGAGAGAGGCAGCGGCCATGGGCCTCGCACTGCCCGGGCTTGCCCTGGTGCATCAGCTCTACGTGGCCGTGAAGGCGCAGGGTCATGGGAAATCGGGCACGCAGGCCCTGATGCTTGCCCTCCGGCAGCTCAACCGCTCGAAAGAGAAAAAGGAGTCGGCGACATGAACGACTTTCAGGCCCTTCTTCGCAAGAGGCGCTCCATCCGGGAATTCCAGGACAGGGAGGTGCCGTTGGATCTTGTCCGGGAGATCATCCGGGAGACCTGCCTGGCGCCGAGCGCCATGAACGGACAGCCCTGGCGGTTTTCGATTGTGACGAACCGGGAGAAGATCAGGCAGCTCTCCGACGAGAGCAAGAGAAATCTCCTCTCGGACCTGCAAGCCGACCCGTCCTCCCCGATCAAGCGCTACGAGGACATTCTCCGCAATCCCGGGTTCAACGTCTTCTACAATGCCCCCTGCGTCGTCTACCTCTGCGGCCCGTCGGGGCTGGGAAGCCTGGATGTGGACTGCTCGCTGGCGGCCTGTTATTTCATGTTTGCCGCCGCGGCAAGGAACCTGGGCACCTGCTGGATCGGTTTGGGAGCACACCTCCGGGACTCCGCCATCCTGAAGGATCTGGGGATCACGGGAGATCTGCAGATCGTGGCCCCCATCATCCTGGGATACCCGAAGGCGATCCCGGAGGCGTCCGAGCGCAGCGAGCCGGTTATCCTGGGAATCCTTCAGTGACCGGTGAAGAAACAACAGGATGCTTTCACTTCCGCACTCCTGCACTCACGCACTCAGGCACTTGATCCATCGCCCTGAGGCGATGGATAATTTGCTTGACGGGACCTTTCGTTTTCCCTTATCGTTCCCGTGATCGGGCGGCGGGCTTCCGTGCCGGAGGACCTGTTCCGCCCCGAGAACCGACGGGAGAAAATCGCTCAACCGCATGGTGCACCTCAAAAGAAGTATTCTGCTGCTTGCGGCCATCCTGGCGATTCAGTTTTTACAGCCCGATGGTCTGTTCGCCGCTAACAGCAGGGTGAAGACAAAGCCAAAGCCGAAGCCCAAGGCCAAGGCAGGGCTCACGGCGAAATCCGCCCTGGTCATGAACATGACCACCGGCGAGATCCTCTTCTCGAAAAAGCCCGACGAACCCATCGCGCCGGCATCGCTCACCAAGATCCTGAGCCTGTACCTGATTTACGAAGCCCTCGGCGAAGGAAAGGTCCGGACGTCGGATATCGTTCATGTCAGCTCAACCGTCAGCCAGGTGAACGGTTCCCGGATGCGGATCCGGCCGGGTCGCAGATCGCGCTGGGGGAGCTGATGAAGGGAATGGCCGTCATGTCGGCCAACGATGCCTCTGTCGCCGCAGCCGAATACCTCGGCGGCGACGTGGACGAATTCGTCAGGAGAATGAACGTGAAGGCCCTGGAGCTGGGCATGACCGGCAGCCATTTCAGCAATCCAAGCGGGCTGCGGGAAGAGGGCCAGGTGACGACGGCCAGGGACATCCTGACCCTCTCCTGCGCCTACATCAACCGCTTTCCCCAGTCGCTGGAGATGCATTCCCTGCCCGTCTTCGAATATGGCCGGAGAATCCGCAGCAACACGAATCACCTGCTCGAGACGAATCATTACGTAGACGGCCTGAAGACAGGCCATGTGGCGGGTTCGGGGTATCACCTCGTCGTCACGGCGAGAAAGAACGGCACGCGCATCGTGGCCGTCGTGCTGGGGTCGCGCAGTTCCGGGGCCCGGTTCCGCGAAGCCCGAAGCCTGCTCGAGCAGGGGTTCCAGGCGGTGCAGGCGCCTGCCCCGGCGAAACGCATGGCCGGGGTTGAGGGGATGCAAACGGGATCGGAAATGGGGTCGGGCCGGAAATCGACAGGAGGATCCGGGGATTCATGAAGAAAGCAACGGCGGGGCTTGTCACCGTGGTTTTTGTGCTGCTGGGGTTTCTGTTTGTGCTGACGGTCGAGGCCCAGGTGGGAAGCTCGTCCAAGGACCGGATGACGAAACCCATCGGCCCCTCGGCTCCCGGCACGAAAGGGCCGCAGGATCAGCAGCAGGAAGAACGGCAGATCCAGCGCAATGCGTGGCTTCAGGGTGACGAGCGGCAGCAGGAACAGCTCGTGGGATGTTATCGTCTGTCGGCAACGCTCGCGCAGCATTCGCGGGATATCCGGAAGACGCTGATCGCAACCGATATCCAATGGAAAGAAATTGCTGCCCAGTACGAGGACCTGAATCGGGGGTTTGCGCAACTCACGGAAAAACACGAGCAGTTTGCCCTCGGGCTCAACAACGGGCAGCAATCGTGGTGGGAGAGGCCGCTGCAGGAGATCATGGCGCTTCAACTTCAGCTCAACGAACAGCTGGTGTCGATCGGTCGCGGTCTTAATAGCGAGAGGCCGGAGAAGCTTCCGATGGTGAAGGCATTCACCGATCTGGATAACCAGTTCCGGAAATGGAACCGGGTTTACGGGCAGATCGGCGCCGACATGAAGATAGAGGACCTGGAGCAGCTGGCGGCTCCACGCAAGATCAGGGGGCTTCCGGGTGCTCAAAATCCTGGACGATGAATCGACGATCCGACGTTGCCAGCGTCAGCTCATCCGGGCGTTGCGGCCCTTTGTGACCTGCCGGATTGCCGTGAAGATCGGCCACCCCGGCGAGAGTATGCGGGCGAAGGTTTCCTGGGCCGGCGAGCCCGGCATCTGGTTTCACACCCGCACCATCGCCGGCGACCGTTACCGGAATTCCTTCGGGCTCGGCAGGCCCCCCGACGGCGGCGCAGTTTCCAGCACGATCGAAATCAATGTCCCGACGGGCAGCCTCGACCGCAAGATCGGCGGGGCCTTTGCCCAGGATGATGCGGGGAGGGTGTTCCTCATCCACCGCGGCAAGATCGGGGGCAGACGAGGTGTCGGGAAATTCCTCTTCGAGGCCCATTACCGGGGTGTCTGGAGCGAGGTCGAGGACGGCAACACCCGCAGCGCCGTCGTGGTGATCGGCGATCTGCAGTCCCGTCTGTTCGTCAGGCAGCTTGCGCAATTCGTCCGGAAGGTCGATGCCATCAAGGACCTGGGGGACGATGACGATCCGCAGGCGCGGATTTTTTTCGACGATGAGCGTTTTCGCGGAGAGTTCATCGGCGGCCGGTATGTCCCTGAAAGGCGGGATTATGCTGCGGAATGTGATCGTGACCTCGCCGCCCTCGACCTGGCCCACCGGCTGAAAGACATGGGGGCCCGGGTGGGGATCGGCCCCGGCGGAGAAATCTTCACCCGCGATCCGGCCGGGCAGATCTCCGCGATCTTCGAGGTTGCCCCGGGGGCAGTCCCGGCGGACCTGGAGCAGGGCGTGGCAAGGCTTCTGCTCAGGAGCGTCAGGCTTCCGCAGGAGCCCCGGCGGATTCTCGTCGTTCCGGGAGAGCTCGGACGCGAACAGAAAGAGATGTTTCTGAAACTTGGAATCCACGTCATTCCCTGCACCTGGGAAGAGGGGACCGCGGTATTTGACGGCCTGGCCGAGCAGCTGGGCGAGCGATCGGAAGCAACGAGCGCAAGCGGCAAGGAAAAGGCCGCTAGCGGCCGGAAGCAGGCATCCGGATTCCTCCTGCAGGCTACCCGCTATACGCTTTGTTGAACTGCGAACCGCCGATAAATGCAAAGAATATTCGAGGAGTGTTGATATGGACTGGGGAATGAAGAACAGGATGTCTCAGCTTTTCCGGAACGGGCGCTGCCTGTTCCTGCCGATCGACCACGGTTATTTCCAGGGGCCTACGTCATGCCTGGAGAGGCCGGGGGAGACCATCGCGCCGCTTCTGCCCTGGTGCGAGGCCCTTTTCGTCACGCGCGGCGTGTTGAGAAATTGCGTCGTCCCTGCGGGGAGCAAGCCCATCATCCTCCGGGTATCGGGAGGCACGAGCGTCATCGGACAGGACCTGGCCAACGAGGCGCTGACCACCTCCATCGAGGAGATCGTGCGGCTCAATGCGACGGCCGTCGGGGTCTCGATCTTCGTGGGCAGCGACTACGAGCACGAGTCGCTGATGAACCTGGCCGATCTGGTCAACGACTGCGAGGACTTCGGGATCCCCGTGATGGCCGTCACCGCCGTCGGCAAGGAGCTCGAGCAGAGGGAGGCCCGCTACCTGGCCCTGAGCTCCCGGATTGCCGCCGAGCTGGGGGCCCGCGTCGTCAAGACCTACTGGTGCAAGAACTTTGACAAGGTGGTGGAAGGCTGCCCCGTCCCCGTCGTCATGGCCGGCGGTCCCAAGTGCGAAACGGAAATGGAGGTACTGGCCTTCGTCCACGACGGCATGAAGCGTGGCGCCGTCGGCGTCAACCTGGGGCGCAACATCTGGCAGAGCCCGAATCCCGTGCCCATGATCCGGGCCCTCGGTGCGATCATCCACGAGAAGGCGTCGGTGAAGCAGGCGCTTGATCTTTTCCAGTCGGTGAAAGCCGATGCGGGCAAGGCCCGGAAGAAAAAATAGGCAGGACAGGAACAGGCAACAGGTAACAGTTCCTTATCAATCGTCTTTCCTGACACCTGATACCTGACAGCCTGTCACCTCTAAACTCCGTCTTGCACGATAAGACCGAAGAGACGAGATAGACTGCAGACGATGAAAGTCGCCGTCTACTACAACAACCATGACATCCGCGTCGAAGAACGGCCCGTTCCCCGGATCGGAGCGGGGGAGCTGCTCGTCAGGGTGATGGCCAGCGGCATCTGCGGCAGCGACGTCATGGAGTGGTACCGGATCAAGAAGGCCCCCATCGTCCTCGGCCACGAGATCAGCGGGGTCATCGTCGAGAAGGGCTCCGGTGTGGAGCGTTACCGGGCCGGCGACCGTGTTTTCGTCTCCCATCACATCCCCTGCAATACCTGCCATTACTGTCTCAAGGGGAGCCACACGGCCTGCGAGACACTGCACACGACCAATTACGACCCGGGGGGGTTCAGCGAGTACCTGCGCGTCCCCGCCCTGAATGTCGACCGCGGTGTCTTCATCCTGCCCGACGACGTCTCGTTCGATCAGGGCGTATTTGTCGAGCCCCTTGCCTGTATTGTGCGCGGCCAGCGGCTCGCGGGGCTGCAGCCGGCTCAGAGCGTGCTCATTCTCGGCAGCGGCATTTCGGGGCTTCTGCATCTCATGCTGGCAAAGGCCCTCGGTGCCGGGCGGATCGTAACGACCGATATCAGCGAGCATCGTCTCCGCGCGGCGACGGGTCTCGGAGCCGATGCGGTGATTCACGCCTCCGAGGACGTCCCCGCCCGGTTCAGGGCCCTGAACGGAGGCAGACCCGCCGACCTGGTCATTGTCTGCGCGGGCGCCCTTTCCGCATACCGGCAGGCCCTGCTCTCGGTCGACCGGGGCGGCACCGTCCTGTGCTTTGCCCCTACGGACCCCGACATCGAGCTGCCCGTGCCGGTCAACGATTTCTGGCGCAACGAGATCCGGGTGCTTCCCTCTTACGGCAACGCCCCCCATGACGCCGCAGTGGCGATCGAACTGATCCGCTCCGGGCGCGTACCCGTCGAAAAAATGATCACCCACCGCCTGAGCCTTGCCGAGGCGGGCCTCGGCTTCAGGCTCGTGGCCGAGGCCGGCGAAGCGGTGAAGGTCATCCTCTACCCCTTCGGCCCGAGGGGCGAGTGCACGCCCTTCAATACCTGGATTTAAACCTCCGCCAGAGGTAAGACTGCCGACGAACATGCCCAAAGAGATCACCCACTGGCTTATCGCCGAAGCCGTGTCGAAGCGACTCGAGGGGAGCTTTCTCGAGGAGCCCCTGCGCCGCAACCCGAACCTTCTCCACATCGGGGCCATCATCCACGATGCCCCCTATTACTACCTGAAAGGCGACTTCGATTCCAGATTCGGTTCCCTTCCGACCAAGCTTCATGGAACCGTTGAAGATGCCGTCGAACTGATCGAGTCGCTTCTGCGATACCTGCTGGGGCTTCCGGAAGAGTTGAAGGAGCAGCTGACTGCCTTCCTGGTCGGACTCATCACCCACCTCTATGCCGACGCGCTGATGCACCCCCTGATCTTTTATCTCACCGGGCCCTATGATGCGCGGGAGCCCCGGCGCAGGACCGCCGCGCGGCAGGATCACCGGATGCTGGAGACGCTCATCGACATGTGTCTGGCAGGCGGCTATCACAGGGTGCGGGGTCATTCGCTTGCCGCCTACATCCGGGATGCGGAGATGCCCCTGCTTGAGCTGCACGATCACCTGGACAAAACCTGGCTTCGCGATGAGGACACGGAGCGCTTTGCGGAGGGTCTGTTGTCCTCCTTCCGGCTGTTTTCCTTCATGCAGTCCCTCTACCGGAACCGCCTGGCCGGGCGCCTCGCCCCGTTTCTGCTTGCCGTCTCTCCGCCGCCGCTCCGGGCAGTCCTCGCCCTCGTCTATTCGCCGCGGCTCATGGACCATTGCTGGAGGATCGAGGGGGCGATCCCCTGCCGGCACCCCTCGACGGGAGAGGTTCGCAGCCAAAGCATCGGCGCCCTCTTTCAGGATGCCGTTGACCGCAGTGTCGAGTTCTGCCTGGGGCTCGAGCCCGTGCTCGGGTCGGGGAGCTCTGCCCCGGGGGCCTGGAGCCTTCCCCCGGTGGACCCTTCCCTCGGTTTCGGCCCCGGCGGGTCCCTGCGGTTTTTCGCCCCGGGAAGGTTTTTCGACTGACGGCATCCCGTCCGGAATTTCTATTTGCAAAAGCGGGAGTACGTTATTAGTTTATAGAGGGATTGCAATTGCCGCCGATGCCTCTCGCGAAGCGTCGCCATCCCCGGGGATAGAACGGAATTCCATGACGCTGTTTTTGCTCAGCTTCTTCTTGATATACGGCCTGATGCAGGGATATGTCATTCTCAAGGCAAGGGCCGCTTTCCACTTCGGCCCCGCCGTGGGCATCCCGCTTGCGCTTTTCGCGCTTTTCATGATGTTGGCCCCGGTCGGGACCCGCATTCTGGAGAAACAGGGGGCCGAGGCGGCCGCAAGGGCCCTCTCCTGGGGAGGATATCTCTGGCTGGCATTTTTATTCCTCCTGGTCATGGCGCTGCTTTCCTTTGATTTGTACCGGGGCCTGACTGCCCTTGCCGGGCTTGTCGCCCGGAAGGATCTTTCGGGTTTCGTGCCGGGGGCGAGGGTTGCCTTTCTCGTTCCGCTCGTTCTTTCCTTTGCCGCGACGGCCTATGGATACTACGAGGCCCTTCACATCCGGGCGGAACGGGTCGTGATCGAGACGGACCGGCTCCCGGACGGCGTCGATCGCCTCAAGATCTGCCAGATCACCGATGTCCACCTCGGCCTCCTCATCCGCGAGGAGAGGCTCGCGCGGATGCTCGACGTCGTGAGGAAAGAGGCCCCGGACATGCTCGTCTCCACGGGGGATCTCGTCGACGGGCCGCTGGAGCACCTGCCGGGGCTTCTGGATCAGTTTCGGGACATCCGGCCCGCCCTGGGCAAGTATGCCGTGACGGGCAATCATGAATTCTATGTGGGTCTCGATGAGGCGCTTGCCTTCACGAAGGAGGCCGGCTTCGAGATTCTTCGGGGGGAGAGCCGTGATGTCGGCGGGGTGCTGACGATTGCCGGCGTCGACGACCCGGCGGCCAAAGGCTTCGGGTTGAGAGGCCGCAGTGACGGGGAAAAGGAAGTCCTCGAGGGACTGCCCCGGGACCGTTTCGTCCTCTTCCTCAAGCACCGGCCCGTCGTCGAGGAGGAATCCCTGGGGCTCTTCGATCTGCAGCTCTCCGGCCACACCCACCGGGGGCAGATCTTCCCCTTCAACCATATCGTCAGGCTGTATTTCCCCAGGGAAAGCGGGCTTCACGACCTGGGCCACTCCCATGTTTACGTGAGCCGCGGCTCGGGAACGTGGGGCCCCCCCATCCGGTTCCTGGCCCCGCCGGAGGTGACGGTGATCGAGCTGGTCAGGAAGAAGCCCGGCGGAAACAAGGGAGGTGCCACAGATGGCTGATAAGATACTGAGCGCATCCGACATCGAACACATCCGGGCGCGGGGCACCACGGAGGAGAAGGTCCTGCGTCAGATCGATCTCTGCCGACTCGGGGCGGTGACCGTGACCCTCGAGCGGCCGGCGACGGTCGGCGACGGGATCATCCGGGTCGCCGACGTGAGAACGGGAGAGCCTTGTGGCCCTCCACGACGAGGCGGCGAGGGCCGGGCGATGCCTGAAGTTTGTCCCTGCCTCGGGTGCCGCCACGCGCATGTTCAGGGAGTGGCACGGTGTTTTCAACCGGGGCGGATTCGAAAGCCGCGAGGATTTCGAGGCCTTTGCGGCAAGCCTTTCCCGTTATGCCTTTTACGGGGACCTGGATGCAGCGCTTTCCGGGGCCGGCCATGATCTGGGGGATCTTGTCGCCCGGGGCCGGGGACTGGAGCTCCTCGATTTCATCCTCAACGACAAGGGACTTCATTACGCCTGGAAACCCAAGGCGCTCCTGCAGTTCCACCAATACGACGACAGGGCGCGGACGGCCCTCGAGGAGCATCTCGTGGAGGCGGCCCTCTACGCGAAGGACGGCAACGGCCTGTGCCGGATCCACTTCACCGTTTCCGAAGAGCACCTGGAGCCGGTGAAAGAACTCCTGGGCCGGGTCACCGGTCTCTATGAGAAGCGCTTCGGCGTGCGCTTCGAGATCGGGCTTTCCATTCAGAGCGAATCGACGGACACGATCGCCGTGGATCTCGAAAACCGTCCCTTCCGGGACCGCGACGGCCGGCTTCTCTTCCGGCCGGGAGGGCACGGCGCCCTGCTCTACAATCTGGACGGCATCGACGGGGACATCGTGTTCATCAAGAACATCGACAATATCGTCCCCGACCGGCTCAAGGACACGACGGTCCTGTACAAGAAGATTCTCGGCGGGTGCCTGGTCGGGCTGCAGCGGGAGCTCTTCGGTCACCTGCAGGCGCTGTCGGAGCGCTCAGCGGGGGAAAGCGCAATCGGCGCGGCTGCCCGCTTTGCCGCGGATCGGCTGAGCTGCGCTCTGCCGCCCGGCTTCGAGGGGCGGCCGCTCGAAGAGCGCAGGCAGGTCCTGATCGGGAAGCTCAACAGGCCCCTTCGCGTCTGCGGGATGGTGAAAAACGAGGGGGAACCGGGGGGCGGGCCCTTCTGGGTGGCCGGCAAAAACGGCGGATGCTCCCTGCAGATCGTCGAGGAAGTCCAGGTGGACAAAAGCCGGGGCAACCAGGCGGCCCTCTGGGCGTCGTCGACTCACTTCAACCCCGTCGATCTCGTCTGCGGCATCCGCGATTTCAGGGGGCGCAAATTCGATCTCGAGCGGTTCGTCGACGCAGAACAGGTCTTCATCTCGACGAAATCCCACGAGGGCTGCGACATCAAGGCGCTCGAGCTCCCCGGGCTCTGGAACGGATCGATGGCCGACTGGCACACCGTCTTTGTCGAGGTCCCCGTCGAGACCTTCAACCCCGTGAAGACCATCGACGATCTGCTGCGCCCGACGCATCTGCCGTGAAGCAAGGTACAAGGGACGAGGGACTAGGGACAGAGAAAAAAGGATAGAGAAGTGTCTCGATCACTTCTCTGTTCCTTTCTTTATACACCCGGTCCCTGCACCCTGGTCCCTTCGTTCAGATCATCCTTTCCTGCAACTCCGCCCGATTCACCGGTTTGACGACGATGAGGCTCGTCTGGCCTCCCTGCCGGCACTTCACGGTCACTTCCTCCGCGTCCTTCGGGGTGTCTCCATAAGCGGCGCAGATGGCGGCCGCCTCCCGGCGCATCTCCTCCGGACCGTCTGCGGGAAGCGCGCAGAGCGGACCCGGGAAATCTCTCATCTGGAAAACGGCGTCACGATCCTCGATCAGGGTTTCCAGCGCCTGGTTGTCCCGCTTGTTTCTCCCGACGATGACCTTGTGCCGCTCATCGAGCCGGATGTGCCGCCCCACCTTCAGGAGCTCCAGGTCCCGCGGTGTGAAATCGGGGTGGTGGGCGAAGAGGTCCTTGAGGCGCCTCGAGAACATGACGTCTGTCAGCAGGCATCCCCCTGCGGGGTTGGAATATTCCGTGATCCCGTAGCGCTCGGCCATCTCCATCTGCCGCTTCCGGCCCCGGCCCGAGATGTCGAGCAGGCGCGCCCGGTCCACCTTGCCTTCCTTCTCCGGAAGCGTTTCGGGCAGGAGCCTGGCGGAGAGCGGCCGGAGGATGAAGTCGGCCCAGCCCGAGTTCTTCGCCACGACTCGCAGCATCTGGCTGCTCTGCGACATGGGCCGCTGCCCCAGGACCTCGCCGGTGAAGATGAAATCGTATCCCCACTCCCGCATTTTTTCCCCCGCGATCTTGAGCATGAGGGTGTGACAGTCGATGCAGGGATTCATGTTCTTCCCGTAACCGTAGCGCGGGGCCCTGACGACGGCGAGGTGCACCTCGGTGATGTCGAGGACCTCGAGCGGCAGGTCGATCATGCGGGCAGCCGCTCTCGGTTTCTCGGCCCCGAAGAAGGGGGTGCGGAAGGTGAGTCCCAGAACCTCGATTCCCTGTTCCCGGATCAGCTGGACCGAGACGATGCTGTCGAGTCCGCCCGAAAAGAGGGAGATGGCTTTAACGGGCTTCTTCGTTTCTGTGGAAGACAAGATATTTCAACCTCTCGTTTTCTGCTCTTCCTAACTTCCGATCTTCTTAACTTCCGTATTTTTGAACGTCTCAGTAGCGGACGAGCTGGCGGTTCCAGCGCTCGCGGATGAATGCGCAGAGATCCCGGTCCGCATCGGGGGGGACGAGATAGAGCGTGCCCTTTTCCGATGTGACCCGGATCACGTCAAGCGTCAGGATCCATCGGGGCGGGCTGCCGTCTTCGGGCGGCCTGAATTCGGCGGTTTCCGGCACGTAGGGGATATCGAGCCCTTTGAGGACCTTCTCCAGAACCGCCCTTCGTTCGTCGTCGCCGGCGATCTGCACAAGGCCCATGCCTTTTTCATTCAGCTTGACCTGGAAGGGCGCCGGCAGGTCCCCGAAGTGGATGACAACCGTCCGGGCACCGATTCTCACGGAGTAGTCCGTTCGGATTGCAAGCGGGGAGCCGTCTTGCGCGGCGTCGGAAACAGGGATCCTCTGGTCTTTCGTGTACGTGTACCCCAGTGTGTCCAGCAGCGAACCGACAAAGGCCCGGTTGCCGCCGGCATCAAGAGCGGGGATGTCGGGGGCGGCCTGTGAGCGCCTGCCTGACGCGAACGGCCCCGGTTCCCTCGTCGATCTCGAGGACGGGAACCCCTTTTTTCTCGGCGAACCGGGTGACGGGCTCCGGGATCGGCTGGGATCGACCGGATGTTCTGCAGACGCCGCAGAGGGTGTTTTCCTGCCCGTCGGGTCCCTTGCGGGAAAGGATCCAGTCCACCCGGAGTTTCAGCGCCGGTGAGGCCCCGATATCCAGAGCCCCTTCGTGTCTGCGGAAGGTGTAGTCCCGCGAGGCACCGAAGATGCCGGCGAGCGCCGAAAAGACGCCTTCACTGCCGCCGTCGCTGATGACGGAGAAATTCGGCCAGCGCGACCGCACGAGGCCGGCCGTATCGGCGGGAATCCGGCGTCCGAAGTCCAGGAAGATCCGGCTGCCGTCCGCAAGCTCCACCATGGGGATGTCGGCACAGTCGACGGCCAGGTGCTCCTCTTCGGTGAGCGGGATGAAAACCTTTCCGCCGCGGACGACCGTCCCTCCGGACTGCCTGACGAGCGCCGCGATGATGTCGAGGTCACGGTCGGTGGGCCGGAACATCCGGGCGTCCATCTGCGGCGCATCGGCCTGTGCCGGGCCGGCGGCCTGCTCGACGGGCCCGGGAGCCGATTGGCCCCTGTCCGGCAGGATCAGCGCCTGGCCGGGATAAATCCGGTTTGGGTCGGCGAGGCCCGGGTTTAGCTTTTTCGTGAGCCCGATCCATCTGGCCATCTCTGCCGCGGGGACGCCCAGCCTTTCATGGAGGATGGCCGAAAGAGAGTCGCCCTTCCTGACGACATAACCCGTTTTCCCGGGCTCGGAGGCAAGCCGGGGCAGGGCGATCTTCTGGCCCGGGTAGATCCGGTTGACATTGCGGATCTGCGGGTTGAGCTTCCTCACGAGGCGGGAGACCGAGGCGGACTCGGAGGCCGGCTTTCCCAGCTTGCGGCGGATGATCGTCGAGAGGTTGTCCCCCTTCTGCACGATGTAGACGGACGGGCTGTCCTTTGCCGTACCCTTCTTTCGCAGAACGAGGTGAGCCGTATCCTCCTGGGCCTGTGCCGCTGCAGCCAGGCAAAAAGAGGCGAGCCCTGCCAGGAACAGGGCGACGAAAACGAACCTCAACGTCCGTGACTGCATGGTGCGGGATCCTCCCTGACGGCGCTCAAGCGTGCCGTATACTACTTGAGGGAGGCATGATTGTCAAACCGGGGAGGAAAAAAAGAGCCGTGGCTCTTTACGAGCCACGGCTCCTGTGGATTGCGCTGGGCGCTGGAGAATTACAGACCGCTCTTGAAGTTGTCTCTCATCAGCTCGCGGGCGATGATCATCCGGCGGATTTCGGAGGTGCCGGCGCCGATTTCCCACAGCTTCTGATCCAGGAAGTGACGGGTCACACCGTACTCGGTGCAGTAGCCGTAACCGCCGTGGATCTGGACGGCATCCAGACCGATCTTCGTGCCCATCTCGCCGCAGTACAGCAGGGAGGCCGCGGCCATACGGTCGAGGTCCGTGCCCTTGCCGCCGGACTTGTTCGTCAGCGTGTCGCAGTAGGCGGCGGCGCTGTAAGCCATCCAGCGGGAGGCCTTGTAGCCGCAGTACATGTTGGCGAGCTTCTCCTGGATCGACTGGAAGGAGGCGATGGGCTTGCCGAACTGGACTCTCTCCTGGGAGTACTTCAGGGAGAGCTCGAGGCAGCTTCTCATCGAACCGAGGGTGCAGCCGGACAGCGTGATGCGCTCGGTGCAGAGGCCGGAGGTCAGAACGGACACGCCCTTGTTCAGGCCGCCGATGAGGTACTCTTCGGGAAGCTCCATGTCTTCGAAGGTCACGAGACCCGTGGGGGAGGTTCTCATGCCCCACTTCTTGATCTTCTCACAGGACCAGCCCTTCTGCTTCTTGGGGTAGCACATGAAGGTGGAGATGCCGTGGGGGCCCTTCTCGGGGTCCGTCTTGGCGTAGAACACCATGAAGTCGGCCAGGGGGCCGTTGGTGATGAAGATCTTGCTGCCGTTGATGATCCACTTGTCGCCCTTCTTGACGGCCTTCGTCGCCATGCTCATGGCGTCGGAGCCGGCGTTGGGCTCGGTGATGCCGAGGCATCCGATGTACTCGCCGGTGCAGGACTTGGGAAGGATTTCCAGTTTCTGCTTTTCCGTCGCGTTGCGGCGGAAGTTGTCGAAGCACAGCGTCTGGCTGGCGCCGACGGTCATGGAGAGAGCGTTGCTCACGCGGGCGATCGTCTCATAGGCCAGCAGGGTTTCAATGTAGCCCATGGCGGCTCCGCCGTACTTCTCCTCGAACACGATACCGTTGATACCCAGGTCGCCTGTCTGCTTGAAGAGACCTTCGGGCATCACATCCAGTTCGTACGCGTGCTCCATCTGGGGCTCGAGCCAGGCAAGCGCCCACTTGTAAACGCTGTCCTCGAGCATCTTCTGTTCATCGGTGAAATTGAAATTCAACGCCATAACCAACTACCTCCCTTTCTAAAATTTGGCCCCAAAGCGCGAATGACGGACTTTCCTGTGCAAGCGCATAGCGTGAGTCTCATGAATCAACTCGCCCGGGGTGATCCTCTCTCTGTCTCAGGCGTGGCAAAAGAACGGCGGGGAAGGGTGCTTGCGGGCTGATTTTCAGGTCCCAAGCGCCTTTAATAAAACGCGTGAGATATACATAAATGCCGCCGTTCTGTCAAGGTTAAAAACGTATTTTCGGGCAAAGGCCGGGGTTTTCTGCCGCTGCATCCGATGCCGCGGCGCAATGCCGCATGCTCAGGGCGCTTCCGGCCCGCAGAGGATTTCCTCCTCTCGGTCAGCGCCCCGACCTGCGACCGGTCGGCCACCAGGGCAGGCGAATATCGCCCGACAGAACGAAATGTGCGTAAATAGCACTCACAGTTCATTTGTCGCACATCTTGTGAGCGGCTTCCGGCAATGCGTTGACAAGAAATGTACACTAATCGTTCATTAATCGAACGTCTTGTGAGGTGCCGCGTCCGGCCGGGGCAAGGAAGTTGCCTTGCTGCTGCAGGGCAGCATTTCTGTAAGTATCTGAAATTGATTATATTATTAACTAATTAATGAACGCTCACTTTTTTCTGAAATGAGGCATGACATGGCATCCTTATTGCTCAATCTTACTTCAACTGAGACGTTCCGGGAAATACCCAAGACCCTGACAGACCCCAATATTTCCCGGCGCTCATTTGAAAGAGGTTGATCGGTGGATGGTTTTGGTCCCTCCTTTCCATCCACCGATACCTTTTTCAAACAGGAAGCTCGATCATGTCAACGCTGCAAGGATACATGGACAAACGGATCAAGCGCTGCCTCGCCAACCCGGCAATCCTCGTCCTCGCGTTGGTCTACCTCTCTGCCTCTTCCGCAAAACCGTCGAAGGCCGTCTTGCCCTCCTGGGCGACAAAGGCCCTCTGATTCATTTCCGCGCATCCCTGAAACCATGAAAAGCAGAGAATCGATCGTATTGATCCTTCTGTACAGGCAACGTCTGAAAGATTAAAAAAGCCGGCCCCCGAAGGAGCCGGCTTTTTTATGCCATGCGCTGAATGGAAGCTTGAGATTACATGACCCCATAGCCCATGAGCAGGGCGATGACCGACAGGATCACGCCGCTCCACAGAAGGGTCATCGTCGTGTAGCCCATGACGGCCCTGGCCGAGAGCCCCGCCAGTCCGAGAAGCGGCAGCGCCCAGAAGGGCTGGATCATGTTCGTCCACTGGTCTCCCCAGGCCACCATCATGGCGGACCTGGTCATGTCGATCCCCAGGGTCTTGGCCGCCTCGATGGTGATCGGGCCCTGGACGAGCCACTGACCGCCGCCGGAGGGGACGAACATGTTGATGAGCCCGCCCGCCCAGAACTGGAGCATGTAGAACGTCACCGGCGTCGAGATGGCCACGAACCAGGTGGCGATGACCTTCCCGAGCCCCGTCCCGATCATGATCCCCTGGATGCCGCCGTAGAGCGGGAACTGCAGGGCGATGCCGCCGGCCCCCTCTGATGGCGGTGTTGACGGCCTTGATGTAGTTGACGGGCTTTCCGTGGAGCAGGACGCCGACGATGAAGAACAGGAAGATGACGATGTTGAGGTTGAGGTCCATGCCCTTGGTCATGAAGTGGTTCACCAGGTAGGCAAGCCCCATGAGGCCGAAGACGATGTTGATCGCGTAGCTGTGGTCGATCCTCTCGGCCAGGGTGGGGTTGGCCGGCCTTTCCTCGTGGATCGTCTCGTCGGCCATCTCCTTGAGCTTGGCCTCGCTGATCTCCTGGACCTCTTCCGGCTTCGGATGGATCATCGCGTACAGGACGGGAAGTGTGAAGATGATCAGCAGCGCCGCAATGAGGTTGTAGGATGGCAAAGATGGTGTCGGACGACGGGAACCGGCGACCCGGTGATCTTCTCGATGAAGTTCTGCGCGTGCTTCGAGGTGGCGCAGACCAGGGGGATCGAGCCGGACAAGCCCTGGTGCCAGACCACGAACCCGCTGTAGGCCGCCGCGATGAGGTAGGGGTAATCCACCTTCTTCGTGCGCTTGGCCACCTCGAGGGCCAAAAGGCCTCCGACGATGAGGCCGAAGCCCCAGTTGAGCCAGGAGCCCACGCCCGCCACGAAGGAGACGATCATCCCGGCCTTGATGGGCGTGTCGCCCTTGCCGGCGATCCAGACCAGCGCCCTCTTGACCGCCGGGGTGAGGGCCAGGCAGTGGCCCGTCACGAGGATCAGGATCATCTGCATGGCGAAGGCCACGATCCCGTAGATGCCGTTTCCCCAGGCCATGATCATCTTCATGACGTCCGTCGGCGTGAAGATCAGGGCGAGGACCGCCGAGAGGAACGTCAGCAGGATGGCGAAGAGGTAGGCATCGGGAAGGTAGTGCCTCATGAAATACGTGAAAAACGGATGCAATCCGCCTGAGCATGATAAAACCTCCTTTCCACAAATCCTGTGAGGCCCTGCACCCCGGCCGCAGCCGGGCAGGGCGGTATGCAATAAGAGTAATAAGGAAACAATAACGGAATATATGCGTCAGGAGGTGCTGCCGGTAAGGATGCAAGCCCCTCCTTGTACACCCCGGGCAGATACGGTTGGGCATCCGGAGATCTCCGGATGCATGGTGGAATGACCCTGTCTAACGGCGTTCAATCGCCGAACCCTTGGCTTCTATATCCAATTTGCGCGCTTTTTACCAGATATTTTCGGCCGATATTTTTGGGCAGGAAACAAGCCTGACTGACGAGGGCCGGTGATAAAAAAGGCGCCGATTCTTCGGCGCCTTTTTTCGTCTCTTTTTTTTTCCTCGTGTCCTTGCCCCTGGTTCCTCGAGCCTCATATCCCGTAGCGCAGTTCGTTCCTCACCGGCGTCCCCTGGGCCGAGACCGTCACGATCTCGCCGATCGCCTGCAGATCCGCCATCCGGCGTACGACCCCCTGGAGGATGATGGATTTGCCGTCGAAAAACACCTTGAGCGTCGGGACCTTGATTTTGGAGTTGGTTGCGATGTGGGCCTTGATCCGGGCAGCAAGCATCCTGCCGCGCAGCATCTCCCATGCTTCCAGGGTGAGTTTTCCCGCCTTTTCCTGCAGGGCGTTGCAGACGATGTCGGTGATCTCCTGAAAGGTCTGGACGGCCGTGTTGAAGACCATGTCGTAGGCGGTCAGGTCGTACCAGTCTCGGTGGAAGTTCGCCCGGATGAAGGAGGCACGGTCGTTGTCCATTTTTTCGATGAGCCGCACGGCGTTTTTCCGGTCCACGCCGTCCTTGCGCATGACCCTGTCGACCCGCTGCTCGATGGGCGCCGTGAGCCGGACCCTCAAAGCGTGGGGCATCCCCTCGAGGAGGAAATTCGAGCCGCGGCCCACGAGGACGACGCGGTCATCCATGGCGCGATCGTAGATATAGGAATCCATGAGCGCCATGAGCCCCTGGTATTCCCAGTCAAACCGGTCCCAGATCGTCGGACGGTCCTCGTCCACCTCGTTGAGCAGGGCGATCCAGCGATCGCCCTGTCCCCTGAGATCGGACAGGATCCGTTCCTTGCCCACGTAATCGTATCTCAGGCGCTCTGCGACGGCGGTCCCGATTTCCTGTCCGCCGCTGCGGAATTCCCTGGATATGGTCAGAATCGCCATGGTTGTGAGTCCCTGCCGTTCTGGGGTGGATGTGATTTATACGGATGGTCCCGCAATGCGCGGGTCATTTCCTGGACGATATCTTCCAGCGGACCCACAGCTTGCCGATGCACGATGACGCCGACGTGCGACCAGGGCCTCCATCGCGTACTGGAACAACCACCGAGGGGCTGAAATGATCCACGATGACGGGGTCCGTAATGATCATCTCCGCCCCGACCTTGCCGAGGACGGCAGCCCCAATATAGATGATGTAAGGGTACTTGTCCATCAGCATGGACAGCAGGCTGCTCGTGAAGACGACGAAGGGGATGCTCAGACCGAGGCCGAAGATGAGCAGGAAGAGGTTGCCCTTCGAGGCGCCCGCCACGGCGAGCACGTTGTCCACGGACATGGTGATGTCGGCGACGACGATGACCCACATGGCCTGCCAGATCGTCCTTGGCCTCCCGGTGGACCTCCTCTCCCGGCGCTGCCCTCGATGAAGAGCTTCACGGCGATCCAGAGGATGAAGAGCCCCCCGACGAACTTCAGGTAGGGGGTCTGCAGGAGCTGGGCCGCGAAGAAGGTGAGAACGACCCGCAGGAGGACCGCGGCGCCGGCGCCGATCAGGATTCCCTTCTGGCGCTGCTTGCGGGGAAGCGAGCGCACCGCCATGGCGATGATCACGGCATTGTCCCCGGCGAGGATGAGGTCGATGAGGACGATGCTCAGGAGGGCGGCGACGAATTCCCAGCTGAAGCTGACATGTCCCAGCAGATCCGGAATCACGTTGGGGGTAATCTCCTGTCCCGGTAATCTCCATGACCCGCCCGGGGAAGGGCCGGGGGCGGTTCGCTAAGTGGCGACACTGGCATAAAATCGCTCCCTTTGTCAATGAAATTGTAGCCGGGTATTCTCTGCAAATCGCGCTCTCCGGGCGGCGCCCGGCCGCACTCGGGTGCAACCGAAGCTGCAGGATCGGTGGGGCGCTTCGCGGCGCAGGGCCTTCGAGCACGTTCGGTCCGCTGCGGCGGTCATCCGTCCGTGAAAGCGCTTGTCCGGCCCCTCCCGCTCCCAGATTCCCGCTTGCAAGATGGGGGGTTGTTGTTATAATACACAGTCTTTATCGCCCGGAGACGGAAAAAGGGGTTCCATGTCCAGAGACGCCGAGTTCGTCAAGGAAGTGCAGAAGAAGTTCGAGCACAAACTCAGGGAGCACGAGATCGCCGTGATCGAGCACTGGAAAGAACGCCTGGACCGGATCTATGCCATGAAGCCCGAGGGGATCGCCCCGCTGCAGCTCGAGATCCGGAAACTCTCCGAGAACATGGCAAACCGGGTCAGTACCTTGAAGAAGGGATGAGATGGAGGAAATCGCAAACTTTCTATTCGAAGTGGGCATGCTGAACAAAACCCCGCGCACGGGGTTTCGGTTTCTCGGTTCCGGCAAAGAGTCCGTCGCAGAACACATCCTGAGAACCCTTTTCATCGGCTATTCGCTCTGCAAGCTCGATCCCGCCGCGGACGAGTTGAAGGTGCTCCGGATGTGCCTTGTTCACGACCTTCCCGAGGCAAGGACGGGCGACCAGAATTACATGTACAAGAAGTACGTCACCGTCGACGAGGAGAAGGCCGTCCGGGAGCTGACGGAACACCTGCCCTTCGGCGGCGAGATCCGGGCCGTCCTCGAGGAGTTCAACGAGAAAAAGACGAGGGAAGCCCTGCTGGCTCACGATGCCGATCAGCTCGGCCTCATCCTGCAGCTCAAGGAGTACGGGGATCTGGGCAACCAGTACAGCCAGGAATGGCTGAACTTCGCCGTCCGCAGGCTCTGCACGGATCAGGGGAAGAAGCTGGCCGACACGATCCTCCAAACGGACTGGACACAGTGGTGGTTCCGAGACAAGAGTGACTGGTGGGTCAACGGCAACCGGAAATAGGAAGAAGGGAAAAAATGAAAAATACCCGTTCATGGATGATGGGACTCGCCGGGCTTGCGCTCCTGGCGATGGTTTTTGCCGGCTGCGTCTCCGATACGGAACTCAAGAATAAGGCCATGGGGCACATCCGCATCGGGGCGGCGCACATCCAGGCAGGCCAGTACACGCCGGCCCTGAAGGAGCTCCTCGAGGCCGAAAAGCTGACCCCCAATGACCCCACGGTGCACTACTACATGGGGATCGCCTATGAGCGCAAGGGGTTTATCGATGATGCCGTCAAGGAGTTCCAGAAGGCCATTGCCCTCAAGCCCGACTATTCCGAGGCGCACAACTTCCTGGGGACGATTTACCTGGCGCGGGGAAACTACGATGAGGCCATCGCGTCCTTCAACCGGGCGCTGGGCAACCCCCTCTACGAGACCCCGTCGTTGCCCCTCTACAACATGGGCAGGGCCTACAAGGCGAAGGGGGACCTGAAGGGGGCCTATGCCAGCTTCAGCGAGGCCATCCGGAAGGAGCCGAACACCTACCTGTTGCCCGTCCTGGAACTGAACCTGGGGGTCATCGATTACCAGGAGGGTTCATACCCGGAAGCGGAAAAGCATCTGACCCGATCCGTTCAACTGGCGTCCAATCTTGCCGAGGGGCATTACTGGCTCGGGATGACCCAGATGCAGCTGCGCAAGCGAAAGGAGGCCGCCGAGTCGTTCAAGAAGGTCATCCAGCTGGCCCCCGAATCGGACTGGGCGGTGAAATCCAGGGAGAATCTGAAAAAGCTGTAGCCCCGATGAGAGCGGGCCGGCGGAACTGAGCGGATATGGCGAGCAAGAGACAGCGACGAACCGACGAATTCAAGACGCGGAAAAAAAAGAAGACCTTCAGGCTGTTCTTCATCCTCGGCGCCGTCCTCATCGGCGGCGGGTTCCTGGCCTTCATGTTCTGGGCGCTCTCGGATACCATCTTTCCGCCTGACGCCGAAGAAGCGGCGGCAAAACGGGAGAGGAAGGAAGTGGTGCTCTACTTCTCCGATGCCAACGAGCGGTTCCTCGTCGCGGAAAAGCGGCTCATCCCCAAGGGGAAGAACACGGCGGCCCAGGCCGAAGAGATCGTGAAGGCCCTCATCGAAGGGCCCAAGCTGGGGCAGATCCGGACGATCCCCGCAGGGGCAAAGCTGCAGGGGGTCCGCATCGCCGACGGCACGGCAACCCTGAATTTCGACAACCCCTTCATCGAGCAGCACCCCGGCGGGACGGCAAGCGAAGTGGCCACCGTCTACTCGCTGGCGAACACACTCACCCAGAATCTCACGGAGATCAAAAAGGTCCGCTTCCAGGTCGGGGGCAAGGATGTCACGACGATCAAGGGGCATGTCGATCTCCGGGAACCCATTTTCCCGAACAAGGATCTCGTGAAGCAGACAGCAGCCGGCGGTTAGGGGGACCTTCCGCAACGGGTCGCGAGGGAATGGCCGCCCTGAAGAAGCCGAAACGATGGTTACAGCCGGACAGGACTGGTTTTGCCCATGGCAAGAGTGAAGCTATCAAGAATCCGTAACATCGGCGTTGTCGCCCACATCGACGCGGGAAAGACGACCGTGACGGAGCGGATTCTTTTCTACACGGGCAAGTCCTACAAGATGGGCGAGGTGCACGACGGCGAGGCCGTCATGGACTGGATGCCCCAGGAGCAGGAACGCGGCATCACGATCACCTCCGCCGTGACCACCTGCGACTGGAAAAACCACGAGATCCACATCATCGACACGCCGGGGCACGTGGACTTCACCATCGAGGTGGAGCGCAGCCTCAGGGTTCTCGACGGGGCCGTGGTCGTCTTTTCGGCCGTGGACGGAGTCGAGCCCCAGTCCGAGACCGTGTGGCACCAGGCCGACAAATACGGGGTCCCCAAGATCGCCTTCATCAACAAGATGGACCGCATCGGCGCCGACTACTTCGGGGCCATCGGGATGATGCAGGAGAGGTTTGCGTCCAGGCCGCTGCCCGTCCAGGTTCCCCTCGGCGAGGCGGAGAATTTCAGGGGCATCGTCGATCTGATCCGCATGCGGCTCATCACCTGGCAGGAGGGCACCCTGGGGGCGGCCTTCGACGTATCCGAGGTTCCGGGGGACTTCCGTGACGAGGCGCAGGCCAGGCGGGAAAAACTGCTGGAGACGCTTGCCGAGGTCGACGACGAAATCGCCGACAAGTACCTGGGCGAGATCCCCATCCCGGATGCCGAGTTGATCCGGGCCATCCGCAAGGCCACCGTGTCGCTCAAGCTCGTGCCCGTCCTGTGCGGGGCGGCGCTGCGAAACAAGGGGGTTCAGCCCATCCTGGATGCCGTCATCGATTTCCTCCCGTCGCCGGAGGACGTCCCGCCCGTGAAGGGGCTGAACCCCGTCACCAAGACCGAGGAGAGTCGAGCGGCAAACGACAGGGAGCCCTTCTCGGCGCTGGCCTTCAAGGTGTCCATGATCGAGGGCCGCAAGATCACCTACGCCCGCATCTACTCGGGGCTCCTGAAAGCAGGCGACGAGGTCTTCAACGCCACGAAAGGGAGAAAGGAAAAGGTGGCCCGGCTGCTGAAGATGCACGCCAATAAGCGCGAGCGCATCGACGTGGCCGGCGCGGGGGACATCATCGCCATCGCGGGGCTCAAGGACAGCACCACCGGGGACACGCTCTGTCAGGAGTCGAAGCCCATCATCCTGGAGTCCATCGAGTTCTATAACCCCGTCATCGGCCAGGCCATCGAGGCGAAGACCCCTGCCGATCAGGACAAGCTGCCCGAGGCGCTTGCCAAGATCTCCGAGGAAGACCCCACCCTCAAGGTGAAGTATGACGAGGAGACGGCCCAGACGATCATTTCGGGGATGGGTGAGCTTCATCTCGAGATCGTCGTGGACAGGCTCCTGCGCGAGTACAACATCCACGTCAACGTGGGAAAACCGCGTGTCGTTTACCGCGAGACGATTCAGAAATCGGTCGAGATCGACGGGCGCTTCGAACGCGAGCTGGGCGAGAAGAAGCACTTCGGCCACGTGAAGCTCGTCCTGGAGCCCCTGCCGAGGGGCGCCGGGATCGAGATCAAAAACGAGCTTCCGCCCGAGACCATTCCAGCGGAATTCCATCCCGTCATCGAGGAGTCTCTCGGGGAGGCCGTTTTCAGCGGTGTCCTGGCGGGTTATCCCGTGCTGGACGTGAGAATACGCATTGCCGGGGGGTCCTTCAAGGAAGGGGAAGCCTCACCCGTGGGCTACAAGATCGCTGCGGCAACGGCCTTCAAGGATGGCTGCGCCAAGGCCGACCCGGTTCTCCTGGAGCCGATCATGCGGATCGACATCCTCACCCCCAGGGACTTCATGGGCGAGGTCATCGGCGACATCAATGCCCGGAAAGGGGAAGTGGATTCCGTTGCGCCCAAGGGGCCCGTCACCGAGATCCGGGCGCATGTGCCTCTGCGGTCGCTCTTCGGGTATTCGACGGACCTGCGCTCCGCCACCCAGGGGAGGGCGATTTTCACCATGCAGTTCCTCCGCTACGACACGGCGTAATACGGGTACAGGGTCTAGGGTACAGGGTACAGGGAAGAAAAGGCATCAAATCAGCAAAGCCCCGGCCGTTTCGGCTCAGGGGCTTTTCTTTCACCTGAAACCCGAGACCCGATCCCCGAGCCTGCAGAACTCAACCAGTGCTCATCAAGCTCTCTTGACCCCTCTTTTTTTCTTACCCAGTACCCTAGACCCGATACCCTGCTTTTCCTGTGTGCAAGTTTCGCACGGAATAGGTTGAAAAAGGCGAAACATCCTGCTATAAACCGCGTTATTTCCCGTCCCTGGCGGAGATGGCCCATCGGATGTACGGGAATTATGAGCGGGTTCCCCGTGTCCCCTGTACCCTTAACCCTTTACCCTGGACCCAATAAGGGATGGATTCATGGCGCGAATCATAGAACAGGGTGGAACGATACCCCCCCCTCCCGTCAGGACATCCTCGGCCTTCAGCATCGACAAGGACAAGCTGATCAAGGGAATCTTCCAGATCAGCACCTTCCTGACGGCCCCCTCCAGCGTTGCGGACATCCTCGGCAAGATCCTCGATGAAGTCGTCGACTCCATGGGGTTCGACCGGGGGATCATCCTCCTTGTCGATGAAAGCCGGGAGAACCTGATCACGCGGGTCGTGAAGAATTACAGCGACGAGGAGGCCGAGAGGGCCTTCTCGGTTCACCTGAGCCTGAAGAAGCATGACAGTTTCGAGACCCGGGTGGCCAAGACGGGCCATTACATCGCCCTCGAGGACTCGGAGAAGGACCCCCGCACGACGGAGACGGATCGAAAGATCTCCGCCTTCTACAAACGCGGCTCCACCTTCTATGCGCCCCTGAAAATCGAAGACGACGTCATCGGCATCATCGCCGTCTGGACCAAGGAAAAAACCAGGTTTTCTCCCGACGAGATCGACATCCTGCTCACCTTTGCCAACCAGGTGAGCATCATCATCCACATTACGCGCCTCTTCGAGATCAACCGGGAGAAGATCGAGCAGCTGCTCATCCTTCAGGAGGCCGTTTCCGACCTGAATTCCACGTACTCGATCGAGCGGATCCACGAGATCCTGATCCGGAGCGCCCTTCGGATCGGAAAGGCCGAAAAGGCCCTCATCTATTTCCTCGACATCGAGAAGAACCGCGTCTTCATCAATGACGGGGAGCGGGGGTTCATCGACGACAAGAACGAGTATGGTCTCCGGATCGACCGGACGATTATCCGCAGGGCCCTCGACAGCGACGCCATCACGGTGCAGAAGCCCGATGAGGAGACCGATGAGGAGACCGATGAGGTGCCTGATGCCGTCGAACCCCTCTACGAAGGTTATCCCTCGGAGGTGGCGATTCCCCTGAAAGTGAAAGACCGCTTCAAGGGGGTTCTTCTGCTGGGGATGCGGACGGGCATCTACTCGCAGGACCAGATCAACGTTCTCGACATTCTCGTCAATAATGCCGCCACGTCCTATGACAGCGCCATCATGCACTCCATCCTCTCCATCGAGGCGAAGTCGCTCAAGACGGAGGTGGAGAAGCTCAAGGAGCGGGAAGACATCCTTCTCGGGTTTCACAACATCCTGGGCAAGTCAAAGAAGATGGTCGGCATCTTCCACGTCATCGAAGAGGTGGCCAAGCACGACACCAATACCCTCATCCAGGGGGAGAGTGGCACCGGAAAAGAGCTCGTTTCCCGCGCCATTCACCGTCAGAGTCACCGGAGCCAGAAACGCTTTGTCGACGTGAATTGCGCGGCCATCCCGGGGACCCTCCTGGAAAGCGAACTCTTCGGCTACGAGGCGGGGGCCTTCACCGATGCCCGGAAGCGCAAGCTCGGTCTTCTCGAGTATGCCAGCGGGGGGACCCTCTTTCTCGACGAGATCGGCGACATGAGCCTTCCGCTGCAGGCGAAGTTTCTCCGGATGCTCGAGGACGGATACATCCGGCGCCTCGGGGGAAACGAGTCCATCCCTGTCGACGTGCGGTTCATCTTTGCGACGAACCGGGATCTTTCGAAGATGGTGGCGGAAGGTTCGTTCCGCGAGGACCTCTTCTACCGCATCAGTGTCGTGCCGATCATCCTGCCGCCGCTTCGCGAACGCGGCGATGATCTCCTGCTGCTGGCACGCAACTACGTGGAGGAGTTCAACCGGAAGTTCAACAAGAAGGTCAAAGGGTTTGCCAAGGAAGCCGAGGAAATCCTCCGCCGGTACACCTGGCCCGGGAATGTCCGCGAACTGAAAAACATCATCGAGCGGATCATGATCCTTCGCGATGTGGGCCGTCTCATCACGCCGGAGAACATCCCTGCGGAAATAAAAGTGTCGGCCGCCCGGGATCCCGTCGCTCCCGCCGATGATCTGCTCCCTCTCACATCGGCAACGGACAGGATCGATTACAAGCTTGCCGTCGAAAAACTCACGAACAAGATCAAAGAACGGATTCTTGAGCGGGCACTGGAGTTGAGCGGAGGCAACAAGACGAAAGCTGCGGCCCTGCTCAATATCTCCCGGTACGCACTGATTCGTGAATTGAAAAAGGTTGGAAAAGGCGGGGATACGGGCACTTAGAAGAGTAGTGCCATATTCGCACATGTTGTGCGAATATGGCACGTTCGGCGAAGCATCGATTTTCAGGACGTGTCACGGCAGGCCGCCTTCAATTTGTGCGATAGTCGCACATCTTGCCGGCGAAAGATCAGCCGATAAATTCATAACTATCTGCAATCATTAACTTATATTTATTGGCATCGTTATTGCTCTATGGTAATGTCGAGACCTTTAGACGACGGAACCTTTAACATAAGAGAGATAAAGAATTTATCCAATAGGAAGGGTAGATCCTCTCTAAAGGTCTCATAAAATAGACACCCAGCATCAATGATCGTGCTTTAGGTTTGCGAATCGGCGGATGGTTTTTGGTTCCCTCCTTTCCATCCGCCGACCCCCTGTTAGAAAAGGGAGGGGGTTGGGGAACAACCTCTCTTTTAACATAGAATTGGTGGATGAGCCGTCCGTCATCCACCAATTTTTTTTGCCTCAAATTCAGCTTCTCTCTATCTTCACTCAGACACTTCCGCACTTAGGCACTTCATCACTGCTTTCAGAGCCTTCCTTCTGCCCTCAGCCTGTCCAGCGCCGCCTTGATCGCCGGCATCGCTTCCATCGCCGCCTTCTCCCCCTCCAAAACGGCCTCGTGACGCTTGGAGAAGTCCGTCGAGCCGATGTGGCTCACCTTCGGCCGGATGACGACATCGGCACGACTAAGCTGGTTCTGGGAGATCTTGGAATACATGATGACGACGGACTGCATGATCGTTTCCATCGTCGTCTGGGGCGGCGCGTTGTTGGCCCCCGTGGAGATGTCCACGGCGATGACGAGGTCGGCACCCATCTTCCTGGCATAGTCGACGGCCACGGGGCTCACGAGGCCCCCGTCGACGTAAGTTTTTGCACCGATCTTCACAGGCTGGAAAATCCCCGGGATGGAACAACTCGCCCGAACCGCCGTACCCGTGTTGCCCGAGGCGAACACGACTTCCTCTCCCGACTGGATGTCCGTGGCCACCACGTAGAGCGGGGTTCGCATCTTTTCGATCGGGGTGTTGTTCACCAGGTGGTTGACGTAGGATTCCAGTTTCTCGCCCTTGATGAACCCGTTGTCCGGAACGGTCAGGTCTACGATATCTCCCTTCTCAATGGAAAAGGAGAGGCTCTGGATCTGGAAGGCTGTGAAGCCGTACGCAGACAGGCTCCCGACAAAGCTTCCTGCGCTGGTTCCGACGATCAGGTGGATCGGGACCCGGTTTGCCTCCAGGATTTTGAGAGCACCGATATGCGTGAATCCCCGCGAGGCTCCTGCCCCCAGAACAAGGGCGACCTTGGCCGGCGGTTTCATCTGCGGCGGGGGAACCTCTTTCGACCCGCAGCCGCCAGAAAGACAATAAAAGGAAGAAGGCAAAGAGACTACGCATGATTCGGTTCATCATGTGACCTTTGCTCTGCACCTCCTGACGGGATGCACCTCCGGTCGCATCCTGTATAGGCTGTTCAAAAATGCATAGATGCAAGGCGCCTGAAGTCCTTGCACTGTTCCCTGCAGATGGAAGGCAGGTGACATCCCGATCAGCGTACGTTGAATCGACGAGAGGACGAGGGCGAACGCGGCAGATGTGTGTTTTTCAACAGCCTGCCGATAAAAAACCGGGCATCCACGATGGATGCCCGGTTTTTCTAACAGCCTTGTTCCTGTCTGTAACTACTTCTTCACAGGGGCCGGAGCCGGGGCCGGAGCCGGGGCCGGGGCCGGGGCCGGAGCTGCTGCCTTCTCGGGAGCCTTCTCAGGTGCCGGAGCAGGTGCTGCTGCGGGTGCGGGCGCGGGCTTCTTCTCCTCCTGCTTCGCGCAACCTACGAAAGAGAAAGAAACGGCGAGCAAAAGGGCGAGTACCAGTACGAGTGCCTTCTTCATCAGATGTTTCACCTCCTTTTGACTTTTTACCCTTACGGGAAGTTGTTCTCAAGAATGGCTTTTTACTCTATCGCAGGGGGCTTGTCAATAAAAAATATTCTAATTTAAAGTCCTGAAATCACACATTGAACCGGAAATAGACGATGTCGCCATCGACGATCTCGTAGTCTTTTCCCTGAAAGTGCAGGAGCCCTTTCTCCTTTGCCGGCGCAATACCCCCCGAACGGATGAAGTCTCCGTAGTGCAGCACCTCGGCCCGGATGAATCCCCGCTCCATGTCGGTGTGGATCTTTCCTGCGGCCTGGGGTGCCTTCGTTCCCTTGCGGATCGTCCAGGCCCTGAGCTCCGGGCCCACGGTGGTGTAGAAGGTGATGAGATCGAGAAGCGCACACCCCTCGCGGATGAGCTGCTGAAGCCCCGATTCCTTCAGCCCGAGGTCTTCCAGAAATTCCTTTCGCTCCACGCGGTCGAGCTTTGCGATCTCCATCTCCAGGTCGCCGCAGATCACCACGACACCGGAGCCCTCTTTCGCGGCCATCTCGCGAACCTTCGCGATGTAGGGTCCATCCTCCTTGAGGACTTTCTCGCTCACGTTGGCCACGTAGAGGACCTTCTTGGACGTCAGCAGGTGGGCTTCATCGAGGATCTCCTGCTCGTTATCCTGCACGGGCACATTTCTCGCCGGGATTCCCCGCTTGAGGGCATCCGTGAACCGCGGGTAGACTGCCATGGCCTTCCGGGCATCCTTGTCACCGGCCTTGGCGATTTTGTCCGTCTTGGCGATGCGCTTTTCGAGTGTGTCGAGGTCCGCCAGGATGAGCTCCATGTTGATGATCTCGATGTCCCGGGCAGGGTCGATGGGGCCGTAGATGTGTGCAATGTCGGGGTTGTCGAAGCAGCGGACGATGTGGACGATGGCGTCCACCTCACGGATGTGGCCGAGGAACTGGTTGCCGAGGCCCTCGCCCTTGCTGGCCCCCCTCACAAGACCGGCGATGTCGATGAATTCCATGGTCGTGTAGGTGACCTTGGGGGGCTTGATGACCGACGCGATTTTCTCGAGCCGCTCGTCGGGCACGTGGACGATTCCCGCGTTGGGGTCGATGGTGCAGAAGGGGTAGTTGGCTACCTCGGCCCCGGCGCAGGTCAGCGCGTTGAAGATGGTCGATTTCCCGACGTTGGGAAGGCCGATAACGCCGCAGTTGAAGCCCATGAAAAATGCCCTGAAGGGTCGGTGTGGCTGCCAGGGTCGGCAGGTTGGGGTCTCCTGAAAGTATTGAGTTTGTCCCGGGCTGTCAAGGGTTATTTCTATGAAGCGTCGCGCAGGCTTCAGGTTCCGGCTCAGGCTTGAGGATAGGAGCAGGTTGCTCTTCCACCGGTCACCGGGTGACATGGTCACTGCTGCGATGCAGCCGGTGCGAAGCATAAAAAAAGGGGCCGGCATCGCTGCCGGCCCCTTTGTCAGGCAAGTTGTTTCCTTACTTCTCCAGGGGGATTCTCATGGAGTAGAAGGAGCGATAGACGAACACCAGGGCGATGGCCAGGAAGATCGCCCCGACGACAATGGCGGACTCCCTCATATCCGGCGCGATGGCGATTTCCATGGCCAGGATGCCGAACAGGGTGGTGAACTTGATGATGGGGTTCAGGGCCACCGAGGAGGTGTCCTTGTAGGGGTCGCCGACGGTGTCGCCGATGACGGCGGCAGCGTGCAGAGGCGTTCCCTTCTCCTTCAGGTCGACTTCGATGACCTTCTTCGCGTTGTCCCAGCAACCGCCGCCATTGGCCATGAAGAGGGCCTGGTAGAGACCGAAGACGGCAATCGAGATCAGGTAGCTGATGAAGAAGGACGTCGATTCCGGTCCTCTCACCGGTGCGGACAGGAACGCGAAGGCCAGGGCGAAGAGGAAGATGGCGATGAAGATGTTGAACATGCCCTTCTGGGCATACACCGTACAGATCTTCACGACTTCCTTGGAGTTCTCCGTCGAGGCGCTCAGGCTGGCCGCGTCGTCGAGCTTGATGTGCTCCTTGATGTACTGAACGGCCCGGTAGGAGCCGGTCACGACGGCCTGCATGGAAGCGCCGGTGAACCAGTAGATGACGGCGCCGCCGCAGAGCAGGCCCAGCAGCGTGTAGGGGTTGAGCAGGTTGAGGAGCATCTCGGGCTGGATTCCCAGGGCCTTCCTGAGAAGCAGGATGAGCGAGAAGATCATCGTGGTGGCGCCGACGACGGCCGTGCCGATGAGCACGGGCTTGGCGGTTGCCTTGAAGGTGTTGCCGCAGCTGTCGTTCTCTTCGAGGTAGTGCTTGGCGACGTCGAAGCGGGGCTTGAAGCCGAAGTCCTTCTCGATTTCCTTTTCCACGTTGGGGATGGTCTCGATGAGGGACAGCTCATAGATCGACTGCGCGTTGTCCGTCACGGGGCCGTAGCTGTCGACGGCGATGGTCACGGGCCCCATGCCGAGCATACCGAAGGCCACGAGGCCGAAGGCAAACACGGAAGAGTACTCCATGAAGTTGGCAAGTCCGAAGGTGCTCGTATAGTAAGCGACGAACATCAGGGCCGTGATGGCCATGCCGATCCAGAAGGCGGCGAAGTTGCCGGCCACGAGACCGGAAAGGATGTTCAGCGAGGGGCCGCCTTCACGGGAGGCCGTGACGACCTCGGCCACGTGCCGGGAATTGGAGCTCGTGAAGACCTTGACCAGCTCGGGGATCAGGGCCGCCGCGAGGGTTCCGCAGCTGATGATCACGGAGAGCTTGAACCACAGCTCATTGGGGTAGTGGCCGAGCTGCCACTTGCTGATGATGAAGGTCACGACGATGGAAACGATCGAGGTGATCCAGACGAGCGAGGTCAGGGCGGCCTCGAAGTTGACCTTCTCTTTCCCGCCCCAGAGGGAGTCGGTGATCATCTTGTTGACGAAGTAGGAGCCGATGGAGGTGACGATCATGAGGACTCTCATGACGAAGATCCAGACGAGAAGCTCGGCCTGGTACTGGGGCAGGCAGGCCAGCACGATGAAGCTGATCAGGGCCACGCCCGTGACGCCGTAAGTCTCGAAGCCGTCCGCCGTGGGGCCGACGCTGTCGCCGGCGTTGTCGCCGGTGCAGTCGGCGATGACGCCGGGGTTGCGGGGATCGTCTTCCTTGATGGTGAAGACGATCTTCATGAGGTCGGAGCCGATGTCGGCGATCTTGGTGAAGATACCGCCGCAGATACGCAGGGCGGAGGCGCCCAGGGACTCGCCGATGGCAAAGCCGATGAAGGCGGCACCCGCCACTTCGCGGGGCATGAAGACCAGGATGATGAGCATCATGATGAGCTCGACGCAGACCAGGAGCACGCCGATGCTCATGCCGGCCGTCAGCGGGATGTCGAGCAGCTTCATGGGCTTGCCTTCAAGCGAGGCAAAGGCCATGCGGGCATTGGCCAGGGTGTTCATGCGGATGCCGAACCAGGCCACGCCGTAGGACCCGAGGATGCCGACGACGGTCCAGGCCAGGATCAGGAAGACGTCTTTCATTCCCATGTGCTGCAGGAAGCCGAAGTAGTAGAAAATACAGGAGCCGATAAAGACGAACAGGATGAAAAGTAGTTTGCCCTGCTGGATCAGGTAGGTGCTGCAGGTCTGGAAAATGATTTCCGCCACGTCCAGCATGCTCTTGTGGGCCCGAATCTTCTTGACCTTGGCATACATGAAGTAGCCGAAACCCATTCCCAGAAAACAGATCACGAAGCCGATCATGAGCAGCTGGTTCTGAGCGGCCGACAGTGGGGGAATGACCAAATCTGCTTCGCTTGCGAACAGGGGCGTCGCAAAGAGCAGAACGATAAGCGCCAGGGATACGGCGCTTAGGACACGTTTGACTCTCTCGCTAATCATCTCTCCATCTCCTCCATATCAATAAAGTTTCAAAAAGTACCGAAATGAGACCAACCATTAAAGCCGCCGTGACATAGCAAATATTGTCTCTTTTGTCAAAGATTTTATTGACCGGGACGCTAAATCAGGGAAATCGGCGGGCGTCCTGTCCGGATGAGGAAGTTGAGAAGGTGAGAAGTTGAGAAGTCGAGAAGGGAGAAATGAAAAGAATGAACAATTATTCCGGTGATGTTGTCTGTATCCGGAGCCGGTTTGCGTTCGCGGATGTTAAAGCGGTTCATGGACGGCCGGACGCCGGCAGCGAGAATTTCCCTTACGGCTTCGCAGGCCGTCCGGACGACATCCGCCAGCTGCTCCAGGTCCGCCTTCGGGAAGGGCTGCAGGACATAGCGTTCCGTGTCATCCTTGAAGGGTGGCTTGCCGATGCCGAGTCTCACGCGGGTGAAACCGCCTTCCCCGAGATGATCCATGATGGAGCGGACCCCCTTGTGGCCCCCGTCGCCTCCGCCGACCTTGATGCGCAAAGTCCCGAAGGGCAGATCCAGGTCGTCGTGGACGACGACGAGATCGTCAGTTGTTTTCTGATAAAAATCGATAACTTGCCTGATCGATTGGCCGCTGAGGTTCATGAAGGTCTGGGGTTTCACGAAAAGCACGCGGTGCTCGCCGATCCGGCCGTCGCCCAGCAGCGCCTCGAATTTCTTCTTCTGGATGGCGATGCCGCAGTCGTCCGCCAGGGCATCCACGACGAGAAATCCCATGTTGTGGCGAGTCAGGCGGTACGGGTCGCCCGGGTTGCCCAGGCCGGCGATGATCTTCATGGTCTATCCGGTCTATTCCGTCTATTCGAGTACTGGAGTCTGCCGTCAGGAATCAGGAGCAGCATCCGACTCCGACGCGTTGCTGCTTTATACCTTGTTCCTTCCGACCTGCCGTGCAATAAAAAACCCCATCGCTTCGCGGATGGAAATGGGGTTTTTCGATTGCGCTCATGTGAGGGAAGGGGGTTATTCCTCTTCCTTCGCGCCCTTCTTGCCCACGATCTCGGGCTCCTTGGCCGCCTCTTCTTCTGCTGCTGCAGCAGGTGCCGCTTCCTCGCCTACGACGGCTCTCTTGGCGCTCACGGCGACGATGCTGGTATTGCCGGCATCGACGATCTCGACGCCTTCAGCCAGCTTGAGATCCCTCACGTGAATGGTGGAGCCGATCATCAGATCCGTCACATCGATGTCGATGTGCCTGGGAATTTGACCCGGCAGGGCGGAGATCTTGACGTCTCTCTTGAATTGCTTGAGCTCGCCGCCTTTCTCCACGCCGATGGATGTGCCCACGATGTGGATCGGCACGTCCAGGGTCAGCTTCTTGTCCATCCGGATCTCGTAGAAATCGACATGGACGATCTTCTTCGTGATCGTGTTCGTCTGGAGCTCCTTGATCACGGAGATCTTCTCCGACTTCTTCCCGGCATCGTCGATGACGAGCTTGATGAATCCCGCTTCGCCCTTTTCGGCCCGGATGATCTTGATCAGCTCCGCCGCATTGATGTAAAGCATGGTTGACTCCGCCCCTGATCCGTATAGAACGGCAGGAACGAGCCCCTCGGCCCGCAGTCTCCTGGCAGGCCCCTTACCCGATTCCTTGCGAATACTCGCTTTCAACTCGATTGCTTCCATCGAAACCTCCAATTATAACTATGGCTCCTGGCAACAGGCTATGGCAACAGGCTTGAAAGAATTGTTATTCCTCTTGCCTTTAGCCCTAAGCCCTGGCCTGATGCCTAAATGAACAACGAACTCACCGAGTCGTTGTAATAGATACGACGAACCGCCTCGCTGAGAAAGCCCGCGACGGGCAGAACGGTGATTTTCTTCTTGCACTGCATTGCCCGCTCGTGGAGCGGAATCGAGTCCGTCACGATGATCTCCTTGAGGTTCGAGCCGTCGATCCGGTCGATGGCCGGCCCCGAGAGCACGGCGTGGGTGCAGCAGGCGATGACCTCCGTGGCCCCTTCGGCTTCCAGGGCGGCCGCGGCCTGGACCATGGTTCCTGCCGTGTCGATCATGTCGTCGAGGATGATGACGCGCTTGCCCTTGACGTTTCCGATGATGTTCATCACCTGGGACTCGTTGGGCCCCTCGCGGCGCTTGTCGATGATGGCCAGCGTCGCGTCGAGGCGCTTGGCAAAGGCCCGGGCGCGCTCGACACCGCCCGTGTCCGGGGAGACGATGACCAGGTTGTTCGCGAAGTTGCTCATCATGTATTTCAGCAGGATGGGCGTGGCGAAGAGGTTGTCCACGGGAATGTTGAAGAAGCCCTGGATCTGGCCGGCGTGGAGATCGAGGGACATCACCCGGTTGGCCCCGGCGGCGGTGATGAGATCGGCCACGAGCTTTGCCGAGATGGGGGCCCGGGGGGCGACCTTGCGGTCCTGCCGCGCGTAGCCGTAATAGGGGATCACGGCCGTGACCCGGTCGGCCGATGCGCGCTTCATGGCGTCGATGAGGATCAGCAGCTCCATCACGTGGTCGTTCACGGGCGGGCACGTGGACTGGATGATGAAGACGTCCATGCCGCGGACGTTCTCGTTGATCTCCACCCTCGTCTCGCCGTCGCTGAAGGTGGCTACGTTGGCCTTGCCGACGGCAATGCCGAGCTTCGTGCAGATGTCCTCTGCAAGCTTCTTGTTCGAGTTTCCCGAAAAGATGCGCATTCGTTCGAGCATGTCATGTCACCCTGGGTACGGGTTCCTGATGTTATGAAAAAATATTGGCTGGGGCGGGAGGATTCGAACCTCCGAATGCGGGAGCCAAAGTCCCGTGGCTTACCGCTTGCCGACGCCCCATCCCGTACGGATTTCCGTAATCGTGCGGGGGAAGGCATCCGATGATCGGGGGATCAGATCGGTTGAGCCTTGAACACCGCATACGGGTACGATGTCCTCAGTGCGCCTTCAGCCTTGATTGCATCGGGTTCGTTTTCAAAGAGTCCGAAGACCGTGGGCCCGCTTCCCGACATGAGCGACCCGAGGGCGCCCTGCCTGAGGAGGAACCCTTTCAGCTCCTCGAGCACGGGATGGCGCGCCACCGTGACCGTTTCCAGATCATTGGACAGGGCCGCAGCCAGATCTCGCACCCCTGAAAAGGTAGGGATAGTATACTTTAAAGGGGTCTTTGTCAACGGCAAATTCAGGCTCTGGTAAACCCATTTCGTGGGGACCTCGAATCCCGGGTTGACGAGAACGAGCCACATCCCGGGTGGGGTCTCGGCCGGCTCGAGGATCTCGCCGATCCCGAAGGCCCAGGCCGTGCTTCCGTAGATGAAGAAGGGAACATCGGCGCCGAGTCGGGCGCCGATCCGGATGAGCCGTTCACGATCGAAGCCGAATTGGAAAAGGTTGTTGAGGACCGTGAGGGTCGTGGCGGCGTTGGAACTGCCGCCGCCGAGGCCTGCCGCCGTGGGGATACGCTTCCGGAGGGTGATCTCCACCCCGCCCGTAAAACCCGCCTCGGCAAAGAGGGCGCGCGCCGCCCGAACGACGAGATTTCCCTCGCCCGTGGGGAGGTCCGAGCCCGGGCAGGCAAGCGCGATGCCTTCCTTGCGGGGGGCGAACTCCATCTCGTCGGCAAGGCTCACCTTCTGCATCAGGGAGGCGATGTCGTGGTAGCCGTCTTCCCTGCGGCGCAGCACCTTCAGGATGAGGTTGACCTTGGCCGGCGACGCTATGGTGATCACTTCGCCGTCTCCCTGACGTAGCGCATCCTCAACTCATAGAGGAGCGATTCGAGAAGCCTCTCCTCGTCGTCATTGAGGTTGCCCTTCGTCTTTTCCTTCAGGATGCCGAGGATGTCGATGGTCTGCTTGGCCGCCTCGAGGTTGCGCTCCGCCTTTTTGGTCGCGGGGTCGGGGAAGTCGCCGAAGTGGTACATGGCCGACGTGCCGAGCGAGAAGACGAAGGTGGCGAAGTTGAGCTCGGGGAACGGTTGTTCCGTCGAGGCCTCTTGCGCCTTTTCGTCTTGACGGGGTTCGGCGGCCTTCGCTTCCGGTTTCGGCTCCTGAGGTTTGGCAGCCGCCTCCTCCCGGGGTGACTCCGGCTTGGCCTCTCCCGAGTCGTCGAAGCGGCGGCGGTCCTTGATTACGAAGCCCTTCTCCTGCTTTTCGTCTTCCATGGTTCCCTCCCTATAAAGCAGGTGCTACGAGGGTGCATCCCGCAAGCAAGCGAAGGTAACGAAGGTGAGAGGGTAAGAACGTTGGATGATGCCTGCGATCAATGCCTGCTCTCGCGATTCTCCAACCTGTGGCTCACCTTCAAACGCCTCTGTAGCCTTCTGACGTATGAGGGAAACGCCGCAGACGGGCGTTTTTTAACAGCCTGCTACATGCGAGGCTTCATGCTGCGAAGCCTTGCAACCCTCTCCTCGATGGGCGGGTGGGTGCTGAAGAGGTTCATGAACGCCCGTCCCGTGAGGGGGTTCACGATGAACATGTGGGCCGTCGACGGGTTGGCGTTCATGGGGATGGCCTGGCTTGCCGCCTGCAGCTTCTCCAGGGCGCCTGCCAGTGCCCAGGGCTTGCCCGATACCTTGGCGCCGCCGTCGTCGGCCATGTATTCCCTCGAGCGGGAAATGGCCATCTGGATCAGCATGGCCGCGAAGGGGGCCAGGATCGCCATGAAGATCATTCCGATGAACCCGCCGCCGCCCTCCTCGTCGTCGCCGCGGCCGCCGCCGAAGATCGCCGCCCACTGGGCCATGTTGGCGAGCATGGTGATGGCGCCGGCGATTGTGGCCGCAATCGACCCGATGAGGATGTCGCGGTTCTTGATGTGGGTGAGCTCATGGGCTGATGACGCCCTCGAGCTCCTCGCGGCTCAGGATCCGCATGATCCCCTCGGTGACGGCCACGACGGCGTGCTTTTCGTTTCGCCCCGTGGCAAAGGCATTGGGCGTGTCCCCGGGGATGATGTAGACCCGCGGCATGGGAAGGCCCGCCTTCATGGCCAGGTCCTGCACCATCCGGTGCAGCTCGGGCGCCTGCTGGGGCGTCACCTCCTGGGCCTGGTACATGCGAAGCACGATCTTGTCGGAGAACCAGTAGCTGAAGAAGTTCATGCCTATGGCGAAGATGAAGGCGATGAACATGCCGTTTCTTCCCGCCGAGGTATCCGCCGATCAGGACCAGGAGTCCCGTCAGCAAACCGAGCAGGACTGCAGTCTTGAGAGAATTCATGGTTTGTCTTCCTCCACAGAAATTAGAATTTGTCTTCTTACCCTCTTTTTTCGTCGCGGATTATACAGGAAAGCAGGGTTGCGCACAAGGGCGCACCCCGCCTCCGGTCATCTGCGCCTTTTTCTGGAAGACGACCTCGCCGTCGCCCTTCACGTCGACGGTCACGTGATCGCCCGCCGCGATGGAGCCGTCGAGGATCTTCATGGCCAGGCCGTCCTGGACGATCTTCTGCAGGGCCCGCTTGAGCGGCCGGGCGCCGTAGATGGCGCTGTAGCCCGCCTTGGCGATGTGCTTCTTCGCCTTGTCCGTGAGCTCGATCGTGACCTTCCGCTCGGCGAGCATCTTCTGCAGCCGGCCGATCTGGATGTCGATGATCTTGTTGATGTCGCTGATCGTGAGCGACCGGAAGATGATGATGTCGTCGACGCGGTTGAGGAACTCGGGCTTGAAGGTCGTCCTCAGGACTTCGTTGATCTTCAGCCTTCTCTCGGCCTCGCTCATCGCGGCATCGACGGCGAACTGGCTTCCGATGTTCGAGGTCATGATGACGATCGTGTTCTTGAAGTCCACCGTCCGGCCGTGGCCGTCGGTGAGCCGGCCGTCGTCGAGGATCTGCAGCAGGATGTTGAACACGTCCGGGTGCGCCTTCTCGATCTCGTCGAAGAGGATGACCGAGTAGGGCCTTCGCCGCACCGACTCGGTCAGGAAGCCGCCCTCGTCGTAGCCCACGTACCCCGGGGGCGCCCCGATCATCCGGGCCACGGAGTGCTTCTCCATGTACTCCGACATGTCGATGCGGATCATGTTCTGCTCGTTGTCGAACATGAACTCGGCCAGCGCCCGCGCCAGTTCCGTCTTTCCCACGCCCGTGGGGCCCATGAAGATGAAGGAGCCGATGGGCCGGTTGGGGTCCTGCAGGCCCGAGCGGGCCCGGCGAAGCGCGTTGGAGACGGCGTGGATGGGTTCCTCCTGGCCGATCACCCGCTGCTGCAGGCGCTCCTCCATGTGGATGAGCTTTGCCACTTCGGTCTCCATCATGCGCGAGACGGGGATGCCCGTCCAGCTGGCCACCACTTCCGCCACGTCCTCGGCCTCGACCTCTTCCTTGAGCATCTTGTCGCCGTTGTGGATGCCGGCGTGCTGGGCCTGCTCCTTTTCCAGTTCCCTGTTGAGCTCCACGAGCCTCCCGTAGCGGATCTCGGCGGCTTTCGCCAGGTCGCCTGCGCGCTGCGCGTTGAGCTCCTCGTTCTTGAGCTCCTCGATTTTCCCCCTGACGGACTGGATCCGCTTGATGACCTCGCGCTCGCTGGACCAGTGCTTCTTCTGCTCGTCGCGCTCGGCCGTGAGCTTCCCGATCTCGTCGACGAGCTTCTGCAGGCGCTCGAGCGAGTTGGGGTCCGTCTCGTTTTTCAGCGACTGCCGCTCGATCTCGAGCTGCATGATCCTGCGCTCCAGGGCGTCGATCTCGGCAGGCAGGCTGTCGAGCTCGATCCGCAGGTGCGAGGCCGCTTCGTCGATGAGGTCGACGGCCTTGTCCGGCAGGAACCGGTCGCTGATGTAGCGGTCCGAAAGGGTCGCCGCCGCCACGATGGCCGAGTCCTTGATCCGGACGCCGTGGTGGACCTCGTAGCGCTCCTTGAGGCCCCGCAGGATGGCGATCGTGTCCTCCACGGAGGGCTCCTTGATCAGGACGGGCTGGAAGCGCCTCTCCAGGGCGGGGTCCTTCTCGATGTTCTTGCGATACTCGTTGAGGGTCGTGGCGCCGATGCAGCGCAGCTCGCCCCGGGCAAGGGCCGGCTTGAGCATGTTCGAGGCGTCGATGGCGCCTTCGGCCGCCCCCGCGCCCACGACGGTGTGGATCTCGTCGATGAAGAGGATGATCTCGCCTGCGGCGTCGGCCACCTCCTTCAGCACCGCCTTGAGGCGGTCCTCGAACTCGCCGCGGAACTTGGCGCCGGCCACCAGCGCCCCCATGTCCAGGGCGACGACCCGCTTGTCCTTGAGCGTCTCGGGCACGTCGCCGTTGACGATCCGCTGCGCGAGGCCCTCGACGATGGCCGTCTTGCCGACACCGGGCTCGCCGATCAGGCACCGGGTTGTTCTTCGTGCGCCTCGTGAGGACCTGCATGATCCGGCGGATCTCCTCGTCGCGGCCGATGACCGGGTCAAAGGACCCCTTCCTGGCCAACTCGTTGAAATCCCTTGCGTATCTCTCGAGCGCCTGGTATTTCTCCTCGGGGTTCTGGTCGGTGACCCGCTGGCTTCCCCGGATGTCCACCAGGACCCGGTAAATGCTGTCCTTCGTGACACCGGCGTTTCGCAGAATTTTCCCTGTCGGGCCGTCCTTGTCCTCCGTCATGGCAATCAGGATGTGCTCGGCGCTCACGAACTCGTCCTTGAGCCTTTTTGCCTCCTCGAAGGAGTTCTCGAGAACCTTATTGAGCCTCGGGGTCATGTAGGCCTGCGTTGCGCCCCCGGATACCTTCGGCAGGCTGTTGAGGGCCTTTTCAACCTCCCGCTGGACCGACCGGGTGTCGGCCCCGAGCTTCTTCAGGGCGGCCGTAACGATCCCCTCGGGCTGGCGGATCAGGGCCGCAAGCAGATGCTCCATATCCACGGCCTGGTGGCCGAGCTTTCCGGCCAGGGACTGGGCCTCCTGGAGGGCCTCCTGGACTTTCACGGTGAATTTGTCGAACCTCATCGTTCCTCTCTTCAAAAGCGATTTAATATCAATAAGTTAAATTGAAAACGACGGTTTGCTCGACCGCTTCCCGAAACGTCACCGCCGTCCGCTCGGACCCTAACTTAATGACAGGCGGGGGGGATGTCAAGAAAAGGCATTCAATCAACGGGTTATCTCTTTTTTGGACGCCGGGTTTTCTGTATAATGATTGCAAAGAAGGTCTTGACAAGATGCTCCCCATATCTATATTCTCTATGACTTAGATTGAAAGGCCCAAAATGGAGGATCATCCATGAACATGAATCTACCGGCTGCGAGCAGCACGCTAGATTTATATATCTCGCAGATCAACAAGTTTGCCCTGCTGACCCCCGAGGAGGAGTTCAAGCTGGCCGTCCGCTACAAGAAGCACAACGACAAGGAAGCGGCCGAAAAGCTCGTCACCTCGAACCTTCGATTCGTGGTCAAGATCGCCCACGAGTACCGCAACTACGGTGTGAAGCTCCTGGACCTGATCCAGGAGGGAAACGTGGGGCTCATGCACGCGGTGAAGAAGTTCGACCCCTACAAGGGCTACCGGCTCATCTCCTATGCCGTGTGGTGGATCCGCGCCTACATGCAGAATTTCCTCATCAAGACCTGGAGCCTTGTGAAGATCGGCACGACCCAGGCCCAGCGCAAGCTCTTCTTCAAGCTCAACCAGGCCAAGAAGAGGCTCCAGAAGATGGATGCGAAGAGCCCCGAGTTCGCCGAGATCGCCGAGTCCCTGAGCGTGAAGGAGACGGAGATCGAGGAGATGGACGTCCGGCTCAACAGCCGCGATCTCTCGCTCGATGCCTTCATCGACGACGACGGCGAGCTGTCCCACATCAACTGCCTGGCCGACAAGAGTGAAAGCCAGGAGGATTCCTTCATCCGCCATGAGGAGACGGCCCTGGTGAAGCGAAACGTCGCAGGGGCGCTTGCGAAGCTCAACGACCGCGAGGCCTACATCATCCGGCACCGCGTCATGTCCGAGAGCCCGAAAACCCTCCAGGAGATCGGCGACCGCTTCAAGATCACCCGCGAGCGGGCCCGCCAGGTCGAAAAGGAAGCCCTCCGGAAGATGCGCCAGGTCATCGGAGACGGGGAGCCGGAAACGGCTCGGGCGTAAGCCCGGGATCCAGGGTATAGGGTACAGGGAACAGACACTACAAGTAAGAAAATCAGAAGCCCTCGACCGGATTGGTGGGGGCTTTTTTTATCAAATCCCCCTTCATCCCCCTTTATCGAAAGGGGGACAGAGGGGGATTTTTAGCTTGTTTAGAATTCCTCGCCGGGGGCGAAGGCCGCATTCTCGAAGCGGGTGAATTTTTCCTGGAAGACGAGCTTGATCGTTCCGACGGGGCCGTTTCGCTGCTTGCCGATGATGACCTCGGCAAAGCCCTTCTCGGGGTTGTCGTCGGACTTGTTGTAGACCTCGTCGCGGTACAGGAAGAGGATGACGTCGGCGTCCTGCTCGATGGCGCCCGACTCGCGCAGATCGGCCATCTGGGGCCTGCGGCTCGTGCGGTCCTCCACCTTGCGGTTGAGCTGGGAGAGGGCCACCACGGGCACGCTGAGCTCCTTCGCGAGCCCCTTGAGCGAGCGGCTGATCTCCGAGATCTCCTGCTCGCGCGTGTCGGCGTAGGCGCTTCCCTTCATGAGCTGCAGGTAGTCCAGGACGATGAGCCCCAGGCCGTGCTCGGCCTTGAGGCGGCGGGACTTGGCCTTCATCTCGAGCACCGAGATGGAGGGCGTGTCGTCGATGAACAGCCGGGCCTCGGAGAGCCTCCCGGCGGCCGTTGTGAGCTTCGGCCAGTCCGACTCGCCCAGGAACCCCTTGCGGATCTTCTGGGAGTCCACCCGGGCCTCGGAGGAGAGCATGCGCATGGCGAGCTGCTCCTTGGACATTTCCAGCGAGAAGACGGCCACGGGAACCCCCTCCTCGACGGAGCAGAACTGGGCGATGTTGAGGGCGAAGGCCGTTTTTCCCATGCTGGGGCGGCCGGCGATGATGATGAGATCCGATCGCTGGAGCCCCGAGGTCATCTCGTCGAGCTTCGTGAATCCCGTGGCGACGCCCGTGATGAGCTCCTTTCTCTCGTAGAGCCGCTCGATCGTGCGGAAGCTGTCCTTGATGATGTCCTTGAGGGGGTAGAAGGAGGGCCGGACCTTGTTCTGGGAGATCTCGAAGATGGCGTGCTCGGCCTCGTCGAGGACGCTGTCCACGTCGGCCCCGGCGCCGTAGGTCCGGTTCAGGATCTCCGTGGCCGTGCCGATCAGGTTTCGCAGGATTGATTTTTCCTTGACGATCCGGGCGTAGTGGCTGATGTTGGCCGCCGAGGGGACGTTGTCCACGAGCTGGGAGAGGTACACGGCTGCCGCCCACGGCGTCGAGCTGCTTCTTGTCCTTGAGGTGATTGCTCAGCGTGATGAGATCGATGGGCTGGCTGCGTTCGGAGAGCTCCAGGACCGCCGCGAAGATCTTCCGGTGGGCGTCACTGTAGAAATCGGAGCCCGCCATGAGCTCCAGAACCGGATTGATGGCGACGTTCTCGAGGAGGATGCCCCCGAGGATGGACTGTTCGGCCTCCAGGTTCTGGGGCGGCACTTTGAGGATTGAGATGTCGAGCTCTTTCATAAAGGCACGGGTACCAGGACAAAGGAAAAAGGATAAAGGTTAAGAGCACGGGACAAGAATTGTTTACAGCCCCCGGCTGTAAAAAGCAAGAGGCTCTCTGAGCCTTCTTCTCTTTGACCTTTCGCCTTGATCCTTTAGCCTTGTTCTTCCACGACCTTTACCGTGATGTCCGCTGCGATCCCCGGGTAGAGCTTGATCTTGACGGGGAATTCCCCGAGCTGCTTGATCGGCTCGTCCAGGACGATCTGCTTGCGGTCCACCTTGAGCCCCTTTTCTACCAGGGCATTCTCGATGTCCTTGGCCGTCACGGAGCCGAAAAGTTTCTCCTGGTCCGCCGTCTTGCGGGCGATGGTCACCGCCACGCCGGCAAAGCTCGCCAGCATGGCTTCGGCGTTCTTCTTTTCCTTTTCGGCGCGTTTGGCGATGAGCTTCTTTTCGTGCTCGATCTCCTGGGCGGACTTGCTCGTGGCTGCAATGGCGAGCCCCTTCGGCATCAGGAAGTTCCTCGCATAGCCGTCTGCAACCTTTATCGTATCCCCGCGCTTGCCGAGGGATTCAACGTCTTCCTTCAAAATCACCTTCATGCTGCTTCCTCCTTTTGCAGAGTTCGTTCGCACAGGCCGTCAGGACAGCCTGCCTGCATTCAACTGAAAAGCTTTTCTTTTCGACCCGCTTCCCTCGACCCTCGACCCTGAGTTTCTCAGGCCGTCGTGTCCTTCACGGGGCTGTTCATCTTTCTGAAGTCGACCCAGATGTCAAACAGGCCGACGGCGGAGATGAAAACCAGCAGGTACTGGTATAGCACAATCAGGGCGTAAAAAAGGGCCCGGAGGTATCTCGGAATGTTTTTCTTCCTGAAAAAGAACTGGACAATCGAAAGTCCCTGGAGGAGATAGAGAAAAAGCAGAATAATCATGGCGTTGAGCCCGACGATCTGCGCGATTTCCTCGGGGACGATCATCAGGACCCCCGCTGCGATGACGAGCCAGACGACCCAGTCCGGGATCTTCCAGCAGGCGAGATCGCCGAAATCGGGGAACGAGGGGTCCCGTCCCTGGAAAAACATCCGCATGCCGAGCACGTTGAGCCAGATGAAAAAGGTTGTGCTCGTCAGGAACAGCGCCGCGCCGTGCGCCACGATCCAGCCCGCAACCTCGGGGGCGCCCTCCCGCAGAGCGTCGATCTGCTCCTGGGGGATCCCGATCTCCTCGTAAAGCGCGATGCTGTACTTGATGCTGTCGACCACGTACCCCCGGACAATGTCCAGGATGCCTCGTTCGAGAAGCTGACCGTACCAGGCCAGAATGGCGACGATCACCGCGACAAGTCCGGCAACCGACAGGCCCACCGTTTTCTCGATCCCGTATCGCCTTCTCAGGACTTCGGGGATGATGACTCCCGCCGACCCGAGCACCAGGAAGAACGGGAGGCTTTCCACGAAACCGCCGATCCGGAAAAC
Organism: uncultured delta proteobacterium; assembly: GCA_963810965.1. GTDB lineage: Bacteria > Desulfobacterota > Syntrophia > Syntrophales > UBA2192 > UBA2192. The sequence goes on along the minus strand of CAWEPT010000012.1, from coordinate 6,999 downwards.
GGCCACGAGAAGACCGAAAGACAGGGCGAACATGGCGATCCCGGCAATCCGGCCCATCTTCCAGTAGAAATAGGCGATCGGAAGCGGAGCGAACAGGCTGAATATAAAACCGACAATGGGGTTCAGGACCACGAGGAGAAAGAAACCAGTCGTGATGCCTACGCCCAGGATAAATTCCTTCACGCTGAAGTTTCTGCCTGCATCCAAGTGAACGCTGTCCTCGAATCGCCGATTTCAGACCGCACCCGCCGCCCGCCGTTTCTGCACAGGCGTCGCCGCTGTCAGCCTTCCGTTACCATGAAGGGCAGCAGGGCGATGTTACGGGCGCGCTTGATCTCGACCGTCAGCGCCCTCTGGTGGAGCGCGCAGTTGCCCGTGATGCGCCTGGGGATGATCTTTCCGCGTTCCGTCACGAAGTACCGCAGGGTGTCCACGTCCTTGTAGGACATTTTCATGTTCGAGTCGGTGCAGAACCGGCAGACCTTCCTCCGGTGGAAGACTCTCCGGTCGGATCTCGGCCTTCCGGGCCCGCCTCCCCCCGGTCCTCTCGAATCTCTTCCGCCCGGACCACCCTGTCCTGGGCCGGCTGCCCGTCGTGCTGTCTGAAGGCGTTCTCATGTTGTTATCCCTCCGTCGTGGCTTCCGACGTCGCGGACGTCGTCGTGGTCGTTATCGGTGTAGCGGATTCCGCCGGGATGATCGCAGCCGGGGGAGTATCGGACTTCAGGGGCCCGGCCAGTTCTTTTTCGATCTCTTCCGCCGTGATGCTGTCGGCAAGCTTCACGGACATGTACTTCAGGACCTTGTCGTCGAACTTCAGGATCCTCTCCACCTCTGCGACGATCTCGCGCCTGCCGGCGAAATCGATGAGGATGTAGAACCCCCGGGCCTGCTTCCGGATGAGGTAGGCGAGCTTTCGCTTTCCCCATCTCTCGACCTTCAGGACAGTCCCCTTCATGTCGGTGATGATCTTGCTGTAGCGGTCGATGATGGCGGTGATTTCCTCGCTGGACAGCTCGGACTGGACGATGAACAGAGTTTCGTAACGCTTCAAGTCTTTTGACCTCCTTTCGGCTCTATAGCCCGGGCACGGGGTCCGGGCAAGGAGTGCCTGGATATGAAATTTTTGAACCTGTACTCTTATACCAGATAAAAGGAGAAATCAAGCCTTTTGTGGCTGATGGTCTCCTCCCGTGTTTCAGGTCAGGAAAGGGCCTTTTGCGCCGTCAAAATGAGGCTTGACAGGATTCGGGCCTTTCCCTATCAAAGGGGGTACCGGGGACCGGTCGATCCGGGGGCTCACCGGAGGAACCGATTCTCGAGCTAATCGTTCATGCTCCTGAAAGGGGAGGATTGCAGATGATCAAAAAAAGTTGGCTTCTGGCTCTCGCCGGGATGTTAGCCCTGTCCGTGTCGGGGTGCATGGTCACGGAAAGCACCTATCTGAAAAAGGTGGAAGAGGCCGGCAGCCTCGAGCAGGGGCTTGCCACCTGCAAGGAAGAAGTCGTGCGGCTCGGGAAACAGAACGAGGAACTGTCGAAAAAGGTCCAGGACCAGCAGGGGCAGATCGGTCAGCTCGAGAAGAGCCGGGAGGAAAAGGTTCAGGAGGTCAGCAAGACCTATACGCAGATGATCGAGAAAATGAAGTCCGAGATCGAAGACGGGCAGGTGACGATCACAGAGCTCCAGGGGAGGCTCACCGTGAACATGGTCGACGCCATCCTCTTTGATTCGGGGAGGGCCGACATCAAGCCCGAGGGCAGGCAAGTCCTGCAAAAGGTGGCCGAGGTCATCGGCCAGGTGGAGGACAAGGCGATCCGCGTCGAGGGGCACACGGACAATGTCAAGGTCGGCGGCGCGCTCGCCCGGGCGTTCCCCTCGAACTGGGAGCTCTCGGCGGCCCGCGCCATCAACGTGGCCCGGTATCTCCAGCGGCTGGGGGTCGATCCCGCCCTCCTGTCTGCAGCCGCCTACGGGGAGTACCGCCCCGTCTCGGAGAACGAAACCCTGGAAGGGCGTGCGAAAAACCGGCGGATCGAGATCGTCCTGGTCCCCAGGGACTAGCGCCGCAGGCGTTGCAGAAGGCGAAGAGCGGAAGATCGGAAGCGAGGAAGAGCGGTCTGTCAGAGAAACGAAAAGAAAGTCCACTCCGATCTTTTACTTCATGGTTCAAGCAGGGTCTGTCGGATCGGCAGGCCCGTGTGTCTGCATCGGTACGTGCCCCGGTGCCGGAAACGGTCAGCGGTTGAAGATTTCTGCTGGATATGCCATATTTGCACCGGACCTGCCGCGATGCGGCGGTGCGACTGCCGGAAAGGAGAATGAAGGGATGAAGAATCTGCTCGCGGGGATAGAAGAGGTCCTGCTCATGGGGCCGGGGCCATCCTGCGTGCCCCCGCAGGTCTACGAGGCGATCGGCAAGAAGACCCTGGGGCACCTCGACCCCTGGTTCCTGAAGATCATGGACGAGCTCAAGGAGCACCTCCGCACGCTCCTGAACACGAAGAACAATCTGACCGTCCCCATCTCCGGGACCGGGTCGGCCGGCATGGAGGCCTGCTTCGTCAACCTCGTCGAGCCCGGCGACAAGGTGCTGATCCTGATCAACGGGGTCTTCGGCGTGAGGATGCGCGAGGTCGCAAGCCGGCTCGGCGCCGAGGTCGATGCCCTCGAGTTCATCTGGGGCACGCCGGTCGTCGTCGATGACGTGGCAAAGAAGCTCAAAGAGAAGACCTACCGGATCGTGGCGGTGGTCCACGCCGAGACGTCGACGGGTGTGTGCAACCCCGTGGAAGAGATCGGGGCTCTCCTGAAAGGCTCCGACACGATCTACCTCGTCGACACCGTGACGAGCCTGGGCGGCATCGAGGTCCGCATGGACGACTGGGGGATCGACGCCCTCTACAGCGGGACCCAGAAGTGCCTGTCCTGCCCGCCGGGCCTTGCCCCGCTTTCCTTTTCCGAAAAGGCCATGGCCAAGCTGGGCGCGCGCAAGACCAAGGTCCCCAACTGGTACCTGGACATCTCGCTGATCGCAAACTACTGGAGCCAGAACCGCGTCTATCACCACACGGCCCCGGTCAACATGGTCTACGCCCTTTACCAGGCGCTGCTGCTCATCCTGGAGGAGGGGCCGGTGCAGGTCTTCAAGCGGCACCGGGACACCCACCAGATGCTCGTGAAGGGCCTCGAGGAGATGGGCCTCAAGATGGTCGTCGAAAAAACCAGGAGGCTCCCCATGCTGAACACGGCCTATTGCCCGGAAGGCATCGACGAGCTTGCCGTCCGGCGCCGCCTTCGCAGCGAGTACAAGATCGAGATCGGCGGCGGGCTCGGGCCCCTGGCCGGGAAGATCTGGCGCATCGGCCTGATGGGACACACGGCCAGGAAGGAAAACGTGGAGCGCTTCCTCGACGCACTCCGGAAGGTGATTTCATGATGGATTCCCCCTTTGTACAAAGGGGGGCGAGGGGGGATTTGATTCAGATGAGCATGCGGGCGGAGATCTCTCCGCCCGCTTCTTTGTTCAGTCCTCTTACCTTCTCAACCTTTCACCTAATCCTTCTCAACTTCTGGCTTCACTCCGGGCACGCCGCCCCTTTCTTCACCCACTCGTTCATCTTTGCCGAGAACTCCTTGTGGCTCATCTTCGGGACCGTCCGTCCCTCGCCGGGGTTCCATCCCCACAGCACCAGAGGATCCTTGTCGATGTGATCGATGACCTGCTCCCCCGTCCTGCCGCCGTTTTGCTTCGGGTCCTTCAGCTGGCGGCACAGCTCCCCGGGCGTGCGGCCCTGGAAGACCATGGGCATGTTCTCCGGCGGCATGTGCCAGTTGGCGACACCGGGTGCCCCTCCGGGTTTGTTTGCCTCCCCGTGGCAGAGCGTGCAGTTCATCGCCCCGGCCCCCTTGCCCTCGGGTCCCCGCTTGACGTTGAACATGTGGGGCTGCGAGTCGTCCCGGATCGTCGGCGCATCCCCTGAGGGGTGGCAGTTCTGGCAGCGGGGGTGGAAGAGGACTTCCGCGGCCTCGGCAAATGCCTTTTCGCGCCTTCAGCTGTCCTGATTGTCGGCGGTGGCCCGGTTCAGGCAGGAGAACAGGCCCGCCAGGACGATGAAAAGTCCTGCAACGAGGATGACAAGGAAAGGCGTTTTCATTCTTCCGTGACTCTTCAGTCTTGCCATGGTGAGCTCCTTGGATGCGGGTGTAAAGGACTGACCTGTTGTGCATCGGCGCGTCGGGGTATCATCGTGGAAGATGATAGCAGAAAGAGATGGGGATGACAAAAAATAAAGACAGGCGAGCGCCTGCCGGCGCAAAAAAATCCCCCTCTCTCCCCCTTTTGTAAAGGGGGATGACAGGGGGATTTGAGGTTGCAGTTAGTGCAGAATGTAGAACGCCGCCAGGGCGCCGCCCGCGATGATGACGGACCAGATGATCGCTTTCCCCAGCTTGTCGGCGCCCCAGGACTCCGGCTTGACCGCGCCGGCCAGGACAAACCCCAGCACGAGGAAGAGCCCGATGACGATCACCCCGTGGGTCGTCCAGTGATGCCCCATGGCATCCGCCATCGCTTTCTTGAAAGGCGGCGTCATCTCCTTGAAGATGACCAGCAGTGTGTTGAGGACGCTCACAATGGCCGCAGAGAGGCCGAACCCGATCGTTGTTTTATCCAGTGTCGTGTTTGTCATGGCGCAACCCTCCCCATGTATCCCACGATGACCCCTCTGCTGATGATGGCTCCCGAACCATCCACGGCAAGGCCGATGAGAACGATGATCGCGGTGACGATGACCATGAGCCTCCGGTTTTCAGGGACCATGAGGTCGTTGCGGTAGGCGATGATCGGCAGAAGGATGCTCAGGAACAGGAGCGCGAAAAAGAAGTGCTCCTTCCACTCCATGAAAAACGTGTGCGCCCACTTCCAGGGCCGGCGCGGATGATGTCCCTCTCGTGGACATAGTAGACCACGTACCACCACCCGCCGATGACATAGGAAAGGATCATGGATACAGCCGTCCAGAGGCTCAGGCTGCGGATCATGGGGATGTTCTTCTCGCTGATGTTCAGGACATACACGAGAAGTGCCACCGCCAGGATGATCCCCAGCACGCCGAACAGGACGTGCACCATAACGGAGACCTGGATTCCAAATAGTGACATGGGTACCCTCCTTTTGTGGGTTAAAGGTGTGTGCTCGTCGGTCTCTGATTTATTTTTCGACGCGATCGTTGTCCGGAAGGATGTTTTCAAGCGGGGTTGACGGGTTGCTTTTCGCCCGTTCTTCCGGGCGAAGCCTCTTCAGGGTTCCGTCGGGGGTTGAACAGCCGCTTGGCGCGGTGTTCGGTAAGGATGAACCGTTGACGCGGTCTTTATATTAAGATGAGGCCTGCCGTGTAAAAAGTCAAGGGGGCTCTCAGCTGTTTTTTGCCGGCGTTTTGCTTGCCTGCAGCCCGATGACGGAGGCGATGACGAGGGCGGCGCCCAGGATCTGCCACAGCTCCATCGTCTCCCCCAGCAGCAGCCATGCGATGAGCCCCGCCGTGATCGGCTCCAGGGTGGCCGTGATGCTGGCCCGGGTGGCGCCGATCCGCTTGATTCCCTCGGTGTAGCAGATGAACGCCAGGACCGTGCCGAAAAAGGCGATGAAGAGGACCCATCCCCACTGCGCGAAACCCGAGGGCCGCAGAAACGCGCTCAGGGGCGGGTGAAAGATGTTCCAGGTCACGGCGGCAAACAGAAGCCCGTAGAAGACGACCGTCCAGGGAGGGTATCGCTTCATCCCGTACTCGCACCGCACGGTGTACCAGGCAAAGGTGACGGCCGAGGCGAGTGCCGAGAGCAGCCCTGCCCGGTTCATGCCCAGCAGGTCCAGGCTGTATCCCCCCACGACGAGGTAGCAGCCGAAAAGGGAACCGGCCATGGCGGCGAAAACAATGGGCGGAAGCTTCACGCCCAGGAAAAACAGCGTGTAGAGGGCGACGAAGATGGGCGCCTGGTACTGGATCAGGATGGCTGCAGCCACCTGGATCTTGCTGATGGCGAAAAGATAGGTGAACTGGACCGCCGCGAGCCCGACGCCGAGGGTGACGAAATAGGCAATGTCGCGCCGTTCAATCGCCAGCAACGAGCGGTCGTGAAGCAGAATCCAGCAGAGAACAATGCCCGTGGCGAGCGTCGTGCGCAGCTGCACCAGCTCGAAGGCGGTGATGCCGCTCAGAAACAGGTACTTGGCCGCCGTGCCGGAAGAGGCCCAGCAAAGGGCCGCCAGGGCGGCGAAGAGATAGCCGGACCGGGAGAGGCGCTGCTGCGTCACGGATTCTTTCCCCTCAACCGACCCACTTCACGAAGACGTCCATGTCGGCCCTCTGGCGCTCGAATTGATTGATGGGGGCTTCACGCTCCGGGTAGCCGATGGCGGCCCCCATGATGACCCGCCTGTCCTCCGGGATCGAGCCGTGCCTGCGCAGCAGATCGGCGTAGTGGACGGAGCTTGCCATGATGCACGTCCCGAGTCCCCGGTCGTGGGCCGCGAGCGCAATCGTCTGGAGCAGCAGGCCCACGTCCAGCATGGCGTACTCGACGAGGACGTCCGTCGGGACGGTGGCGACGATAAGGCAGGGCGCGCCGAAGAGGGCGCCCATGTTCAATTGATGCTGTTTGCGGCCTTCCTTGTCCTCCCGCTTGAGCCCCAGGGAGGTGACGACGGCCCTGCCGACCCCCATGTACCGCGCTTTCATCTGCTCCGGCCAGGTCTCCGGCATGGGGACGTCGCTGCGCAGCGGCTCTGCGCCGGCCATGCCTGCCACATTGGCCTTGCGGAAGGCCTCCAGGGGCTCCCCGGTGATCACGGTGATCTCCCAGGGCTGGGTGTTGCCCCAGGAAGGCGCCCACCGGGCGGTTTCGAGGAGCTCCTCGAGGACGTTCCTCGGGATCGCGTCGGGTCTGAATTTCCGGATGCTTCGTCTTCCCCGGACGGCGGCTTCCAGTTCCATGCCT
>CAWEPT010000011.1:30000-37789 GCA_963810965.1 uncultured delta proteobacterium | reverse complement strand
TGTCTTTACTTCATGTTCTTCTTGATCACGTCCGCCAGCTCGTTGGCCATGGCGGTGATCTCCTTCTGCGAAGGGCCTTCGATCATGACCCGGCAGAGGGCCTGGGTCCCCGAGAAGCGCACCAGGATGCGCCCCTTTCCGGCGAGCTTTTTTTCGGCATCGGCAATCGCCTGACCGATGACCGGGATCGAGTCCAGCTCCCTTCGCCTCTCCACGGTCACGTTGACCAGCACCTGGGGCAGGGTCGACATGACGGCCGCCAGCTCCGACAGGGGTCGGCCTTTTTTCTTCATCACGGCGAGGACCTGCAGGGCCGAGAGGATCCCGTCGCCCGTCGTCGTGTGGTCCAGGAAGATGAGGTGCCCCGACTGCTCGCCGCCCAGGTTGTATCCCTTCTGCCGCATGCACTCCAGGATGTAGCGGTCCCCCACCTGCGTCCGTATGAGTTTGATGTTCGCTTCCTTCATGGCGATCTCGAAGCCCATGTTGCTCATGACGGTGGCCACGACGGTATTCTTCCGGAGCAGCCTGCGGGCCTTCAGGTCGAGGGCGCAGATCGCCATGAGGTGATCGCCGTCCATCACCTTTCCCTTCTCGTCGGCGAAAATGACGCGGTCGGCATCGCCGTCCAGCGCGATCCCCGCGTGGGCTCTGTGTTTGCGGACGGCGGCGGCAACAATTTCGGGGTGCATGGCCCCGCATTTCAGGTTGATGTTTCTCCCGTCGGGATTGTTTCCCATGGGGATCACCTCGGCCCCCAGCTCCTCCAGGACGAGCGGGGCGATCCGGTAGCCCGCGCCGTTGGCGCAGTCGACGACGATCTTGAGCCCTTCCAGGGACAGGGCCTTCGGGAAGGCGTTTTTCAGGAAAACGGCATAGCGCCCATCGGCGCCGAAGATGGCGCTGGAGCGCCCGATCGCTGCACCGGTCGGGGCCGAATCCCCCAGGCGCTCCGAGTCGATCAGGGCCTCGATCCGGGCCTCGGCGGCATCGGGGAGCTTCAGGCCGTTGCCCTGGAAGATCTTGATCCCGTTGTCCTCGAAGGGGTTGTGGGAGGCGGAGATCATGATGGCCGCATCGGCTTTCATGTCCATCGTGAGGAAGGCCACAGCCGGAGTGGGAAGCACGCCCACGGTGAGGGCATCGACGCCCATGGAGCAGATGCCGGCCACGAGGGCATCCTCGATCATCGGGCCCGAAAGGCGCGTGTCCCGGCCGATGAGGATGCGGTGCCTGCGCTTTGTGTTCCGGAAGAGGCTCGCGATGGCCTTGCCCATGCGAAGGACGAGCTCCGGCGTCATGGGGTGCAGGTTGGCCACCCCGCGGATGCCGTCCGTCCCGAAGAGCTTTCTTTCTTTTTCTGCCATGGCGTTTGTCCTTCCCCGGCCCGGTTGGCCGGAAGGGTTCAATCCTACTTATAAAACTGTGCAAAAAATCGGCCCGTTTATAACATGGACGCCTGCCGGATGCAAAGTTTTTTCCTTGCATTGGCGCCCCGCGCCCCCTAAGTTAGGGGCGAAGTCGAATCGCGAGGAAAACAATGAAAATCGGCAACCTTCACCTCCCCAACAACCTGATCATGGCCCCCCTGGCGGGGATCACGGACCTTGCCTTCCGGACCATCGTCCGCAGGTACGGCTGCGGCCTGTGCTATACGGAAATGGTCAGTGCCGACGGTCTTGCCCGGGGACACAGGAAGACGTTCGGCTATCTTCGCAGCGATCCCGGCGACCGGCCCCTGATTGCCCAGATCTTCGGCTCCGATCCCGACGTGCTGGCCGCAGCGGCCCGGGTGATCGAAGAGGGGGGGCTTGCCGACGCCGTGGACATCAACATGGGCTGCCCCGTCAAGCCGGTGATCCGGCGGGGCGCCGGCGCAGCCCTGATGAGGGATCCGGAAAAAATCCGGCTTATCCTGCAGGCGACGCGAAAGGCAATGACGCTTCCCCTGACCGTCAAGATCCGCGCGGGGTGGTCTCCGAAGGAAAAAAACGCCCTCGAGATCGCCCGGATCGCCGAGCAGGAAGGCGCCGATGCCATCGCCGTACACCCGAGGACGGCCTCCCAGGGATTCAGCGGCCGCTCCGACTGGTCCGTGATCGCACAAATCAAGGCGGCCCTGAAGATTCCCGTCATCGGAAACGGCGACGTGGAGACGCCGGACGACGTGAGCGCCATGATCGACAGCACGGGATGCGACGCCGTCATGATCGGCCGCAGCGCCCTGGGGAACCCCTGGATCTTCCGCAATGCCCTGCGTCTTCGGGCCGGCAAGGGCACCGAACTTGCAACTCTTGAGGAGAAGGTGCGGCTCATCGGGGAGCACCTGGAGCGCTCTGTGGGGCTGTACGGAGAGGCGACGGGGGTGAAGTGCTTCCGCAAGCATCTCTTCTGGTACACCCGGGGGCTTCGCGGCAGCGCCACGTTCAGGAAAGAGGCGGGGACGATCACGGGGAAAAGCAATGTCCTTGCGAAGGTTTCGGCATACTTCGAAGAGCTGGCCGGAGGGAGTGCCGAGGAGAAAAAGGCGCTTGACTTTTCAGAAAATTTGAACATAAGCTTCAATCAAAGCGAGGCTTTTTCCCGGCTGGGTCCGGGAGGCACGGAGGAGAGGTAGAACGGCATCGTGGAACTCGTCAAGTTCAAGGAACTCGAAGAGAGAATCAAGGGACTCGTCGAGGAATACAACGCGCTGAAGAAGAGAACAAAGGAGTTAGAAGAACAAGTCGCAATAAAGAGTGGAGAGTTAAAGGAAGCAAACGGCAAAATAGCCAAACTCAACGAGGAGAGGGACTCGGTCAGACACAAGGTGGATACTCTACTGGATTTGCTGGAGGATATAAACGCATCAGGGCAGACATCGGGGTTGTTGTTTGAAAAAAAGGTTTGATATCAAAATCATGGGTCAGGGTGTCTCCGTGCTGAGTGATGCCGCCGATGACCATGTTTTGAAGATTGTTCAACATATCAACAACAAAGCGGAGGAAATCAAAGGCGCCTCTAAGAACTTGACGACGTTGAACATCATCCTGCTGGTTGCCCTGAATCTGGCCGATGAGCTGTTTCGGCTCAGGGGGGAAAAGGAAACGATCTGCAGCCAGTTGGAGGACCGGTCCGAGGAGCTGATTCATCTCATCGACCGGAAAGGAAAAGAAGAGAACATTCCCCTGCGATGTGCGTGATTGACAGAATCCTTTGAGCGAACACCTAATAACAGGGAGCCCTCCCTGGTCGGTTGTGTGCAGGTCCTCTCGAGGAAAGCCTGACCCGACACACAGGGCACCCACCTTGTTGACAAGGTTCAAGGTTATTCGTTGACACGGCATCGGCGGGGGTTTTTTTAGCCCCCGGCCGGATCGAATAACCGCCCGAGATCCCGCTGATTTGCCCCATCCTTTGTCTCCCCTCAAAGAAACACCCCAAGGCATTGAACCGGAAGGATCGTAACCATCGCATCGGTCTTCCTATGCCATTACGGACGAGGAGGTAACAACTTTTGGACTTCTTGCCAGTCATTATAGCCATTGCATCGCTGATCGCCGGCATCGCCTTCGGGTATCTCCTGCGAAAGCTGATCACGCGGAAGGAGCTGCAATCCTCGGAGAATCTCTCCGTTCGGATCGTTGAAGAGGCCAAGAAAGAGGCCGACAGCATCAAGAAAGAGGCCATCCTGCAGGCCAAGGAGAGCCTGCTCAAGACGAAGGCCGAGTTCGAGCGGGAAGCGCGGGAGCGCAAGACCGAGCTCGACAAGCTCGAGGCGCGGCTGCGATCCAAGGAGGAAAACCAGGAAAAGCGCATCGACATGATGGTGCAGAAAGAGAGCAACATCGAGAATCGGGAGAAGGGGCTCCAGCAGAAGGAGAACTCGCTGCACGAAAAACACGAGCGGATGAACCGCATCCTCGACGAGCAGAAGGAGAAGCTCGAGCAGATCGCCGGCATCACCTCCGCGGAGGCCAAGGCCCAGCTCATCCAGGCCATGGAGGTCGAGGCCAAGCGGGAGGCGGCCATTCTCATCCGCAAGGCCGAGGAGGACGCCAAGCGCATAGCCGACAAGAAGGCCCAGGAGATCATCGCCTACTCCATCCAGCGCTACGCCGGGGACTTCGTGGCCGAAAGCACCGTGTCCGTCGTGAATCTCCCCACCGATGAGATGAAGGGCAGGATCATCGGCCGGGAAGGCCGGAACATCCGCGCCATCGAGGCGGCCACCGGCGTCGATCTCATCATCGACGACACGCCGGAAGCCGTTGTGCTCTCCGCCTTCGACCCGGTGCGGCGCGAAGTTGCGAAGATCTCGCTGGAGCGACTCATCAGCGACGGCCGGATTCACCCCGGCCGCATCGAGGACGTGGTCCGGAAGGTCCAGAGCGAGGTGGACAAGCTCATCCAGGAGACGGGCGAGCGGACCTCCTTCGACGTGGGCGCCCACGACATTCATCCCGAGATCATCACGCTGCTCGGCAAACTCAAGTACCGCTCCAGCTTCTCCCAGAACGTGCTCCAGCACTCCATCGAGGTGGCCTACCTCGCGGGCATCATCGCCTCGGAGCTGGGGCTCGACGTGAAGGAAGCGAAGAGGGCGGGGCTGCTGCATGACATCGGCAAGGCCGTGGACCACAAACTCGAGGGGACCCATGCCGGGCTCGGGGCGGATTACGCCAAGCGCTTCGGCGAGCCCGAGCGCATCGTCGAGGCCATCGCCACCCATCACGACGACGGCCGGAACAACAACCTCCTGGGCGTCCTCGTCCAGGTGGCCGACACCCTCTCGGCGGCCCGTCCCGGCGCCCGCAGGGAGATGCTGGAGACCTACGTGAAACGGCTCCAGGAGCTCGAGGGGATCGCCAAGTCCTTCAACGGCGTCGAATCGTGCTTCGCCATCCAGGCAGGCCGGGAGATCCGGATCCTTGTGCAGAACGAAAGGATCTCCGACGACGAATCCATCATCCTCGCCAAGGACATCGCCAAGAAGATCGAGTCCGAGTTGACCTACCCGGGCCAGATCAAAGTCACCGTCATCCGGGAAACCAGGGTGACGGACTTCGCGAGATAAGACGGGCCCTATGCACATTCTTTTCATCGGAGATATCGTCGGGCGGCCGGGGCGCCGCGCTGTGCGGGAGCTTCTGCCGGGCCTGCTGAAAGAGCACAGCGTCGATCTGGTCATCGCCAACGGCGAGAATGCCGCCGCGGGGTTCGGCATCACGCGGGACACGGTGGACGAGCTCCTGGAGTGCGGCATCCACCTGCTCACCACGGGAAACCATGTCTGGGACAAGAGAGAGGTCCTGGGCTTTATCGACGAGTACCCGAACCTGTTGCGGCCGGCCAATTTCCCCGAGGCCTGCCCCGGGATCGGTCATGCCGTCGTGAAGACGGCAGGCGGCCTCCCGGTGGCCGTCCTCAACCTGGCGGGCCGGATCTTCATGCACCCTGCCGACTGTCCCTTCCGGGTGGCCAAAGCCCTCGTCGAGCAACTGAGGCGCCAGACCCCGGTCATTCTCGTGGATATGCACGCCGAGGCCACCTCGGAGAAACAGGCCATGGGATGGTTTTTGGACGGGGAAGTCAGTGCCGTTTTCGGGACCCACACGCACGTTCAGACGGCCGACGAGATCGTCCTTCCCGGCGGGACGGCCTACATCTCCGATGTGGGGATGACGGGCCCGCACAACTCCGTCATCGGCATCGAGAAGGAGATGATCATCGAGCGGTTCCTCACGGGGATGCCCTGCCGGTTCGAGGTAGCCCGGGGCGATGTGCGCCTCCAGGGGGTCGTCGTGGGCGTGGACCCGCAGACCGGCAAGGCCCAGCTCCGTCAAGCGGGTGAATCTGAGACTCAAAGAATAGAAGTTCGGAAGCTGAAAAATTAGATAAGAATGAGCGGAAAAGAAAAAAGGGGTTGAAAAATCCCTCTTTTTTTCATATCCTCCGAACTTCCTAACCTATCGACTTCGCAGGTTTTTATGAAAAGCGTATACGACATCCTGAGTGAGCGTGGCTTCGTGGAGCAGGTCACCGACGAGGCCGAGGCCCGGCGGATGCTCGCCGGCGAGCCCGTGACCTGCTACATCGGCTTCGACCCGACGGCCACGAGCCTCCACATCGGGAGCCTCGTTCCCATCATGTCGCTGGCCCACATGCAGCGAGCTGGCCACAAGCCTATCGCCCTGGTGGGCGGCGGGACGGCCATGATCGGCGACCCCAGCGGCAAGACGGAGATGCGCCAGGTTCTTTCGAAGGAGAAGATCGACGAAAACGCCGAAGCGATCAAGAAACAGCTCTCGCAATACCTGGATTTCGGCGAAGGGAACGCCCAGCTTGTCAACAACGCCGACTGGCTTTTGCCCCTGAAATACATCGAATTCCTGCGCGACATCGGCCGCTTTTTCAGCGTGAACCGGATGCTGGCCGCCGAGAGCTACCGGATGCGCCTCGAGACGGGCCTGAACTTCATCGAATTCAACTACATGCTGCTGCAGGCCTACGATTTTCTTTATCTTTTCCAGAACCAGGACTGCCTCCTCCAGATGGGCGGAAACGACCAGTGGGGTAACATCGTGGCCGGGATCGACCTGGTCCGCCGCGTCGAGGGCAAGCAGGCCTACGGCATCACCTTCCCGCTCATCACCACCTCGCTGGGCACGAAGATGGGGAAGACCGAGAAAGGCACCGTGTGGCTCGACGGCTCCCTCACCTCCCCCCACGAGTACTACCAGTACTGGATCAATTCGACCGACGACGACGTGGAGCGCTTCATGGCCCTCTTCACCTTCCTGCCCATCGAGGAGGTCCGGGAGGTCAGAAAGCTGAACGACGCCGATCGCAACAAGGCCAAGGCGGTGCTCGCTTTCGAGGCCACGAAGGTGACCCACGGGGAAGAGGCGGCCGTGGGGGCCTGGCGGGCCGCATCGGCGGCCTTCGGGACGAAGCCCGTGGAGGCCTCGCTCTTTCCCTCGAGCACGATTCCCCGCCAGAAGGCCGAAGCCGACGTGTCGGCCATCCCCGCCGTCGAGAAGCGCCGCGAGGACTTCCAGGACGGCATCCCCGCCTTCGAGCTCTTCCACGAGGTGGGGCTCTGCAAGTCCCGCGGCGAGGCCCGGCGCAACCTCGAGCAGGGCGGCGGCTACGTCAACGGCGAGCCGATAAAAACATTTGACGAAAAGATCGGACTGTGTCATATAACGGCAGACAGGTGAGATTCTACTGAGAAAAGGCAAGAAGACGTACTTCCGCATTGTCGTACGCTAGTCCCTGTATTCGTCCTGGGGACAATCTCACAAGGCCCATTGAAAAATTTGAAATTTTTACTTGACATCTGTAATGAGTCGAGTATAATGACCTCTTTCCAGTGACGGAACGGTTGATTTTTCCGTCGAAATAGTTCTTGACAAGAGAAGGCCATTAAACTAAACGTATAGGCTCTTTTCAACGGTCTTTGACAATTGAATACAGGGAAGGATGTTTTTCTGGGTCCGCTTTGAGTTGTTTTAATTTGATCAAAATCATCTAGTATAAAAACTGGAGAGTTTGATCCTGGCTCAGAACTAACGCTGGCGGCGTGCCTAACACATGCAAGTCGTACGAGAAAGTCGGCTTCGGCCGATGAGTAAAGTGGCGCACGGGTGAGTAACGCGTGGGTAATCTGCCCCCCGGTCAGGAATAACCCGCCGAAAGGCGGGCTAATACCCGATAACACTGACACTCTGCGGAGTGTCTTTCAAAGAAGGCCTCTGTTTACAAGCTTTCACCGGAGGATGAGCCCGCGTACCATTAGCTAGTTGGC
>CAWEPT010000011.1:0-22500 GCA_963810965.1 uncultured delta proteobacterium | reverse complement strand
CCAATGTGGTGGAGGAGATCCTCTACCCGGCCATGGAGGACTACCACATCGATATCCTTGTCGGGCAGGGCCCGTCGGCACGCTCCATGAAGCTCAACATCCCCCGTTTCACCCTCGTGGGGGCCACGACCCGTGCGGGGCTTCTCACCTCGCCGCTTCGCGACCGCTTCGGCATGAGCTTCCGCCTCGAGTTCTACAACCCGGATGAGCTGGCCACCATCGTGCGCCGGTCTTCGAAAATCCTCAACATCCAGGTGGACGACGACGGGGCCGTGGAGATCGCCCGGCGCTCGCGTGGGACGCCCCGGATCGCAAACCGATTGCTTCGGCGCGTGCGTGACTACGCGGAGGTCCGGGCCGACGGCATCGTCACGAAGGACGTGGCGGCCAGGGCACTCGAGTTCCTGGAGGTCGACCACCGGGGTTTCGACACCATGGACCGAAAGCTCCTTTTGCTTCTCATCGACAAGTTCAACGGCGGCCCCGTGGGAATCGACAGCCTGTCCTCGTCCCTCGGCGAGGAGCGCAACACCATCGAGGATGTCTACGAGCCCTTCCTGGTGCAGGAGGGCTACATCGTCAGGACGGCACGGGGCAGGGTGGCCACGAAGGATGCCTACGAGCACTTCGGAAGGGCGTGGGTTGGGAACCAAAAAGAACTATTCTAGCAACTGGCTAAAGGTCTACAGGTGAACGGTCTAGTCCTCAATCGAAGTATGTCTTGTTCTTGCCTTCCGCCTCTTGGCCATTTGCGCCTAATAGACATAAGCCAAAATGAAAATTTTCTCCACATCTGCTGTGCGCCGTGCACGATCTATCCCCTCGAGATCCTTCGAAAGGAAGCGAGACAGGTTAAGGGGGTGTTTTTCAACCCGAACATCCACCCCTACCTCGAGTACAAGAAGCGCCTCGACACGGTGCATGAGTACGCGGCCCGAGAAGGGCTGGAATTTGCCGTTGCCGAAGGCTATCCCATAGAGGAATTCCTCCTGAAGACGGCCGCCCTGGGGAAGGACCGCTGCAGCTACTGTTACGAGGTAAGGCTCCGTCACACAGCCGAGCAGGCCCGAAAGGGGCTCTTCGATGCCTTCACGACGACCCTGCTCTACAGCCGCTACCAGAAGCACGATCTGATCCGCGCAACCGGGAGAGAGAATCGCCCGGGAATTGGAAATCCCTTTTTTTTACAAGGACTTCAGGGTCGGATGGGAGGAAGGGGTTCGGATTCCAAGGAGATGGGGCTGTACCGGCAAAAGTACTGCGGATGCATATTCAGCGAAAAGGAAAGGTTTTTTAAAGGGCAGTGACTGCCGGCACGAGGCGTTGCAGACCTCCAAGCCTTTTTAAGGGAAGTGTGGCTTTGTTGCAACAGCCGGGCCTCTCCGTTGCCCTGGTTGCATCATGAATCCACAGGCCATAATGTATATATAATCAATTATATCAATTACTTAAATATATTTTCGGCACCTCCTTCCCCGTCCTTCCTCTGGCATACCGCTTGCTCATAGCTAAACCACCTTCGTTGTTAGGACATGAAATGTACTGGCAGAAAACGCTTAAAGAAGAAATCAATTTACGGAGCGTCGGACTCCATTCCGGCAGGAAGGTCGGTATGACCATCAGGCCGGCCGAGGCGGACACGGGGATCGTGTTCATTCGGAAGGATGTGCCGGCAGACAACCGGATCGCAGCCGATATACAGAATGTCACCGACACGACACTGGCGACCACCCTCGGCGTGAACGGCACGCGCGTTCACACGGTGGAACATCTCCTCTCCGCCTTCAGGGGCCTCGGCGTCGACAATGCGGTTGTGGAAGTGGACACGTTTGAAGTCCCCATCATGGATGGCAGCTCCCAGCCCTTCGTGAGCATACTGAAGAAGGTGGGCCTCAAGACGCTGAGGAAACCCCGCAGATACCTGCGGATCAAGAAGACCGTTTCGGTTTCCGAAGGCGAATGCATGGCTTCCCTGGAGCCTGCTTCGGATTTCCGGATTACCTATAAGATCGATTTTCCCCACCCCGCAGTGGGAACGCAGACCTACCACATGGTCTTCTCTCCCGATTCCTATGACAAGGAAATCAGTTCGGCCCGGACGTTCGGCTTCCTGAGGGATGTGGAGTACCTCCAGGCCAAGGGGCTTGCCCTCGGGGGATCGCTGCAGAACGCCGTCGTCCTCGATGACGAGAAGGTGATCAA
Source organism: uncultured delta proteobacterium (assembly GCA_963810965.1). Classification (GTDB taxonomy): domain Bacteria; phylum Desulfobacterota; class Syntrophia; order Syntrophales; family UBA2192; genus UBA2192. The sequence goes on along the minus strand of CAWEPT010000011.1, from coordinate 20,298 downwards.
CAAGGAAGGCCTTCGCTCGCCCGATGAGTTCGTGAAGCACAAGATCCTCGATGCCATCGGGGATCTCTACCTCATCGGCATGCCGATCATCGGCCACTTCACCGCCTACAAGTCGGGGCACAAGCTGAACACCCAGCTTCTGAAAACGCTGCTTGCCTGCGAAGACTGCTGGGAAATCGTCTCCCACCCCCATCCCCCCGCCCGGGCTGAAGCCCGCGAGGAGGGCGTGCCCGATCTGCAGGCCGCCACGGCAACAACCTGATCCCGAAATCATTGGCTTATGGCGAAAGGCCCATGGCAGAAGGTCATGGGATATAAATATTTACCCTTCATAAATTGCCCTGAGCCTTAATGCCTTTCGCCCGCGGCCCTGTTTAATTGCCCTTTACAATTCCACGAGTTAAATGTATTTGCCTGGAGGGGCACCCGGCGCCCGGGCTGACCGGGCGATCCCCGAAGCGCATTTATGGACCAGAAGACCGACAGACAACAGGCGATTGTTACGGCCGAAATGAGGAGGAGGCGGCGCGAACGGATCATCATCGTTGCCACCATCCTCGGCATTGCCCTCCTGACGTTCATCGAGACCAGCCTTTTCAGCAAGGAGACCCTCGTTCCCGATTTCCGGGACGTTGCCATCTTCGGCCTCATCAACATCAACATCATCCTCGTCCTTCTTCTCATCTTTCTCATTGTCCGCAACATCGTCAAGCTCGTGTACGAGAGGCGGCGGGGGATCCTGGGATCGAAGCTCCGGACCAAGCTGGTCGCGGCCTTCGTGACGCTCAGCCTGGTCCCGACCTTTATCCTGTTCCTGGTTGCCACCAACTTCCTGTCGTACAGTATCGACAACTGGTTCAACATCCGCGTCGGCGGGGCCCTGAACCTCTCCCTCGAGGTTGCCCAGAACTATTACCAGCAGACCTCGGAGAACGTGAAGTACTACGCCGATCAGCTGAGCGCCGACATCACAAAGAACCGCCTCTATGAAAAGGATCGCCTCGAGTACCTGCGCTCCCTCGTGGAGCAGCGACAGCGGATCTTCAAGCTGGGGCTCATCGAGGTCTATTTCAACGAGGAAGCGGAAAAATCGTCTTCAAGGACCCGGGCAATCCCGATATCCCCGAGCTGGGCCTCTCCCCCAAGCTCCGCGAGGACATCCGGGCGGGCAAGCATTTTACGACGATGCAGTCCGTGGGCCTCGGCGATTTCATCCGGGGGTGGCGCCCGTCTACGTGACGCCCGGCTCGACGGTCATCATCGGGTCCGTCGTGGTCAACTGCTACGTGCCCAAGGGGCTCGTCGACAAGATGACGACGATTTCCAGGATCAATGAAGAGTACAAGCAGTTCAAGCTTCTCAAGAACCCCATCAAGACAAGCTACATCGTCATCCTCTTCGTGGTGACGCTGCTCATCATCTTTTCGGCCACCTGGTTCGGGTTTTACCTGGCCAAGGGGATCACGGAACCCGTCCAGGACCTCGCCGAGGCGACCCACGCCATCGCCCAGGGCAACCTGGACTACAAGATCAACGTGGTGGCCGACGACGAGATCGGCGTCCTGGTGAACTCCTTCAACCGGATGACAGGCGATCTGAAGGTGAGCAAGGACAGCCTCGAGCAGGCGAACATCAGCCTCGATGAGCGGCGCAAATACATGGAAACGGTTCTCCGCAACGTCTCTGCGGGGGTCGTGGCCGTCGACCGCGACGGGGTGCTCACAACGGTCAACCGGGCCGCCGAGAAGCTTCTCGATATCCGGGCGGAAAAAGTCCTGCACCATCCCTACGAGGAGGTGCTGCAGCCGGAGCACATGGCGCTGGTCAGCGAGATCCTCACGGAGATCACGGGCGAGGAGTCGGGATTCCTGGAGAAGCAGATCCAGCTCACCCTCAAGGACCGGGCCCTCACTCTTCTCGTGACCACGACGGTGCTGCTCGACGACGAGAACAACTACATGGGCATGGTCGTTGTCTTCGAGGACATCACCCAGCTCCAGCGGGCCGAGCGCATCGCGGCCTGGCGGGAGGTGGCCCGCCGTATCGCCCACGAGATCAAAAACCCCCTCACACCCATCCAGCTCTCCGCGCAGAGGCTGCAGAGAAAATTCGGCGACAAGATCGCCGAAGACGGTCCCGTTTTCATGGAGTGCACCAGTACGATCATCAACCAGGTCGATGTCCTCAAGAATCTCGTCAACGAGTTTTCCCGCTACGCCCGGATGCCCGTGGCCAAGCTCACGCCCAACGATCTCAACGAGGTCGTCCGGGATGCCGTCGTGCTCTACCAGGATGCCCACAAGGAGATCGACTTCGATTATCAGCCCGAACCGGAGCTGCCCTCCCTGAAGCTGGACGCCGAGCAGGTCAAGCGGGTCATGGTCAATCTTCTCGACAATGCCGTGACGGCCGTGAGCAGGGGAGGAGGGAGGATCGAGGTGAAGACGATCTTCGAGCGGGTCCACCGGCGGGTCCGCGTCGAGGTCCGCGACAACGGGACCGGCGTGTCCCGCGCAGACAAGGCGAAGATGTTCGAGCCCTACTATTCGACAAAAAAATCCGGCTCCGGCCTGGGTCTTGCAATCGTGAGCTCCATCATCAGTGAGCACAGGGGCTCCGTGACGGTGGCCGACAACTGCCCCCGTCGGGACCGTTGTGGCCTTCGAGCTGCCCATCGAGCAGATCGAGGAGCAGTCCATCACAGCAGGAAGAGCGGAGAGCTGATTCATGGTCTATCTGGTTACCGGAGGCGGCGGGTTCATCGGCTCGAATCTTGTCGAAGCCCTGGCCGCAAGAGGGGAAACGGTTCGCGTCCTGGACAATTTCTCGGCGGGCAAGAGGGAAAACCTCCTCTTTCCCGGGTCTGAAAAGGTCGAGGTCATCGAGGGCGACATCCGGGATTTCGATACCTGCCGGGCGGCCCTGAAGGGGGTGGCGGTTGTCTTTCACGAAGCGGCCCTGGGCTCCGTCCCGAGGTCCATCGAAGACCCCCTGACCACAAACGAGGTCAATATCACGGGAACGCTGAACATGCTCGCTGGCCGCCCGGGAGGCCCGCGTGAGGCGGTTTGTCTTCGCCAGTTCCTCGTCGGTATACGGGGACAAGGCCGGCTCGGGAGGGGAAGAGTTCACGGCAAAAAACGAGACCATGAAAACGGAGCCGCTTTCCCCTTACGGGATCAGCAAGCTTGCCGCCGAAGAGTACTGCCGCATCTTCTGCCCTCTGTATGGACTGGAGACGGTGGCGCTGAGGTATTTCAACGTCTTCGGACCCAGGCAGAGCCATCTCTCGGATTACGCCGCTGTCATTCCGCGATTCATCATGGCGCTGCTCGGGGGCAGCCAGCCCGTCGTTTACGGCGACGGCGGGCAGTCGAGGGACTTCACCTTTGTCCGCGACGTGGTGAATGCAAACCTGCTTGCCGCAGCAGTCCCGGGAATCGGGGGCGAGGTGCTCAACGTGGCCTGCAGCCGCCGCTACAGCCTGCTGGATCTCCTCGGGGAATTGAAGGCGATCACGGGGAGCACGATCGAGCCCCGATTTGTAGAGGCGCGGCAGGGCGACATCCGCCACTCCATGGCCGACATCGGCCGGGCGAAGGCAGCGGATGGGCTTTGAGCCGGCCTGGTCGTTCAGGAAGGGGCTGGAGGTGACGGTCGACTGGTACCGAAAAAATTTAGGGGTATAGGGTATCGGGTCCAGGGTACAGGGAAGAAGATGGAAAGGCCCTTGCGAATTCGCAAGGGCCTTTGTGTTTCCAGTTCACCAATTTCCCAATCACCAGTTACTCTTTCTTCGACTCCAGGCTGTGCGTCTTGATCTTGCGGTGGAGGTTGCTGCGCTCCAGGCCGATGGTGTCGGCCGTCTTGGAGATGTTGCCCTCGTTTTCCTGGAGCTTTTTCAGGATGTACTTCTTTTCGAATTCCATCTTCGCCTTCCGGTAGGAATTGTGGGTGAAGATGGAGTCCATGGCCTCCTCGGGCTGCTCCTCCTTCGAAAGGGACGGGATGTCGTCGGCCGTGATCGTGTCGCCCTGCGTCATGATGACGAGGCGCTCCATGATATTCTTGAGCTCCCGCACGTTCCCGGGCCAGTTGTGATCCATCAGGATGTCGATGGCATCCCCGGAGATGGCCTTCGGCTCGACCCCCTCTTTGAGACAGAAGTCTTTCACGAACTGACCGGCCAGGATCGGGATGTCTTCCTTTCGGTCCCTCAGCGGAGCGATGGTGAGCGGGATGACATTGAGCCGGTAGTAGAGATCCTGGCGGAAACGATCCGCCTCCATCTCCTTTTCGAGATCCTTGTTCGTTGCGGCCAGCACCCGCACGTCCGTGTCGATGAACTTGTTGCCGCCGACCCGTTCGTACCTCTTCTCCTGGAGGATCCTCAGGATCTTGGCCTGGGCCTTGAGGCTCATGTCGGCCACCTCGTCGAGGAAAAGGGTCCCCTCGTGGGCAAGCTCGAACTTGCCCCGTTTCTTGGCCGTGGCGCCCGTGAAGGATCCCTTCTCGTGGCCGAACAGCTCGCTCTCGATGAGCTCCTCGGGGATCGCCGCGCAGTTCACCTCGACGAAGGGCTTCTTCGCCCGCTTGCTCAGGTAGTGGATCGAGCGGGCCACGAGCTCCTTCCCCGTGCCGTTTTCTCCCATGATGAGGATCCAGGCGTTCGTCGGGGCGACGATCCGGATCATCTCCTTCAGATCGACGATGGACTTGCTCTGGCCGATGAGCTCGAAGGCCGAGGTGACCTTCTGCTTGAGGAACTTGTTCTCTTCCTCGAGGCGGGCCAGGTCGAGGGCGTGGTTGACGAGCAGCACCACCTTTTCCAGGGAGATGGGCTTCTCGATGAAGTCGAAGGCGCCGAGCTTGGTCGCTTTCACGGCGGTCTCGATGGTGCCATGCCCCGACATCATGATGACCTGGACCTGCGGGGTGTCGGTCTTGATGATCTTGAGGGCTTCGAGCCCGTCCATTCCGGGAAGCCAGATGTCCAGAAGCGCAAGGTCGGGCGGGTCTTCTTCGATGGCCTTGAGGGCCTCCTCGCCGCTTCCGACGGTCCGGACCTCATAGCCCTCGTCTGTCAGGATCCCCTGCAGGGACTGGCAGATGCTCTCTTCGTCGTCGACAACCAGAATCGTTTTATACATGGTCTCTTTTCCGGGGGTGGCCGTCTCACAGGGCCCGGATGTGTCATCCGGGCACCCCTTTGCCATGCATCTCCCGTTCCCGTTTCCTATTTTTTCAGCAGATTATCGGCCACCCGGTCGTGGATCACCTTGGAGGCCGCCTCGTTGCCCATCAGTCCCACGCGGATGCCCAGTGAGGTCAGGTCCTTGTCCTTGTACTTCAGCCTGAACGTCACCTTTTCATCGTTGATCACGGCCACGATCGTTCCCCCGTCCGTCTGCTTGTCCGGCTCCACGTCGCGGCCCTTCATGTCGGCGATCGTCTTTTCGACGCCGGACCAGACGCCATCGACGGAGAAATAATAATCCGTCCGCATCTCCCCTTCCACGTAATAATAGGTTCCCGTGCCCCCCGCGACGGCAGCCCCTGTGACGACCAGGAAGGGACATCCGTAGAGGGAAAAACAGCACGCCAGCACGATCAGCGCAACAGCCGCTCGCTTCTGGTAGATCATACGCATCACTCCCCTTTGCCTTGGTTCTCGTTGTTCGTTTCATCCGCGGGTTTTTGCGGCTTTCCCTCCTCCGCGAAGGCTTTCAACCCCTCCGCCAGGGTCAGCAGCTTCTTGTCCACGCAGTAACTCACCGTGTTTTCCGGGTAATTTCCCTTCTCATCGGCCACTCCTGCAGGCACGCCCGTGAGCAGTTCGATGCCCTCATCGATCGTCTTCACCGGCCAGATGTGGAACTTCCCCTCGGCGACGGCCTTCACGACGTCCTTTCTCAGGATGAGCTCCGGGACATTCAGCTGCGGGATCATGACCCCCTGCCCGCCCGTGAGACCCCGTGCCCTGCAGACGTCGAAGAATCCTTCGATCTTCTGGTTCACGCCCCCGATGGGCTGGATTTCGCCTTTCTGATTGACGGATCCCGTCACGGCGATGTCCTGTCTCAGGGGCAATTCCGACAGGCTCGACAGGATCGCGTAGATCTCTGTCGAGGAGGCGCTGTCCCCGTCCACCCCGCCGTAGGACTGCTCGAAGCAGATGCTGGCGCTCATGGTCAGCGGCTTTTTCTGGGCGTACTTGCCGCGGAAGTAGCCCTCCAGGATGAGGACGCCCTTGTCATGGGTCCTGCCGGAGAGCTTGGCCTCCCGCTCGATGTTGATGATGCCGGCCCGTCCCATGGAGGTCTTGGCCGTGATCCGCGAGGGCTTTCCGAAGGCATACTCCCCCATGTCGTAGACGGAGAGGCCGTTGACCTGCCCCACGACCTTGTCGTTTGTGTCGATCATGATCGTGCCGTCGTCGATGAGCTCCTGGATCTTCTCCTCGATCTGGCTGACGCGGTTGATCTTTTCCTCGTAGGCCTGATCGACGTGCTTATCCGAGACGAGGTCGCTTCCGTCCTTTTTCGCCCAGTAGTGGGCCTCGCGGATCAGGTCGGCGATCTCGCTGAACCGCGTCGAGAGCTTCTTCTGCCTGCCCGACAGGCGCACGCCGTACTCGACGACGGTGCAGACGGCCCTCTTGTCGAAATCGAGAAGCTTCTCCTCGTCGACGATCCGCTTGATGAGGCAGACGTATTCCCGGATGTTCTCGTCGGAGTTGGCCATCTCCGTGTCGAACTGGGCCTTCGTCTTGAAGATCTCCTTGAATTCCCGCTCCAGGTTGTAGAGCAGGTAATACAGGTAGTCGTCGCCGATGATGATCACCTTGATGTCCAGGGGGATCGGCTCGGGTTTGATCGCCGAGGGCAGGAAGCTGAAGGGGTCGTAGGGCTGCATGTTGAGCTCGCGGCTCTTCAGCGTCCGCTTGAGGAACGTCCAGACCCCGGGCTCGATGAGGGCCTCCAGGGCGTCGAAAACGATGAAGCCGCCGTTTGCCCTCAGCAGCGACCCGGCCTTGATGTGGGTGAAGTCCGTCCGCCAGAGCCCCGAGCGGTCCACCTCGCGCTCGATGGTGCCGAAGAGGTTTTTGAAGGTCGGGGCCGTCTCGATGACGATGGGCGTCTTTTCGGTTGCCGAGTTGTCCACGAGGACGTTCACCTTGAACTCGGTGAAGCGCCTCACGGGCGCCTGGGGCATGGGAAACGGCATGGCCTGCTGCTGTTGCTGCTGGTCCTCTTCCTTTTCCTGGAAGATTTTCAGATTGGACAGGATGTGCTCCTGGACCTCGTCGAGGTAGCCGTTGACCTTCTCGTTGGAGTCCACGTAGCGAAGCCTCAGATCCGAGATCTGCTCCATCACGGCGGGGGAGCCGTACTTGTGCTCGAGGATCGTGATCTGCTGCCGGATCTCGCGCTCGATGTCCCGGGTTTCCCGCATGACCGAATCGAGCTCGATGCGCAGGTCGACGATCTTCGTCCGGATGGTCGCGAGCTCCTCCTTGCTGAACTTGTCTTCCTCGGCCATGGCCTCGAGCTGCTCGAAGGGAACGGGGCGCCCTTCCACGATCGGGGCGACGTCCTGCCGCGTGAAGGGGCCCATCTGGAACTGGACGAGCTGGAAATTCTCCTTCAGCAGGCGATCGTTGAACTCCCGGATGATCTCCTTCTGCTTTTTCCGATAGGTGTTGATGACTTCCTCGGATTCCTTCTTGAACTCGTCGCTCTCGAGGATCAGCGGGATCTCCTTCCGCAGGTGAGCGACGAGGTCGTCCATATCCTTCTGGAGCTTTCGGCCGCTGCCCGCCGGGAACTTGATGGCCCGCGGCATGTCGGGGTCCTTGAAATTGTGGACGTAGCAGATGTCGTCGGGGATGGGTTTTTTGAGGTCAAGCTGGCTGAGCAGGTTCTTGATGGTGGTCGTCTTTCCCGTACCCGTCATCCCCGAGACATAGATGTTGTATCCCGGGCTTTCGATCTCGAGCCCCAGCGTGATGGCCTTGACGGCCCGGTTCTGTCCGATGATACTGTCGGATTTATTGCACTCCTTCGTCGTGTCAAACCCCAGAAGGTCGGGGTTGCAGGTCCATCGGAGCAGCTGAACGGGCACTTCCTTGGATCGCGTCATCTCTGCCATGATCGTCCCCTTTTCTTTGCCGTGCAGGTGGGTTCGTTGGAAATATAATCAATGCAGGTGGAATTGTCCATCCTTTCTTGGCGCACCTGCCCGAGGACCCTTTCGCCTCGCGGACTTCCGGGGATTGTCCCTCGGCTCCGACAAGGGCTTGCGAGGAATGGAGAGTCGGCTCAGGAGGCGGATTCACCGGTCAGCCGGGCGAACTCTCTTAAAAGCTCCTCCTGCTTCTTGGTGAGATTGGTGGGAATTTTGACAAGGACCTGGATGACCTGGTCCCCGCGGCCGATGCCCTTGAGGTGAGCGACGCCCTTTCCCTTCAGGCGGAAGATCTTGCCGCTCTGTGTCCCCTTGGGGATTTTGACGGATTCCTTGCTGTCGATGGTCGGCACTTCGATCGTGGCCCCCAGGGCGGCCTGGGTGACGGAAATGGGGATCTGGCAGAGGACGTCATAGCCTTCGCGCTCGAAAAACTCGTGGGGCTCCACGTGGATGAAGACATAGAGGTCCCCGCTGGGGCCTCCGAAATCACCTTCCTCGCCCTCGCCGCGCAACCGCAGGCGGGACCCCGTCTCGACGCCGGCGGGGATCCTGAGGCTTACGGTCTTTCTCGTTTTGGCCTTCCCGGTCCCGTAACAGGCCTTGCAGGGGTTCTTGATCACGCGTCCGGCGCCCCGGCAATGCGGGCAGGTGGTGCTGATGGTGAAGAAACCGCTCGACTGGGTCACGGTGCCGCGCCCGGCGCAGCGGGAACACAGTTTCCGGGTGGGTCCCCGATGCCGCTCCCGCTCCCTGGCATTCCTTGCAGCGCTCCAGCTTTTCCAGTTCGATCTGGGTGGAGGTTCCCTTCACGGCGTCCATGAAGGAGATCTGGAGGTCGTAGCGCAGGTCGGCGCCCTGGCGGACCGCGGAGCGCGTGCGCGTCCGGGCCCCCGTGAACCCGAAGACGTCTTCGAAGATGTCGCTGAAGTTGGTGAAGATGTCGTCGAAACCCGAGAAACCGCGGAACCCGGTGCCGTTGATCCCCTCATGCCCGTAGCGGTCGTAGATCTTCCGCTTCTCGGGGTCGCGAATCACCTCGTAGGCCTCGGCCGCCTCCTTGAACTTCTCCTCGGCCTTCTTGTCCCCCGGGTTGCGGTCCGGGTGGAACTGCATGGCGAGCTTCCGGTAGCTTTTCTTGACTTCCTCGTCGGGTGCGCTGCGTTCGACACCCAGGATCTCGTAGTAATCCCGTCGTTCCATGTAAGACCTGTGATTTCCTTTCCTGTCGAAAACGATTGCAGTGCAACCCGCAGCCAGCGGCGGGTTTGCGCTCCAGGGGTGATCGGGGGCGTCCTGCAGGCGCACCTCTCCCCTGAAGTGCCGATAACTTAATGATCCCCTCCCGGGCCTGTCAAGGCAGGGCCCGTATTTTTTTGCGGGTCAGGGTTTTTGGGTGAACCGCAGGAGGGCTTCCTCGTATTTCTGGCGGGTTTTCTCAATGATATCGGCAGGTAGCTCCGGGGCCGGGGGTTTCTGGTCCCACTTCAGCGACAGCAGATAGTCGCGGAGGAACTGCTTGTCGTAGCTCTTCTGCCCGCGCCCTTCGGCGTAGTCGTCCCGGGGCCAGAACCGCGAGGAGTCCGGCGTGAGCACCTCGTCGATCAGGATGAGCTCGCCGCCCATCATGCCGAATTCCATCTTCGTGTCGGCGATGATGATCCCCACGGAGTTGGCGATGGCATCGGCACGCTTGTAAATGGCGAGGCTCACTTCGATGATCCGGTCCGTCAGCTCCTTCCCGATGATGCGGGCCATCTCCTCTCGCGAGATGGGCATGTCGTGCTCGCCCTCGGGGGCCTTCGTGGAGGGGGTGAAGATGGGCTCGGGCAGCCTGGAAGACTCCTTCAGCCCTGCGGGAAGGCGGATTCCCGAGACGGGCTTTCCGCCCGTGTAGTCCTTCCAGGCCGAGCCGCTGATGTAGCCGCGGACGATGCACTCCACGGGCAGGGGTTTGGCTTTTTTCACGAGCATGCTCCGGCCCTTCAGGACATCCCGGTGGGGCCTGCATTCCGCCGGGAACTTCTCCACGTCCGCCGTGACGAGGTGATTGCCGATGATGTCGGCCATCTGCCTGAACCAGAACTCGGAGAGTTTCGTCAGGATTTCGCCTTTTCCCGGGGATGGGGTTCGGCATGATGACGTCGAAGGCCGAGATCCGGTCCGTCGCCACGATGAGCAGATACTCCCCCAGGTCGTAGAGGTCGCGGACCTTGCCGCGATTGACAAGCTTCAGGCCTTTGAGATCTGTCTGGTAGAGGGCCGGCTGGGTCATGGTCTGGGCTCCTTGTTCAGCGGACGTAGAGGTTGTTGCGCTTTTCGTTCTTGATGGTCGAGGTGGGCGTCCTGCCGTAGTTGTGGCCGGGCAGGACGACGGTCTCGTCAGGCAGCGTGTAAAGCTTCTCCTTGATGGCCTTCGCCATCGTGTTCCAGGACCCCCCGGGCAGGTCGGTCCGTCCGACGGCCTCGACGAAGAGGGTGTCCCCCGTGAAAACGTATCCGTCCGTGTAAAGCGCAATCCCGCCGGGCGTATGGCCCGGCGTGTGGAGGACCTTCAGCTTGACGCTTCCGACCTGGATCGAGTCGCCTTCCCGGACCAGGATGTCCGCAGCGGGCGAGGCCTTCGCCCGGAACATGCTCAGGATCATGGAGGGGGTGGAGGTGAGCATGTCGGCATCGGCTTCGTGGATGACGATTTTCGCCCCGGTCTTTTTCTTCATGTCGGCGTTGCCCGAGATGTGGTCCACGTGGCCGTGGGTGTTCACGATGTAGCGGATCGTGAGGTTGTTCTTCTGCGCCTCGGCGACGATCCGTTCCGTCTCCGCCGCGGGGTCGATCACGAGGGCGTCCCCCGTTTCCTTGTCACCTACGATGTAGGCGAAGATGGCCATGTGGCCGACTTGCAGCTGCTTCAAAAACATGGTGCTCTCCTGTCGGACAACTCGAAAGGCTCCGGAATGAGGTTGTTTGATATCCCTCTTGCCGGAGCCTGTGAAGAAAGCAATACCATTTGGGCACGTCCAAGTCAACAGGCACGTGCAGGATCGAGGATCGAGGCTCGAGGTTTTCTTTGACCTCGGTCCTCTTTCCTCGGACCTCGAACCTATTTCGATTTATCGGCGGCGCAGCAGGGCCCCGAAAAAGCCGTCCGTGCCGTGGCGATGGGGGAAGGTCCGCAGGAATCCCTTCGGTCCAGGACTTCTGCCGGGAAATCGGCCGGCGGCCGGGCTGGGGCGAAGTCGGGATGCCCCTCGAGAAAGGCCTCGACGACACCGTCGTTTTCCTCCGGCATGACGGAGCAGGTGCTGTAGAGAAGATATCCCCCTCTTTTCACGCAGGCCGCGGCGTTTCCCAGGATGCGTTTCTGCAGGGGCGGAAACTCCCCGAGTTTCTGCGCGGTGAGATGCCATCGGATCTCGGGGTTTCTCCTCAGGGTGCCAAGACCCGAGCAGGGCGCATCGACGAGAACCCGGTCGAACAATCCGAGACTGGCCGTGCCCGCGGCATTGGCCGCGTCAACGACGGCGGTCTTCACCATCGTGATCCCCCATCGTCGTGCTGTCGCTTCCAGGGCCTCGAGTTTGCCCGTCTGGATATCGGCAGCGACGATCTCCCCCTCGTTTTCCATCAGGGCTGCCAGGTGGGTTGTCTTGCCGCCGGCACCCGCGCAGAGATCCAGCACCCGCTCTCCCTTCCCCGGTGCCAGGAGCCTGGAGACAAGCTGCGAGGCCTCGTCCTGCACGTAGAGAAGGCCGCCCGTCAGCTCGGGCATTGCCCGCAGTGTGATGGGAGGCTTATCCAGGATGATCCCCTCCGGGGAATAAAATGTGGGCCTCACGTCATGACCGGCACGGGCGAGCCGTTCCATCACGTCTTGGCGGGTTGCCTTGAGGAGGTTCACGCGAAGGGCCAGGGGAGGGATCTTATTGTCGGCTTTGCAAAGGGCAAGCGTCTGCTCGAAGCCAAGGCCGCCCATCCAGCGCTCGACAAGCCAGCGGGGGTGGGAGTGCGCAACGGCGATGTGCCCTGGGGGGTCCGCCTCGAGCCCGGGGTACTCCACGCCTGCCATTCCCCTGAGCGTGTTTCGCAGGATTGCGTTGACAAGTTTCTCCCGCCCCGGAAAGATCCCCTTGGTCGTGTTCACGGCCTCGTCGACGGCGGCATAGACGGGGATTTTCTCTGCGAAGCGCACCTGGAAGAGGGCGACGCGGAGGATGTTCCGGATGCCTGTCTGCAGTGCATGGGGCTTTCCCCTGGTAGAATCGGTCGATCAGGAAGTCGAGCAAACCCCGCGTGCGCAGCGTTCCGTAGACGAGGTACGTCAGCAGTCCCCGGTCGGCATCGCTTTCGGGGCGGCCCGACGAGAGGACGGCGTCCAGCAGCGGCTCGGCAAAGGCCTGCTCCTCGTCGACGCGGTTCAGGATATCGACGGCGAGTTTCCTTGGATTGTCACTCAGGGAGCGGCGCGGCACAGACGACCCTTTTTCTTCGCATTTTTTATCCCAGTTTGCTGCCCGGCGTGAACCGGAAGCCCCGGAGAAAGTCGGTGATGGGCAGGCGCTTCTTGCTCTCGAGCTGGACGTCCTTCAGGTACACGTAGCCGCCGCCGGCGGCGATCTTGAGACCTTTCGGTGCCGGCCCGACGACGCTCCCGGGCGCTTCAAGAACGGGTGCCTCTTCCGATTCGGCCGAATAGACCTTGAGGACCTTCCCGTCAAGAACGGTGATACGCCCCGGGCACGGAAGAGAGACCGGCCACGAAGTGGGCGATGCTGCGGGCTGGGGCCTCCCAGCGGATCATGCCGTCCTCCTTCTTGATGCGCGGCGCAAGCGTCGCAAGCGCATGGTCTTGGGGAGTTCGGTGAACGCTTCCGCTTGCCAGACCCTCCAGCGTCCTCAGAAGGCACTGCGCCCCCAGGGCGGCGAGCCGGTCGTGGAGGTGATCGTAGGTTTCGCCCGGTTCGATGGCCGTCTCTTCCTGCAACAGGATGTCTCCCGAGTCGACGCCCTCGTCCATCCGCATGATGGAGATGCCCGTCTTCGCCTCGCCCCGGATGAGCGCCCAGTTCATGGGTGCCGCCCCCCTGTACTTCGGCAGCAGCGAGGGGTGGACGTTGACGCAACCCAGGGGAGGCCCGTCGATGATCTCCTTCGGCAGGATCTGGCCGAAGGCGACAAGGACCACCATGTCGGGGGCAAGCCCGCGGAAGATTTCCAGGAACTCGGGGGCCCGGACCTTTTCGGGCTGATGGACGGTCAGCCCGTGCCGCACGGCCGCCTCCTTCACCGGCGAGGCGACGAGGCGCTGCCCCCTTCCCTTGGGCCGGTCGGGCTGCGTGACAACCCCGATGAGAGGCCAGGCATTCTTTACGAGGAGCTCCAGTGTCGGGACCGCGAACTCCGGCGTTCCCATGAACAGAATGCGGGGCTTTTGCTCAGTCGGCATCATTCTTACTTCCTTCACTTCTGCCACGTTTTGTCACTTCTGTCACTGCTGCCGCAGGCAGCTTATCACATGAAATTCATGGGGTCCACATCGACGCGGATCTCGCAGCCCGCAATGTCGGCTCCCTCGATGAGTTGCCGGACAAAGGCATGGAGCGCGCGCACCTGTTTTCCCCTCACGAGCAGCTGCCGGCGGTACCGGCCCCTCACCTTGCCCAGGGGCGCCTCCATCGGGCCGATGACGGTCAGGCGGCCCTTGTAATCGCTTCCATCGGCAAGCCTGCCTGCCTGCTTTCCCAGCCTGGCGGCCCCTTTTTCCACCATCTCTTTTCCCGTGCCCGAGACGGTGATGTTGATCATCCGCGAAAAGGGCGGGTACCCCAGGTCCCTGCGCAGGGCGATCTCATCCTCGTAGAAGCCGGCGAAGTCATGCTCTCGGGTCCTCTGAATGGCGTAGTGGCCGGGGTTGAGCGTCTGGATGACGACCGCGCCGGGGGTCTCGCCCCGGCCGCCCCGGCCGGATACCTGGGTGAGCAGCTGGAAGGTCCGCTCGGCGGCCCTGAAGTCCGGCATGTTGAGTGTCGTGTCTGCGGAGATGACCCCCACGAGGGTCACGTCGGGGAAATCATGTCCCTTGGTGATCATCTGGGTGCCGACGAGGATGTCGATCTCGCCGCGGCCGAGGGCTTGAAGGATGCGCGCGTGGCTGCCGCGCGCCGATGTGGTGTCGCTGTCCATTCGGGCGACCCGCGCCTGCGGGAAGAGCTTCTCGATTTCCGCCGTGAGCTTTTCCGTTCCGAGACCGTAGCTCAGGATGCGGCTTCCGCCGCACTCCGGACACACCGGCGGGGCCTTGATGGAGAAATCGCAGTAGTGGCATCGCAGCGCCCCTTCGCTCAGGTGATGCGTGAGTGAAACGGCGCAGTTGAGGCAACGGAAGACGTGGGCGCAATCGCCGCAGTAGTGGTAGGTGTTGAACCCGCGCCGGTTCAGAAAGAGCAGGGTCTGTTTCTTTGCTTCCAGCGTGCGGCCGAGCTGTTCGACGAGCAGGCGCGACAGGGGCCGGATTCTGCCGTCGGGGTCCCTCTCGTTTTTCATGTCCACGATCTCGACGCGCGGAAACTCCCGTTCCTCGACGCGCTTTGCGAGGGCGAGATAGACGAATGCTTTTTCACGCGTGTTGTAAAAGCTCTGCAGCCCCGGGGTGGCTGACCCCAGAACGACGGCAGCCCCCTGCTGTTTGGCCCGCACCACCGCCAGGTCTCTGGCGTTGTAGGGCATGCGCTCGTCCTGCTTGTAGGAGGCGTCGTGCTCCTCGTCGACGATGATGAGCCTCAGATTGTCTACGGGCGCAAAGATGGCCGACCGGGCGCCTACGATGATCTTCGCTTCGCCCCGTTCGATTTTTCGCCACTGATCGTAGCGCACCGCCGGGCCGATCCCGCTGTGCAGGACGGCGATCTCGCCTGCCGGGAAGCGGCTTTCCAGCCGGCCGATGAGCTGGGGTGTGAGGGCGATCTCCGGGACGAGATAGATGGCGCGCCCCCCCTGGCGGAGAGCTTCGGTGATGGCGTGGATGTAGACCTCCGTCTTTCCGCTTCCGGTGACCCCGTGCAGCAGCAAGGGCGAAAAGGCGCCCGAGGAGATGCCGTTCAGGATGGTCCCGAGGGCGGCTTGCTGCTCGGCGTTGAGCGTCAAGGGAGTGTATGCCCGGCCGATCTCCCCGGGGCTTCCGGGGCTTCTCAGGGTTTCTTCCTCGCCGAGGCTGACGAGGCCTTTTCTCTCCAGGGATCTCAGGGCAGGCAGGGGGTCATGGACCTCCTCCAGTTCGGCAACGCGGGCCCTGCCACCCCTTGTCTCGATGGCCATGAGGGTCAGCCTCTGGCGATCCGTGAGCTTTACCGCCTCCGCCGGGGCTTCCAGGAGGGTTGCGATCTTTTCCGTCTTGCCCTTCACGGCGGGTTTCCTCATCCGCTCCTCCAGGGAGAGGATCCCCCGTTTCTCCAGCTTCCGGAGCTCGGCCAGGAGGGTTTTCTTTCCCATCTCCTTCTCGAGGCTGCGCAGGGGCATCCCCGATGAACGGCGCCCCAGCGAGTCGACGATACTCCTCTGCAGGGGCGTGAGATCCTCCGCATCGCCGCATTTTACGGCCCACAGCAGGCTTTCGATGTCGATACCCCCGGGAAGGATCTCGCCGAGGGCCCTGCCGAGGGACGTGAAGTAGTAGTTGGCGGCCCAGCGGTAGAAACGCAGATCTTCCTCGTGGAAGAGGGGCTCCCGGTCCAGCACCCGGACGATCTCCCGCGTGTCCTGCCGGTCGGTGGAGCGCCGGATGCCGATGATCGTGCCCGTAAGCGAGCGTTTCCCGAACGGGACCAGGACGCGCTTGCCCAGGGCGACGTCTGCGCGCGACTCGGCCGGGACGGAGTAGGTGAAGGTCCGGTCGGAGGGGATATTGATGGCTACTTCTATGAACATGGCATCTCTTCGGAGCCGGATTCTTTTCTAGTGCCGGGCGCGATGCCTCGAGTGCGATGCCCGCGAAGAGCGGAAGATCGGAAGCTCGGAAGAGCGGCATGAATTCCCTGCATTTTCCGCTCTTCTGCTCTTCTTAACTTCCTCACTTCGTGGATTTGTCGGCGAGGCCGGTTCGCCGTCTCTTCGATTCGCTCGAGAGCTCGGGATGGGCGCTTCCGGGACAGCGGCAACTATACAGCGGCCCCGGATTTTGGGCAAACGAATTCCATGTCTGGCAGGGTGGGGTTTGCAGAGTCGGGGTGGGGCGGAGACAAGACGGTGAACCGGGAGAGAACCTATTCCCCCCGCTGCTTCTCCATCTTCTCTTCCTTGGTCTTGCAGTCGATGCACTGCGTCGTGACGGGGCGCGCCGTGAGGCGCTTCTCGGAAATGGGCCCGCCGCAGGCGTCGCAGATGCCGAAGGTGCCGTCGTCGATGCGCTTGATGGCCTCCTGCATCTTGGCGATGAGCTTTCGCTCGCGGTCACGGATCCGCAGCTCGAAGTTGCGGTCCGCTTCCAGCGACGCCCGGTCGTTGGGGTCGGGGAAGTTCTCCTGCTCGTCGGTCATCTCCGCGACGGTCCTCTCCGCGCCGTCCAGGAGCTCATTGATCCTGGTCAGAAGAAGTGTTCGGAAATAATCCTGTTTCTCGGGCTTCATCCTGCATTCCGTCCGAAAGATATGCGCGCTCGTTGAGAAGAGCCATCTTGTATAACGAACAATCGGCTCTTTGTAAAGAAATATTTAGCCCCTTTTCCCCGCCTCGTCGGCTGAACGGTAGACCTGGAGAACCTTGTCGATGATGTTCGTCGTCGAGGCCCCTTCGATCTCGGGCATGATGGCCACCCGTCCGCCCCATTTCCTGACGGCCTCGGCGCCCACGATGTCCTTCTCGGCCCAGTCCCCTCCCTTGACGATGACATCCGGCCGGAGAAACTCGATGAGCTCAAGGGGGGTCAGCTCGTCGAAGACCGTCACGTAGTCCACGGAATCGAGCGCGGCCACCACCTCGGCCCGCTCGGCCTCGGGCACGATGGGCCGCATCGGCCCCTTGATGGAGCGCACGGAGCTGTCGCTGTTGAGGGCCAGGATCAGCGCATCGCCCAGTTTCCTTGCCTCCCGCAGGTAGCGGGTGTGGCCGGCATGGAGGATGTCGAAGCAGCCGTTGGTGAAGACGACTTTCTTGCCTTCCCGCTTCAACCGGTCGATCTTGGCCTTGAGTTCGTTTCTCGGGGTTATCTTGCTCATGATGGCTCCTGGATCGCCCGGGCGAGGGTGAGGGCGCCCACGGCTTCTGCGCCTGCCTTCAAAAGGGTTCTCGCGCACTCGCCCAGGGTGCTTCCCGTCGTGTAGACATCGTCGACGAGGAGGATGTTTTGCCCCCGGATCCGCTCCGGGCCCGTTATGGTGAACGCCTTCCTTATGTTAGACCGTCGCTCTTCCTTTTTCAAGCCCGTCTGTGATCCCGTGTCGACGATGCGCCTGAGGGTGCGGAAGTCCATGGCCACGCCGTGGCGCCTGGAAATCTCCCGCGCGAGGATGACCGCCTGGTTGAAGCCCCGTTGCCTCAGCCTCCGGGGGTGCAGGGGAACGGGAAGGATCAGCGAATAGTCCTGGATGCGAAAGGCGGGGTAATCATGCTGCGCCATCAGTCGGCCCAGCCGCTCGCCGAGGGTGAGGTTGCCGCCGTATTTGAAGGCGTGGATGGCATCGAGAAGGACCGACTCGTAAACACCGAGCGATCGGGCGGTGCCGATGTGCCCCTTTCTTCAGGAGGCAATCGCCGCAGACGTGATCGGGGCTCTCTTCGACAGGGTAGGGGATTCCGCATACCGGGCAAAGGGGGTCGGTGATGAACCGGATCCCGGCATGGCAGTCGGGGCAGAAGGGATGTTCCCTGCGCTCCGACAGGACCCCGCCGCAGGACAGGCACAGTGTCGGGAAGAGCAGTTCCGTGAGGGCCGTGAGCACCGCCGTCACATCACATCCCCCTGCGGAGCGACTTGACCTCGACGGTGTCTTCGGCCACTTCCATCTTCGGGGCATCGGACCACAGCCGCTCGATATCGTAGAACTCGCGCACCGGTTCGTAGAAGACGTGGACGATGATGTCCGCGTAGTCCATGAGGACCCATCGGCCGCCTTTCTCGCCCTCGATGCCCAGGGGAAGGGTGCCCGCCTTTTTCATGGACCCTTCGACGGAAGAGGCGATGCTCTGGACCTGCCGGTCCGACGTGCCGCTGCAGATGACGGTGTAATCGGCAAAGGAAGTGACGTTCTTGATGTTCAGAATTACGATGTTTTTTGCCTTTTTCTCCAGGGCCGCGTTGACGGCGAGGAGAATCTTCTGCCGCGTGGTCAAATCCTTTTTAACCAATAAGCCTCCTTTTCTTCTGCCTGTGTGAGCCTGTTGGGGCCGGCGCCTTTGCGACGGGCCGGCATTCCCCTAACCTGCCGTTTTTGTAGCATTATCAATTTGCCCTGTCAATTTGAAATTGCCCGTTGCCTCGCCGCTGTCGATGTGGTAGTTTTCATCAATTGATATGCCGATCCGGATGATCACGATGCAGGACATCCTGAAACACCTTCAGGTTCATATCCCCTTCGATCAGCTTCTCCAGAAACATCTCGATAAAATCCTCAGGGAGCGGATCAACCCGGAGATCGCCTTTAACAGCGCCATCCTCGACGGGTTCAAGGAACCGGACTATGCCTCAGCCGCAACGATCCTCCGCGAGGCGGGGCATTCCATTACCTTTCACGGGCCCTTCATGGACCTGAGGCCGGGGGCCATCGACGCGAAGATCCGCCGGGTGAGCCTCGAGCGGTTCCGGCAGGTCTTCGAGATCGCCTCCTGCTTTCGCCCGCGGGCAATCGTCTTTCACCCCTCCTACGACGAGAAATATTACGTGTCCTCCGGGCGCAAGTGGCTGGAAAACAGCATCGACACCTGGTCGCAGCTCATTCCCCTGGCGGAGAAGCTCGACACCCGGATCGCCCTCGAGAACGTCTACGAGGCCGATCCCGGCTACCTCGGGCTTCTTCTCGATGCGCTCCCGCCCGGGCGCGTCGGCTTCTGCTTCGACACGGGGCACTTCAATGCCTTTGCGGCAGTCCGGTCTCGAGGCCTGGATCGACAGGCTCGGTCACCGGCTCATCGAGATCCACCTCCACGACAACAAGGGCGCCCTCGACGAGCACCTGCCCGTGGGGGAGGGGACCTTCCCCTTCGCGAGGCTCTTCGCCATCCTGAAGGAGAGGAAGCTTACCCCCATCCTGACCGTCGAGGCCCACTCGGAGCAGAATCTGGCAAAGACCCTGGCCAACATCAAGGCCCTGGGCATCCTCGAAGGGTTCGGCAGTCCCGCTGCGGCGGACGTACGGCCGGCCCCGCCGCAAAAAACGATGCCTGCCCCGGGGAGGTCGTGACATGCTTCGCTATGTGGCCAGGCGCTTTCTCTTCATGATCCCCCTCTTTTTCGGGATCACGATCATCTGTTTTTCCGTCATGCACCTGGCGCCGGGCTCGCCGACGGATCTCCAGACGGAGATGAACCCCCGCGTGACGGCCGAGATGAAGGAGCGCCTGCGGGCCATGTACGACCTCGACAAGCCGCTGCACGTCCAGTACGGCAAGTGGCTCGGACGCCTGCTCGTGCTCGACCTGGGCGTGTCCTTCTCGCCGGACGGCAGGCCCGTGTCGGCAAAGATCCTCGAGCGGCTTCCCATCACCGTCTTTCTGAACGTGCTCTCCATGGCCCTCATCTTTCTCATCGCCATCCCCATCGGGGTGCTCTCGGCGGTGCGGCAGGGGTCCACCTTCGACCGGGTCATGAGTGTCATTGTCTTCATGGGGTTTGCCATCCCGACCTTCTGGCTTGCGCTTCTGCTCATGATCCTCTTCGGCATCCACCTGGACTGGCTCCCCATCTCGGGCATCCGGTCCCTGAACTATGAATATCTGCCTCCCGCCGAGGCCTTCTGGGATTTTCTGAAGCACCTGATCCTGCCGGTTTCGATTGCGGCCTTCGGGGGGCTTGCGGGGCTTTCGCGCTACATGCGCTCCAACATGCTGGAGGTCATCCGGCAGGACTACATCACGACGGCCCGGGCCAAGGGGCTCCCGGAGCGGATCGTCATCTACAAGCAC
>CAWEPT010000010.1:0-14670 GCA_963810965.1 uncultured delta proteobacterium | reverse complement strand
GCGCGTTTTTCCGCCGGCTTGCCGAGGATCTCGCGGATCTTTTTGGAGAGGTCGATGATGCTGAAGGGCTTCTGGATGAAGCCGCCGCAGCCGCGTGAGAGGATGTGCGAGGCCTGTCCGTTGAGGCTGTAGCCGCTCGCCAGGAGGACCTTCACCGAGGAATTGATGCCCTTCATGGCGTCGAACACCCGCCCGCCGCCCATCTCGGGCATGATCATGTCCAGGATCACCATGTCGATCTCACCGGTCTTCTGCCGGTAGATCTCGATCGCCTCGGGCCCGCTGCGGGCCGAAAGCACCCGGTAACCCAGCGTCTTCAAAACCTCGACGCCCACGTCGAGGACGATGTCCTCGTCGTCGACGATGAGGATCGTCTCCGTCCCCTTCATGACCTGGCGCTCCAGGGACGCATCCGCAACGGTCGCGCTCGCGGAGACGGGCAGGTAGATGTTGAAGGTCGTGCCGTGGCCCCTTTCGCTGTAAAGGGTGATGATGCCGCCGTGGTTCTTGACGATGCCGTAGGCCGAGGCGAGACCGAGGCCCGTGCCGCGCCCCCTGCCTTTCGTGGTGAAGAAGGGCTCGAAGACGCGCTGGCGCGTCGCCTCGTCCATGCCGATCCCCGTGTCGGTGACGGAGATCTTCACATAGCGGCCGGGTTGCATCTTGTGCGGCTTCACGAACGTCTCGTCGAGGATGACGTTTTCCGTCGAGAGGGTGAGCTCGCCGCCGCCGGGCATGGCCTGCCAGGCGTTGACGTACATGTTGAGGAACACCTGTTCGATCTGTCCGCGGTCCGCGTCGACGACCCAGGTGCTCTCCTGCTCGCGCCGGGTGATCTTGATCTCCTTCTTCGTCCGGCCGAACATCTCCGAGGACTTCCGGATGAGGTCGTTGAGGTCCGTGGGCTTCACCTCGTACTTGCCGCCGCGGGCAAAGCCCAGCAGCTGCCGGGTCAGCGTCGCGCCGCTGCGGATCATGTTTTCGATGCCCGTGAGGTGGGCCGAATGAGGGTGCTCGCTCGTCATGTCCATGAGCATCAGCGAGACATGGCCCTGGATGCCCATGAGGAGGTTGTTGAAATCGTGGGCGATCCCGCCGGCGAGCGTCCCGATGGCCTCCATCTTCTGCGCCTGGAGGAGCTGGGCCTCGAGCTGCCGGGTCTGGGTGATATCGCGGGCGATGCCGCAGATGCCGATGATTTCCCCCGCGTCGTCGAACATGGGGACCTTCACGACGTGCAGCGTCACGGGCACGCCGTTGATCGTCTCGCTGTACTCGACCTCCACCATCTCGCCGTCGAGGATGCGGTAATCCATCTCGCGGGTCCGCTGCTCGGCTTCCTCCCCGAAAAGCTCTCCGTCGGAGAGCCCCACGATCTCCGCGGCGGGCTTGCCGAACAGGGCCTCCACGCTGGGGTTCACCAGCACATACTTGAGAGCGCGGTCCTTGATGAAGATGCAGTCCGGGGCCGTCTCGAAGATGGCGCGGAAGTTCTCCTCGCTCTTTCGCAGGGCCTCCTCGGCGAGCTTGCGCTCGGTGATATCGTGGACCATGGCGATGACGCCGACGATCTCCCCGCGGGAGTTGCGGTAGGGGGCGTAGGTGCCCGAAATCCAGCCCGTCTTTCCGCTCTGGGGGACATAGTAGGTGAGATCCGGCGCCGCGATCGTGGCCCCGTCGAGGGCCCGGTCCAGCAGGATGTCCACGCCCTGCTCCCGGAGGTGGGGGAAGACCTCGAAGGCGTTCGCGCCCAGGACTTCCTCGGCAGGCAGGCCCGTCAGATCCTCCATGAAGCGGTTCCAGACGATGTAGCGGCCCTCGCGGTCGTAGACGATGACCCCCTCGTGGGCGCTGGAGATGATCTCCTTGTTGAAGCGCTCCGATTCCCGCAGCGCCTTCTCGCTGCGCTTTCGCTTCGTGATGTCCTCGTAGACGGCGATGATCCGCCCTTCCCGGAGGTCGTCGCCGATGCGGGAGGCATGGAGCCTCACCACGATCTCGCGGCCGTCCATGCGGCGGCAGGGGATTTCGGCGCTGCAGGTGCGCTGCCTGCGCAGCGTCGAGTAAACGAACTTCCCGATGTCGTTGTATTCCTCGTCGCTGCGGTAGAGGATGCGCGTCGTCTTGCCGCTGAGTTCCTCGGGTCGCCAGCCGAAAACGGCGTCGACGGCGTCGTTGGCGAAGATGACGCGGCGTTTCGCAAGTCCCAGCACCGCGTGGGGGATGGCGTCGAGGATGGACGCCTCCAGGGCCTCCAGCTCCTGGAGCCTGCGGCTGTGCTCCTTCTGGGCCGTGATGTCCATGGAGTTGCCCAGGATGGCCCGCCTTCCCTTGTACTGGATGGGGGTCACCGTCTCCATGACCCAGCGGATCTGTCCGGACTTCGTGATGATACGGTACTCGTAGGGGGACGACCCGCTGCCTTTCAGCATCTCGATCGCCTGCCCCCGGATTGTCTCACGGTCCCCGGGGTGAACGATGTCGATGCACCTCATGCCGATCATCTCGCCGACGGAATATCCTGCAAGCAGGGCCGCCTTTTCGTTGAGGAAGTCAAAGCGCCTGTCGAGAATGACGTAGACGCCGGCGTGGGAGCTGTGGGCCAGGGTTTCGTAGAGCTGCCGGGATTCGGCCGGTTCCTCGCGGCGGGGTTTCTCGCTGGAGTCGAGCTGCTTCCGGAGGGCTTCGATTTCTTCGATCAGCTGCTGTTTCGTTTTTCTGCTGGGGGCGGCCATCTACTCTCTCGGAAGACTGGTTTTGTGTGAGGCTCTATCATCGAAAAACGGTGCGGCTGGAGTACCCGCAGTCGTGCAAATACTCTGCCAAAGAGAACGCCCTTCCGGCCACAGCGAAAGCCGCCTCTATCATGCCGTAATTGCGCGTAAAAATATGACTTCATTCCGCGCCTCAGCTGGGATATAATTTTCATCAGGTGTCAGGAACCCGACCCGATGATGCGATCTGATGACAGAGGGCATGGACATCCCCTCACAAAAAGGACCGAACGATTCCCGTGATGAGACGTCTGACGACAGCCCTTCTTCTGATCTTCGTGCTCGCCTTCCAGGCAGGACTCTGCGATTGCAGCAGACCCTCCTTTCCCCCGCCCGACAGGCGCCGTCAATGATTTTGCCAACGTAATCCCGGCGGATCAGCGGGGCGTCATGGAGAATCTCGCCCGGGAGGTTCTGCAGAAGACGGGTACGGCCGTCGTCGTGGCGACAGTGCCCACCGTGGGGGACATGGTGGTCGACGATTACGCCACCCGTCTCTACGAGTCCTGGGGAATCGGGAAGAAGGGCGAGGACAAGGGGGTCCTGATCCTGCTGGCCCTGAAGGAGCGGCGGGTGCGGATCGAGACGGGCTACGGCGTCGAGGGCATCCTTCCCGACGGGGTTGTCGGCGAGATCCTCCGGCTGCACGTGATCCCCCACCTCAAGCAGGGCGACTACGGCAAGGGCCTCTTGAACGCCATGACGGCCGTGTCGGACGTGATCGCCCGCAATGCCGGCGTGACCCTCACGGGCAGACCGCAGATGCAGCCGGCACGTCCGACGGGAGGGGTTTCGGTGAGCCCCTTCACCCTGCTGCTCTTTCTCATCGTCGTCATGCTTTTTTTGTTCACGGCAACGGGCCGGCAGATCCTGGCACTGCTTTTACTATCGAGTTTCGGTGGCGGCGGCCGGAGCTACGGGGGCGGTTCTTCCGGTGATTTCGGCGGTTTCGGCGGGGGCTTCGGCGGCTTCGGCGGCGGGATGAGCGGGGGTGGCGGGGCAGGGGGAGACTTCTAAGAAAAGTCGGTTAGTTGTTGGTTCAATGGTTCAGTTGGTTCGAAGAGAGAAGAGGAAGGATAGCATGGCGAAGATACCGAAAACACCGCAGGAGGTTTTCCCGGAGATCGTCGAGGATCTCAAGGGGATCTATGGCGAAGCGCTTCAGTCGGTCATCCTCTACGGGAGCGGGGCCCGCGGCGAATACGTGGCCGGAAAGTCGGACATCAATTTCCTCGTCGTCCTCGCCGAAGATGTGGCGGATGATCTCGAGAAGGTCCTGTCATTCGTCCCGAAATGGAAGAAG
Source organism: uncultured delta proteobacterium (assembly GCA_963810965.1). Taxonomy (GTDB): domain Bacteria; phylum Desulfobacterota; class Syntrophia; order Syntrophales; family UBA2192; genus UBA2192. The sequence continues at coordinate 10,593 of CAWEPT010000010.1, read as the reverse complement.
AGGGCGGTGGCAACGCCCCTCTTCATGACAAAGGCCTTGATCGGCTCCTCCGTCGATGTCTACCCGGTGGAGTTCCTCAACATGAAGCGCCATTACCAGGTCGTCCACGGCGAGGATGTCCTCAGGGATCTCGTCTTCGAAAAGCGCGCCCTGCGGCTCCAGTGCGAGCGGGAGCTGAAGGGAAAGCTGATGCTGCTGCGCACCAGGTTCCTGGAGACGGCGGGCAAGGCGGAGAGCCTGCAACGGCTGATGGCGGCATCCATCACGGCCTTCCTCTCGGTTTTCAACGCCCTGCTCACCCTGAAGGACCGGGAGGTCCCCCGCGGGCGGCGGGAGATCGTGGCGGCCGTGGCCGATATGTACGGGATCGACGCCGCGCCCTTCCTGCGCTGCATCGACCTGCGGGAGGGAAAGAAGGGCCTCTCGCTCGGGGACTTGAAGACCGTCTTCCGGTCGTACACAACGGAGATTCAAAAGCTGATCAAGGCCGTCGACGAGCTCGAGCCCTAGGCTCGAGAGTGACCGCTGACCAGTGAAAGGGCGAGGGGCGAGGGGCGAGGGTAGCGGGTCGAAAAAAGAATGTCATTGCGAGGAGGCCGCTAGGCCGACGCGGCAATCTCGTTTTTAACACTCAGGCATTCAGACGCTATTTCTGACGAAATAGACGAAACAAACGAAAAGAACGAAATAAACGAGTTTGATCAGGAGGTTATATGGCAAAGAAAGGACTCTGGATTGCGTTGGCCGTCGTGGCCGTCATCGCCATCTCGCTTTACGGCTTCTTCAAGGGGACCTACAACGACTTCGTCGCCCTCGACCAGCAGGTCAAGTCCTCCTGGTCGCAGGTGGAAAATCAGCTCCAGCGGCGCTACGATCTGATCCCGAACCTCGTGGAAACGGTGAAGGGCTACGCCAAGCAGGAGAAGGATGTATTCATCGAGGTGACCAACGCCCGGTCGAAAGTGGGCGGGGCCGGAACGATCCCGGACAAGATCCAGGCAAACAACGAGATGTCCTCGGCATTGAGCCGGCTGCTCGTCGTCGTGGAAAATTATCCCGAGCTCAAGTCCAACCTGAACTTCCTCAAGCTGCAGGACGAGCTGGCGGGGACGGAAAACCGCATTGCCGTGGAGCGCCGCCGCTACAACGAGGCCGTCCAGGCTTATAATGTCAAGATCCGAAGCTTCCCGGCCAATCTCCTGGCAGGCATGTTCGGCTTCAGCCCGGCGGCCTTCTTCGAGGCCCCCGCAGCGGCGAAGACGGCACCACCGGTCAAGTTTTAGTGATTGGTAGATTGGGTGATTAGGAATTAGGGGGAGAGGAGTACGGAGATTGTTTCTTCTCCTCTTTCCCTAATCAACCATTTACCCAGTCAACCAGTTACTCTTTCGTGGGCCAGGAATACACGGGCGGGCGGCGTTCGAAGACGGTTCCGTCGGGCATGACCTCCACGTCCTCGTCGTTGATACGCTTGATCTTTGTCAGGTTGGCGGGGACGCGGCGGGCTTTCGCGGAGGCGATGGCCTCCTCGACGGTCCTGAAGCGGGAGATGTCTTCCAGGGTCATGATCTGGGGCAGGACCATCCCGATCTTCCCCTTCTCGTATTCCTCCAGGGCCCTGGAGGGCGTGAGCCAGAGATGCTCCGTCAGCTCCACGCCGTCATGGATGACGGCCTGCGCCTCCGGGGCCTCCGCCACGAAAAACCGCACGTCGTAGCGAAGGGGCAGCGGTTCGGGGGTGATCCAGTGTGAAAAGTAATGGAGGCGGTCGAGGGGGAGGAACAGCTCCTCGATCTCGAGCATCTGATGGAATTTCATTTCGCCCTTGTTCAGCGCCCTCCGGTAGTCGCAGAACCGTTTCCGCTCCTCTTCCGTCCGGATCGTCACGGGCGAGCCGTCCTTCCTGATGGCGATCAGCATCCCCACTTCCTCGAAGGTCTCCCGGATTCCCGCAACCCAGGCGCCAAGCGCTTTTTCCGGGCGCGACATGTTCGGAAGGATCTCCGAAGCCTCTTTCCGTTCGATCCCTCGGCAGAAGCGCTCGATGCCGGGCTCGAAATCCTCGGGGTCGAGAATCCCGCCCGGGTAGACGTGATAGCCCGGGACAAAGCGGCTCCTGCGATTGCGCAGGACCATGAGAACCTCGATGTCCTTCACGGCTGCATTCCGGCAGGGCCGCAGGAGCATGACCGTGGCGGCATCGGTGGGCGTTGCGTACATGGTCTTATTCTTCCCTCACAATAAAAGAGGGCCTTCAGACCCGCCGTTAATATAATTTTGATTGTTCATACTTCAAGTGCCTGAGTGTATGAGTGTCTAAGTGTCTGAGTGAAGAAGCAAGGTCCTTCCCTTCTTCACTCAGACACTCAAGCACTTAGACACTTCTTCTCACTTCTTCTTAAACAGTGCCACGGCTTCGATGTGCTTCGTCTGCGGGAACATGTCCACGGGCCTGACGGTGATGAGGCTGTAGCCGCCGTCGACGAGCAGGCGGGCATCCCGGGCCAGTGTCGCCGGGTCGCAGGAGACATAAACGATCCTCGAGGGGTGAAGCCCGATGACGCAGATCGATCACCTCCCTCTCGCAGCCCGTCCTCGGGGGATCGAGAACGACCACATCGGCCGCCTTGCCCCCGCCAAACTCCTTTTCCAGGACTTCTCTTACATCCCCCTCGTGGAAAACGGCATTTTCGATTCCGTGCTTCTTCATGTTCAGCCGGGCGCACTCGACGGCCTCGCCGTCGATCTCGATGCCGACAAGGCTGCGGCACGCAGGCGCAAGGAACAGGGGAAAGAGACCCGAGCCGCAGTAGAGATCGAGGACCGTCTCGCCGGGGCCGGCCCCGGCAAACTCCATCACGGTATCGACGAGGCCGTCCGTGAGGGTTGTGTTGGCCTGGAAGAACCCTTCGAAGGGAACGAGGATCTCCCGCCCTTTCACGATCCGTACGACGTGTTTCTCTTCGCTCTTCCCCGTGAGCGACCAGATGACATACCGGTCCACGCGCAGGGGCGCGTGCATGGGACGTCTCAGGAAGGTGAGCTGCTCGTTGATGCTCTCATCCATGATGGCGCAGCGCTCGATGTCGACGAGGCGGCTGCCTGTCACATCCATGAACCCGATCCGGTAGGCGCCGTCCCGCTGCCGCTCCACGTGGAATTCGCCCTTGCCCCTGTACCCGTAGGGGACAGGCGACGGGGTGCCGGGCTCGACGGGCGGGGCCGTGAATTTGCCGATCCGCTCGAAGGCCTCGGAGACCTGGCGCCTTTTCATCTCGACCTGCTTTGCGTATTCGATGTGCTGGTAGTGGCAGCCCCCGCAGCGCCGGAAGTAGGGACAGGGCGGTTCCACCCGGTCGGGTGACGGCGTGACAAGCTTTCTCATGCGGCCTCGGAGGTATCGTTTCTTCGCCTCCCGGATCTCCACCTCGACCACGTCTCCCGGCGCGGTGAAGGGCACGAAGACGACGAGGTTCTCCGCCCGGCCGATCCCCTCGCCCCCGAAGGCGACCGTTTCAATCGTTATGGTGATGATGTCTTTTGCGCGAACAGCCATTGGTTACCCCTTTCGACGCGTCACTATAGCAGGGAATGCGCGGGCAGGCAAAGGGAGATGCCGCAAGGCCGAATTGCCCGTGATTCCGGCGCCCTTTGCTTGACAGCCTTTCTTTATCTGTGTTACCGTGCCCCGAAATGTGAGGAAGCTCATGGGTCAACTGGATAAAAAATCGATGCTCTGTCCCGGCTGCGGGAGGCTCATCAGCTCCGACGAGCCGGCGTGCCCCTTCTGCGGGCTCGCGAACCCGGGCTCGCCGATCCGCAAGAGCCTTTCCCGGTTCTCGCTGCGCGACGGCGAGAGCCTCATCCAGTTCATCATCTACGCAAACGCCGCCATCTTCATCCTGGCGCTCGTCCTGAAGCCCTCGGAGATGGGGATGTCGCTCAACCCCTTCACCCTGCTCTCGCCGTCGAGCACGAGCCTGCTGCTTCTCGGCGCCACGGGGACGATCCCGATCGATTACTACCATCGCTGGTGGACGATCCTCACGGCCTCGTCGCTCCACGGGGGCATTCTTCACATCGCCTTCAACATGATGGCCCTGCACCAGCTGGGGCCCTTCGTGACCCACGAATACGGGACGGCGCGGTTTCTCATCATCTACGTCGTGAGCGGCATCGCGGGATTCGTCCTGTCCTACCTCGTGGGGATCCCCTTCACGCTGGGCGCCTCGGCCAGCGTGTGCGGCCTCATCGGCGCAATCCTGTACTACGGGAAATCGCGGGGCGGTTCCTTCGGCACGGCCATCTACAGGCAGGCCATGGGGTGGATCATCGGTCTCATTCTCTTCGGGCTTCTGCTGCCGGGCATCAACAACTGGGCCCACGGCGGCGGGATCGCGGCGGGGATCGCCGTGGGGTTTGCACTCGGCTACGAGGAGAGGCGGCGGGAAACCATGCCGCACCGGGTCATCGCGGCGCTCTTTGCCCTCGTCACGGCGGGGGCGGTTCTCTTCACCGTGATCCAGGCTATCCTCATCCGTTTCTTCTGATCATCGGCACGGGAAAACGGAACAACGAAAAAGGAGGTATCATCATGATGAAAAAAATCGCCCTGCTGGTCGGTCTTCTTGCGCTGACCGCCCTGACCGGCTGCGCAATCGTCGCCGGGGACACGGTCATGGGTTACGAGTCGGGAAAGTTCGTCTATCACGACGGGAGTCTCCAGTCGAATTACAAGGCTCCCATGGACCAGGTATGGGATGCTGCCAACAAGGCCTTGAAGGAGCTGAAGGCATCGGACATCCAGCTGGATCGCAAGATCCAGAAGGGCACGATCGAAGCCGTTGTCGACGAGGAAAAGGTGAAGATCACCGTGGAGTACCTCACCCGGACCGACACCTCCGTTTCCGTCCGCGTCGGCACGGCGGGAAGCAACGTCGCCGCAAGATACATCCACGACAAGATCGACTCGAACCTGAAAAAATAACTCGCACATGGAGCAAAGCAGAGAAGCTGCCGCACCGCCCGACGGCGAGACCAAAAAGACCATCCGCACCTTCGCCTTCGCGTCTTTTTTCAACGACATGGGGTCGGACATGATCTACCCGATCTGGCCCCTCTTTGTCGCGTCCCTCGGGGCCAACATGGCCGTCCTGGGCTTCATAGACGGGATCGGCAACGCCATCGTATCCATCTCGCAGGCCCTCTCGGGCTACATCTCCGACCGGACCCGCAAGCGCAAGATCTTCATATGGCTGGGCTACCTCTGCGGCGGGATCTCCCGGCTGGGCTACGCGCTGTCGGCTACGTGGCACTGGCTCGTCCCTTTCCGGATCCTCGACCGTGCGGGCAAGATGCGGGGCGCCCCCCGGGATGCCATGGTGGCCGATCTGTCGATACGAAGCAACCGCGGCGGGAACTTCGGGATCATCCGGACGATGGACAATGCGGGCGCCCTCGTCGGGATCGTCTTCTGCATCGTCTTCTTCCCCTACCTGGGGTTTCAGAACCTGCTGCTGATCGCCGCCGTGCCGTCTTTCATCGCCGTCGCGCTGATCGTGATGAACATCCGCGAGCAGCGCCTCGAGGATGCAAAACTTTTCAAGGGAATCTCCCTCGGGCACCTCGACGGGAACTTCAGGCTCTTCGTGATGCTGAGCGCAGTCTTCTCGCTGGGGGCGTTCAGCTACTCGTTCCTTCTCATCTTCGCCAACAAGTTCGGCTTCCAGATCACCACGGTGCCGGTCTTCTACCTGCTGTTCACGCTGGTGGCCACCTTCTGCTCCTATCCCTTCGGCGTCCTTTCCGACCGGATCGGCCGCAAGGCGGTGCTGCAGATCTCCTATGTTCTCTGGGGGCTTGTGTGCCTGGCGATGATCTTCGCCGACAGCTCCTGGATGGTCGTTGCCGCCTTCGTCCTCTTCGGCCTTCACCAGGCGGGGATCGACACGGTGCAGAAGGCCTTCGTAACCGAGCTGGGCCCCGCCCAGTACCGGGCCAGCGCCCTGGGCGGCTTCCAGATGGTGATCGGCCTGTGCGCCCTGCCCGCCTCCGTCGCGGCGGGCCTGCTGTGGGATCGCTTCGGCATGCAGGCGCCGTTCATCCTGTCGCTCGCGCTGACGGTGGTCTCGGCGGGCATGCTGTTCTTCGTCAGAAAGAAAGGGCTGAGGGTCGAGGGTGAAGGGTGGAGGAAAAGAGAAAATCCGATTCAGCACCTCAAGATTCTTACCGTGTCCCGCTTACCTCGCCCATCCTGAAGGCCCGGTTCGTCCGGCGGCCGAACCGCTTTCTTGTCGTCTGCGATCTCGGCGGGAAGACCGTTGAGGCCTATCTTCCCAACCCCGGAAGGCTCTGGGAGCTGCTGCTGCCGGGCCGGATCCTGTACCTGGTCCATAACCCTCCCGACCCGTCAAAGAGCACCGATTACACGGCACTCGCCGTCGAGCACGAGGGCAGGCCCATCCTGCTGCACACGCATCTCGTAAACGACGTGGTGGCACACCTCCTTGCGGCAAAAAAACTCCCCGGTTTCGAAGCGGCGTCGGTCATCCGGCGCGAAGTCCGTGCAGGTGCCAGCCGTTACGACTTCCTCCTGGAAAAGGACGGGAGGGAATTTTTCCTCGAGGTCAAATCCTGCACCCTCTTCGGCAGTCGCATCGCCATGTTCCCCGACGCCGTCACGGAGCGCGGGCGCAGGCACCTGGAGAACCTTGCCCATCATGCGCGACAGGGAATTCCCGGAGGGGTCGTCTTTGTCGTCCACTCGCCGCGGATCGATACGTTCATGCCCGACTACCACACGGATTACCCCTTCGCGAGGACGCTCCTCGAGGTGAGAAACGATCTTCTCGTCAAGGCCGTCGGCGTGGAGTGGCGGGAGGATCTGAGCCTGGGGCCCCGTGTCCGCGACGTGGAGATCCCCTGGGATCTCATCGCGCGGCAGGCCCGGGACAGGGGGAGCTACCTTCTGGTTCTCGAGGTCGCGCAAAGCCGCCGCATCGATGCGGGCGGCCTCGGCAAGGTCACGTTCCCGAAAGGGTACTACGTCTACGCCGGCTCGGCCCGGGCAAACCTCACGAAGCGGGTGGAGCGCCACCTGAGGCGGCGCAAGCAATTCCACTGGCACATCGATTATCTGCGGGACCGGGCCGACTCGTGCACGGCACTGCCCGTCCGTACGAGCGAAGACCTGGAGCACGACCTGGCGGAGGCCCTGGGACGCCTTGCCGACTGGAGCATCCCCCGATTCGGCTCCTCCGACTGCAAATGCCCCACGCATCTTTTCGGCTTTAAAGAGAACCCCATCCGCGACCCGCGGTTCATCGACCTGCTTCTGAGGTTCCGGATCGGGCGGCTTGAAAATAAATTGTAGGACAGGCGTCCCGCCTGTCCCCCGCTTAACGATTTGACTCTCCCGCTGCCGAGGCGTAATGAATAATCAGAAGGACCCCGACATGATGCAAAAAATCGAAGTCCGGAGAAAACCCTTCGTCGTCGGCGTCATGGGCGGCCATGAGGCGCCGCCGGAGATCCTTGAAGACGCGCGCCGGATCGGCGAGGCCATCGCAAAGAGAGGGCATGTCCTTCTCACGGGGGGCGGAGACGGGGTGATGAAGGCAGCCTCCGAGGGGGCCTTCAAGGCAGGGGGGCTTGTCCTGGCAGTGCTCCCGAGCGACCGGGTCCGGCCGCTCGCCGGTTACCCCAACGATTTTGTCGACATTGCCATCTACACCGGGATGGCCGATGCCCGGAATGTCATCAATGCGAAGACCCCCCATGTGATGATCGCCATCGACGGCGGCTGGGGGACTGTGTCCGAGATCGCCCACGCCCTTCGCAACGACACCCCCGTCATCGCGCTGAAAACCCCCGCCATCGATCTTCCTTATGGAAAGTGCTTCACTGCCGGCAACACCGTGGAGGCCGCCCTCGCCGAGATGGATCGACTGCTCAGAGTGACCGGTGATCGGTGATCACAAGGCCCTGAATTCATTTAATTATTTCCACATTCCCGCTACCCTCCACCATCGACCCTGAATCATTTCCCCTCAACCCTCGCCCCTCGATCCTCGATCCTGCCGCCACCGGGCGGCCAGTGGCACCCCCTTTGCATTACTCCGATTGCCGGGCCGTTTTGCGCACATCCGGCAGAATGGATGCAATTATAAGGACTTGCGCTGCCAAAATCCCCTTCAAGTTATGGCGGCAGCTACCGATATTAGATAAATGAAACCGTTGCAACGTTTGTCAGGATATTCGAAATGAATTTCACAAGTGAATTCCCCTGCCAGCCGAACCGTCGGGAGTATTCCCGGGTCAAGACCGTCGTGCCCTTCGGCGCGCGGCTCGTGCCCCCGGAAGAGCGGGAGAACCTTCTGTCCAGGGTCTCCAATCAGACGGCCGTCGATCTGGGGGGGCTCCCCGAAATCCAGGATCAGGCCCTCGCCGAATGGCTCTCGATGATCAACCGCAAGCTCGACCTTATCCTCAATACGGTCGGCGCGCAGAAGCTGGGATTCAATGCGCTTCCGGTCCAGCAGATCAGCATCAGCGGGGGCGGTCTTTCGTTTCACTCGCCAGAGCCCTTCACCCGCGGCGATATCGTCGAAGTCATGATGGTTCTCTCTTCCGGCACCTCCGTGGCCCTCTATGTCTATGGGGAAGTGGTGGCGGCCGACCGGCGAAACGACAGTTTCGAAATCGGCCTGAAGTTTGTCGCCATGGGCGACGAAATCCGTGAGGAAATCTGCCGGTTCGTCTTCGAGCGGGAGCGGCAAATCCTTCGTGAGAAAAGGGGGTAACGCCGGCTTCCCATGTTCACCATCATCGGCTCCGCCATCGTCGTCGCCTGCGTCATCGGCGGTTTCCTCCTCGAGCATGGAAACCTCGCCGTGCTGTTTCAGCCCGTCGAGCTTCTCATCATCGGCGGCGCCGCCGTGGGCGGCTTCATCATCGCCTCGCCCATGAAGGTCATGAAGGCCGTCTTCGCGGGTCTGCTGAAAATGCTCTCCGGCAAGGGGTACGCGAAGGCCGACTATCTGGAGGCCCTCACGATGCTGGGCGAGGTCTTTTACAAGATCCGCAAGGAGGGCCTGGTCTCCGTCGAAGGCGACGTGGACAACCCCAAGGAGAGCGTGATCTTCACCAAGTACCCCCGGTTCTTCAAAAACCACCACGCCCTCGATCTCGTCGTCGACACCCTGCGCACCGTCATGACGACCAAGATCGAGCCCAACGAGCTGGAGGCTCTCATCGACGCGGAGCTGGAGAGCCACCACGAGGAGCTGATGGCGCCGAGCAAGAGTGTGGCCACCGTGGCCGACTCGCTCCCCGGCCTCGGTATCGTCGCCGCCGTTCTGGGAATCGTGCTCACCATGGGAAAAATGAACGAGCCGCCGGCAGTCCTCGGCCAGAGCATCGGCGCCGCCCTCGTCGGCACCTTCCTCGGCGTTCTGTTGTGCTATGGCTTCGTGGGGCCCATGGCGAAAAACATGGAAGGTTCCGCCTCGGAAGAGCTCCAGTACCTCATGGTGCTCAAGATGGCCATCGTGGCCTTCGTCAGCGGCGCCGCACCGCAGGTAGCCGTCGAGTTCGGCCGGCGGGTCGTCCCGGCCGTCGACAAGCCCGCGTTTACGGAAGTTGAGGAAGCCCTCAGGAGAATCAAGAAGTAATGTCGGAAGCCGTCCGCAAGGTCATCATCAAGAAGGTCAAGAAGAGGCACGGCGAGGGGCACCACGGCGGGTCGTGGAAGGTAGCCTACGCCGACTTCGTCACGGCCATGATGGCCTTCTTCCTCCTGCTGTGGCTGCTCTCCATGGTGTCTGACGACAAGCGGATCGCCATGGCGGAGTACTTCAAGAGCTTCAGCCTCTTCAAGGAAAGCGGCACGAACTTCCTGCCCGGGTCGGCCTTTGTCATCGCCGACCACATCAAGAAGGCCGAGCTGAAACCCGAGAACGTCGCCGCGGCCTTGAAGAAGGCCATGAAGAAAAAGGGCGGCGGTGAGGGGGTGAGCGACCAGGTCCTCATCGATGCCATCGACGGCGGGGTCCGGATCCAGATCGTCGACAAGGAAGGCAGCCCCATGTTCCAGCTGGGAGGCGCCGAACCTACCGAGAAGGCAAGGGAAATCATGGCCAGCGTCGCCGAGGTGATCCGGGACCAGGACGCGAAGATCGCCATCGAGGGACACACCGATGCAGCCCCCTTCCGCGGCGATCAGATCACGAACTGGGAGCTTTCGACCAATCGCGCCTCCGCCGCAAGGCGGATGCTCGAGACCAACGGGCTCGACCCCTCGCGGGTGGCCCGCGTGGTGGGTTACGCCGACACGGAGCTTCTCATCAAGGACCAGCCCAAGGACCCGCAGAACCGGCGGATCAGCATCATCCTGCTGCAGCCCAAGGACGGCCCCCCCCTGGCGGAGGGGCTCAAGAAGGAACTCCGGACTTCCTTCCCGCAGCAGGCACAGCCCGGCACATCAGACCCGGCCGCCGAGGCCGCCTCCGACAGGGAAAGCACGATGAGGCAGTCCTTCCAGGAAAAGAAGGCGGCGATGAAGAAAACGAGGAAGCGCGACACGATCGGGCTCTG
>CAWEPT010000009.1:0-26913 GCA_963810965.1 uncultured delta proteobacterium | reverse complement strand
CCACTGTCGCTGCCCTGTCGCCCTGTTGTATTGTTTAAGCGGCCCGGCCGGGCACAGGGCGGCCCGGCCGGTTGCCTTTCAGCCGCCGCAGTTATTTCCGTGCCTCGGCCCGTTCGCTGATCCAGTCCTGGATCTCGGTTTGAGCCATCCGGACGCCGGTTGGAGAGTTTGACCCGCCGGGGAAACCGGCCCTCCATTTCGAGCCGTTTGACGGTGGAATCAGAAAGGCCTGTAGCCTGGCGGATGTCCGGCTTTCTCATGATCTTCTCTTTTCCATAAAAAAACCCTCCAGCGGTTTTTCTTTCCTTGCTGGAGGGTATTGAAGCACTTTAAAACGTGCTAGTATTCCCGAAAGTTTTTAAGTTTTCGTGGGAGTTACTAAGTGGCTATTTTCTTTTCCCAAACAGGTTCTCCCAGCTATAATAATATTCCTCTGTGAGAGTCTTGCAGATTCCAAGTTCTTTTCCGACGATCCCGAAAAATTACCGCTATTGCGACCGACGGGTCATTATGCCTGATCTCCCGTATCCGGCTATACACACGCGGCTCTTTTTGCGTTTCTGCCGCCTTGCCCCGAGGTGTGCCCCTTTCGGATGAGGATTGCCGAAAACATCATCCCAGCTTTTTGCCTTGTACTGGCGCACCTTGCGATAGGCTGCAAGAAAGGACATCTCGCACCACCGGGGAATTGGTAAAGAATTTAGTGCAGACATAAAGTGCCTCAAGAATCGCCGCTTCTTTTCCGGATCGATGGAGTTGATATAATTTTTTAAGTTCCTGTGCCGGTCATCGGAAAAATGGCCCGCGTTCCGTTAGCTTTTGGCGTCTTGGGCTCGCCATGCTTCCTGTGCGCTCCATGCTTCCTCAAAAGTCCATAGATAAAGCTGCATCATGTCGTCGCGTCCCGGCCCCTCGATCGGTAAATGCTCGCGGAGCCCCAGGGCGCTTGGCCTTTTTTTGCCGGGTTGTTTTTTAGCCATGTCGCACCTCGAAGGGAATCACGTTAGAAACGGCCCCAGCTTGCCCCAGGATGCCTTGCAACCTCTGCTCCCATAGGGAGAGCGCCGCCCGCTTCTCTGCGTCGTAGGGATGCCTGTTATAAACGGCAAGGATGCCTTGTAGTTTTGTGCCCTAACAATTTTTCCGCGACGATGTCAGAAACCCCGATCTCGGCAAGCCGGGTTCTCACCGTTCTTCTCAGGTCGTGGGGTGAACCTCGGGGATTCTGATTTTGGCCCGGTGCCGCCTGAGAGCATTTGCAAGCGCCCCGACGGTCACGCTGCGGTTTTCCATGAACGGAACACGAAGGAAATCATCGATCGAGAACACAGACCCGGTTTGCTTCCTGGTTCTTTCGTTTCTCTGCTGGGATACTCCACCAATCATCTTCGTCGAGTTGGTCCCAGGTCATCCCTGCAACCTCTCCTGGCCTCTGCCCCTGAGAAGAATCGCCTTCAACGCAAGCTTCGTCAGCCTGTAGATGCCAACGGTGCTCTCCAAATCCAGGGCTGCCCACAGGTTTTTGATCTCATCGTTAGAGAGCACCCGCGCCCGCGCCGCCTCTTTGTCCTGCCGCGCATCCCTGCAATCGGGGAGTGATCCATGTGCCCACGCTCGGCGGCAAAGTTGAACATCCGCACCAGGAGCCCTTGCAGCCTGTTTGCCGTCACGGGTGCCCGTTTCCTAACTTCATCAAGCAAAAGCACAGCGTCTCGGCGTGTGATGGCGGCTACCTTTCGTTTCGCCGATACCGGAAGCACGTCCTTCTCGATCATGCGTTCGCGGTTGGTGTTCCAGGCCGGTCCTTCAACTCCATTTCCAGAAATTCAAGCCACAAGCCCTTGATGGTTTCAGCCGCCCGCCGCTTCGCCTCTTCTTCCTTTGCGGCTGCACCCGGATCAATCCCCCTCTGCACTTCCTGTTGCGCTGCCGCGTGCTTCTGGTGGGCAGCCGCCAGCGACAGGGCAGGGTAATAGCCCAGCATCATCCGCTTGGGCTTTCCCTGGATGACGTAACGAAACGTCCAAACCTTATCCCCGGATGGAAGCACCCGCAACAGCCCCGGATGTCGGCAACCTCGTAACGGCTCTTTCTCGGTTTGAGCTTCCGGATCATGATGTCGGTTAGTGGCATGATGAACCTCCTTTTCCGTTGTCCCCTGGAAGCGGGGACAAAACGGGGACAATTTTTTAGGGTGCTAGGGGTGAATAACATTGCATCGCCATGAATAGACTCATAGAGATTATATCTTGTAAAGTCAAAGGGTTTTAGACTGACAATAAAAGGGGTGAAGAGGGGTGCAAAGGCTTGAAAAGCTTAATTAATTGCTTTGGGAGCATGATGTCGCAGGTTCAAATCCTGCCGCCCCGACCATGAATGAAAAGGGGTTGCGGATCTTCCGCAGCCCCTTTTTCTCGTCTTTATTCAGCCGGGACAATCTTGACGCCCCCAACAACCTTGTTAAAATCGAAAAGGCGCCATGAGACGCCTTTTTTCTGAGCATAGCTAAGATTTCCATGCCAGCTCAACTCATCTTCAATCGCTCTTTTTCCCCACGGGCAGCCGGATGGACACGGTCGTTCCCTTGTCTTTCTGCGATTCGATATGAAGGCTTCCGTTGTAGGACTTCAGTCTTTCCCGGATGCTGAAGAGCCCGAACCCGTTATCGGCGGTGGGTGAACCCGCCCCCCGGCATCGAACCCTTTCCCATCGTCTCTTACCGTGATGCCGATAGTGCGCTCGTCCCGCTCGACGGTCACGAGGACATGACGGCCGCCGCTGTGCTTGACGATGTTGACCAGCAGCTCCCTCGTCATCTGGTAGAGCATGATCTTCAGGTCTTGCTCCAGGTCCGAGAAATCCCCCGTTTTCACCGTCTCGATGGCTATGCCGTGTTCCGAAGACATCCTCTCGGCCATCCAGTCGATGGCGGCTTCGAGCCCGAGATCATGCAGAACGGGCGGGCTGATCTCCACCATGAGGGACCGCGTCTCCTTGATGGCCAATGCGAGCATGTCATAGGACCTCGTCGACGATCTTCTCCACGGCCGTCTCCTTGGGAAGAGTCAACGCAGAGGAAAGCTTCATGCGGGCCAGGGCCAGCGTCTGGCCCACCTCGTCGTGAAGGGTCTGGGCGATCGCCTTGCGGGTACGCTCCTCGGAAAGGTTCAATTCCGAGGCCAGCAATCGAAGCCTATCCCCGGTCTCGCGAGCCTGCCGCTCCATCAGCTTCAGCCTGCTCACATCCACGAGGACCACCCGATACCGACCAGCTTGTCCGACCGGTATACTCGCCGCTCACATTCAGGGAGATCTCGAAAGGCGTCCCCTCCGCCGGTTGAAGCCTGCATTCCAAAATCTCTTTCATCCCGGGCGACAAGGGTTTCCGGAGGAAAAGGTGGAATGCATCGGCACTCTCCCGGTCCATGAAAGACTGAAGGTACTTGCCGATGAGCGCTGCCCGGGGTACGTTCAAAAGGGTGGCTACCGTGATATTCGCCTCGTGGATCATGCCGAGCTTGTCCAGCGTGACATACCCGACGGGTGCAAAATCGTAAAGTTCCCTGTACCGGCTCCTGGAATCCTCGAGTTCCGTCTGGGTGCCCCTCATCTCCTCGTTCTGCATCTCGAGCTCAACCTGGTGAACCTGGAGCTCGTGGAGCAAACGCTTCTCCTCGTACTGCGGAAGATACCGGAGCATATCCCTCTCCCGCAGCGTGGCCACTTTTTCTTCGGCCTGCTTGCGGAGTCTTTTTTTCAGTTCCTCGGGCTTTTTCATCGGGTCCGAGAGCCTTTATTCTTCTTGCTTCTTTTCTTCCGTTTTCCCCGCCACCGCCGTGATCTCCGTAAAGGTGATCACGACGCCGAAGATGACGTTCCCTGTGGTCCGGTAGGGATTGATCCGCAGCAGGTAGGGACGGCCGTCCTTCGTCTCCACAGGCACTTCCCTGGGGGCCAGCGTGTCGATGACCCGCCCGGCATCCTCGGAGAGAGTCTCGTACTTGAGGTTGGAGGAAATATGCGCCAGGGGGCGCCCCATGTCGGTGGGGATCAGGTTGATCACCCGGGTGGCTTCGGCATTGAAACGCTTGATACGGAGATCGCCGTCGAGGAAGATGATCCCCGTGTTGATGCTGTCGAGGATATTCTTCATATCGTTTTCGGAATGGGTGAGCAGGTCGATCTTGGACTGGAGTTCCGTGTTTACCGTGATCAGCTCCTCGTTGACGCTCTGCAGTTCCTCCTTGGAGGTCTCCAGTTCCTCGTTGGTGCTCTGGAACTCCTCGTTGGTGCTCTGGAACTCCTCGTTGGTGGACTTCAGCTCCTCGTTCGAGGCCTGGAGCTCCTCGATGCTCGCCTGGAGATTCTCCCGCGTGTAGGTAAGCTCCTTTTCCAGTTCTTCAATCCGCGCATTCTGTCCCCTGCCGGTGGAGGCCTTGATCTTCTTCGGCTCCTTCACGGCGCGATCGATCTCCTCGAAGACCACGATGAAGATCTTCTGCTCCACATCGGACATGTGAATCGGTCTCACCGTCACATCCGCCAGCTGGACTCCCCCGTTGGTTTTGACCCGCAGGCTCCTCATGACCACATCTTCGTCTTTCGCCGCCGCCCGGTAGAGGGCCGCCCGGACCTGGATCTTGAGACCCTCCCTGGCCATGTCGAGCACGTTCATGCTGGGCTGGCCCTGCGAGGGCTCCAGGAACTTCCCCGTCTGGCCGTGGACGTAGAGGATATCGCCGCGCTCGCCGACGATGACCGAGGGAGGCGCGAAATTCTCCAGCAGCGCTTTCCGCGCGATCTCCGGGAAGGGGATCCGCTTGGCCTTTATCGCTTCATCGGCGGCCCGCGTCGTACCGGCTCCTCCGATGCCGAAGCCGGTGATGACACCCCCATGGTAGGTTGAGGGCGCCTCCGTCCGCCGGAAGATCTTCCATTTCCTGTCGAGCGTCGAAAATAGATCCCCGAAGGTCCCCACGGTCTCGGACGAGCCGAGGAAGAGGACCCCGCCCGGCCTCAGGCTGTACTGGAACATGGGGATGAGCCTGCTCTGCAGCTCGAGATCCAGATAGATCATCAGGTTGCGGCAGCTCACGAGGTCGAGCTTCGTGAAAGGGGCGTCGCTGATCACGTTCTGGACGGCGAAAACCATCCACTCCCGGATCTCGCTCCGGATCCGGAAGCCCCCTTCCTCCTTGACGAAGTATTGCTTGAGGCGCTGGGCGCTGACATCCAGGGAAATGTTGGCGGGGTAGAGCCCGGTCCGGGCCTGGGAGATGGAATCCTCGTCGATGTCGGTGCCGAAGATCTGAACCCTGAAATCCGTTTTCGCCTCCTGCATGCACTCTCGAAGCAGGATGGCGATGGAGTAGGCCTCTTCCCCGGTTCCGCATCCCGGGACCCACACCCGGACGGTATACGCTTCGGGCTTGTTCCCGATGAGATCGGGCAGTATTTTTTTCTCGAGAGCGACATACGCCTCGGGGTCCCGGAAGAAGCTCGTCACGCGGATAAGGAGCTCCTTGAAGAGGACCTGTACCTCCTCCGGGTGTTCCTGGATGTACTGGGCATAGGCGGCCGCATCGGCGACCTGGTGAATGCTCATGCGCCGCTCGATCCTGCGCAGGATCGTTGTCTTTTTATAGTGGGAAAAATCATTGCCCGTTCTCGTTCGCAGAATGGCGAGGATCTTCTGGATGGCCGTGAGGTTTGTGTCTCCCAGGTAGAGGATCTTCCCCGGCTTCCTCGGGTAATACTGCCTCACATAGGCCTGCAGCTCATCGGGCATCTTCTCCACCGGCACGACGTAATCCGCAAGACCTGTCATGATCGCGCTTCGGGGCATGCCGTCGTAGCGTGCCGTCTCGGGGTCCTGGACCATGCACATCCCGCCCGCGCCGTGAATCGCCCTCATCCCGAGGGTCCCGTCGGAACCCGTACCCGAGAGGATAACGCTTATGGCCTTTTCGCCTTGGTCCTCTGCCAGGGAGCGAAAGAAAAAGTCGATGGGCATCCGCAGGCCCCGCATTTGGGCGGGTACAGCGATCTGCAGAACCCTGCCGAAAATGGACATGTCCTTGTTCGGCGGGATCACATAGACGCGGTTGGGCTCCACGGTCATGCCGTCCTGCGCCTCGATCACGTCCATGGCCGTGTGCCGCTTGAGCAGCTCCGGCATCATGCTGGCATGGCCGGGGTCGAGATGGACCACCAGGACGAAAGCCATGTGGCTGTCCGAAGGCATGTTGTTGAAGAAGGAGGTAAGGGCCTCAAGGCCCCCCGCCGAGGCCCCCATGCCGACGATGGGAAAGGCATCTGATGCGGAGGGTATGCTCGCCTGCTCTTTTGAGGCAGATTTCCGGGGTGCCGGCTTCCTTTTTCGCGCTTCAGACGGGATGCCGGCCTTCGTCGCCCGGACGGACTTCGCGGTCTTCGGCTTGCCTTTCTTAGCCGCAGTCTTTTGACTGTCCTTCCTGCCGGTCTTTTTCATGGATGATCGTCCACTCCATCAGGTTGAAAAGTTAATGCGGAGCTGAATAGGCTGTTGGGAGGTTGCAACTTATTATTTATATCATTGCCAATATCCCGTGTAAAGGACCGTTCTAGCAAAGGATTGGCGTATTCCGCATCTGCACAGCCTGATTCATTTCCTTGCCTTTCGTAGTCCTTCCTCTTATAGATTTGTTTTTCATTTTATGAATACCCTGCAGAATACCCCGTCCTGTGGACGGGGATGAATGCAGTATTCTGAATCCCTTTTGCATGCGTGGGGTTCCGTCAAACCCGACTGACACCAACCTGTCGAGTGTGCCAATTATTTACTGGCTTGACTGCACATTTTACAGTTTGTAAAATGCATAAGATGTTCTTAAGAATAACAGGGAATGAAGAAGATCATGAAAGCAAGAGTCCCGCTGCAGATGATTCTGAGATGTTCCGGGCCGTTCTGCGAAATGCGGCCCGGCGCAATGCAGTACGCTGACGATTTAACTCCCAGCTAAAAGCTTTAAGCCAAAAGGAGTATCGGCCATGGCGAATCAAAAAACAGATCACAGAATTCCTGCAACGCTGGCGATGATTCTCGTCGTTTCAGCTGTTCTGCTCCTGTCCGTTTGGGCTTTTGCCGCAACCATGTTGAACTCCAGGCAGCTGCCGACCGAGCAGACACTGAAAGGGAGCACAGGAAGCGAGAAGTTCAATACCCTTCGGTTTGAAACGTATGGAGGACAGCCGGAGAATCGTCTTATCGGGTATTTTCTCTATAAGGAAGGTATTCGTGTCAGCGGTGACGGGCCACAGTTGGAGCCCATTGGAAAACTCTCTCTGAACGAGGTGTTTGCCGATCAGGAACGGGTTGCAAAGGCAAAATTTTACAACCCGTCGCAAGCTCATCATCCGTGAAATCATACGGGATAACAGCGTAATCGGTTATGCGGTGAGCGATCCGAAAATGGAGATCACCCTGTGGGACAAGACAACGGACCCATCGAGCATCAGCCTCGAACTCCGCTTATAAGGATTTGCAAGCCAAGGGCGAACGATATTACGGCGGTCCAAGATAGAACGAATACTCGGTTATCCAATGATATGCGATTTCAATTATCCATCACTTGCCGGAAACGGATTCAGGCATTTCAGAAAGAAAGCTGCTGAGAGGCAGGTTGGTTTGCGGGACGATCTACCATGGTCGGTAAACGGTCAGCAGCCAACTTAATCGTTCATGACAATCAATCGTCAGGGGTCGGAACGGCAGGCTCGATTCTGCCGTCCCTGCCAGAGCGCAACAGGGTTGCAGTCTTCTGCAGCCCTGTTTTATTTTGGCAACGTTACAAGGCTGGAAAACCTATTCGATGTTGCGCAGAGTTCTTTTTTGTTGACTAAAAGGAAAATATCTCGTAGTTATCTTATGTTATCGATTCATGGCATTCCGATAGATCTCGTTTTCTGCGTCTGAAATCTCAAGCGGCAGGGAACGACACAACGCGTCCTCTTCTCCACAAACTACATAACCCCCGGAAAAAGAACGAAATCACTGGGCAAGGCGATGCCGTCTGTGACGGAATCGCAATCGATTTCCACCTGAGCGGTGGGTGATGATGACTTCACAGGGAGGTGTTTTTTATGGCGAGTGACATGTCGGACAACATGAAGCCTGTGGCGGATTTTTATACCCGGTGGTCCAAGGACTCCCTTGACATGCTGTCAAAGGGGATGACGATGTACAACAAGATGAGCAGGGGCTGGATGGATGTGGCCGAAGGCTCGTCCGGGGAGAAGCCCGACGACATGCTCAAAAAGTGGGGGGATGCCTTCAGCGGCTCCTACAACGATCTTTTCGAGATGTACATGCAGCCTTTCAAAAAGTTCGGCGCGGGCCAGGCGCCCGGGAAAGAAGCCTGGGAGGACGCCTTCGCCAAATGGCAGAAGATGTTTACCTCGATGCCGGCCGGATCCGCCCCAACCGCTGCGCCCGATGAATTCGTGAATTTCTCGAAGAACTGGTTTGAGGGGTACGCGAAGGTCTGGCAGACCTGGCTGGAGAGCGTGCAGAAAATGGGCGATGCCTGCAAAACCGCCGTGGGGGAAGGCGAGAAGCCGGGGGCAGCCATGAGTGATGTCTCCGAGATATCCGATCGATTCATGAAGGAGTGGTCCGCCTTCGTTTCGGAGCAGGCCCAATCCTTCTTTGCGCTGTGGAAGTCCCGGCTGCCTGCGGAGAAAAAGGAGCCGAAGAAAGCCAGGAAGGAATAGACCCATCCGGTCAACGGGATCCGGGTCTATCGTTTCAGTCAAAAATAAAGAAGGGGTTGCCGGCAATCGGCAGCCCCTTTTCTTTGATCATTTGGATGTCAAAGATTGGAAACTCGATTTTGTCATTCCCTCGAAAGAGGGAATCCAGGACTGGATGGATTGATTTTCACCGGCCGAAGGTGACCCGGTCACCCGGCCGGATCCCATGCCGGGAGAACCATCCCTGGTTCGTCTCGATGACGTATTTTGCCGCTCCTGCCGAGCGGTAGAGGACGCTTTCGTCGAGCGGTCTGGCCTGGTGGATGTTGAGGATGATGCCGTCGGCGCCCACGAAGGCGATGTCGAGGGGGATGAAGGTGTTGCGCATCCAGAAGCTCATCTCCTGGGGCTCTTTGTAAACAAAAAGCATGCCCTCGTTTTCCGGCATGGATTGTCGGAACATGAGGCCCCTCTCCTGTTTTTCCAGTGTGTCGGCCACCTCGACGCGAAGAGGCGTCTTGCCCACGATGATCTTCTTGAATGAGGGCGGTTTCGCGACCGGTGAGGAATCGGCTGCCTGGGCAGGGCCGTGCAAAAGCATCAGGAAGGACGCGAGCAGGATCAAGAGAAGACGACATGGGATTCGGCTGCGAGTGCTCATGTTCATGGCTGCATACCGAGCCGGGCCGGAAAAAGAATAAACAGAAGGACGATGGCTCGTGCGGAGTTCATGGGCTTGACCTCAGGCCTTTGATTGATATCGGGAGATGACCCGGTTGAGCTCCTTTTCGGCAACGGCGCGGATGGCGGCAAGGCTTTCCGCCGTGGAGGATTCGAAGCGCAGCACCAGGACAGGCTGGGTGTTTGAAGCACGAACAAGGCCCCAGCCGTCGGGGAACAGGATACGCACACCGTCGGTATCGATGATGCGGTAGTCCTTCCGGAAGACCTCCGTCAGATCGCGCACCACGTCGAACTTGATCTCGTCGGGGCAGTCGATGCGGATCTCCGGTGTCGTGACCGTCCGTGGAACGTCGGCGAGGATGTCGCTCAGTTTCTTTCCCGTCACGGAGAGTATTTCGAGGAGGCGCGCCGCGGCGTAGATGGCGTCATCATAGCCGAAGTAGCGGTCGGCAAAGAAGAGATGGCCGCTCATCTCTCCGGCGAGCACGGCCTTTTCCTCCTTCATTTTTCCCTTGATCAGCGAGTGGCCCGCCTTCCACATGATGGGCCTGCCGCCATGGGCGGCAATGTCGTCGTAGAGGCGCTGGGAGCACTTCACCTCGCCGATGATCGTCGCGCCGGGCTTTTCCTTCAGGATGAATCGCGAGAAGAGAAGCAGCAGCTCGTCGCCCCAGAGGATCTCGCCCTCGTCGGTGACCACCCCGATCCGGTCGGCGTCCCCGTCGAAGGCGATCCCGACATCGGCTTTCTTCTGTCTCACCTGGGTGATGAGTTCGCGGAGGTTCTCGGGTACCGTCGGGTCCGGGTGGTGGTTGGGAAACCGGCCGTCCATTTCCTCGTTGAGGCAGGTCAGCTCACAGCCGAAGCGCTCGAAGAGGGGCCTGGCAAAGTAGCCCCCCACGCCGTTTCCGCCATCGAGGACAACCCGGAGTCCGGGGCGCACCTTCACGTTCTCGTAGATGTAGTCGAGATAGACCTTGGAAATGTCGAGGCTTTCGGCCCTGCCGCTCCCTGACCGGAACGCCCCGCACTCGATGATTTCACGCAGCTTCTGGATCTCGCTGCCGTAGATCGTGTCGGGTCCCACGCAGATCTTGAATCCGTTGAACTCGGGCGGGTTGTGGCTTCCCGTCACCATGACGCCGCCCCCCGTCTTGAGGTGGCGCACGGAGAAATAGAGGATCGGCGTGGCACAGGTGCCGATATCGATGACATCCAGACCGGTGGAGAGCAGCCCCTTCTTCATCGCCTCGCCAAGGGCGCCGGAACTGAGGCGGCAGTCCCGGCCGAGGGTCATCGTCGTCACGGCGTGGCCTGCCGCATAGGTGCCGACGGCCCGGCCGAGTTTTTCGACGAGACCCGGGCGTCAGGTCTTTTTCAACGAGGCCCCTGACATCGTATTCCCTGAAGATTTCACGGTTCATGATTGACTCCTAAAATGATCGTTTATTTCTACCACAGTTTGTTCCCCCAGACAATCACCGGTCGCATCGGGCCAGGAAAAAGACCGGCAAAAGGGCTCCCGTGCGGGGGTGCTGAAAAAAATGGTTGACAGGCATTGCCCGGATCGGTTAAAAGTCCAGGCAGTGAGGAATAATCATGTACAGACATCACAGCGTGGGCAGATTTTTTGCGTTTTTTAGCTTTTTCGGCTTTTTTAGGGAGGTCTGCCCATAGCGCCCGATTGTAAATAAGCAACCAGGGCCGTGGGCAGACCTGAGCTGCCCACGGCTTTTCTGTATCCGGAGGCCGTGACGATCACGGCCTTTTTTTATTTTAAAGGAGGAAAGCACGATGCATCATTTCATCCTGAAGGGGATCGCGGGGATTCTGATGATCGGGATTCTGTCTGCTTCCCGCGGCAGCCGGGGCGGCGGCACCGATCAAGATCGGGGCAGCCATCAATCTGACGGGGCCTGCCTCCACGTGGGGGCAGTATCATGCCAAGGGAACGCAGGACTATCTCCGGTACGTCAACGAGGTCAAGGGCGGCATCAAGGGCCGGCCGATCGAGCTGATCCTCGTCGACACGGGCTACAAGGTGCCCGAGGCCGTCGCGGCCGTCAAGAAATTCGCCATCCAGGACAAGGTCGACATGATCGCCACCTGGGGCGCAGGCGAGGGGCTTGCGGCAAAACCCATCATCCAGGGCTACAAGATCCCCACGATCAATTACTCGACGAGCTGGGAGCTTTTGGAAAAGCCCGTGGCCTACATGTATCTGCCCTTCGGGAGCTACCGACTGGACTGTGAAGCCGTCCTCGAGTACATCAAGTCCATCCACAAGGGAAAAGAGCCCCCCAGGGTCGGCCTTCTCACCTACAACAACGCCTACGGGCGCTCCATCCACAAGCCGAGCCAGGAATACGCGAGGGCAAACAACGTCAACATCGTTGCCATCGAGGAATTCCCCCCGAAGACCGTGGACCTCACGACGGAGCTGCTTCGCCTGAAGAAGAGCGGTGCCGAATATGTCTTCATGCAGATGCTCCCGTCGACGATCGTCACGGCCTTCAAGAGCGCCGACCGCATCCAGTACGACCCGCAGTTCTTCGGCACCTGGACCTCCACCGACCCCGACTTCTTCAAGCTGGGAAAGGGAATCATCCGTGACCGCCTGAAGATGCAGTTCCCCGGCGGGCTGCCCGGCGACAAGGGCGCCGGCGTCGAGATGCTGAAAACGCTCTGGGCGAAATACAAGACCGTGAGCCGCTTCGACGCCGCTTACTGGGAAGGGGTCGTCGTGGCGATGATCATGGAGCGCGCCGCCCTGAGGGCGCAGGAGAAATACGGCAAGGTGGATCGCGAGACGATCAACATGGCCATGGAGTCTTTCGCGAACGAGGATTTCGGCGGGATCGTTCCCCCCGTCACCTACACGAAGACCAACCACGAAGGATCCTTCCGGGGCCGGATCGTCCAGGTCCGGGAAGACGGCACCTTCAAGCCGCTGACGGACTTCTACACGCCGGGAAAAGAAAAAATCCGCCACCTGAAGTAGGAGCTGCGACATGAAGGCCTATCGGGGGGAACCGTCCATCTTTGCCGGAAGGAAACCGGAAGACCGCAAAGCGGAGCTCGTCGTGGAGCGCCTGACGCTGCGATTCGGGGGCATCACGGCAGTCGGAAACGTGGACCTGAAGGTTTCGACGGGCGAGCTCGTCTCCGTCATCGGGCCCAACGGCGCGGGGAAGACGAGCCTGCTGAACTGCATCACGGGCTACTACAAGGCGCAGGAAGGGAGGATCCTCTTCAACGGGAAGGATATCTCGAACCTCCCGGCGCACCGGCACATCGAGCACGGCATCGGCAGGACGTTCCAGAACATCGAGCTCTTTCCGGGGATGACGGTCCTGGCGAACCTGCTGCTGGCCCGTCACCTTCACTGCCGCTACGGTCTTGCCGCGGCGGCCCTGTTCTCGGGGAAAGCGAAAAGCGAAGAAATCCGCCAGCGCCGGCTCATCGAGGAGATCATCGATTTTCTGGAGATCCAGTCGATCCGCAAGAAGCTCGTGGGCTCGCTTCCCTACGGAATGCGCAAGCGCGTCGAGCTGGGCCGGGCGCTTGCCCTGGAGCCGAAGCTTCTCGTCCTCGACGAACCCTTCGCCGGGATGAACCTGGAGGAGAAGGAGGACATGGTGCGGTTTCTCGTGGAGCTCTCCGAGTCCTGGGGCCAGACGATGATCCTCGTGGAGCACGACATGTCGATCGTCATGAGCATCTCCGAACGGATCATGGTTCTCAACTTCGGGGAGAAGCTCGCCGAGGGCACCCCCGGGGAGATCCAGGGAAACCCCGATGTCATCCGGGCCTATCTGGGCGATCGGGCGGAGGAGACCGCGGAAGCAGGCCGATCAGGAGGTGGCCGATGACGGGCCCTGCAGATCAGAGAGCGCGTGAGCGGCAACGGCCGGCCGGCAAGACTCGATGACGCGACACTGGATGCCTACGGCAAGTATACCCTGCCGCAGATCCTGGGCGAACAGGCCAAGCGTTTGGGGGCCGGGAACACGGCGATCCGCGAGAAGGCTTACGGGATCTGGCAGACGTACAACTGGGAGGATTATTTCAGCTACGTCAGGCGCACGGCGCTGGGTCTTCTCAGCCTCGGGATCCGGCGCAGGGAAAACGTCGCCATCGTGACGAACAATAACCCCGAGTGGCTGTTCTGCGAGCTGGGCGCCCAGGCCGTGGGCGGTGTCACGGTGAACCTCTTCACCTCATCCGTCGCCGACGAACTGGCCGAGGCCATGAAGCGCTTCCAGGCCACCGTGGTCGTTGCCCAGGACCAGGAGCAGGTCGACAAGCTGATCGAGACCCGCTCGAGGCTGGGGTTCGTCAAATCCGTCGTCTACGTGGACCCCACGGGGATGCGCACGTACCGCAACGACCCCTGGCTCCTGAGCTTCCGGGAGCTTCTCGAGCGGGGCGACGAGCTGGAACGGGAGAAGCCGCAGCTCTTTCCCTCGGAGCTCTGGCGGGGGCGCCCCGATGACGTGGCCGTCATGATCCAGACCTCGGGGACGACGGGGCTGCCAAAACTCGCCATGCTCACCCATCGCAATTTCACGGCCATGGCGCGCAAGTGGCTTGTCGAGGCGCCTGTCGGCATCGGCTCCAACTGGCTCTCCATCACGCCGCCGGCCTGGATCGTCGATCAGGTCTGGGGCGCGGGCATCACGCTCACCGGCGGGCTCACGATGAATTTCCCCGAAACGGCGGAAACGATCGAAACGGACTTCCGGGAGATCGGGCCCGAGATCATCGTCTCCTCTTCGAGGTTCTGGGAAGACCTGGCCTCGAAGATCCGGGTCAAGATGGCCGATTCGGGGTTTGTGAAGCGCAAGCTGTTCGGTCTGGCAGAGCGGATCGGTCAGAAGGCCGTGGACCGGGAGGCGAAGAAAGAACCCCTTTCGCCGGGGCTTCGCGCGATGAGACACGCCGCCGAGGCGATGGTCTTTCGGCCTCTCATGGACCGCGTGGGCTGTCTGGGCATGAAGAGCGCCTACACGGGAGGGCACCCGATCAGCCCCGAGGTCATCCGCTTCTTCAGGGCCTGCGGTCTCAACCTGAAGCAGTGCTACGGCCTCACCGAGGCGGGCGGCATATTCCAGGTGCAGCCCGACGACGAGGTGAAGCCCGAGACGGTAGGGAAGGCCCTTCTGGAGACGGAGGTCAAGATCGCCGAGGACCAGGAGGTCCTCGTGAAGAGCCCTTCAAACTTCGCGGGCTATTACAACGACTACAAGGCCACCGAGGATGCCTTCCGGGACGGCTGGCTGCGAACGGGAGACGCCGGGTACCTGGACCCCGACGGCCACCTCGTCATCATCGGCCGCAAGGAGGAGATCATCCGGAACAAGACCGGGGCGGCCTTCTCGCCCGATTTCATCGAGACGCGGCTCAAGTTCAGCCCCTATATCAAGGAAGCGGTCACCTTCGGCGAGGGGAGGCCCTACATCACGTCCTTCATCAACATCGACATGGGCAACGTGGGCAACTGGGCCGAGGAGAGGATGATCCCCTACACGACCTATACGGACCTCTCGCAGCAGCCGAAGGTGGAAGAACTCGTCCTGGGGGAGATCCGTGCCGTGAACGAACGGCTTCCCGATTACATGAAGATCCGCAAGTTCATCCTTCTCTACAAACTTCTCGACGCCGATGACGAGGAACTGACGAGAACCGGGAAGGTCCGGCGGCGTTTCGTTTATGGCCTTTACCTCAACCTGATAGACGCCATGTACCGCAACCTCAAGGAGCTGGAGGTCAAGAGCACCGTCCGCTACCGTGACGGACAGGTGGGAAAAATAGAGACAACGGTTCGAATCATCGACGTGCAATAAGGAGAGACGCATGGATTTCTTCATACAGCTTCTCATCAACGGGATCAGCATCGGCTTTCTCTACGGACTTTCCGCCATGGGCTTTGTCATGATCTTCAAGTCCTCGAGCGTGCTCAACTTTGCCCATGGCGAGGTCCTGGCCTTCGGCGCCTTCCTGTTCCTGGCGCTCGTGACCTGGGCGCAGCTTCCCATCTGGCTGGGATTTCTCGTGACCCTGGCGGGGTCCTTCGTCCTGGGCTTTGTCATCGAGCGTATCTTCCTGCGGCCGCTCATCGGCGAGCCGCTGATTTACGTGATCATGCTCACCGTGGGGCTTGCCGCCATGTTCAAGGGCGGGATGCTGCTCGTCTGGGGCGGAAACCTCTACACCTACCCGGACTTCCTGCCCGAGGGGCTGGGCATCAGCTGGGGCATCGTCCAGGTGCCGCCCGTTTACGTGGCGGCCGTCATCATCGGGAGCCTGTTTCTGCTCATGTTCGGTCTCTTCTTCAAGTTCTCCTCCCAGGGCATCTACATGCGCTCCGTGGCGGATAATCAGACGGCGGCGCTTTCCCTGGGTGTGCACGTACGGCGGGTATTTGCGCTTTCCTGGGCCATCGCGGCGATGGTTGCGGGGATCAGCGGGATCGTGCTGGGGATCATCAACGGCATCACGGTGCACGAGCTCTCCTCCGTGGGGCTGAAGGTCTTTCCTGTCGTGATCCTGGGGGGCCTTGACTCGATCGGCGGGGCCATCATCGGGGGACTCATCATCGGCCTGCTGGAGACGTTCACAGGCGGGTATCTCTCGCCTTCGCTGCGCGACGTCGTGCCGTATATCGCTCTGGTATTCATCCTGCTGGTGAAACCGTACGGGCTGTTCGGGCTTGCTGAAATTGAACGCGTTTGAAAAGGAATCGGTCGACATGAAAACCCTTCGGTTTCGTCCCTGCGGGAATTTCAAGGTTCAATACCGCGAGGAGCTGAACGTCTTCGAGACGGACTTCGGGAGACTCTGGGCTGCAGTGGGGATCGTCGTCCTCTTTGCCGTCGTGCCGTGGGTCACCACCCCTTATCTGCTCTACGTCGTGAACCTCATCGGGATCTCGGCCATCGCAGCCATCGGGCTCAACATCCTCGTAGGCTCCACGGGACTGATCTCCCTGGGCCACGGCGCCTTCTTCGGGGTCGGCGCATACTCGGCGGGCATTCTCGCCGTGACGTACGGCATTCCTTTTCTTGCGGTGGTTCCTCTGGCGGGGCTCGTCACGGCCGTCGTCGGCATGATCTTCGGGATTCCCTCGGGACGCTTGAAGGGACTCTACCTGACCATTGCGACACTGGCCGGACAGTTCATCATTGAATACGTGCTCGTCCACTGGGAAAGCGTGACCGGCGGGACCATGGGGCTCACGCTTCCCGCCCCGTCGCTCTTCGGGGTTGCGATTGCGGGGGACCTGAGCTTTTTCTATGTGATCTATGCGACGGCGGCTCGTCATGGTCTTCGGTGCCGTGAACCTCATGCGCACACGCTACGGGAGGGCCTTTGTGGCGATACGCGACAACGACCGGGCAGCCGAAGGGATGGGGATCCCCATCTTCCGGTACAAGCTCCTTTCCTTCGCCGTGAGTTCCTTTTATGCCGGCGTCGCCGGGGCTCTCTGGGGCTACTACATGATCAGCATCACGGCGGAGCCTTTCACGCTGGGGTTATCCGTAGAATATATCGCCATGATCATTATCGGGGGCCTGGGGAGCATCCCCGGGGCCATCTTTGGTACCGTTTTTATCACGCTGCTCAACGAGGGCCTCCGCTGGGTCACGGACACGATCATGAACATGGGGGGACTGGCCGGGGTGGAGCTGACGATGGCGCCGCTGAGGGAGTTTGTCTTCGGCCTGGCCATTGTCCTCTTTATTTTATTCGAGCCCAGGGGGCTTGCGGAGGTGTGGAGAATTGTCCGCTCGAACTTCAAGCTATGGCCGTTCTCCTATTAGGAAGCAGGGTCAGTAAGGGTAGAGGGTAGAGGGAAAAAGGATTTGGAAATATGGCTGAGAACAAGCTGCTTGTGATCAACAACATCAGCGTCATCTACTCCGACGTGATCCAGGTCCTCAAGGGGGTCTCGCTCTCCGTCGAGCCCGGGCAGGTCGTCTCGCTGCTCGGGAGCAACGGTGCCGGCAAGACGACGACCCTGAAGGCCATATCGGGGCTTCTCAAACCGGAAAACGGCGAGGTCACCGAAGGGAGCGTCCTGTTCGACGGCAAACCGATCCACAACCATTCGCCCGAAACGATCACGAGGGCCGGGATCATCCAGGTCCTCGAAGGCCGTCAGCCCTTCAAGTACCTCACCATCGAGGAGAACCTCCGGGTGGGGACGGCAACGCGGTGGGGAAAGCCCTACAGGCAGGACCTGGATAAAGTCTATCACTACTTTCCGGCCCTCACGAAACGCCGAAAGACTCTTGCCGGGTACTGCAGCGGCGGTGAGATGCAGATGCTCGTCATCGGTCGGGCCCTCATGGCCCACCCGAAGCTTCTGCTTCTGGATGAGCCGTCACTGGGGCT
Organism: uncultured delta proteobacterium; assembly: GCA_963810965.1. Taxonomy (GTDB): domain Bacteria; phylum Desulfobacterota; class Syntrophia; order Syntrophales; family UBA2192; genus UBA2192. Next base: position 9,102 of record CAWEPT010000009.1, on the reverse strand, counting down.
TGCGCCTCTCATCGTCCGGGAGATCTTCCAGATCATTGAGCGGATCAACCGGGAGGACGGCACCACGATCGTCCTCGTGGAGCAGAATGCCAACATGGCCCTGCAGATCGCCACATACGGCTACGTCATGGAGAACGGGAAGATCGTCATGGAGGGCCGTGCCGAGGAACTGCGTGAGAACCCTGACGTCAAGGAGTTCTACCTGGGCATGGGGGCTGCGGGGACGGCGAAGTCGTACAGGGATGTGAAAGCGTACAAACGTCGGAAGCGATGGCTCTGAGAGACAGGGTACCAGGGTATAGGGTATCAGGGTACAGGGAAGGAAAAAGATCTGCAGAAGCTGGGGGAGGCAATGGCGGTGAAAAAAAAGAGGTCCCGTATTTCGACAAGAAAGAGACCAGGAAACCCGACTCCTGTTCATGGCTGCATACCGAGCCGGGCCGGAAAGAGAATAAACAGAAGGACGATTGCTCGTTCGGAGTTCATGGGCTTGACCTCAGGCCTTTGATTGATATCGGGAGATGACCCGGTTGAGCTCCTTTTCGGCAACGGCGCGGATGGCGGCAAGGCTTTGAGCCGTGGAGGATTCGAAGCGCAGCACCAGGACAGGCTGGGTGTTTGAAGCACGAACAAGGCCCCATCCGTCGGGGAACAGGATACGCACACCGTCGGTATCGATGATGCGATAGTCCTTCCGGAAGACCTCCGTCAGATCGCGCACCACGTCGAACTTGATCTCGTCGGGGCAGTCGATGCGGATCTCCGGAGTCGTGACCGTCCGTGGAACATCGGCGAGAAGATCGCTCAGTTTCTTTCCCGTCACGGAGAGTATTTCGAGGAGACGCGCCGCGGCGTAAATGGCGTCATCATAGCCGAAGTAGCGGTCGGCAAAGAAGAGATGGCCGCTCATCTCTCCGGCGAGCACGGCCTTTTCCTCCTTCATTTTTCCCTTGATCAGCGAGTGCCCCGCCTTCCACATGATGGGCCTGCCGCCATGGGCGGCAATGTCGTCGTAGAGGCGCTGGGAGCACTTCACCTCGCCGATGATCGTCGCGCCGGGCTTTTCCTTCAGGATGAATCGCGAGAAGAGAAGCAACAGCTCGTCGCCCCAGAGGATCTCGCCCTCGTCGGTGACCACCCCGATCCGGTCGGCGTCCCCGTCGAAGGCGATCCCGACATCGGCTTTCTTCTGTCTCACCTGGGTGATGAGTTCGCGTAGATTCTCGGGTACTGTCGGGTCCGGGTGGTGGTTGGGAAACCGGCCGTCCATTTCCTCGTTGAGGCAGGTCAGCTCACAGCCGAAACGCTCGAAGAGGGGCCTGGCAAAGTAGCCCCCCACACCGTTTCCCCCATCGAGGACAACCCGGAGTCCGGGGCGAACCTTCACATTCTCGTAGAGGTAGTCGAGATAGGCCTTGGAAATGTCGCGGCTTTCGGCCCTGCCGCTCCCTGACCGGAACGCCCCGCCCTCGATGATTTCACGCAGCTTCTGGATCTCGCTGCCGTAGATCGTGTCGGGTCCCACGCAGATCTTGAAGCCGTTGAACTCGGGCGGGTTGTGGCTTCCCGTCACCATGACGCCGCCCCCCGCTTTGAGATGGCGCACGGAGAAATAGAGGATCGGCGTGGCGCAGGTGCCAATATCGATGACATCCAGACCGGCGGAGAGCAGCCCCTTCTTCATGGCCTCGCTTAGGGCGCCGGAACTGAGGCGGCAGTCCCGCCCGAGGGTCATCGTCGTCACGGCGTGGCCTGCCGCATAGGTGCCGACGGCCCGGCCGAGTTTTTCGACGAGACCGGGCGTGAGGTCTTTTTCAACGAGGCCCCTGACATCGTATTCCCTGAAGATTTCACGGTTCATAATAGTCTCCAAAAATTTCGTATATTTCTACCACAGTTTGTTCCCGCAGACAATCACAGGTAGCATCGGGCCAGGAAATAGAACGGCAAAAGGGGGCTCCCGCGCGGGGTGCTGAAAAAAAGGTTGACAGGCATTGCCCGGATCGGTTACAAGTCCAAGCAGTGAGGATTATCATGTACAGACATTACAGCGTGGGCAGCTTTTTTGCGTTTTTTAGCTTTTTTAGCGAGGTCTGCCCATAGCGCCCGATTGCAACTAAGCAACCAGGGCCGTGGGCAGACCTGAGCTGCCCACGGCTTTTCTGTATCCGGAGGCCGTGACGATCGCGGCCTTTTTTTATTTTAAAGGAGGAAAGCACGATGCATCATTTCATCCTGAAGGGGATCGCGGGGATTCTGATGATCGGGATTCTGTCGCTTCCCGCGGCGGCCGGGGCGGCTGCACCGATCAAGATCGGTGCAGCCATCAATCTGACGGGGCCTGCCTCCACGTGGGGGCAGTATCATGCCAAGGGTACACAGGATTATCTCCGGTACGTCAACGAGGTCAAGGGCGGCATCAAGGGCCGGTCGATCGAGCTGATCCTCGTCGACACGGGCTACAAGGTGCCCGAGGCCGTTTCAGCCGTCAAGAAATTCGCCATCCAGGACAAGGTCGACATGATCGCCACCTGGGGCGCAGGCGAGGGGCTTGCGGCAAAACCTATCATCCAGGGCTACAAGATCCCCACGATCAATTACTCGACGAGTTGGGAGCTTTTGGAAAAGCCCGTGGCCTACATGTATCTGCCTTTCGGGAGCTACCGACTGGACTGTGAAGCCGTCCTCGAGTACATCAAGTCCATCCACAAGGGCAAAGAGCCCCCCAGGGTCGGCCTTCTCACCTACAACAACGCCTACGGGCGCTCCATACACAAGCCGAGCCAGGAATACGCGAGGGCAAACAACGTCAACATCGTTGCCATCGAGGAATTCCCACCGAAGACCGTAGACCTCACGACGGAGTTGCTTCGACTGAAGAAGAGCGGTGCCGAATATGTCTTCATGCAGATGCTCCCGTCGACGATCGTCACGGCCTTCAAGAGCGCCGACCGCATCCAGTACGACCCGCAGTTCTTCGGCACCTGGACCTCCACTGACCCCGACTTCTTCAAGCTGGGAAAGGGAATCATCCGTGACCGCCTGAAGATGCAATTCCCCGGCGGGCTGCCCGGCGACAAGGGCTCTGGCGTCGAGATGCTGAAAACGCTCTGGACGAAATACAAGACCGTGAGCCGCTTCGACGCCGCTTACTGGGAAGGGGTCGTCGTGGCGATGATCATGGAGCGCGCCGCCCTGAGGGCGCAGGAGAAATACGGCAAGGTGGATCGCGAGACGATCAACATGGCCATGGAGTCTTTCGTGAACGAGGACTTCGGCGGGATCGTTCCCCCCGTCACCTACACGAAGACCAACCACGAAGGATCATTCCGGGGCCGAATCGTGCAGGTCCGGGAAGACGGCACCTTCAAGCCATTGACGGACTTCTACACGCCGGGAAAAGAAAAAATCCGCCACCTGAAGTAGGAGCTGCGACATGAAGGCCTATCGGGGGGAACCGTCCATCTTTGCCGGAAGGAAACCGGAAGACCGCAAAGCGGAGCTCATCGTGGAGCGCCTGACACTGCGATTCGGGGGCATCACGGCAGTCGGAAATGTGGACCTGAAGGTATCGACGGGCGAGCTCGTCTCCGTCATCGGGCCCAACGGCGCGGGGAAGACGAGCCTGCTGAACTGCATCACGGGCTACTACAAGGCGCAGGAAGGGAGGATTCAATTCAACGGGAAGGATATCTCGAACCTCCCGGCGCACCGGCACATCGAACACGGCATCGGCAGGACGTTCCAGAACATCGAACTCTTTCCGGGGATGACGGTCCTGGCGAACCTGCTGCTGGCCCGTCACCTTCACTGCCGCTACGGTCTCGCCGCCGCGGCCCTGTTCTCGGGGAAAGCGAAAAGCGAAGAAATCCGCCAGCGCCGCCTCATCGAGGAGATCATCGATTTTCTGGAGATCCAGTCGATCCGCAAGAAGCCCGTGGGCTCGCTCCCCTACGGAATGCGCAAGCGTGTCGAGCTGGGCCGGGCGCTTGCCCTGGAGCCGAAGCTTCTCGTCCTCGACGAACCCTTCGCCGGGATGAACCTGGAGGAGAAGGAGGACATGGTGCGGTTTCTCATGGAGCTCTCCGTGTCCTGGGGCCAGACGATGATCCTCGTGGAGCACGACATGTCGATCGTCATGAGCATCTCCGAACGGATCATGGTTCTCAACTTCGGGGAGAAACTCGCCGAGGGCACCCCCGGGGAGATCCAGGGAAACCCCGATGTCATCCGGGCCTATCTGGGCGACCGGGCGGAGGAGGCCGCGGACGCAGGCCAATCAGGAGGTGGCCGATGACGGGCCCGCAGATCAGAGAGCGCGTGAGCGGCAACGGCCGGCCGGCGAGACTCGATGACGCGACACTGGATGCCTACGGCAAGTATACCCTGCCGCAGATCCTGGGCGAACAGGCCAAGCGTTTGGGGGCCGGGAACACGGCGATCCGCGAGAAGGCTTACGGGATCTGGCAGACGTACAACTGGGAGGATTATTTCAGCTACGTCAGGCGCACGGCACTGGGTCTTCTCAGCCTCGGGATCCGGCGCAGGGAAAACGTCGCCATCGTGACGAACAATAACCCCGAGTGGCTGTTCTGCGAGCTGGGCGCCCAGGCCGTGGGCGGTGTCACGGTGAACCTCTTCACCTCTTCCGTAGCCGACGAACTGGCCGAGGCCATGAAGCGCTTCCAGGCCACCGTGGTCGTCGCCCAGGACCAGGAGCAGGTCGACAAGCTGATCGAGACCCGCTCGAGGCTGGGGTTCGTCAAATCCGTCGTCTACGTGGACCCCACGGGGATGCGCACGTACCGCAACGACCCCTGGCTCCTGAGTTTCCGGGAGCTTCTCGAGCGGGGCGACGAACTGGAACGGGAAAAGCCGCAGCTCTTTCCCTCGGAGCTCTGGCGGGGGCGTCCCGATGACGTGGCCGTCATGATCCAGACCTCGGGGACAACGGGGCTGCCGAAACTCGCCATGCTCACCCATCGCAATTTCACGGCCATGGCGCGCAAGTGGCTTGTCGAGGCGCCTGTCGGCATCGGCTCCAACTGGCTCTCCATCACGCCGCCGGCCTGGATCGTCGATCAGGTCTGGGGCGCGGGAATCACGCTCACCGGCGGGCTCACGATGAATTTCCCCGAAACGGCCGAAACGATCGAAACGGACTTCCGGGAAATCGGGCCCGAGATCATCGTCTCTTCGTCGAGGTTCTGGGAAGACCTGGCCTCGAAGATCCGGGTCAAGATGGCCGATTCGGGTATGGTGAAGCGCAAGCTGTTCGGTCTGGCCGAGCGGATCGGTCAGAGGGCCGTGGACCGGGAGGCGAATAAAGAACTTCTTTCGCCGGGGCTTCGCGCGATGAGACACGTCGCCGAGGCGATGGTCTTTCGGCCTCTCATGGACCGCGTGGGCTGTCTGGGCATGAAGAGCGCCTACACGGGAGGGCACCCGATCAGTCCCGATGTCATCCGCTTCTTCCGGGCCTGCGGACTCAACCTCAAGCAGTGCTACGGCCTGACCGAGGCGGGCGGCATCTTCCAGGTGCAGCCCGACGACGAGGTGAAGCCCGAGACGGTAGGGAAGGCCCTCCTGGAGACGGAGGTCAAGATCGCCGAGGACCAGGAGGTGCTCGTGAAGAGCCCTTCAAACTTCGCGGGCTATTACAATGACTACAAGGCCACCGAGGATGCCTTCCGGGACGGCTGGCTGCGAACGGGAGATGCCGGCTACCTGGACCCCGACGGCCACCTCGTCATCATCGGCCGCAAGGAGGAGATCATCCGGAACAAATCCGGGGCGGCCTTCTCGCCCGACTTCATCGAGACGCGGCTCAAGTTCAGCCCCTATATCAAGGAAGCGGTCACTTTCGGCGAGGGGAGGCCCTACATCACGTCCTTCATCAACATCGACATGGGCAACGTGGGCAACTGGGCCGAGGAGAGGATGATCCCCTACACGACCTATACGGACCTCTCGCAGCAGCCGAAGGTGGAGGAGCTCGTCCTGGGGGAGATCCGTGCCGTGAACGAACGGCTTCCCGATTACATGAAGATCCGCAAGTTCATCCTTCTCTACAAACTTCTCGACGCCGACGACGAGGAACTGACGAGAACCGGGAAGGTCCGGCGGCGTTTCGTTTACGGCCTTTACCTCAACCTGATAGAGGCCATGTACCGCAACCTCAAGGAGCTGGAGGTCAAGAGCACCGTCCGCTACCGCGACGGACAGGTGGGAAAAATAGAGACAACGGTCCGAATCATCGACGTGCAATAAGGAGAGACGCATGGATTTCTTCATACAGCTTCTCATCAACGGGATCAGCATCGGCTTTCTCTACGGCCTTTCCGCCATGGGCTTTGTCATGATCTTCAAGTCCTCGAGCGTGCTCAACTTTGCCCACGGCGAGGTCCTGGCCTTCGGCGCCTTCCTGTTCCTGGCGCTCGTGACCTGGGCGCAGCTTCCCATCTGGCTGGGATTTCTGGTGACCCTGGCGGGGTCCTTCGTCCTGGGCTTTGTCATCGAGCGTATCTTCCTGCGGCCGCTCATCGGCGAGCCGCTGATTTACGTGATCATGCTCACCGTGGGGCTTGCCGCCATGTTCAAGGGCGGGATGCTGCTCGTCTGGGGCGGAAACCTCTACACCTACCCGGACTTCCTGCCCGAGGGGCTGGGCATCAGCTGGGGCATCGTCCAGGTGCCGCCCGTTTACGTGGCGGCCGTCATCATCGGGAGCCTGTTTCTTTTGATGTTCGGGCTGTTCTTCAAGTTCTCCTCCCAGGGCATCTACATGCGCTCCGTGGCGGATAATCAGACGGCGGCGCTTTCCCTGGGTGTGCACGTACGGCGGGTATTTGCGCTTTCCTGGGCCATCGCGGCGATGGTTGCGGGGATCAGCGGAATCGTGCTGGGGATCATCAACGGCATCACGGTACACGAGCTCTCCTCCGTGGGGCTGAAGGTCTTTCCGGTCGTGATCCTGGGGGGCCTTGACTCGATCGGCGGGGCCATTATCGGGGGACTCATCATCGGCCTGCTGGAGACGTTCACAGGCGGGTATCTCTCGCCTTCGCTGCGCGACGTCGTTCCGTATATCGCTCTGGTCTTCATCCTGCTGGTGAAACCGTACGGGCTGTTCGGACTTGCTGAAATTGAACGCGTTTGAAAAGGAATCGGTCGACATGAAAACCCTTCGGTTTCGCCCCTGCGGGAATTTCAAGGTTCAATACCGCGAGGAGCTGAACGTCTTCGAGACGGACTTCGGGAGACTCTGGGCTGCAGTGGGGATCGTCGTCCTCTTTGCCTTCGTGCCGTGGGTCACCACCCCTTATCTGCTCTACGTCGTGAACCTCATCGGGATCTCGGCGATCGCGGCCATCGGGCTCAATATCCTCGTGGGCTCCACGGGACTGATCTCCCTGGGCCACGGCGCCTTCTTCGGGGTCGGCGCATACTCGGCGGGCATTCTCGCCGTGACCTACGGCATTCCTTTCCTTGCGGTGGTTCCTCTGGCGGGGCTTGTCACGGCCGTCGTCGGCATGATCTTCGGGATTCCCTCGGGACGCTTGAAGGGACTCTACCTGACCATTGCGACACTGGCCGGACAGTTCATCATTGAATACGTGCTCGTCCACTGGGAAAGTGTGACCGGCGGGACCATGGGGCTCACGCTTCCCGCCCCGTCGCTCCTCGGGGTTGCGATTGCGGGGGACCTGAGCTTTTTCTATGTGATCTATGCGACGGCGGCCATCATGGTCTTCGGTGCCGTGAACCTCATGCGCACACGTTACGGGAGGGCCTTCGTGGCGATACGCGACAACGACCGGGCCGCCGAAGGGATGGGGATCCCCATCTTCCGGTACAAGCTTCTTTCCTTCGCGGTGAGTTCCTTTTATGCCGGCGTTGCCGGGGCTCTCTGGGGCTACTACATGATCAGCATCACGGCGGAGCCTTTCACGCTGGGGTTATCCGTCGAATATATCGCCATGATCATTATCGGGGGCCTGGGGAGTATCCCCGGGGCCGTCTTTGGCACCGTATTTATCACGCTGCTCAACGAGGGCCTCCGCTGGGTCACGGACACGATCATGAATATGGGGGGACTGGCCGGGGTGGAGCTGACGATGGCGCCGCTGAGGGAGTTTGTTTTCGGCCTGGCCATTGTCCTGTTTATTTTATTCGAGCCCAGGGGGCTTGCGGAGGTGTGGAGAATCGTGCGCTCGAACTTCAAGCTATGGCCGTTCTCTTATTAGAAGCAGGGTCAAGGGTAGAGGGTCAGGGAAAGAAAGGATTTGTAAATATGGCTGAAAATAAACTGCTTGTGATCAACAATATCAGCGTCATCTATTCCGACGTGATCCAGGTCCTCAAGGGGGTCTCGCTCTCCGTCGAGCCCGGGACAGGTCGTCTCGCTGCTCGGGAGCAACGGCGCCGGCAAGACGACGACCCTGAAGGCCATATCGGGGCTTCTCAAGCCGGAAAACGGCGAGGTCACCGAAGGGAGCATCCTGTTCGACGGCAAACCGATCCACAACCATTCGCCGGAAACGATCACCAGGGCCGGGATCATCCAGGTCCTCGAAGGCCGTCAGCCCTTCAAGTACCTCACCATCGAGGAGAACCTCCGGGTGGGGACGGCAACGCGCTGGGGAAAGCCCTACAGGCAGGATCTGGATAAAGTCTATCACTACTTTCCGGCCCTCACGAAACGCCGTAAGACTCTCGCCGGGTACTGCAGCGGCGGTGAGATGCAGATGCTCGTCATCGGTCGGGCCCTCATGGCCCACCCGAAGCTTCTGCTCCTGGATGAGCCGTCACTGGGGCTTGCGCCTCTCATTGTCCGGGAGATCTTCCAGATCATTGAGAGGATCAACCGGGAGGACGGCACCACGATCGTCCTCGTGGAGCAGAATGCCAATATGGCCCTGCAGATCGCCACCTACGGGTACGTCATGGAGAACGGGAAGATCGTCATGGAGGGCCGTGCCGAGGAACTGCGCGAAAACCCTGACGTCAAGGAGTTCTACCTGGGCATGGGGGCTGCGGGGACGGCGAAGTCGTACAGGGATGTGAAGGCATATAAAAGGCGGAAGCGATGGCTCTGAGAGA
>CAWEPT010000008.1:0-28614 GCA_963810965.1 uncultured delta proteobacterium | reverse complement strand
GCAAGGCTGAGCTGATCATCGACGGCGTCTGGCTGGTGGGCGGGCCGAACATCTCCATGTCGGAGGATGCCACGGTCTTCGTCATCGATTTCAGTGGCGAGCTCATCATGATCGATACCGGCGCCGGCCGCAGCGCCCGGACGCTGGTCCGCAACATCGAGGGCGCGGGCCTCGACCCGAAGAAGATCTCCACGGTCATCCTCACGCACTGCCACATCGATCACATCGGCGCGGCGCCTTGGTTCCGGGAAAATTTCGGCTGCAAACTGGCCGCCCACGACAAGGATGCCGACGCCATCGAGGAAGGCGACCCCATCATGACGGCGGCCAACTGGTATGAAACGGATTTCCCGCCCACCCCTGTCGATATCCGCTTCAAGGGAGACCACGAAATCCTGCAATTCGGCGCCGAGGAGCTGCACCTGCTCCACACGCCCGGGCACACTCCCGGTTCCATGTCCCTCTACCTGGACCGGGGCGGAAAGAGAGTCCTTTTCGGCCAGGACATCCACGGTCCTTTCCTGCCGAGCTTCAAGTCCGACGTCGGCCGCTGGCGCAAATCCATGGAGAAACTCCTGGCCCTCGAGGCCGACATCCTCTGCGAAGGCCACTTCGGGATCTTCCAGACGAAGGAACAGGTCCGGAAGTACATCCAGGGCTATATCAGGCAGTACGCCTGAAGAAGGGTCCAGGGATCAGGGTACAGGGTACAGGGTAAAGGTGAGAGAATGAAGGATTGTTTCTATGGTCTGTACCCTGTACCCTGTTACCCCTGTCACCCTTGACCCTGTCTTTTCCAGGTTGCTCATCCTCACTCCGATCAATCTCACCCGTTTTTTCAGCTCGACTTTTTTCAAACACTCGAAGACCGTGCGGCGGATTGTCTCTTCGGAATCGACGGGTTCCTTGAGGCTGATGGAGCGCGTGTGCGTCTCGAAATCGCTGAAGCGGATCTTCAGGGTCACCGTGCGTCCCCGGTAGCCATCCTCGCGCATGGCCTTGACGACGTCCTTTGTGAGCTCGGCCATCGTTTTCGCAATCACCTGCCAGTTGCGCACGTCCGTCTCGAACGTCATCTCACGGCTCATCGAGCGGGGTTCCCAGTGCGTCACGATGGGGCTGTCGTCGATCCCCCTCGATGCGTCGTAGAGATAGCGGCCGTAGGATTGGCCGAATTCCCCCGTCAGCCGCTCCAGCGGAAGGGCGGCAAGCTGCCCGATCGTGTCGATTCCCATCTCCTTCAGGTGTGCCTCCGTCTTGGGTCCCACGCCCAGGAGCTTCCTTGCGGGCATGGGCCAGATCCGGGCGGACACATCGTCCTCACCCAGGATCGTCAGCCCGTCGGGCTTCTGCATGTCCGAGCCGATCTTGGCCAGCAGCTTGTTGGGGGCGATCCCGATCGAGCAGGTGAGGCCCGTCTCGTCGAGGATCTGTTTTTTGATCTCTCGGGCGATCTCCTCTGCGTGGCGTTCGCTCTCCGAGAGGTCCAGGTAGGCCTCGTCGATCCCGACATCCTCCATGGCGGGGCTGAACCGGCGGAGCACCGCCTTGAAGAGCACCGAGTAGCGCACATACTCGTCATAATCGACAGGAAGGAAGATGGCCTGGGGACAGAGGCGGAGAGCCGTCCGGAGCGGCATGGCCGAGTGGATTCCGTATTTTCTCGCCTCGTAGGAGGCGGTGGAAACGACCCCGCGGCTCGAAGGGTCACCGCCTCCGCCGATGACGACGGGCTTGCCCCGCAGTTCGGGTTTTCGTCTCTCCTCGACGGCCGCGAAGAAAGCATCCATGTCCAGGTGCAGGATCCGTTTCATACAGGCAGGGGATTATAGAGGATCGGGGGCAGGAATGCAAAAACGAAAGCCTCGCGATGAAGGCCGCGCGCTCAGTCTTTTTGTCATCCTCCTGGATGAGGGATCGCCAGGCGTCCAGCGAATCTTCCGTCACTTCCAGATTGTGACCTTTCCGGGCATGATCGGCCGCCTTCTTGAGAACCTCTTCGACCGTCATCCCGTGGACCTCGAAATTGCAGTCCAGGCCCGCCTCGTTGAAACGTAATATCTTCATGACATCCGGTCTCCAGCAGGCGGTTCGCCGCTCCGACGACATCCGCCGGTGGTGATTCAATTGAACTCCTGTGAAGCAAATGTCCTGCCAAACGGGTGGGGTGCGGGGGTGACTCGCAGTCACCATTCACCGGGCCTTTGCGGGCGCCCTCCTGGATCGGGCCGGGCCGGGGGGTGACAAAAATGTCATGCCGTGCATGTTGCGATGGTTTCATTGTGAGCCTCAGCCCTGCGGGAGCGCCCGGTTTCAGCTGGGTTCCCGGCCGCGACATGGATGTCGCAGCATTTGCACTGAAAAGGTCACAAAAAAACCTTTTCAATACCGGCCGTTGGTAGTAGAAAAGGACCGTTTAAGTACCCGACAGGAGAGGTGCCTTGAAATCCTACCGGAAGGAATTGTGGCTCAATGTCCCGGCCCGGATGGCCTTCGTGAACATCACGCCCCAGGTCGAGGTGTGCCTCGGGGAGAGCGGCATTCGGGAGGGGTTCGCCCTCGTCAACGCCATGCACATCACTGCCTCGGTCTTCATCAATGACGACGAGGCGGGTCTTCACAAGGACTACGAAGAGTGGCTGGAAAAACTGGCGCCCCATGAACCGGTCTCCCGCTATCGGCACAACCGCACGGGCGAGGACAACGGCGACGCCCATCTGAAACGGCAGGTCATGGGAAGGGAGGTCGTCGTGGCCGTCACGGACGGAAGGCTCGATTTCGGTCCCTGGGAGCAGATCTTCTACGGCGAGTTCGACGGCAGGCGAAAAAAGCGCGTGCTGGTGAAGATTATAGGGGAATAAAGAAGGTATCGAGGTACTTGAGGTAACGAGGTAACAGGTAACAGGAACAGGATCCCTGCCTGCTGCTTTTTCCTGTCACCTGTCACCTGACACCTGTCACCTTCTGCAGTACTCATGTGGTCATTCACCTGACTGAAACGAAGGACGCTACTCAATCGATCTGTAGAACGTGGAGGAGAGAGGATGGAGAAGGTCTTTTTTCCGGCAAGTGTCGTTGTTTTCGGGGTCTCTGCGGCGCCCACCAACCTGGGGAGGAACATTGTGCTGAACCTGCAGCGCTTCGGGTTCAAGGGGGAAATCCATGCCGTGGGCAAGGACGGCAGCGATGTCAACGGGGTCCCGATCTATCCGGCAATCGAGGAAGTGCCGGGGGTGCCCGACCTGGCCGTGTTCCTCCTGCCCGCCCGTCACGTGCCGGAGGCACTCGATGCCTGCGGGCGCAAGGGAATCCGCCGGGCCATCATCGAATCGGGCGGCTTCAGCGAATATGCCGATCAGGGCCGGGACCTCGAGCGGGAGGTCCTGGACATCGCAAGACGCTGGGGCATGCGGGTCGTGGGGCCCAACTGCATCAGCATCGTCAACCTGGAGAACGGCCTCGTCCTGCCCTTTGTCCCCCTGGAGGACCGGGAGATCAGAAAGGGGAACATCTCGATTGTGGCCCAGAGCGGGGGGATTGCCCTGGACTGCATGCGGCTGCTCTCCTACGAGAACCTGGGGGCCAGCAAGCTCATCAGCATGGGAAACAAGCTCGACGTCAACGAGAATGACTTCTTCGAGTTCCTGCGTTCAGACCCCGACACGGGGGTCATCGGGTTCTACCTGGAGGACGTGGCCGATGGCTGCCGGCTGATGAAGCTGGCGGAGGCAACCGAGAAGCCGCTCATCGTCCTGAAGGCCAACACGAACCCCGCGAGCAACCATGCCGCACGCTTTCACACGGCGGCGCTCGCCGGGGACGACGAGGTCGTCACGGCGGCCTTCCGGCAGGCGGGGATTCACCGCGTGCAGAACCTCACGGAGATGATGGAGAGCTTCAAGGTCTTTTCGCTTCCCGTCATCAAGGGGCCGCGGCTCGCCGTCCTGGGGCGCTCCGGCGGGCAGGCGGTGCTGCTGGCCGATGCGGTCCACCGCTACGGGTTCGAGCTTGCGAAGCTCTCCGATGATTTTTTCAACCACGTGAGACAGCACATCCGGGCCGGCGTCATCCGCATGTCGAACCCCCTGGACATGGGCGACATCTTCAACATCGACGCCTATGCGGGCATCGTGGAGAAGGCCCTTGCCGAGGACGGCGTCGACGGGGTCGTCATCAGCCACGCCTACGTCGCCAACCTGGAGGTTGCGCCGTCAAAGCGGCTCCTCGAGGCCTCCCTCGCCCTTTCCCGTCGCTATGGAAAGCCCGTCATCCCCTGCATCATCCCTGACAAGCACACCTGGTTTTCCGTGAAGGAGGAAGCGGACGCCTTCCTGTTCGAGGACGTCGACACGGCGCTCAAGGCCCTGTCGCGATCGCTGTGGCATCATCGTTTCCAGTCCGGAAGGCGCGCGGCCGCACCGAAGCGCCCGGCGAGGTCGAAGAAAAGCCCGGCCCTGAGGCCCGGGTTCATGGCGCCCGACGAGGCCTTCTCCCTTCTCGGATCCTACGGGGTTTCCCATGCCGGGCTTGCCGTTGCGGTCAGCGCCGATGAGGCCGTAAAGGCGGCGCGGCGCCTGCGCTACCCCGTGGCCCTCAAGACAGCCGACCCCGCCGTCCTGCACAAGACGGAAAAGGGCGGAGTCGTGCTCGACATCGCCGGCGAGCAGCAGTTGCGAAAGGCCGTGCGCTCCATGAAGGCGAAGCGTTATCTCGTCCAGAAGATGGCGCCGGCCGGCACGGAGGTCATCGTCGGGGCAAGGAAGGACAACGAGTTCGGCCACGTCGTCCTCTTCGGCCTCGGCGGCATTTTCGTCGAACTGCTCAAGGACACGGCCATGCGCGTCGTTCCCGTTGACGGCAAAGGAGGCCGAGTCCATGGTCCTGGAAATCAGGGCCTCAGGGCTTCTGAAGGGGTTCCGCGGCAGGGGGGCCCTTGATGTGAAGGCCCTGGCTCGCTGCATCGCGGGCATCTCGAAGATGCTCGTCGATCACCCCGAGATCTGTAACATTGACATCAACCCGCTTATTCTTTACGGTAAGGGCAAGGGCTGCCTCGCCGTGGACGCCAAGATCGAAGTCTCGTAAACAGGGTCCAGGGTACAGGGTCAAGGGTATAGAGTGGAGAAAAGAGGAAATCCGGCATCCGGATTCCGGATGCCCGATTTCCCAAGCCTTCCATTCTTCACTTCCGCACTTCCGCACTCACGCACTTTTTAACTGCCGCAAGACGGCGTGTTTCTTGCAAATTCCGCCTGTCACGGAGGATTTTATGAGGTGCAGTCTCATCCGGGGACTCTTTGTTTGCGGCCTGTGCCTGTTCCTGGCGGGGTGTGCGACGGGCGGCGACGAGTCCAAACCCGACGACGCGCTTTCCCTGTATGTCTCCGCCTATATGAACGGCAACTACGAAGAGGCCTGGCAGTACCTCTCCTCGGAAGACCGCGCGGCGAAAAGCCTCGAGGCCTATGTCGCGGAGAGAAAGGACTCGGGGAGCTTCCTCACCCGCAACCTGCACCGCCTCATGCGCCACGACATTCGGGAAGTGACCCTCGTCGACGAGAACCACGCCCGGGCAAAGGTGGAGATCAGCATCCCCGACTTCCGTGCCATCGTCGGCGAGATCTCCGGCGCCCTCGAAGCGGCCGACTACCCTGAAAGTGCCCTTGAGAATGTTTCCTTCGTCCGCCAAAATGTGGGGGCCTTCGAGCAGAAGTACCAGACCAAGGGCATCCCGAGGAGGACGCTCCAGGAGAACGTTGAACTCGTCAAGGAAGGCCGGCAATGGAAGGTCAGGGCCGGCTGGGGGCTCAAGGGGCCCGGGAAGCGCTGAAGACCATGATGTGGGTTCGTGAAATCCTCCTCTTTGCGGCAGGCATCACCCTTTTTCTCTTCGGGATGATGCGCCTGAGCGAGGAGGTGCAGCTCTACCTCAGCAACGTACGCATCCGCCAGTTCTTCAGGCTGGCCGTCGAGCGGCCCCTCTACGGTCTGGCGACAGGCATCGTCACGACGGTCCTTTTCCAGAGCAGCACGGCCACCTCCGTACTCGTCGTCGGCATGGTGAGCGCCGGCCTCATGAGCTTCTACCGGTCGCTGGCGATCATCCTCGGGGCCGACGTGGGCACCACCGTCACCGTGCAGCTCGTCGTCTGGAAGGTCACCGAGATCTCCCCCGTGATCGTTTTTTTCGGCGGCATGCTCTGGTTCTTCGGCCGGGAGCGGTGGAAAAAGATCGGCGAGGGGATTTTTTATTTTGGCCTCATCTTCTTCGGGCTGGAGCTGGTCTCCATGGCGACGGCGCCGTTCAAGGAGAGCCTGGCCGTGCGCTCGATATTCCAGTGGGCGGACCATCCCCTGCTGGGGCTCGCGATCGGCCTCATCGCCGCATCCCTGATCCACTCCTCGGCAATACCCATCACGATCCTCGTCATCCTGGCGCAAAACGACGTGATCACCCTCTACCATGCCCTCCCCATTGTTTTTGGCGCCAACATCGGCACGGCGATCACGGCCCTGCTCGCAAGCCTCGTGGCCAACGTCAACGGCAAGCGCACCGCCCTGGCGCATTTTCTCTTCAAGCTCATTGGCGCGGTCTTCTGCATGCTGGCCCTCCCGCTGTTCCTGCAGGTCGTGACGGCCCTCTCCCCCGATGCCGCCCAGCAGATCGTTTACGGGCACCTGCTGTTCAACCTGTTCATCGTGGCGTTCTTCTTCTTTCTTCCTTCAGCCCTTCTCCTATCTCGTGGAGCGAATCATCCCCGGGAAGGTCGAAACGCTCCCCATCTGGCCCGAATTCCTCGACGACCGCTACCTGCCGGACGCGGCGGCGGCACTCGAGCAGGTCCGGAAAGAGCTGCGGCGCCAGATGTATCTCGTCAAACGCATGTGCGCATCGAGCATGAACCTCATCCCGCATTTCGGCGAGGGAAGGGCCCGCGACATCCGGTACATCGAGCTGGTCGTGAACAACCTGAGGCGGGAGCTGAACCGCTACCTGATGAAGATCTCCAAGGGCGGGCTGACCATCGATCTGTCCCGCAAGCTCTTTGCCTACTCCGGGATTGCCGATGATATCGAGCGGATCGGGAACCACGCCGTCTACGTCGTCGGCCTGGCGCGCGACCGGCACCGCGGCAATATCGAATTCACGAAGTGGGCCTTCGCGGAGATCGAGGAAATCGCCGATCTGATCAACAAAAACATGGAAGATTCCGTTGCCCTGCTCGACGGGATCAGCACCGAGCTGACCACGAGGATTTTTTCCCGCGAAGACCGGATCGACCGTCTCGTACGGGAGGCCAGGAAGAGGCACCAGGAACGGTATCACACCGGCGCCTGCCAGCCCGAGGCGGGGCCCATTTTTGTCGAAATGCTCCTGCGCCTGGAGCGCATGTCCGATCACTGCGAGAACATTGCCGAGTACGCGAGGGACCTTGCCGCAGGGAAGTGAAAGAAGTGATGGCTGCTTCGCAGCAGTGGCAAGAGTGACAAAAGTGGCAAAGAAGAAGTGGCGGAAGTGGAAGAAGTGGAAAAAGTGGAAGAAGTGAAGCGACTGAAGATATAAAAAATAGTCATTGCGAGCCGAGCCTCGCGAGGCGTGGCAATCCACGATTGAGATATTTTAGATTGCTTCGTCACTTCGTTTCTCGCAATGACTGCATGGGTCAAGGCAAGGCTTGCGGCTCTTTCCCCTCGACCCGCTACCCTCGCCCCTTTTTACTACCCGCTATGCGCTATCCGCTGCCGTCAGCGGATGCGGACGCAAAACATTCACTTCGACACTGTTTCGCTAAGGAGGAGAGGGATGGAGAAGGTCTTTTTTCCGGCAAGTGTCGTTGTTTTCGGGGTCTCTGCGGCGCCCACCAACCTGGGGCGGAACATTGTGCTGAACCTGCAGCGCTTCGGGTTCAAGGGGGAAATCCATGCCGTGGGCAAGGACGGCAGCGATGTCAACGGGGTCCCGATCTATCCGGCAATCGAGGAAGTGCCGGGGGTGCCCGACCTGGCCGTGTTCCTCCTGCCCGCCCGTCATGTGCCGGAGGCCCTCGATGCCTGCGGGCGCAAGGGAATCCGCCGGGCCATCATCGAATCGGGCGGCTTCAGCGAGTATGCCGATCAGGGCCGTGACCTCGAGAGGGAGGTCCTGGACATTGCAAGACGCTGGAACATGCGGGTCGTGGGGCCCAACTGCATCAGCATCGTCAACCTGGAAAACGGCCTCGTTCTTCCCTTTGTCCCCCTGGAGGACCGGGAGATCAGAAAGGGGAACATCTCGATCGTGGCCCAGAGCGGGGGGATTGCCCTGGACTGCATGCGGCTGCTCTCCTACGAGAATCTGGGGGCCAGCAAGCTCATCAGCATGGGAAACAAGCTCGACGTCAACGAGAATGACTTCTTCGAGTTCCTGCGCTCAGACCCCGACACGGGGGTCATCGGGTTCTACCTGGAGGACGTGGCCGATGGCGGCCGGCTGATGAAGCTGGCGGCGGCAACCGAGAAGCCGCTCATCGTCCTGAAGGCCAACACGAACCCCGCAAGCAACCATGCCGCACGCTTTCACACGGCGGCGCTCGCCGGGGACGACGAGGTCGTCACGGCGGCCTTCCGGCAGGCGGGGATTCACCGCGTGCAGAACCTCACGGAGATGATGGAGAGCTTCAAGGTCTTTTCGCTTCCCGTCATCAAGGGGCCGCGGCTCGCCGTCCTGGGGCGCTCCGGCGGGCAGGCGGTGCTGCTGGCCGACGCGGTCCACCGCTACGGGTTCGAGCTTGCGAAGCTCTCCGATGATTTTTTCAACCACGTGAGACAGCACATCCGGGCCGGCGTCATCCGCATGTCGAACCCCCTGGACATGGGCGACATCTTCAACATCGACGCCTACGCGGGCATCGTGGAGAAGGCCCTTGCCGAGGACGGCGTCGACGGGGTCGTCTTCAGTCACGCCTACGTCGCCAACCTGGAGGTTGCGCCGTCAAAGCGGCTCCTCGAGGCCTCCCTCGCCCTTTCCCGTCGCTATGGAAAGCCCGTCATCCCCTGCATCATCCCCGACAAGCACACCTGGTTTTCCGTGAAGGAGGAAGCGGATGCCTTCCTGTTCGAGGACGTCGACACGGCGCTCAAGGCCCTGTCGCGATCGCTGTGGCATCATCGTTTCCAGTCCGGCAGGCGCGCGGCCGCACCGAAGCGCCCGGCGAGGTCGAAGAAAAGCCCGGCCCTGAGGCCCGGGTTCATGGCGCCCGACGAGGCCTTTTCCCTTCTCGGATCCTACGGGGTTTCCCATGCCGGGCTTGCCGTTGCGGTCAGCGCCGATGAGGCCGTCAAGGCGGCGCGGCGCCTGCGCTACCCCGTGGCCCTCAAGACAGCCGACCCCGCCGTCCTGCACAAGACGGAAAAGGGCGGTGTCGTGCTCGATATCGCCGGCGAGCAGCAGCTGCGAAAAGCCGTGCGCTCCATGAAGGCGAAACGTTATCTCGTCCAGAAGATGGCGCCGGCCGGCACGGAGGTCATCATCGGGGCCCGGAAGGACAACGAGTTCGGCCACGTCGTCCTCTTCGGCCTCGGCGGCATTTTTGTCGAACTGCTCAAGGACACGGCCATGCGCGTCGTTCCCGTTGACGGCAAAGGAGGCCGAGTCCATGGTCCTGGAGATCAGGGCGGCAGGGCTTCTGAAGGGGTTCCGCGGCAGGGGGGCCCTTGATGTGAAGGCCCTGGCACGCTGCATCGCGGGCATCTCGAAGATGCTCGTGGATCACCCCGAGATCTGTAACATTGACATCAACCCGCTTATTCTCTACGGTAAAGGCCAGGGCTGCATTGCCGTGGACGCCAAGATCGAAGTCTCTTGAAGGACAGGGTTAGGGCAAGGGTACAGAGTGGAGAAGAGGAAATCCGGCATCCCTATTCCGGATGCCCGATTTCCCAAGCCTTCCATTCTTCACTTCCGCACTTCCGCACTCACGCACTTCGTAACTGCCGCAAGACGGCGTGTTTCTTGCAAATTCCGCCTGTCACGGAGGATTTTATGAGGCGCAGTCTCATCCGGGCACTCTTTGTTTGCGGCCTGTGCCTGTTCCTGGCGGGATGTGCGACGGGCGGCGACGAGTCCAAACCCGACGATGTGATTTCACTCTATCTCTCCGCCTACATGGACGGGCGCTACGAGGAGGCCTAGCAGTACCTCTCCACGGAAGACCGCGCGGCGAAGAGCCTCGAGGCCTATGTCACGGAGAGAAAGGACTCGGGGAGCTTCCTTACCCGCAACCTGCACCGCCTCATGCGCCACGACATTCGGGAAGTGACCCTCGTCGACGAGAACCACGCCCGGGCAAAGGTGGAGATCAGCATCCCCGACTTCCGTGCCATCGTCGGCGAGATCTCCGGCGCCCTCGAAGCGGCCGACTACCCTGAAAGCGCCCTCGAGAATGTTTCCTTCGTCCGCCGCAATGTGGGGGCCTTCGAACAGAAATACCAGACCGAGGGCATCCCGAGAAGGACGCTCCAGGAGAACATTGAACTCGTCAAGGAAGGCCGGCAATGGAAGGTCAGGGCCGGCTGGGGGCTCAAGGGGCCCGAGAGGCGCTGAAGACCATGACGTGGGTTCGTGAAATCCTCCTCTTTGCGGCAGGCATCACCCTTTTTCTCTTCGGGATGATGCGCCTGAGCGAGGAGGTGCAGCTCTACCTCAGCAACGTCCGCATCCGCCAGTTCTTCAGGCTGGCCGTCGAGCGGCCCCTCTACGGCCTGGCGACAGGCATCGTCACGACGGTCCTTTTCCAGAGCAGCACGGCCACCTCCGTTCTCGTCGTCGGCATGGTGAGCGCCGGCCTCATGAGCTTCTACCGGTCGCTGGCGATCATCCTCGGGGCCGACGTGGGCACGACCGTCACCGTGCAGCTCGTCGTCTGGAAGGTCACCGAGATCTCCCCCGTGATCGTTTTTTTCGGCGGCATGCTCTGGTTCTTCGGCCGGGAGCGGTGGAAAAAGATCGGCGAGGGGATTTTTTATTTTGGCCTCATCTTCTTCGGGCTGGAGCTGGTCTCCATGGCGACGGCGCCCTTCAAGGAGAGCGCTGGCCGTACGCTCGATATTCCAGTGGGCGGACCATCCCCTGCTGGGGCTTGCGATCGGCCTCATCGCCGCATCCCTGATCCACTCCTCGGCAATACCCATCACGATCCTCGTCATCCTGGCGCAAAACGACGTGATCACCCTCTACCATGCCCTCCCCATTGTTTTCGGCGCCAACATCGGCACGGCGATCACGGCCCTGCTCGCAAGCCTCGTGGCCAACGTCAACGGCAAGCGCACCGCCCTGGCGCATTTTCTCTTCAAGCTCATTGGCGCGGTCTTCTGCATGCTGGCCCTCCCGCTGTTCTTGCAGGTCGTGACGGCCCTCTCCCCCGATGCCGCCCAGCAGATCGTTTACGGGCACCTGCTGTTCAACCTGTTCGTCGTGGCGTTTTTCTTTTTCTTCCTTCAGCCCTTCTCCTATCTCGTGGAGCGAATCATCCCCGGGAAGGTCGAAACGCTCCCCATCTGGCCCGAATTCCTTGACGACCGCTACCTGCCGGACGCGGCGGCGGCACTCGAGCAGGTCCGGAAAGAGCTGCGGCGCCAGATGTATCTCGTCAAACGCATGTGCGCATCGAGCATGAACCTCATCCCGCATTTCGGCGAGGGAAGGGCCCGCGACATCCGGTACATCGAGCTGGTCGTGAACAACCTGAGGCGGGAGCTGAACCGCTACCTGATGAAGATCTCCAAGGGCGGGCTGACCATCGATCTGTCCCGCAAGCTCTTTGCCTACTCCGGGATTGCCGATGACATCGAGCGGATCGGGAACCATGCCGTCTACGTCGTCGGCCTGGCGCGCGACCGGCACCGCGGCAATATCGAATTCACGAAGTGGGCCTATCGCGGAGATCGAGGAAATCGCCGATCTGATCAACAAAAACCTGGACGATTCCGTTGCCCTGCTCGACGGGATCAGTACCGAGCTGACCACGAGGATTTTTTCCCGCGAAGACCGGATCGACCGTCTCGTACGGGAGGCCAGGAAGCGGCACCAGGAACGGTATCACACCGGCGCCTGCCAGCCCGAGGCGGGGCCCATCTTCGTCGAAATGCTCCTGCGCCTGGAGCGCATGTCCGATCACTGCGAGAACATCGCCGAGTACGCGAGGGACCTTGCCGCAGGCAAGTAGAAGTAACAGGTGACAGGTAACAGGTAACAGGTAACAGAACTCCGCTGCCGAACGTCTTTTCCTGTCACCTGACACCTCGATACCTGTCACCTTCGTTTTGACGCTGCTCGCCTGCGGGCCTCTCAGGCCCTGTTCCTCGACGAAGACGACCTCCATCCCCACCTCCATGTCCTCGAAGCGCTCATTTCGCACGCTGTTGCGGTGGAAATAGACGTCCCGGCCGTCCGCCGAGACGATGAACCCGTAGCCCGCCTCCGGGAAGAGCGATGCCACCCGCCCGCGCGGCGGCTCCTCATGGCGCTTGACCTCTCCCCGCTTCCTGCGGGCATAGGCCTGGACTCGTTTCAGGGCGGCGTCGAAGGCGAGGTTGATGGCCCTGTGCAGGTCCTCGTGGGCCTCCCGCCGGATGACAATGTCCTTGCCCGGCAGGGCGAGGTCGATCCTCGCGTTGTAGACAAGCCCGGAGTTGCGGTTCCGGTGGGGAACCTGCAGCAAGACCCGGCAGCTCATCATGTCGCGATGGAACTTGTCGAGTTTTTCCGATTTTTTCTGGATGAAGGATTCGATTTCGCCGGTGAGCTCGAAATTACGGGACGTGATCTGCAGAGGGATTCGTGCCATGGTTGTTCCCTCCTGATGTGGTTTTGTCTACATTAGCACGGCTTGCTTTGGCGCGTCAAGGGAGCCTGGCGCGACGGCATCCGCAAAGAGGCCGTTTCTCTCATAATTCTTGACATTTCCGGGATCGATCCGTTAGATGAAATCATTGCGGCTGCCGCGCGCCAGGCCGGCTCATCCTGCCGTCGGCAGCATCGCTTTCCGTTCAAATGATCTGTCTTGCCGATGTCTTGCAAGAATTGCCGGGCAAAGACGTCTTCGACCCCGCAGGCGTCGACAGCGGTACCCCCGATTCTGTCGTAAGAGGTTTCTTATGCCGACAAAGCGTCCTGTGAAGCCTTCCGCACCGAAGAAAAGGGCCACAGTCCCGGCCCCGAAGCGTGGCGCGGCGAATCGCAAGATGGCCGACGCGCTTCTCCGGGATAGCGAGGAACTGTACGAAAGCCTTTTCCGGAACAACCACGCCGTCATGCTGATCATCGATCCCGAAGACGGACGGATCGTGGATGCCAACCGGGCGGCCGTCCGATTCTACGGGTACACGGCCAGGAAGCTGAAAACGCTCCGGATCAGCGACATCAACATGCTGGACGCCGGGGATGTCCGCCTGAAAATGAATCGGGCCGTGAAGGAAGAACAGCGAGTTTTCCTTTTCCGGCACCGCCTTGCCGACGGCACGATCCGCGACGTCGAGGTCAACAGCGGTCCCGTCACCGTCGAGGGCAGGAAGCTCCTGTATTCCATCGTCCATGACATCACGGAGCGAGTGCGGGCAGAGGAGGCGGTGCGGAAAGAGCGCGATTTCAGTAAAGCCGTGCTGGATACGGCCGGTGCGCTGGTGGCCGTGCTTGACAGAGAGGGCAGAATTACGCGCTTCAACCGGGCCTGTGAGGCAACAACAGGATACTCAGCCAGAGAGGTCATGGGCCGCATCGTTTGGGAACTTCTGGTGCCACCGGAGGATCTGCAAGGTGTACGTCAAACATGGGCCGCTTTGTGTGCGGGGGATTTCCCAAATCAGCATGAGAACTATTGGGTGTCGAAAGATGGGACGCGACACCTCATCTCATGGTCCAATACAGCGATCACCCGTGGTCAGAGTGAAATCGAATATATTATAGGAACCGGCGTAGACATCACGGAACGCAAGCGGGCAGAGGAGGCGCTGAGGGACAGCGAGAAACGCTATCGGCTGCTGGTCGACAACGCCGAGATTGCCGTAGTCATCACCTCCATGACAACCGGAGAAGTCCTGTTTGCCAACCAGCGGGCCTCCGTCCTTTTCGACGTGCCCCTGGACAAGGTCATCGGCAGGCAGGCACGGCAGCACTGGGTCCATCCGGAAGACAGGGACCGTTTCGTGGCGGAGCTGACCGGAGCGGGGAGGGTCACCGACTATGAGTGTGCCCTGAATACCGCAAAGGGCGCGATGCTCTGGGTGCTCGTTTCCGCGAACATCATCGAATACGCCGGGGAGAAGGCAGCGTTTGTCGTGTACAACGACATCACGGAGCGCAAGCGGGCCGAGGAGGCCCTTCGCGACAGCCTCGAGACGGCAAGCGCCATGCTCAACGCCGCCACGGAATCCTTCGCGCTCATCGACTCGGAGGGGCTGGTGCTGGCAGCCAACGAGACCTTCGCCCGGCGACTCGGCAGGCCGCTCGACGGCATCATCGGAACTTCGATCTATGGCTATCTGGAGCCCATCGCTCGCGGAGCACCGCAGAGAACGGTTCGGCGAGGTCATCCAAAGCGGGCATCCCCTTCGGTTCAGCGACGAGCGGGACGGGCGCTGGCTCGAACACAGCCTCTACCCCATCTTCGATTCACGGGGCAGGGTCAGCCGGCTGGTTATCTACACCCAGGACATCACGGACCGGCGACGCTCGGAGGAGGCCCTGAGGCAGAGCGAGACGCTGCTGAAAAGCATCTTCCAGGCCGCCCCGATCGGGATCGGGCTCGTCTACAACCGGGTGCTGGGCTGGACAAACGACCAGGTGGCCCGCATGCTGGGCTATTCCATCGAGGAGCTGGCGGAGAAAAGCGCCCGCATCCTCTACGAAAGCGACGAGGAATTCGAGCGCGTGGGCCGCGAGAAGTACATCGAGGTCCGGCAGGGCGGCACCGGCGTGATCGAGACCCGATGGAAGCACAAGGACGGCACGCTGCTGGACATCCTGCTCAGCTCGAAGGCCATCGACCCCTCCGACATTTCCGCGGGCGTCGTCTTCACGGCCCTGGACATCACGGACCGCAAACGAGGTGAAGAAGCCCTGCAGCG
The DNA here is from genome assembly GCA_963810965.1 of uncultured delta proteobacterium. Classification (GTDB taxonomy): domain Bacteria; phylum Desulfobacterota; class Syntrophia; order Syntrophales; family UBA2192; genus UBA2192. The sequence continues at coordinate 13,512 of CAWEPT010000008.1, read as the reverse complement.
CTACCAGGACGAACTCGAGCAGCGAGTCCGGGAGCGCACCTCGGAGCTCATGGTGGCCAACCAGGCCCTGATCCTGGAGATCGAGGACCGCAACCGGGCCGACAAGGCCCTGAGGGACTCGGAGAGGCGCCTTTCGGACATCATCGAGTTCCTGCCCGATGCCACCTTCGTCATCGACCGGGACGGGAAGGTCATCGCCTGGAACCGGTCGATGGAGACCATGACCGGGATTCCGGCAAAGGACATGCTCGGCAAGGGAAATTACGAGTATGCCCTGCCGTTCTACGGGGAAAGAAGGCCACTGCTGTCGACCTGGTCCTTTCGGCCGATGAAGAGATCGCCCTCCGCTATGCAAAAATCCAGAGGCGGGGTGATGTCCTTGTCGGCGAGACCGACATGCCGAGGCAGGGCGACCGAAAGGAAAAGATCTATCTTGCCGGCACGGCGGCGCCCCTCTGCGATTCCCAGGGGAATCTCGTCGGCGCCATCGAGTCCATCCGTGACATCACGGAGCGCAAGCGCGCCGAAGAGGCCCTGCGCTACCGCGATGCCATCCTGGAGGTGGCAAGCTTCGCCGCCGAGAGATTCCTGAAGGCCCCCTCCTGGGAGATGGACATCCGCGAGATCCTGGCGAGGCTCGGCACGGTCACCAACGTGAGCCGCGTCTACATTTTCGAAAACCGGATATCGGAGGAAGGGGCTCTTCTCACGAGCCAGCGATACGAGTGGGTGGCGGACGGCATCAAGCCGGAGATCGATAACCCCGCCCTGCAGGATCTTCCCTCTGGAGCGAGAAGGCTTTGGGCGGTGGGTCGAAATCATGAGGAAAGGGGGCCATCTCCACGGTCTCGTCCGGGAAATGCCCGCGAAGGTGAAAGGGCACTCCTGGAATCCCAGGGCATCCTTTCCATTGCCGCCGTGCCCATCTATCGCGGCGACCGCTGGTGGGGTTTCATGGGGTTCGATGAATGCATCAACGAGAGGCATGTGGTCCGACGTGGAGATGGAGGCCCTCAGCGTGGTGGCAAGCACCCTGAGCGCGGCCATATCGAGGAAGCACACCGAGGCGAGGCTTGTTCAGACCTCCGAGCGCCTCTCCGTCGTCCTGGAATCCCTGCCGATCGTCACCTTCACGGCAAAGGGGGACGAGCACGCCGAGATCACCTACATCACGGGCACCGTGGAGGAGATCACGGGGTTCCGGCCCGAGGAGTTTCTGAAGGAGCCGGGTTTTCTGATGGACCACATCCATCCCGATGACCGCTCCGTCGTCCGCAGCTGCCACCTGGGCATCGGCACGAAAGGCATGTGCGGCTGCGAGTTCCGGTTCCGCGCCGCAAACGGAACATACCGCTGGTTTTCCGAGTTCTGCCGGCTCATCCACGGACCCGAGGGATCGATCGGCCGCATCGTGGGGATGTGGCAGGACGTCACGGAGGAGAAGCGCATCCTCCAGGAGTCGAACACCCGGCTGCAGCAGGTGATCCAGGCCCACAAGCTGGCCTCCCTGGGCGAGATCGTCGCGGGTGTCGTGCACGAGATCAACAACCCCAACAGCTTCATCACCTATAACATCCCGCTGCTCGAAGAGATCTGGAAACTCTGCGAGCCCGTCGTGGCCGAGTACGCCGCCGCCAATCCCGGCTGGGGAAAGCGCGACGTGAGCTACGAAGAGCTGCGCAACGACATGGCGGAGATCATCAATGCATTCCGCATCGGTTCGGACCGCATCAACCGGGTCGTCTCGAACCTGAAGGATTTTGCCCGCGTCGAAGAGGGTGCCCAGGCGAAGCCCGTCTCCGTGAACGACGTCATCGAAAAAACGCTCATGATCGTGGGCGGCCAGATCCGCCGTTCCGTTTCCAAGCTGGACCTCGACCTCGGAGGCGACCTGCCGCAGGTGCAGGGGCACTTCCAGAAGCTCGAGCAGGTGATGGCCAATATTCTCGTGAATGCCCACCAGGCCATCCCGGACAAGGAAAAAGGGTGGATTCGCATCTCCACGCGCTACATCCAGAGGCTGGGTTCCGTGGTCGTCACGATCGAGGACAACGGCGGCGGCATGACCCGGCCCGTCATCGACCGCCTCTTCGAGCCCTTCTTCACGACGCGCCGCGACACCGGCGGCACGGGGCTGGGGCTTTCGGTCTCCTACGGCCTCATCCAGGAGCACCAGGGCGTGATCGGGGCCCTTTCGCGCCCGGGCATCGGGAGCCGGTTTACCGTATTTCTCCCCGTAAAGCAGACCGGGGGAGAGCTGAACCTGAGGCCGCTCATCCTGCCCCTCGAGAGGGACCTCGACAGGCTTGACGAGCTCCAGATGGAGGTGAGCGGCATCGATGACGGCTTCGTGCACTGGTTCTACCACTACGAGCCGTCCGTGGAGCGACTGGCGGAATACCTCGACCAGCACCCCGAGGTCGACATCATCCTGATGACCGAGCCGCCGTCCGGGCTGGATCCGGCCGTGCTGCTGCGGGCCCTCCGGGAGAGATTTCCCCTGCTCACGACGGTCGCCTGGGGGGGCGTGGAGAAGGATTTCACCGGGGCGGGCGGCGAGAAGCCGGACATCTACATCAAGGGCCCGCCGGATATCCGGAAACTCAAAGGGGTCATTGACGGGATCACGAGGCAACGGTTCTAGGCCGCGGTAGCGGCAGGTGAAAGGTACCGAGGTAACAGGTAACGAGGTAACAGGAACAGAAATCCTACGATATCTCTCTTCCTCGATCCCTGACCCTGAAACCTGTACACCTGCTGCAGAGCGGCATCTGGCCGATATTGAACGGAAATAGACTGAAATAAACGCAGCAGAAGGACTCGGACGATGAAAATTCTTGTAGTTGACGACGAGGACGTGACCCTGTCGTCCATGAAGCGGCTCCTGCGGTGGCAGGGCATCAAGGACGTGGAGACCTGCGACAGCGGCAAGGAAGCGATCCGCCGGATCAAGGCGGGCGATTACGACATCGTGCTGCTGGATCTCCTCATGCCCGAAGTGGACGGGATCCAGGTGCTCGAGGCGACGAAGCCCTTCAGGCCCTACACGGAGTTCATCATCATCACGGCCGTCGATGTCCTGTCGCAGGCCGTGAAGGCCATTCGCCTGGGCGCCTACGATTACCTCGTGAAGCCCGTCGACAACGAGCATCTCATGAGAACCCTGGAGCGCGCCTTCGAAAGGAAAGGTCTCCTTGCGGGCATGAACATGGCGCGGCAGGCCCGTGATGCCCGGCATCCTGCGGGGTTCTCCGAGATCGTGACCCAGTCGTCCCAGATCCGCTCGCTGCTGTCCTATGCCCAGATCATGGCCAAGGGGGGAAACCCCATCCTGATCACCGGCGAGTCGGGCACCGGCAAGGAGCTTCTCGCCCGCGGGATTCACCGCGAGGGGCCATCGCCCGGCGGTCCCTTCGTGGCCGTCAACATCTCCTCGATCCCGGAGACCCTTTTCGAAAGCCAGTTTTTCGGTCACATCAAGGGGGCTTTCACCGGGGCCCTGCGGGATTACGAGGGGTTTTTCGAGCAGGCCGACGGGGGCACGCTCTTTCTCGATGAAATCGGGGAGTTCCCCCATCAAATGCAGTCGAAACTCCTCCGCGTTTTGGAGGAAAAATCCTTCGCACGCCTGGGCGAGACGAAGCCCATCCGCGTCGATGTGCGGATCATCTCGGCGACGAACAAGGACCTGGACAAGGCCTGCCAGGAGGGGAAGTTCCGGCTGGACCTCATGTACCGGCTCAAATCGGCCCAAATCCACCTGTCCCCCCTCCGGGAGCGCAAGGACGACATCCCGTTGCTGGCGGCGCACTTCCTGAAGCTTTCCACGGAAAAATACCGGAAGGAAGTCCACGGGTTCAGCCCCGAGGCCATGGACATCCTGCTGCGGCGCGATTACCCCGGAAACGTCCGGGAACTCGCCCAGGTCGTCGAGAATGCCGTCCTGCTGGCCGACTCGACGACCATCATGCCCCGGCACCTGGGCGAGGAGATCTCATCGCCGCCCCTGTTTTCCCGCAGTCTCTGCAGTCTGAAGGAGAACTACGAGACCCATGTCCTCTACGTGCTGAATCACACCCACGGCGACCGCAAGCAGGCTGCGCAGATCCTGGGGATCACGGTAAGACAGCTCCAGCGGAAGCTCGTGGAGATGCGCCGCAATCCCCGCTGGAAAGTGATTTTGGGCGACCTTTAGGTCCCTGAAAGCGACAAAAAGGTCACTTTGACATTTATCGATTCATTTCGACGAGTTGGCACCACAACCGGCAGAGGGGCCCGCTCCGGTCGAAACGAATGCGTGACATACGATGCTCCGTTCTTTCCGCCGGCTCCCGCCGGTTCGGCCAATTTGATCTTTTCTGAAGGGCACTTAACAAAATCTCCCCCCTCTTCCCTGTGTGGCATCCTGCTTGCTAATTAAAAATCATGATGGAGGGAGCAGGATCATGAAACACACTGACGGCCACCGGTGCGGAACGAGAGATCCGGAACGCAAAGCGACCAACCATGGAGTCGAACATCGTCGACACCATGCGCCGATATTTTCAAAACGATACGGGGAAGTCAAAAGGCGATCTGGAATACACCATCATCAATTCCGTCAAGAGATACTTCGAGGGCAAACCCCCCGAACGGTAATGATCAACGAGCGAATGTAACGCACACTTCATCCGGAAAAAATCATGTTATTGCTCAATACTCTCACGCTGCTCATTCTGGATGCCGCAGGAAAGATCGATGGCTGGATCGAATCCGCCGTCGTGGATAACGAGGAAAGCCCTTTTCTTACGACGGTGGGTCTTGGCCTGGCTCTGCTCTTCGGGCTTTGGGGGCGATTTGTCGTTCCCCTGTTCCGGATGAATGCGGAGCTGACCGCCGGGGCCGGACGAACCCAACCGATGCAGGAACGGAAAGGCGCCAGGGGGAGCAGGACAGACCTCGAGTGCCGTTTCGACCTGCAGGGGCGGCTGATTGACGTGCCGTCGGGGGCAGAGAGGCTGACGGGATTCAGTCGCGAGACCATGATCGGATCCCTTTTCAGCCGCTTCCTCAGGGAGAAGGATGTTGCGGCCGTCATCGACGGGTTCATTCAGGTCCTGCGGGGCGAAGACGCCCATGACCTGCGGGTCCGTCTTCGGACGGCCGGCGGTGAATGGATGCCGGTGCAAATGGATCTGTACCCTGTCATCCGATCGGGGGAAATCGCGGGAGTCCGCGGGACGCTGAGGCCCCTGGCTGACCGACCGCTATCGGACCGGAGTGCCGGTACCCGGCCGGGTGCCTGCGTTTACATATTCCGGAAAGGGGAGATGCTGTTTGTCAACTCCCGGTTCGAAGAGAGCAGCGGTTACGGCCGTCGTGAAATCGCGGCTGTCGACCCGATGCAGATCGTTCACCCCGCCGACAGGCTGAGAGTCAGGCAAAACAACATCGGCCGTCTGAAGGGCGATCCTTCCTCGACCTGTGACTTTCGGATCGTCACGCGCGACGGGCACGTAAAATGGGTCCGCGCGTCGCTGCGGCCCGTGCTGTTCAAGGGAGAGAAAGCCCTCCTCGGGAATCTCGTCGTCATGCCCGCCCAGGAGCAGCCCCCCGTGCGCTCGCGCGGCCGTGGGGCAAACGCGCGTCGTCGACGCCGTACGGCTGTTCTGCGTCGGCGTGAGCCGGGAACGGATAACACCCCGCCTGCCTTCATTCGCAGTGAATACGTTGATTCGTTGACTGATTTCCGCTGTTTCAAAGGGGTCATCGCGAGCCGAGCCTCTGAGGAAGTGACAAGGCTGCTTCACAGCAGTGGCAAGAGTGCAAGAGTATCAGCCGACAGATCCTGATGACCCAATACCCCATTTCCCTAGCTAGCAGCCGTAGTATCCTGCTAGGCTGTCCCCAATCAACGGTATCAGACTGACTTATCACCTGCGGTCCAGGAGAGCCATGATGAAAAGCAAGAACGCAGCCGTGCCGAAAGAGGCCATGCTCTGGCGGGCCCGGGGTGAAGGAAACGTCGAGTGCTACCTCTGCAATCATCACTGCCGGATCGCGGAGGGAGGGTTCGGCATCTGCGGCATGCGCGAAAACCGTCAGGGGAGATTATACACCCACGCTTACGGTGATCTCATCGCCGCCCACGTGGACCCCATCGAGAAAAAGCCCCTGTATCACTTCCTGCCGGGGACCACCTCGTATTCTGTCGCAACGATGGGGTGCAATTTCAAGTGCTCGTTCTGCCAGAACTGGCAGATCTCCCAGGCCTCCAGGCGCGACGGCGGGTCCGTCGAGGGCTATCGGATGCGGCCGGAAGAGGTCGTGGAAGCCGCTCTCGAGCATCAATGCCGGAGCATTTCCTATACCTACACGGAACCGACCATCTTTTTCGAGTATGCCTTCGAGATCTCCCGCCTGGCCAGGCATGCCGGGCTTGCGAATGTCTTTGTCACGAACGGATTCATGACGACGGAGGCCCTGGAGGTCATCGCCCCCTACCTGGATGCAGCCAATGTCGATCTCAAATCCTTTCGCGATGAATTCTACCGCAAGACGTGCCGCGGCCGGTTGGAGCCTGTCCTCGAATCCATCCGCTTCATGAAGAAACTCGGCATCTGGATCGAGATCACGACCCTTGTCGTTCCCGGCGCCAATGACAGCGAGGAGGAACTCGGCAATATTGCCCGTTTCCTCGCCGAAGTGGACACGGACATCCCCTGGCACGTGAGCCGGTTCCACCCCGATTACCGGATGCAGGACGTTGGTGCCACCCCGCTCGAGGTCATGCGCAAGGCCCGGTCAATCGGAAAGAAAGCAGGGCTGCGCTATATCTATCTCGGCAACGTGGTCGGGGAGCCTGCCGAGACCCTCTGCCCCGGGTGCCGGCACGCCGTCATCCGCCGCCGGGGATTCTGGCTCGAGCGCAACGACCTGCGCGAGACCCAGTGCCCGCGCTGCGGGACCCGCGTTGCCGGGGTCTTCCGGGAACGGCGGGCGCAGCAGGCGCCCGAGGGGCAGAGGTATCAGGTGACAGGCGACAGGTAACAGCCAACAGCCAACAGATCTCCTGCTGTGCTATTCTCTTTACTGTCGCTGCAGACTGTCGACTTCTAGGAACGAGGATTTCTTCTTGTGCCTCGCTCCTTGTTCCAAGTCGGACCTCGAGGCGTCTTTTGTCTTGCTTTCTCCCGCCTTGGGATGCTATCTGAAACTCTATGTCAGCGTTGATGAAAAGGCTCTTCAAGGAGGTTCAGACCAGCACGTCCATCGGTTAACAAAACCCAGCAAATCCCATCAAAAAGCGGCAACGTTGCTCCCGGGTAACATCCTTCATCCATCATTCTTCGAACCCTCAGCCGGTTAACGCATGATGACGGATCACGCCCCCATGACTCGATCGAAGCAGGGCAGCCAAATCACGGCCTGCCGTACCCTGCGACATGCCGCATCGACAGACAACACCCCCACAGAAATCCATAAGACAGACCTTTCCTTACGCTTTTCCCAGACCAGATCCCTGCATGGTTTATCCGCCGCTGTCCCAGGTTTGAGTCGGTCAACGGCACCGGCAAGCGCGTGACGCTGAAAATATCCGATGACTGAAGGGAGGTGAATCCGGGGTCATAGAGACGGCTTTTTCCGAAAAAACGGCCTTCGACGGGAATGATCCGAGTACTGTACTCAATCGATGCGGTCTATAAAGGAGGGAACTTTATGACTGTTTTCAAAAATTACGCCGAGACCAAGAACAAGAAGCCCGGGCCGCTGAGCGGGCTCCGGGTCCTCGAAGTCTGCACGCTCCTCTTCGGGCCTGCAGGCCCGTCCTTCCTCGCGGGCCTGGGCGCCGAGGTCATCAAGATCGAGCTGCCCCCCGCGGGGGACGTGACCCGCTCCCTGAACCCCTTCGGCTGGTTCTACAAGGAGCAGGGGCCCATGTTCATGCACATCAACCCCGACAAGTACTACCTGGCCCTGGATCTTCACATCGACATGGCCCAGCAGATCTTCAAGGAGCTCTGCGCCAAGGCCGACGTGGTCGAGTTCAACCTGAGGCCCGCCGTCACCAACCGCTGGAACATCGGCTACGAGGACATCAGGAAAGTCAACCCCGGCATCATCTACATCGAGAAAAACGGTTTCGGCCAGTGGGGCCGCTACGCCGAGGAGGACCGGCCCTCCAACGACGGCGCCGCCCAGGCCCTCTCGGGCTATGCCTGGATGTCGAGCTTCGGGGGCCAACCGCCGCTCAAGCAGAGCATCTGGATCTGCGACGTCTACGGGGCCATGATGGGCGAGGTGGCCGTGATGGCCGCCCTGCATCATCGCAAGCGCACCGGCAAGGGTCAGTACATCGAGATGTCCCAGAGCGAAAACATCATGCGCGCCATGGGGTGGATCTGGCCCTACCAGCAGGTGACCCAGACACATGCCGAGCCCTCGGGCAACCGCGACCAGTGCATCTGCCCCGCCGACACGTTTTTGTGCAAGGACGGCCTGTTTGCCGCCCTCGCCGCACCGGCGCCGGACGAGTTCAAGGGCCTCTGCGCGGCGATGGGGAAACCGGAGCTGGCAGGGGAGGCCCGCTTCAAGGAGCACACCGAGCGTCTCAAGACCGAAAACGCCCTCGCCATCCTGAAGATCATAGCCGACTGGGCCGTCACGAAGACAGCCGACGAGATCGAAAAGCTCGGCATCAAGCACGGCTTTGCGGCAACGCGCCTCCACACGGCCAAAGACGAGTGCGAGGATCCGCACCGCCGGGCCCGCGGCGCCGTCAAGGAGATCGACGACCCCATGTACGGCAAGTACGTGGACCACGAGATCCCCATCAACATGTCCAAGACGCCTCCCAAGCATCGCTGGACGGTCAGGCCCGTCGGCTTCGACAACGACTACATCATGTCGAAGATCCTGGGCCGCAGCCAGCAGCAGATCGCAGAGCTTTACGGCCACGGGGTGCTGGGGAAGTGGAAGGACCAACAGGGCCGCAGGCCGCCCTCCGACTGGGACGGCCAGTCCGGAGCCATCTTAAGGAGGTGATGAGCTATGGCAGACTACAAAAGAGCGAAATGGGCGGCCTGGGCGGACCACGTCCGCGGGCAGGACGACCCGGCGAAGAATTTCGAGAAACCCGAGGCCCTCGACGATCTCGTCGTGATCGACATCAGCTCCCGCAGCATGGCGGGATGTTATTGCTCCTCGCTGCTGGCCGAGCTGGGGGCCGAGACGATCCGCATCGAGCCTCCGGGGGGCGATCTCGTGCGGAGTTATTCCCCCAACGGCATCATGGTCAAGGACACGGGGCTTGCCTACCTCCAGGAGGGCCGCAACAAGCATCATGTCACCCTGAACATGGAGACCGCCGAGGGGCGCGAGATGTTCAAATGTTTCATCGGGGCCGCCGACGTCCTCATCGAGACCTATCCCGCGGGCAAGATGGATGCCTGGGGGCTTGGTTACGAGGAGCTGTCAAAACTCAACCCGCGGCTGATCATGTGCTCGATCACGGGCTTCGGGCAGTTCGGCCCCGAGAGCGGCCGCGCCGCAGTATGACTACGACAACGTCTCCCAGGCTCGCTCCGCCGTCCAGTACTGCACGGGCGAGGTGCTCCCCGAGGGCAAGACCGTCAAGGACATGCCCTGGGCCGTTCCCACGAAGGCGGGGCCCCACATCGCCTGGGCCGTCTCGGGCACCTTCGGGGCCATGGGGATCCTCTCCGCCCTCTACCACCGCGACAATACCGGGGAAGGGCAGGCCATCGACATCTGCACGCCCGAGGCCTACGGCCGCCTGCATGATTACCAGCTGATGTGGTACGCCCACGCAGGCGTGACGGCCGAGCGGTTCGGCAGCCTCGACACGGCGCTGTGGCTCTATGGGTTTTACCCGACGAAGGACGGCGGCGTGTTCCTCGGAGGCCTGAGGCTCGAGATGTGGAAGGCCTTCGTCGACATCATCGGCAAGTACGACGAGTGGAAGGCCGAGGAGTGGACGACACTGGCGCCCTTCATGAAGAAGGACTGGCAGCTCAAGTACCAGGCCATGATCAATCCCGAGACGGCCAAGTACACGAGCGAGGAGCTGACCCAGAAGTCCGTCGAGTACGCCAAGAGCGGCCGCCTTGCCCCGATCACGCCGGTCGTGGCCGAGATCGTGTCGCCCTGGAAGGCGATGCACGACGAGAACTGGCAGGACCGCGGCATGTTCACGCCGGTGCAGGACCCCGTCTACGGGTCCGTCATCTGCGCCCAGTCCCAGTGGAAGGCCACGGAGACGCCGCCCCGGACGAAGTGGGCCTGCCGCCCCGTGGGCTACGACAACGGGCACATCTACCTGTACTATTTCGGCTATGGCCCGGTGAAGCTCAAGGAGCTGCAGGACAAGGGGATCATCTGAAGAAGTGGTAAGAAGTGGCAGAAGTGAACGAGTGACTGAGTGACAGATGAAGAAAAATCCCCCTGCGCCATCGCCGCCGTCGTAAAAGCCGCGAGACGACAGAATCGACCGTCACCCCCTTTGTAAAAGGGGGACAGAGGGGGATTTGGACGGGACAGACCGAATAGACCGAATAGACCGGACAGACCATATTTCATAGGAGGAGGGAGTTTTTATGTCGCTTGGCATTCCCCTGACAGACGCGGACAAGGCTAAATTCAAAACCCTGAACAAGGAGAGCGTCGAGTACCTGATGACCCGCTACAACAAGGTCAACCGCTGGGTCATCGCCGACATGATCCGCCGCAGCGCCTACCACTATCCCGACAAGACGGCCATGATCTTCGGAGACAAGAAGATGACCTATGCCGAGATGGAGGGGGAGTGCAACCGCGTGGGCAACGCGCTCATCGACCTCGGCATCAAGAAGTACGACCGGGTGGCCATCCTGGCGCACAACACGATCGACCACGTGATCACCTGGTTCGGCTGCTGCAAGGCGGGCGCCGTGTACCTGGCCATCAACTACCTGCTGCGGGGCAAGGACATCGCCTACTGCATCAACCACTCCGAGAGCAAGCTCTTCATCGTCGAGGACTCCCTCTACGATCTCGTGAAGGACGTCCTGGACGAGATGCCCACGGTGAAGACCTGGATCTGGTCGAGGCAGGGCGCGGGCAAGCCGCCCGTCAGCGACAAGTTCAAGGATTTCGAGCCCTGGTACAAGGCCTATCCGGCCACCGAGCCCGACACGGTCCTGAGGATCGAGGACCCCGTCCAGATGACCTACACGAGCGGCACCGAGGCGCTCCCCAAGGGGGTCATCATCACCAACCAGGCCCTCATGGCCCAGTACATGGGCTGCATCGTCGACGGGCAGTACGACGAGGACGACGTCCAGGTCAACGCTCTTCCCATCTACCACTGCGCCCAGCGCGACGTCTTCCTGAACCCCGTGTTCTGGGTGGGCGGGACGAACATCCTCATCGCCCCCGACATGGTTCAGATCCTGAAAAATATCTCCGACTACAAGGCGACCATGTTCTTTGCGCCGCCCACGGTCTGGATCGGCCTGCTGCGGCACCCCGACTTCGGCAAGTACGACCTCAAGAGCCTGAAGAAGTGCTACTACGGGGCCTCCATCATGCCCGCGGAGATCCTCAAGGAGATCATGGAGAAATTCCCCGGGTCGGGAACCTGGAACTATTACGGCCAGACGGAGCTTGCGCCCTACCACACGGTTCTCAAGGCCAAGGACGCCCTGCGCAAGCTTGGCTCCGCGGGCCTGGGCGGCATCAACATGGAGACGAGGCTCGAGGACGACAGCTTCAAACCCGTCTCGCAGGCGGGTGTTCCCGGCGAGATCTGCGGCAAGGGCCCCCACGCCCTGATGATGTACTTCAAGGATCCCGACAAGACCGAGGAGGCCATGAAGGGCGGCTGGTTCCACTCCGGGGACGTCGGCATCATGGACGAGGACCGCTACATCACGGTTGCCGACCGCAAGAAGGACATGATCAAGACGGGCGGCGAGAACGTGCCCACGCGCGAGGTCGAGGATGCCATCTACAAGGATCCGCGCGTCCAGGAGGTGGCCGTCATCGGTATTCCGCACCCGAAGTGGGTCGAGGCCGTCACGGCGATCATTGTGCCGAAGGCGGGCCAGACGATCGCCGAGAAGGAGATCATCGAGCTGTGCCGCAAGGAGCTGGCGGGCTTCAAGGTCCCGAAGGGGATTGTCTTCGTGCAGGCCCTGCCCAAGACCCCCACGGGCAAGATCCTCAAGCGCGACATGCGCGTGACGTACAAGGGGATGTTTGATAAGGACAAATGAAAAAGTGTCTGAGTGTCTAAGTGAAATAAATAGAAGAATGTCTGATTGCGAGATAAAAATAGAAAAATGTCATTGTCGAGCTATTTTCGAGCCTCGAGGAAGTGAGTTTCAAGGCTGCTTCGCAGTCAGGTGTTCCCGGCGAGATCTGCGGCAAGGGCCCCTATGCCCTGATGATGTACTTCAAGGATCCCGACAAGACCGAGGAGGCCATGAAGGGCGGCTGGTTCCACTCCGGGTGACGTGGGCATCATGGACGAGGACCGCTACATCACCGTTGCCGACCGCAAGAAGGACATGATCAAGACGGGCGGCGAGAACGTGCCCACGCGCGAAGTCGAGGATGCCATCTACAAGGATCCGCGCGTCCAGGAGGTGGCCGTCATCGGTATTCCGCACCCGAAGTGGGTCGAGGCCGTCACGGCGATCATCGTGCCGAAGGCGGGCCAGACGATCGCCGAGAAGGAGATCGTCGAGCTGTGCCGCAAGGAGCTGGCAGGCTTCAAGGTCCCGAAGGGGATCGTCTTCGTGCAGGCCCTGCCCAAGACCCCGACGGGCAAGATCCTCAAGCGCGACATGCGCGTGACGTACAAGGGGATGTTTGATAAGGACAAATAGGTAAAGGATCGAGGGTCAGAGGTTCGAGGATCAGAGAGATTTCTATAATCTGCCTTTAACCATACGAAACCTCGATACCCTCGATACACGGAATCGAAATAGACTGGATTCAGCGATGAATGTTCTCTTGGTGAATCCCGTCTTCACGGGCCGATCGGAGCTGCCGCCGCTGGGGCTTCTGAGCCTGGCGGCCGTTCTGTTGCAGGACAGCCTGCCCGTGGAGGTGCTTGATCTTGACATCGACCCGTCGCCGGATCCCATGGTCAAGCTCGACGAGACGCTGCGCCGTCTCGATCCGGCTGTCGTGGGCGTGACGGCCATGTCCGACAGCTTCCGGTCCGCCCTGGAGGTCTGCCGACGCGTGAAGGCCTGGAACCCTTCTGCACTCACGGTTCTGGGAGGAATCCATGCAACGGTGCACGACAAGCGGATCCTTGCGTCCTGCGCCGACGTGGATGTCGTCGTCCGGGGCGAAGGGGAGGTGATCTTCCGTGAGGTGGTCCTTGCGCGAAGCGCCGGGCTGCCGGTCTCGGGAATCAGGGGGATCACGCATCGGGACGCCGGGAGGGTTGTTCGCAATCCTCGAAGAAACATCCCGCCGGATCTCGACGGCTATCCCATCCCGGCCCACCACCTGCTCGCA
>CAWEPT010000007.1:0-82574 GCA_963810965.1 uncultured delta proteobacterium | reverse complement strand
ACAATTTCTGCAAGAGCTACGTCGAAAAGCACGACGGGGATTGCAACGGGGATATCGCGACCAACGGCGAGCTCCGCGTCATGCGGCAATTCCTGCCGGGCTGTTCCGTCGTCTTTGATGTGGGCGCGCACACCGGGGAGTGGGCCAAGCTCGCCCTGTCCGTCAATCCGGGTCTGAACATTCACTGCTTTGAGCCGGCCAGGGAGAATTACATTCAGCTGAGCAGGAATGTTTCCTCGCCGAACGTGACGTGCAATCCCTGCGGTCTCAGCTCGGAAACCGGCGAAAGGCCCCTCTTTATGTTTCGTTCCGCTCCGGGCCTGCATTCGCTCTACCAGCGTCGCGGCCTGGAAAGCGGCTGGGGGTTGGCAACGCCAACGGAAACGGAGAGGGTGAAACTGGATACCCTCGAGAATTACTGCGCAGAGCGGCAAATTGAGAAAATCGACTTTCTGAAAGTTGACGTCGAAGGGCACGAACTGGAGGTCTTCAAGGGCGGCCGATCGCTCTTTGAAGAAAACCGGGTCGGAATGATCCAGTTCGAATACGGGGGATGCAACATCGATTCGAAAGTCCTTCTGAAGGATATTTTCGAGTTTTTCGCGGGGATGAATTACCGCTTCTACAAGATTTTTCCGGACAGGTTAAAGTTCTTTCAACGATATGACCAGCGTCTCGAAAACTTCAAATATCAAAACTGGCTCCTGATCAGCGAAACGTCCGGAACCCTTCCCAGAGATAAGAGTCCGGAAGCCATCGCACCGGAGAAGAGTGCGATGGAGAGAAGTCGCCTTTCGGCCCGGGAAGCGGCACTCGTCAACGATCTCCGGCACGAAATCCTCACCATGCCGGAACCGAAGGCAGTGTCGGGTTCTGCCGCCGAATCGGCATGGCTGGCCAACCGTGCAACGCTGCGGAAATGCATCCTCGAGGAAGATCCCCGGGAATTTCTGACCTGGGACGTGGTAACCGGCAGCATGTTCGTCGGCAACCGGCCTTTCATTGACAGTGAACTCGGTTACCTGATGAACCGGCCGGACTGGAAGCAGGTTTGGGAAGACATCCTCGAGGAAGACTACGCCGGAGGTCCGAAACCCTACAAAGGGTACAGGCAAAGCTCCGGAAACCGCATCCATCAGGCCTATCACCTTGCCCGTTTCGAGCAGGAGACAGGGCTGCCGGTCAGCAGGTTCCCTTTGATCGTGGAGTTCGGCGGCGGCTACGGCAGCCTGTGCCGGCTGGTCCACAAACTCGGGTTCAAGGGGCAATACATCATCTTCGACCTGCCCGAATTTGTCGCGTTGCAGAAGTTCTACCTCGGCTCGCTCGCCATGCCGCTGATCGAGGCGAAGGACGTTGCCTCCGGGAGGCGGGGCATCCTCTGCACGTCCGACCTCGACCTGCTCGGTTCCGTAACGCCGCAGGAAGCACAAACAGGCCTCTTCATCGCCACGTGGTCGCTCAGCGAGACGGACCCGGCCTTCCGGGAGCAGGTCATCACGCTGCCCGCCGTCGACTCTGCCGGCGCCTATCTCATCACCTACCAGAACAATTTCGAGGGCGTCGACAACGGCCGGTTTTTCGATGCGTGGCGCGCAAAGAAACCGGGTATCTGCTGGGTGCACAGCGAGATTTCCCACATGCCCGGCAATTTCTATCTCTTCGGGCGGAAAGCCGCGTCCTGAACCTGCCCTAATCTTCCGGGAAACCCATGAATCCTGATTCGAGCCGAAAGAATACACTTTCCGGGGATCTTCCCCCGGAGGTCTCCATCGTCATCGTCACGTACCACTCGGCCGACGTGATCGGATCCTGCCTGGATTCCATCGGGGCAGGCGGCAGACGTGAGCCGGGAGGTCTTTGTCGTCGACAACGCCTCGGGCGACGGGACGGCGGAGATTGTCCGGGCGAAATATCCCTCCGTGCACCTCATCGCCAATGACTCAAACCGGGGGTTTTCCGCGGCCAACAACCAGGCGATCCCCCTGTGCAGGGGGCGCTATCTCTTCTTTCTCAACCCCGACGCGGAGCTCACCGGGGGATGCCTCGAGACGGCCGTCCGGTACATGGACGAAAACCCGCGCAGTCGGGCTTGCCGGAACGAAGGTGGTCTACCCGGACGGGGCGATGCAGGAGACGATCTCCCTGCGCTACCCGGGCCAGAAACATGCCGCCGAGGAGCTCAAGGGGCTTCCGGGCGCCATCGCCTGCGTGCTCGGGGCCAGCATGATCGCGCGGGCGGATCTGATCCGCGCAATCGGCGGCTTCGACGAGGACTACTTCCTCTACGGGGAGGACCAGGAGCTGTGCCTGCGGATCCGGCAGCGGGGCTTCGAGATCGGCTACATCGGTGAGGCGGTGGTGCGGCACATCGGGGGGCACAGCGAGAGGGCTTCGGCATCGGCTGACCGGTGGAGGCGAAAGACGCTTGCCGAGTATATTTTCTACCGCAAGCACTACAGACCGGAGACGATCAGACGGATCTCCCGGGAAGACCGGCTCAAGGCCCGGTGGCGGACGCTGACGATCCCCCTCACCCTGCCGTTTCTGCGTGACGGCGACGCGGCGCGGGACAAGCTCGTGAAGTACCGGACGATCCTCGAGACCCTCGACGAGATCGAGCGCCCCGGCCCGAAGGGAGGCGCCTGAGTGGAACGGGCACCCGTTGCGTGCATCCTCTGCGGCAGCCCCGCCCGGTCGGCCATGGTCGAACGGGACGGCTGGACCGTGTTCAAGTGCGGCGGCTGCGGCCTCGGGTGTCCTGGACCCGCGCCCCGACCGCGAGGAACTGGGCCGGCTCTACGAAAAGGAATACTTCGACAGCCAGTACCGCGAGGGGCTGCGGCCCGGCTCCCCGGAGATGCGGCGGCGCATCTCCCAGGAGGACCACCGGATCCGGTTCTTCCGGAGATTCAAGAGGCGGGGGCTGGTCGTCGACATCGGATGCGGCATGGGGTACTTTCTCTATGCCGCCCGGCAGGCGGGCTACGACGTCACGGGGGTCGACATCTCCGATCACGCCGCCTCCTACGTGAGGGATGAGCTGGGAATCCCGATGCGGATCGGCCACATCGACGCCGTCGAGGTGCCCGAGCGCACCGTCGACGTGGCCACCATGTGGCACTTCCTGGAGCACACGGACGACCCGCGGCGCTACATCGAGAAAGTCGCCCGCTGGCTCAAGCCCGACGGCCTGCTGGTCATCGACGTGCCGAACTACGAGGGCACGGACGCGCAGAAGACCTGGCGCGACTGGGTGGGCTGGCAGCTCCCCTACCACTTCTACCATTTCACGCCGGCAACGCTCGCCCTGCTGCTTTCGCAGCACGGCTTCGAAGTCATCCACCACAAGGACTACCACTCGGAGATCGTCAAGGAGAGGCTCCGGAAGATCCCCGTAGTCGGCCTGTTTGCGCGGCTCATCGCGAAGGCCTTCTCGGGGACCAGCTACGCCGTGGTGGCCAGAAAAAAACCGCATGAGCTTTGGTGAGACCCGTGAAGAATGAAACCTATCTCGATCGGCTGATTGCAGGCGGCATGTTCCGCTTCGACCGGCTGAACATTGACGGCATCGACAATGAGCCCGTCTTCAAGCTCAACGTACCCGAGATGGTGGAGCAGGAGACCTGCCTGTTCCACCGGGACGTCTCCTCGGGCAATCAGTACCTGGAGCTCCTGCACGCAACGGTGCAGAAGGCAATCGCTCAGAAGGCCGCCATGCCCATCGTGCGGTTTGCCGACGGCGAATACGCCTTCTACCGCCACTCCCTGGATTGCAACGGCCTGTACCGGCAGGCCGAGAACGCGGCGGCGATCCGGCAGGCCATGCCCTCGCACATCGAGGCCATGCGAACGCTTGCCCGCCGCGGCAAAATCGCCCCCCTCGTCTTCCCGGGCAACACGAGGGAAAAGGAGCGGGGCTTCTTTTCCTTCCTGCGCAAATCGAAAAACGACGACTCGGCGATCGGGTTCCTGGATTTTCTCGCCGCAAGCGGAATCGAGCTCACCGGCGGCAACTACATCCCCTTCTACGCCGTCTACGCCTATCTGGTGACCGGCCGTTTTGCGAAGCTCCTCGACGGGAAATCGGTCTGCATCATCAACTCGGACTTTGATGAAAAAGCCTGTGAGGCCTGGTTCCGGCAGTTCTCGAGCGCCCCCCGGATCTCGCACGCGCCGATTGCGGCCGAGTATGTGGCCACCCGCTGGGATTCCATGCGGGAGGGCGTTTTGTCGAACATCCCGCCCGATGTCGATTTCTGCCTCGTCGGGGCGGGCGTCGGGGCCCTGCAGGTCTGCGTCGATGCGGCCGAGCGCTTTTCGATCCCCGCAATCGACGCGGGGCATGTCATGAACATGATGAACGGCCGCGTGGACAAATCCGGCGGGCCCCGGCTCTACACCCTGTGGAAGGAAGGCGGGGCATGAGCGACCCCCTGCAGAGCGCCCGCAAGCGCCTGAGGTCCTGGCGCAATCGGCGCAGGCTCGAGAAGGAGCGGGATTTCTACGAGGACGCTTTCCGGTCCCGCGGCCTGCAAATCCCCGGTGAGGCACGAGATCCGGGCGGCCATGCGGCAGCGATTCCCCGATTTCGAGCCGAAACCGAAGGGGACGATCCGCACCCTGGCGATCTGGCACAACTACAACTGGGAGACGGAGGCCCTGAAGCCGTCCCTGGAGCGCTTCGGGCCGGTCCGCCTCTACGACTGGTACGGGGAGTTCGACCACAGCCGGAAAGACTGGAACCGTGACGTCAAACCCCGGATGAACCGGGCCCTCGTCGATCTCGTCGACCGGTGGTGCCGCGACGAGCGGCCCGACGTGATCTTCACGTACCTCTCGGGGGAGCTGGTCTGGCCCGAGACGGTGCAGGCGATGCGATCGCAGGGGATCCCGATCGTCAATCTCTGCCTCAACGACAAGGAGCACTTCGTGGGGAAGGTCCGCGGGGGGCGTGCCTTCGGGATGAGGGACATCTGCCGGCACTTCGACCTGTGCTGGACGAGCACCGAGGATGCCCTGAAGAAATACTGCGTCGAGGGGGCCCTGCCCCTTTACCTTCCGGAAGGGGCCAACCCGGAGGTTCACCGGCCCTATGACGTCGAGCGCTCCATCGACGTGGCCTTCGTGGGGCAGTGCTACGGCAACCGGCCCGAGGTCATCCGGAAGCTTCAGGAAAAAGGCATCCGCGCCGAGGCCTTCGGGTTCGGCTGGCCGAACGGGGCGCTCGCGACGGATGAAATGGTGAAGATGTATTCCCGCAGCCGGATCAACCTGGGCTTCGGGGGCGTGGCGGGGCACGACGACACGTACTGCCTGAAAGGGAGGGACTTCGAAATCCCCATGAGCGGCGGGCTCTATGTCACCGAATCCTGCGCCGAGCTCGGGAAGTTCTTCCGGCCGGGCAGGAAGTGGTCACCTACGGGGATTTCGACGATCTCGTGGAGAAGATCCGCCACCTTCTCTCTCACCCTGAAGAGGCCGAGAGGATCCGGAAGGCGGGATTCGAGCGGGCCCGCTCCGAGCACACCTGGGAGATGCGGTTCGAGAAGGTCTTCAAGCTCCTCGGGGTGCTGGAAGAGCAAGGCCTAGAGGCCACAGCTGAAATCAAAATCCCCCTCTTTCCCCCTTTGCCAAAGGGGGAAAGAGGGGGATTTTCTTGTTCTTCGGCTGTAGGCTGTCGGCTCTTCTGTCCTGTGGCCTGCAGCCTTCTCCTTTAGCCTGTCATTTTTCGCGCTGTTCAGGGTGTTCTTCAGCAGCATGGCGATCGTCATGGGCCCCACGCCTCCCGGCACGGGCGTGATGCAGGATGCCTTGGCGGCCGCCTCGGCAAAGGCCACATCGCCCACGAGCTTTCCGTCGGGGCGCCGGTTGATCCCCACGTCGATCACGACGGCGCCTTCCCGCACCATCTCCCCCCGGATCATCTCGGCCTTGCCCGCCGCGGCCACCAGGATGTCGGCCCGCCTCGTGACGGCGCCCAGGTCCCTGGTCCGGGTGTGGCAGATCGTGACCGTGGCATGGCGGTTGAGGAGCATCAGCGCCAGGGGCTTGCCCACGATGTTGCTGCGGCCCACGATGACGGCCTCCTTTCCTTCGATGGCGATCCCGCTGCGGTCCAGAAGCTCGATGATCCCGAGGGGCGTGCAGGCCCGGTGGCCGGGCCGCCCGGTGAAAAGCCCACCGATATTGAAGGGATGAAACCCGTCGACGTCCTTGCGGGGGTCGATCGTTTCGATCACCACATCGGGGTTGATGTGCTTCGGCAGCGGCAGCTGGACCAGGATGCCGTGGATCTCGGGGCTTGCGTTGAGCCCGGCGACGATCTCCCGGAGGCGATCCTCAGCCGTGTCCGCCGGCAGCCGGTACTCCCGCGACAGGAAACCGGCCTCCGTTGCGGCCTTCTCCTTGCGGCCCACGTAGATCTTCGAGGCGGCATCCTCGCCGACGAGGATCACGGCAAGGCCGGGGACGATCCCTGTTTTCTCTTTCAATTCAAGAGCTTGCGCCCTCACCTCGGCCCTCACGTCCTGGGCTATTCTGCTGCCGTCAATCACTTTGGCCATTGTCTTCTCCATCCCCCCTTCCCTGAATCCTTCCAACACTCCAATATCTAAAGAGGTTTCTGCTTTTACCGCAGGCAGCCCGAATTGTCAAGAAAAGGGCGGGAAAGAGGGGTTGCCGGGCGGTTCTCCCGGAGCCCTTCCACTGAACTTTTTCCACTCGTCAAAAAGCCCTGGAATGCCCATTTTTTCTGATGTTTTCTGTTGAAGAGTTGACCCCGTTGTGGTATGGTTCGCCCGTAAAATTTTGGGGGGTCCGTGGGCCTTATGAACCTTGGGAAAATGTTCGAAGATGCCTGCAGCACCTACAAGGACAATACGGCCCTTGTCTTTGAAGATTCACGGATTCGTTACAAGGACCTGAACGGAGCCGTAAGCTCCCTGGCCAACCACCTGAAATCCCTCGGCATCGGCAAGGGAGACAAGGTGGCCCTGATGCT
Source organism: uncultured delta proteobacterium (assembly GCA_963810965.1). Taxonomy (GTDB): domain Bacteria; phylum Desulfobacterota; class Syntrophia; order Syntrophales; family UBA2192; genus UBA2192. The sequence goes on along the minus strand of CAWEPT010000007.1, from coordinate 75,571 downwards.
GCCCAACGTTCCCGAATTCCCCATCACGTACTTTGCCTGCCAGAAACTGGGTGCCGTGGCCGTGACGCTCAACGTCATGTCCACCTCCTACGAGCTCCAGTACCTCCTCGACAACAGCGATTCCAAGGTCCTGATCACGGCGGCCCAATCGGCCCGCCGCTTCGAGGAGATCAAGGACAGGCTCGCCACTTGCCGGCACCTGCTCCTGACCGAGGTCGACGACGGGCCCATGTCCATGAAGAAAGCCCTCGAAGCGGGGCCTTTCGAGTTCGAGCCATCCGATGCCGCGGAGAACGACCCGGCCGTCATGATCTACACCTCGGGCCTCACGGGCAAGCCCCTGGGAGCCGTTCTCACCCACGGGAACCTCATCTCCCAGACCATGCTGCTGAAAACCCTGTTCGCAGCGACACAGGCAGACAAGGCATTGTGCCTGATCCCTCTCTTTCACTCCTTCGGCGCCGTCGCCAACATGCTCAACCCCATGCTGATAGGCGCCTGCGTCGTGATGCTCGACGCCTTCAGCATCGAGAGCATCTTCAAGACCATCGAGACCGAGAAAATAACCTATGTGTCCGCCGTCCCGCGAGTTTTTCTCGGCATGCTCCTTCAGGAAGGGGCGGGCAGTTTCGATGTCAGCTCCCTGAAGTTCTGCGTCACGGGCGGCTCGGCCATGCCGCCGGCCTACATGCCCCAGTTCGAAAAGAAGTTCAAGGTGCGGCTCCGCGAGGGATACGGCCTCACGGAGGCCTCGCCCGTCTGCTCCGTCACCCGGCTCGACATGGAGCAGAAGCCGGGCTCCATTGGCGTCCCCATCCCGGGGCTCGAGGCCCGCATTGTCGACGACGGCGAGAGGGATCTCGCCCGCGGGGAGATCGGGGAGCTCATCGTCAGGGGCCCGAACGTCATGAAGGGCTACTACAAGGACGATGCGGCCACGGCCCTGGTGCTCCGCAACGGGTGGCTGCACACGGGGGATCTCGCCCTGATCGATGCCGACGGCCACATCTTCCTCAAGGGCCGCAAGAAACGGATGATCATCACCAGCGGGTTCAACGTCTACCCCCGGGAAGTGGAGATCGTGCTGAACATGCACCCCATCGTCCAGGATTCCAAGGTGATCGGGAAATCGGACCTCATGCGCGGGGAAGTCGTCAAGGCGCTTATCGTGAAGAAGGAGGGGGCCACTGCAGACGAAAAGGCCATCCTGAAGCACTGCAGAACCTACCTGTCCTCATATAAGATCCCGAGAGAAATCGAGTTCGTTGACCGCTTGAATTGATCCCGGCTTCCGGCGCCTGATCGCGGGCGGGGAAGCCGAGAAACCGTCACACCGGCAGTTCGCCCGATGCCGGGTCAGCCCCCTGCCGCCTTCGCGCCGCACCGATCGAAAGGGAAGCCACCGTGCCGGGAGATGCAGCGCCACAGGGCTCAGGAACCGGATGAAAAATCAGAAGGGCTTTACGGAACAGGGTGATGGCCTGCCGTGAACCCCTCACAGGAGAAGAGGAGGAAGAGATGGAAAAGGTACCGCAGAAGTTGGACAAGACGAGAGCCGAATACTACAAAGGCGCGCCCATCGCGAAGTTCGGCGAGAGACCGGCACCCACAACGGGCATGGGCAGGAAGATGAAGAACCCCCACAAGAACGCCCGCCAGGTGGTCTGCGTGGAGGCCTGCCGGACGCCCTACGGCGTTTTCGGCGGCGCGCTGAAGGGCTTTGACGCCCCGCAGCTGGGCGCCCTGGCCATCAAGGAATGCATGCGCCGGGTGGCAGGCAAGGTAAAGCCCGAAGACGTCGATTACGTCTTCATGGGACAGGTCGTGCCGGCGGGCAGCGGGCAGGTGCCCAGCCGTCAGGCGACGCTTCTGGCGGGGCTTCCCGAATCGGTCCCCTCCATCACGATCAACAAGGTCTGCTCCTCGGGCATCAAGACGATCGACCTGGCCTGGCAGATGATCATGACGGGCCGTGCGGAGATCGTCATCGCCGGCGGCCAGGAGAGCATGTCGAACTGCCCCTACTCGCTTCCCGACATGCGCTGGGGCAACCGGATGGGCCTCCCGAACGGCCGGGTGGTGGACCTCATGGTCTATGACGGCCTCTGGGATGCCTTCTACAACAGGCACATGGCCATCCACGGCTCCGAGACGGCCGACGAGTTCGGCTTCACCCGCCAGGATCAGGACGAGTGGGCCGTCCAGTCCCAGCTTCGCGCCGTCGAGGCCATGAAAGCCGGCAAGTTCGTGGACGAGATCTTCCCCGTGGAGATCAAGAAGGGCAAGGACGTCGTTGCATTCGACAAGGACGAGGGACCGCGCCCCGGCACCACCCTGGAAGGCCTCGCCAAGCTTCCCCCCGTCTTCAACCACAAGAGCACCGTCACCGGCCAGCCCGGCGGCGTGACGGCGGGCAACGCCCCCGGCGTAAACGACGGCGGCGACGTGTGCATGCTCATGAGCGCCGAGAAGGCGAAAGAGCTCGGCCTGAAGCCCCTGTTCACGATCCTCGACTACGCCGAGGTCTCCCAGCCCACGAAGGACATCGCCACGGTTCCCGGCCTGTCGATCAAGAAGATCCTCGAGCAGAACGACCTGACGGTCAAGGATCTCGATCTCATCGAGATCAACGAGGCCTTCGCGGCGGTGGCCATCATCAGCGCCCGCACGATCCTCGGGATGAGCAAGGAAGAGATGCTCAAGAAGGTCAACGTCAACGGCAGCGCGATTGCCTACGGGCACCCCATCGGCGCCACAGGCGCCCGGATCCTCATGACGCTCGGCTACGAGCTGAAGCGCAGGGGCGGCGGCATCGGGGTCTGCGGCATCTGCTCGGGCCATGCCCAGGGCGACGCGATGTTGATCAAGGTGGAGAAATAGGCAGCGAGGCTCGGGGAGCGAGGTCCGAGGACGGATAACCTGTTTATCCCATCGGTCCATCGGTTCGTGGACCTCGAACCTCCGAGCAATTGCATATGACAAAGATTCGACAGAGAAGAATATTTCAGAAAGGAGAGTGGGTTGATATGAAAGAGGTAGTCATTGTAAGCGGAGCGAGGACGGCCGTCGGCGAGTTCGGCGGTTCTCTGAAAGGTGTCAAGGTCGTCGACCTGGGCGCCCTGGTGATCAAGGAGGCCCTCAAGAGGGCAGGTCTGCGGCCGTCCATCTCGGCCGACATCAAGAGCTTCCGTCCCAAGCCCTTCGGCGATTTCGAGATGACGGAACTCAACAAAAAGTACTACGACTACGACAAGGCCCTGAAGCCCGTCTACGTCGACGAAGTCGTCATGGGCAACGTGCTCCAGGCAGGCCAGGGCCAGAACCCGGGCCGCCAGGCCATGCTCTACGCGGGGCTCCCCGAGGAGACCAACGCCTTTTCCATCAACAAGGTCTGCGCCTCCGGCATGAAGGCGATCGCCCTGGCCGCCCAGGCCATCAAGGCAGGCGATGCCGAGATCATGGTCGCCGGCGGCATGGAGAACATGAGCAATACCCCCTACGCGTCCAACGACGCCCGGTGGGGCTATCGCATGAGCATGCCCGCGGGCCAGCTCGTCGACCTCATGGTCTTCGACGGCCTCTGGGAAATCTTCAACGCCTACCACATGGGCCACACGGCGGAAGCGATCGCCAAGCTCTACAACATCCCCCGCGCCGAGCAGGATGCCTTCGCTTACGAGAGCCACCGGCGCGCCCGCGCGGCGATCGCCAGCGGCGCCACGAAGGACGAGATCGTCCCCGTCGTGATCCCCCAGAAGAAGGGCGACCCCAAGGTCTTCGCCGTTGACGAGCGTCCCATGGACACCACCCTCGAGAAGATGGCGAAACTGCCCCCGGCCTTCAAGAAGGACGGAACCGTCACGGCCGGCAATGCCTCGGGCATCAACGACGGCGCGGCGGCAATGGTCCTCATGACCGCCGACAAGGCAAAAGAGCTGGGCCTCAAGCCCCTGGCAAAGATCCTGGGTTATGCCACGGGCGGCGTGGACCCGGCCTTCATGGGCCTCGGCCCCATCCCGGCAACCCGCAAGCTCTTCAAGAAGCTCGGCCTCACGGCAAAGGACATCGACCTCTGGGAGCTCAACGAGGCCTTCGCGGTGCAGGCGCTCTCCTGCATCAAGGAGCTGGGCGTGGATCAGAACAAGTGCAACCTGCTGGGCGGCGGCGTCTCCATCGGCCACCCCATCGGCTGCACCGGCGCCCGGATCACCTACAGCCTCGCCATGCAGATGAAGAAGAACGGCCTCAAGCGCGGTCTCGCCGGGCTGTGCATCGGCGGCGGCCAGGGCATGTCCATCGTTCTCGAGAGCGTGTAACCCGTCAACCTTCCAAGACAACACCCCGGAGCCCGTGAGCTCCATCACCACCACATAGAACCCTGTTCCGGGCGGGAGATCGCTTCTCCCGCCTGGAACAGGACCGTCGGATGCGGAGATTCGCCGTTTCAGGCGCCAGGCCCGCCCCTGGAGAGAGGACTTTGCCGCGGGCGCTGTGCCGGATCGGGCTGGACTCATCAATAACAAATTCAGAATAGGAGGGTGAGGAAGATGGCAATCAAGACAATCGGTGTCATTGGGGCTGGCCAGATGGGCAACGGCATCTGCCAGGTCGCTGCGTACCCGGGCGGCATCAATGTCATCATGAACGACATCGCCGAGCAGTTCGTCAACAAGGGATTCGACACGATCTCCAAGAACCTGGACCGCCTTGTCGCCAAGGACAAGATCAAGGCGGACCAGAAAACGGAAATCCTCAGCCGGATCAAGAAGAGCACCAACCTCGAGGACATGAAGGCAGCCGACATCGTCGTCGAGGCGGCCACCGAGCGCGAAGACCTGAAGCTCGGGCATCTTCAAGAAGCTCGACGAGGTCTGCAAGCCCGGCGTGATCCTCGCGTCGAACACCTCGTCGATCCCCATCACGCGGATCGCCGGCGCCACGAAGCGCCCCGAGCTCGTCATCGGCATGCACTTCATGAACCCCGTCCCGGTCATGCAGCTCGTCGAGATCATCAGCGGGTCTCGTCACCTCCCAGGAAACCTACAACACCGTCGAGGCCCTCTCGAAGCAGTTCGGCAAGACCCCCGTCGAGTGCAACGACTTCCCGGGCTTCATCTCCAACCGCATCCTCATGCCCATGATCAACGAGGCCTTCTACACGCTGATGGAAGGCGTCGGCTCTCCCAAGGCGATCGACGACATCATGCGCCTCGGCATGAACCACCCCATGGGGCCGCTCACGCTGGCCGACCTCATCGGGCTCGACACCTGCTGGGCCATCATGGACGTTCTCTACAAGGGCTTCGGCGATTCCAAGTACCGTCCCTGCCCGCTCCTGAAGAAATACGTCGACGCGGGTCTCATGGGTCGCAAGAGCGGCCGCGGCGTCTACGACTACAGCGCGAAGTAACCGGAGATGAACCGGCGGCAGGGGCGCTTCCAGTCCCTGCCCCGCACCCAACGGGATCTTCAACAGAAAGGAGGGTGGTACTGTTATGGAATACAAGAACATTCTATTTGAAGTGGCCGACGGGGTCGCCACGATCACCATCAACCGGCCCAAGGCGCTCAACGCCCTGAACTCGGATGTGATGTGCGAGCTCTACGATGCGGCCATCAAGTGCAAGACCGACGAGGCCATCAAGGTCGTCATCCTCACGGGCGCAGGCGAGAAGTCCTTCGTGGCCGGCGCCGACATCTCCCAGATGGCGGAGCTGAGGCCCCAGCAGGCCATGGAGTTCATGGAGGCCGGCATCGAGACCTTCCGGATGTACGAGGTGCTTCCGAAGCCCGTCATCGCGGCGATCAACGGCTTCGCCCTCGGCGGCGGCGTGGAGCTGGCCATGTCCTGCGATTTCCGTCTGGCCTCGGAGAACGCCCGCTTCGGACAGCCCGAGATCCTCATCGGTCTCATCCCCGGCTGGGGCGGCACGCAGCGCCTCGCCCGGCTCGTCGGCATGGGCCGCGCCAAGGAGTACATCATGGCCGGCGGGCAGATCGACGCCAAGCGGGCCTACGAGATCGGCCTCGTGAACCAGGTCTATCCGCTCGATCAGCTCATGGCGGAGACGAAGAAGCTGGCCGCGAAAATGGCAAACCTGCCCGGATTCGCGCTCAAGATGGCCAAGCACGCCATCAACTTCGGCTATGACCTCTCGCTCGACAACGCCATGCGGCTCGAGACCCAGTGCTGCTCGCAGTGCTTCAGCACCGACGACCAGAAGGAAGGCATGAAGGCGTTCCTCGAGAAGAGGAAACCGGCATTCAAGGGCAAGTGATGCGGCCCGAAGGATCAACTGTCAGGGCAGAAAAAGTTCAAGACTGAACTATAAACAAAATACATCAAGGGGGGATTTTTATGAATTTCGGACTCACTGAAGAACAACAGATGGTAAAGGATCAGATCACCAAGTTCGCAGAAACCAAGATCAAGCCCATTGCGGCGGAGCTGGACCACACCCACCGTCACCCGGAAGAGATCTGCCGGGCACTCGGCGAGATGGGCATCATGGGCGTCGCGATCCCGACGGAGTACGGCGGAGCCGGCATGGACATCGTGACCTACGTCCACGCCATGATCGCCATCTCCAAGGCCTGCGCTTCGACGGGCGTCATCGTCTCCGTCAACAACTCGCTCTACGGCTTCCCCGTGAACAGCTTCGGGACGGACGAGCAGAAGAAGAAGTACCTCACGCCCGTCGCCAGCGGGAAGGTCGAGGGCTGCTACGCCCTGACGGAGGCCGGCGCCGGCTCCGACGCGGGGGCGCTTGCCTGCAAGGCCGTCCTCAAGGGTGACAAGTACATCGTCAACGGCGCGAAGCGCTTCATCACCAACGGCAACGTGGCCAAGTACTGCGTGCTGGCCTGCACGACGGACCCCTCCATCGGCTACAAGGGCGTCATCAACCTCATCGTCGACCTGAAGGGGACCAAGGGCTTCTCGCTGGGCAAGATCGAGGAGAAGATGGGCATCCTGGCCTCCGGCACGGCGGAACTCGTCTTCGAGGACGCCGAGGTTCCGGCGGCAAACCTGCTGGGCAAGGTCGGCCAGGGGTTCAAGCAGATGATGATGGGTCTTGACTGCGGCCGCATCGGCATCGGCTCCCAGGCCTGCGGCATCGGCAAGGCCGCCCTGGAAGACGCCATGAACTACGCGAAGGAGAGGGTGCAGTTCGGCAAGCCCATCTCCACCTTCCAGGCCATCCAGTTCAAGCTCGCCGACATGGCGACGGAACTCGAGGCGGCGGAGCTGCTGCTCCTGCGCGCCGCCTGGATGGAAGACAACCACCTGGACTACGAGAAGGAATCCGCCATGGCGAAGATGTACGCCTCGGATGTGGCCATGAAGGCCGCCATCGAGGGCGTCCAGATCTTCGGCGGCTACGGCTACTGCAAGGAGTACCCCGCAGAGCGCCACATGAGAGACGCCAAGATCTGCCAGATCTACGAAGGCACCAACGAGATCCAGAGAGTGGTCATCGCCCGCAAGCTCCTCGGCGCGCGCTAGTCCACTGAGCGTCAGCTCTTAACCCATTACAAAAGAGGGTCAGGGGGTATGCCCCCTGACCCTCTCTTTCTCAAAACGTCTTAGAACGAAACGGGGTGAAGGTTCGAACTGGAAGCTCTTCGCTACCGTCTTTGCATTTCAAATGCCCCGCTCTTTCCCGCCTTGTTGCAAAGGCGGCGATTTTCGAACTGGGGCGCATTTAGTCCTTTTTGCGCTCGAGGCGGTCGTACCTCGCTCCTCGATCTTCGGACCTTCTCAATAAATCCCTTCGACGCATCCGCCCGCCAACGTCTCCCCCAACTCCCTGCACTTCTCCAGGGTCTCCTCCGTCAGCTTCCCCTTCGAGATCACCGGCTCGTAGACCTTCTTGAACTGGTAGCCGATGGCGATGCGCTCGATGTTGCGAAGCGCCCCGGTACCGTCGTTTCCGGCGCTGATGAAGACCACGTAGGGCTTGCGGAAGACCTTCCCCTGGGCCGGGTAGTAGGTCCGGTCGAAGAAATCCTTGATCATGCCGGACATGTACCGAAGTTCTCCGGCGTGCCGACGGCAAGCCCCTGGCAGTCCAGAAGGTCCTGGAGGGTAGCCTCGCCGGCGCGCTTGAGGACGACCTGCGCCCCTTCGATGCCCGCCGCCCCCTCGGCCACGGCCTTCGCCATCCTCTCCGTATTCCCCGTCTGGGAATGATAGACAATCAGGATCCTGGACCATCGATCTCCCTCTCACTTGTTCACGATCACGCGAGACGCCTGTCCTGACCAGTCCGAAGTTAGGTAAGCGAGGAAGAGCGACGAGCGGAACAGACCCGGATGGCGATTTTTGCTCTGCCGCGCTTCCGATCTTCCTCACTTCCGCTCTTCCGTCCTTTCCTTGCCACACCTCCCCATCGCCGCGCAAACAAATTCCGGCACATATTTCTCTTGACAGGCGGTGGTGTTTCATGAAAATTATGACCGGCGGTCAGTATTCGACCAGCGGTCAAGCCAATGGCCGCAGGAGGGGGGTCTCATGAAGACGAAAATCACGGAGCTGTTCGGTATCCGATACCCGGTCGTGCTTTCCGGCATGAGCTGGATCAGCGTCCCGGGCATGGTTGCTGCGGTCTCCAACGCGGGGGGGCTGGGAATCCTCGCCACGGGGCCCCTGCATCCCGACGAGACCCGTGCGGCGATCCGCGAGATCCGGAAGCTCACGGACAAGCCCTTCGGGGCCAACGCGACGCTTCTCTTCCCCGGGGCGGCCCGCAACGCGAAGGTCCTCCTGGAAGAAAAGGTTCCCGTCATCAATTTCTCCCTCGGAAAAGGCGACTGGCTGGTCAAGGCGGCCCACGAGTATGGCGGGAAGGTGGTCGCCACCGTCGTCAATCACCGTCACGCAAAGCGGGCCGAGGAGTACGGCACCGACGCGCTGCTCGTCACGGGGCATGAAGCTGCCGCCCACGGCGGCGACGTGACGAGCCTCGTTCTCATCCCCAGCATTGTCGACACGGTGAAAATCCCCGTCATCGCGGCAGGCGGCTTTGCCGACGGCAGGGGCCTTGCGGCGGCGCTGGCCCTGGGCGCCGAGGGGATCGCCATGGGGACCCGTTTCATGACGACGAAGGAGAGCCCCCTGCACGAATTCTTCAAGAAGCTCTCCGTCGAAAAGGATGTCACCGACACCCTCTATTCCGACCGGTTCGACGGCCTGTACTGCCGGGTCCTCGACACCCCGGCGGCACGCAAGGCCATCCGCAAGGGACTCGATCTTCCCGCAGCGTTTTTCACCTCGCAGGATATCGCCCGGCAGCTGAGGCTCCCCTACGCGAAGCTCTTCGCCGGCGTGGTGGCCTCTGGATGGAAGAACGCGAAGCAGCTCGCCTTCATGGCCAACGCCTTCAAGGCCATCCGCATCGCCACGGAAAACGGCGACAATGAAAAGGGCGTCCTCACGGTGGGCCAGGTGACGGGCCTTGTGCGCGACATCCCCACGGTGGCCGAGCTGATGGAGAGGATGGTCGCCGAGGCGTCCGCTGTGCGGGAACGTCTCAACACCGCCATCGCAGGATGATAAGCCGGCGAGCATGCCGTAGTGGTGTCATTCCCGCGGAAGCGGGAAGCCACAGGTCCTTGATGCCGGGTCAAGCTTGGCATGACGCTTGACCTTTAGCCTGTGGCCTTTGGCCTGCAGCCTGCTTTTATGAAAGGAGAGAAAACGATGGCCATTCTGGAGTGGAAAAAGGAAGACTCGGTCGCCGTCATCACCCTGACCAACGGCGAGAACAGGCACAACCCCGAGTTCGTCGCGGCGTTCCTGGGGGCGCTCGACGAGATCGAGAAGGACCCGACGCTCGCCTCCGTCGTCATCCTGTCGGGCGATGCGAAGAGCTGGTCCCAGGGGATCGACCTGACCTGGATGATGGCAAAGATGCAGCAGAAGGACATCCAGGGCATCCGCGATTTCATGTACGGGATCAACAGCGTCTTCAAGCGGGTGCTTCTCTACCCCATGCCGGTGATCGCCTGCCTGAACGGCCACGCGGCGGCCAACGGCGCCATCCTGGCCTGCGCCTGCGATTTCCGCCTCATGCGCTCCGACAAGGGGTTCTTCTTTTTCCCCGAGATCGACATCGGCATCCCCTTCCTGCCCGGGATGATCGCCTTTCTGAAGAAAGCGATCCCCTATGACAAATTCAACGAGATGACCCTGACGGGAAGGCGCTGCACGGCAAGCGAGATGGCCGCAAGCGGCGTCCTCGTGAAGGCCTGCGAAAGCGAGGAATCGCTCATCGCCGAGACGATGGCCTTCGCGAAAGCCCTCCAGAAGAAGCGCGGCGTCTTCGGCGAGATGAAGCGGCGGCTCCACGCGGGGATCGTCGAGGTGATCGAGAAGGAGGACCCGAAGTATATCGAACCTCTCAAGCTCTTCTGGAAAGACTGAGAGAGGGAATCAGAAGTAATCGTCATTGCGAGGGCGAAGCCCGTGGCAATCTACGATTTAGATGAAGATTCATGGCTGCACACAAGCGAACGAAAGATCTGAATCGTAGATTACCACGCCTCGCGCGGCTCGGCTCGTAATGACTGTTTTGTAAATACGGCCTGAGGCATGCTCCCGGCTTCTCCAAGCTTCGTAACTTCACAACTTCCCGTGGTTGACTCCGGGCGGTCCTGGCTCCATAATGGCTGCAGTTTCGAGAGGAGGAACGCCCCCTTGCTGCACGGCCCCAAAAACCCGCCCTTCTGGAAAGACCGGATTGTCAAACCGGCTGAGGTGCTGGAGAAGATCAAGCCCGGCATGACGATCTTTCTCGGCACGGGGATGGCCGAGCCGCGGACCCTCGTCAAAGAGCTCATGGCCTCGGACCGGGGAAACCTGCAGGACCTCGAGCTGATCCAGCTCGTGAGCCTCGGGCGACACGGTCTCCATCGACGAGCGCTATTCGAGAAAATACCGCCTCAAGACGTTCTACTCCGGCTGGGTGGCAAGCGATGCCATCACGGCGGGCCGGGTCGATCTCATCCCGAGCCGCTTCTCCCGGATCCCCTGGCTCTTCAAGTCCGGCGCCGTTCGCATCGACGTGGCCGTCATCCAGATCACGCCGCCCGACGAGAGGGGGCACGCAAGCCTCGGTCTCGGCGTGGACGTGGCGCGCTATGCCATGGAGCAGGCATCGCTCGTGGTGGCGGAGATCAACCCGGGCATCCCCCGCACCCTCGGCGACACCTTTGTCCACGTCGATGACTTCGATCTCTTCGTCGAGGCGAAGGATCCTCCGATTTATTTGCCCCGCTGGCCCGTCGAGGACGCCTTCGACCGGATCGCGGCCCACATCGCCTCGGTGGTGGAAGACGGCAGCTGCCTGTCCTTTTCGATCGGGCCCATCTACGAGGCCCTCGCCTGTCACCTCTGGAAGAAGAAGCACCTGGGCATCCACACGCCCTTCTTCACCGACGCCCTCATGGATCTCGTGAATTCCGGCGCCGTGACCAACCGCCGCAAGCGGTTCTTCCAGGGAAAGGCGGTGGCCGCCTACGTGCTCGGGACGCAGGCCCTGATGAAGTGGCTCGACGGCAACGCGCTCGTCGATTTCCAGCCCATCGACATCGTCATGAACCCCCGCAACATCGGGCTCAACGATCGTTTCATGGCCATCCTGCCGGCCCGCAAGGCCGACCTGACCGGCGGCATCGCCCTTCACGTCGGCAAGGGGAACGTGACGGCAGGCGCGGGCGCCGTGGCGGAGCTATTCGCCGGGGCGGCCTTCTCCCGGGGCGGGCGCACGATCTTCGCCCTTCCCAGCCGCGACCGCAAGGGCGAGTCGAACATCCTCGTCTCGATTGCCGACTACCCCAACCAGTTCACCAACCAGGAATCCCTCGACATGGTCGTAACGGAGTACGGCATCGCCTATCTCACGGGCCGGACGATCCGGGAGCGGGCCCAGGCCCTGATCGACATCGCGCACCCCGACGACCGGGCAGTACTCGTGCAAAAAGCCAAGGATGCAAAGCTCCTCTACAAGGACCAGATCTTCTTCGCCGAGTCCGGCCACCTCTACCCGGAGAATCTTGCCCGCACGGAGACCTTCAAAGATCAGTTGAAAATCCATTTCCGGCCCATCAAGCCCTCCGACGAGGACGAGATGCGAAGGCTCTTCTACCGCTTTTCCGACCAGGCCGTCTACTACCGGTACTTCAGCCGCATCAAGACCATGCCGCACGGGAAGATGCAGGAATACGTCAACGTGGACTACCGCCGGGCCATGTCGATTGTGGGAACCGTTCACGAAAAGGGAATGGATCGCATCATCGCCGAGGCGCGCTACGTCCGCCTTGCGGACCGTCCCTACGCCGACACGGCGTTCCTCGTCGACGAGGCCTACCAGGGCAAAGGGATCTCGACCTTTCTGCTGAACATGCTCATCCGGATCGCCCGCGAGCAGGGCGGCATCGAGGGGTTCCGGGCCGACGTGCTGCTCGACAACAAGTCCATGCTCCGGGTCTTCGAGAAGACCCCCTTCCCGCTTCGCGCCGTCGTCTCCGAGGGGACCTACGAGATCGTCATCTCCTTTGCCGAAAAGGATTCCACGGACGAGGTCCGGAGACTGGAGGAGGAGAAGCTGAAAAACTGAGGTGACAGGTGTCAGGTGACAGGTCACAGGAATGGAGCGCGGCATGCTGAGTCTTGCCTGTCAGCCTGTAACCTGATACCTGTTACCTTGTAAAAGAAAAGGGGAGAATCACCGGCTGCCGATGATCCTCCCCTTTTTTCATTCAACGTGCGGCTCAGCTTTTCTTGCGCTTTGCCATCTCCTCGGCCTTGAGCTCCTTGCGCAGGACCTTCCCGACGGTGCTCTTGGGAAGCTCCTTGCGGAACTCGATCTCCGAGGGGAGCTTGTAGGTGGCAAGCTTCGTCTTGGCGAATTCGATCAGCTCTTCCTGGGTCGCCGTCTCGCCTTCCTTGAGGACGACGAAGAGCTTCACGTTCTCGCCGCGCTTGGGGTCGGGGATGCCGATGGTGCAGGCTTCCTGGACCTTGGGGTGCTCGTAGAAGACCTCGTCGACGTCCCTCGGGTAGATGTTGAAGCCGCCCGAGATGATCATGTCCTTCTTGCGGTCCACGATGAAGAAGTAGCCGTCCTCGTCCATGACGGCGATATCCCCCGTGAAGCACCAGCCGTTGCGCAGCGTGTAGGCCGTCTCCTCGGGCATGTGCAGGTAGCCCTTCATGACCTGGGGGCCCCGGACGATGAGCTCGCCGGGCTTGCCCACGGGCATGTCGATGAGGCCCGTCTCGAGATCCACGATCCGCGCCTCCGTGTCGCTGATGGGCACGCCGACGCTTCCCACCTTGCGGGCGCCTCCCCCAAAGGGGTTCACGTGGACGACCGGCGTCGTCTCCGTCATCCCGAAGCCCTCGACGATGACGGCCCCCGTGAGGCGCTCGAACTCGTGGATGACCTCGACGGGCAGCGGGGCGCTTCCCGAGAAGGCCCCCTTGATGCAGGACATGTCGGTCTTCTTCAAATCCGGGTGGTTGATCATCCCGATGTACATCGTGGGCACGAGCGCCGCGAAGGTGGGCCGGAACTTCCGGATCGCCTCCAGCAGCTGCTGCGGCTGGGGCCTGGGGATGAGCACGTCCGTCCAGCCCATGTGAACGGAGATGTTCATGGCGCCCGGTCATGCCGAAGACGTGGAAGATGGGCAGGGCCCCGAGACAGATCTCGTCTCCCTTCTTGAACCGCTGGAACCAGGCCTCGGCCTGCTGGATCTGCTTGCTGAGGTTGGCGTGGGTGAGCATGCAGCCCTTGGAGACGCCCGTCGTGCCGCCCGTGTACTGGTACATGGCCACGTCCTCGAAGCCGATCTTCGGCCGCGGCGGGTTGGGGCCGTACTTGGCGATGCAGTCCTTCCACTTGTAGACATCGGGCGCCGCCTTCACGTCGGCGGCCATCTTCTTCTTTTTCGCCGACCAGCGGGAAGAGCAGGCTCTTCGGGAAGGGCAGGTAGTCGCCGATGGAGGTGTAGACGATCTGCTTGACCTTCGTCTTGGGCCGCAGGTCGATCATGCGGTTGCCCAGCAGGTCGAGCGTGATGAGGACCTTCGAGCCCGAGTCGTTGAACTGGTGCTCCAGCTCGCGATCCGAGTACAGCGGGTTGTTGAGCACCGTGATCGCCCCGATGCGGAGCGTCGCGTAGTAGGCGATCACCTGCGGGATCATGTTGGGAAGCAGGATCGCCACGGCGTCGCCCTGCTTCACGCCGAAATCGGTCAGGCACGCGGCAAAGCGGTCCACCATGTCCTTCATCTGGCGGTACGTGATCGAGTAGCCCTGGAAGATGAGGGCGGCCTTTTCCGGGTACTTTGCCGCCGTCCGGTCCAGGATGTCGGGCATGGTGATCTCTTCATAGTTGATCGTGGCCGGCACCCCCGGCTCGTAGGACTTGAGCCAGGGCCTCTTGAAATAGACGGAGTCTTCGTATGCCATGGGGCACCTCATGAGGAAGGCGTCAGGCAACAGGCTTCAGGCATTCGGACTCAAAAGGGATAAGGCAAGTCACGATCTTCCCTGTTGCCTGGAAGCCTGTAGTCTGGAGCCTGCTTTTTAGTTCCGAAAAGAAAGCCCGGCGGAACCGGGCTTTCTTTTCGGAATGGTTTGCTAGAACTTGTAGGTGTAGCTGAATCCGAGCAGGTGAGCCGTACCGTCTTTCAGTGTGCTGGTGAGGATGCCCTGGGCTGGCCTCGCCACATACTCGCGTTCCGAGATAATCATCAGGGTGTAGGAGAAATCGAGGGCCCAGTTGTTTTTATGGTAGCCGGCGCCGAGGCTGAACATGTTGCGGTCGTTGTCGGGCAGGATGTAGTCGACCGTGTTATCGGGCTCCGGCGCCTGGTCGTAGGCATAGCCGAGGCGGAGGTCCCAGTTCTCGTTCACCTTCCACTCCGAGCCGATCATGAAGCGGTAGACGTTGTCCCAGTTCTTGGGGGTCGCCTGTGTTCTCGCCCCCGTCGGGCCGAAAGGCGCCCCGAAATTGATCTGCAGCTGGTTGTAGGTCTCCCAGCGGGTCCAGTAGATACCGCCGCCGACTGTGAGGTCCTTGCGCACGTTGAAGTTCACGCCGGCGAAGATCATGTCGGGCAGACTCAGATCTCCGGTGGCCGGCATATTCCTGAGGCCCGCAGCGGGAACCGTGGGGGCGACCTTCACCTCGCCCTGCACATTCTGGCTGATACGGCTGCGGTAGGTAAGGCCCAACTGCATCCAGTCCGTGGGCTTGTACTGGACGGCGGCGTTGAGGCCCCAGCCCCAGGAATCGCCGTCAAGCTCGAACTCGGGGCTGCCCACAGCGGGGGAGAGCTTTTTCTTCAGATCGAGGGTCAGGTACGTCATGTTCAGACCGAAGGCGACCGAGAGTTTGTCGTTGAACTTGTAGGCGATATTGGGGTTGATCTCGACGGTCTGGATCTCGGCGTAGTAGCTGTTGTAGCGGCCGGGCCACTGGGGGTTGAACTCCGTGCCGAGGCCGAAGCGGGAGAACAGGCCGATGCCTCCCCACCATTTGTCGTTGATCTGCTGGGTGTAGTAGGCGTGGGGCGGGAAGAACCAGTTGCGCGTGAAATCACTGTCCACGCGGCGCCCGGCGTTTCAATCGTGACCATCGGCGTGATCGCCGTGAGGCCGACCATGACCTGCTTGCCCTTGAGCTGGGTGATGCCTGCCGGGTTGTAGAAGACGGCGGACGGGTCGTCGGCCGAGGCCGTCAGGCCCGCGCCGAGGACGTTGCCGCGGGCGCTGCCTTCATAAAGGGCGAAGCCGGCGCCAAACGCGGATGTGGAAAGGAAAAGAACGAAAACGACGGTTAAAAACGAATAGACAAGCCTCCTCTTAGACATAATACCCCCTCCTGTAATCAAAGAACTAAGAATTAAATCAACGCCCCGGAAGGCGCTCTCCTCTTTGCGATTTTTCTGACATATCTGACTCCCTATGTCAATGTAATTTATAAAAAAAAGTCCCTGCCCGCGGATGCAGGCAGGGACAACATTCCAGCAAATTCACTGACCGGCGGTCACTGCATTCCGGTCAGGCAGTTGCGCCGATCAGGCCTGGGCCTTCGGCTCTTCCTTGGGCGCTTCCTGGGTCTCCATGGCCTCCCAGACGATCTCGGCGATGTCCTTGGCAATGACCTTGTCCTCGGCGTTTCTCGCCTTGAGGCCGTCCATGATCATGGTGTTGCAGAAGGGGCACGCCGTGGCGATGGCCGTGGCGTTCACCTTGAGGGCCATGTCGGTGCGGGTGTTGTTGATCCGCTCGCCGTGGTGCTCCTCCATCCACATGCGGCCGCCGCCGGCGCCGCAGCAGAAGCCGTGGTCGTGGTGCTTCTCCATCTCCACGAGCTTCATGCCCGGCACGGCCGAAAGGATCTTTCTCGGCTGGTCGTAGACCTTGTTGTAGCGGCCGAGGAAGCACGAGTCGTGGTAGGTGAAGAGGCCCTCGGTGGCCTTCGTCGGCTTGATCTTCCCCTTGGCGATGAGATCGGCGATGATCTCCGTGTGGTGATAGACCTCGTAGGTGCCGCCCAGCTGGGGGTAGTCCTTCTTGATCGTGTTGTAGCCGTGGGGGCAGGTGGTGATGACCTTCTTGACCCCGTAGCCGTTCATCACCTCGATGTTGGCCTGGGCGAGCGCCTGGTAGAGGTACTCGTTGCCGCCCCTCATGGCCGAATCGCCGCAGCAGCTCTCCTCGGTGCCGAGGATGGCGAAGTTGACGCCCGCGGCCTGCAGGATCTTCGCAAAGGCCGCGGAGACCTTCTTGCCCCGGTCTTCCAGGGATCCGGCGCAGCCCACGTACCAGCAGTACTCCGCCTCGGGGTTCTCGGCCATGGTCTTCACGCCCAGCTCCTTGGCCCAGTCGCCGCGCATGTGGGCGCCGATGCCCCAGGGGTTGGAGTTGTTCTCCATGTTGCGGTAGGTGAGCTGGAGCTCGGGGGCGAAGTCGGCCTCCATGAGGACCTTGTAGCGCCGCATGTCGACGATCTTGGGCACGTGCTCGATCAGGACGGGGCAGTGCTCCATGCAGTGCATGCAGTTCGTGCAGTCCCAGACGGGGTTGACGCCCACGGCGTCGTTGATGAGGCTCTTCTCGCTCTCGGGAATCTCGGGGGCCGCGGCATCGGGGCCGGCCGTCTTGGCGGCCTTGGCGGCGGCGGCGTAGAGCGGCGCGCGCGTCAGCCAGTGGTCCTTGATGTCCTGGACGAGCTTCTTGGGCGAGAGCTCCTTGCCCGTCAGGTAGGCCGGGCAGCCGTTCTGGCAGCGGCCGCAGCGCGTGCAGGCGTCAGAGTCGAAGATCTGCTTCCAGGTGAACTCCTCGAGCTTGCCCACGCCGAAGCTCTCGGCGTTCTCGAAGTCGCGGATGGGCTCGAGCTGGCCCACGGGCTTCAGGGTGGCCATGAACTGGTTGGCCGGCGAGGTCACGATGTGCAGCAGCCTCGAGAAGGGGATGTAGGCGATGAAGCCGAAGGCCAGGAAGGCATGGCCCCACCAGAGGACCTTGTGGGAGATCTTGAGCGTCTCCACGTTGATCCCGACGAAGAACTGGCCCACCATGTAGCCGATGAAGGACCACTTCTCGAAGTCGGAGTTGCCCGTCGCGACGATGCGGATCCCCTCGACGATGTAGCCCGTCACCATGATGGCGAGGATGAGGACCGAGCACGATGGCGTCCTCGGGCCGGTTGTCCGGTACGCCCTTGTAGCCGAGCCGGTCGGGCTTCTTGATGTAGCGCCGGTCGATCGCCAGGATGCAGCCCACGATGGCAAAGAGGCCGAATAGATCCATGATGAAGGAAAAGGCCAGATACCCTTTGCCGGGCAGGTGCACGCCCGTGTAGAACGAGGTGGCGTCGATGGCAGCGCCCCAGATCAGGACGAAAAATGCAAAGAAGATGAGACCGTGAATCAGGCCGGGATAGAAGTCCCGCCAGACGGAAAGCTGCAGGATGCCGTTTCTGAAAAGATTCTTGATGCGCTCGCCCCTGTTGTCATCGCTGACTTCGGCCTTCCCCATGGCCCGCCAGAGCTCGAGCGCTTATAGAGACCCCAGCCCATGATGGCCAGGGCGATCAGCGCGAAGACATCGAGGGGGATCTGATAATTGACGGTATTCCAGAATACCTCCCTCCCCTCGTTGCCGGGTCCAAATGCCAAGTTTTGCATATGCCACGTCCTCCATTCCACTGTTCTGGTTGCAAAGCCCCCTGATCAAAAGGGGCTTCCCGGTCAGGAAGGAGCCGGACAGGATTGCGCACCGTCGTGCGCGTTCAGGGCCTCTGCCCCGTGCCGGTTCTCTACCTCTCCCTCTCTCCTCTCATCCCGCTGCCGTGTCCTGTGACCCCGGCTGCGGCTTTCATCCAACGATTCCTTTTTCCGTGCCTGCCGGCCGCTGAGCTGTCGCCGCCCTTTTCGCTCTCTCCGTGCGAAGGGGGACGAACGTTTGCGGGGCGCTTCCGTCGGGGTGCATCCGGTGGAGATGGCTTTATCTTGCGCAAGAAGAAGATCCGCGCAAACGGAGGCGCCCGGGGTGGCCGGGCAGAAAAGATTTCCTGTCAAATTGAAAAAGATGGAGCGGAGCCGGCCCCGAGTCGAGGCCGGCCCCGCTTTTCAACCTTACGCAAGAATCTTCTTCGCCGCTGCCGTCACTTCCGGCACGACCTTGAAGAGGTCGTCGACGATCCCGTAGTCCGCCCTCTGGAAGATGGGGGCCTCGGGGTCCTTGTTGATGGCGACGATGAACTTCGAGGAGCTCATGCCCGCCAGATGCTGAATGGCGCCGGAGATACCGCAGGCGATGTAGAGGTTCGGCGACACGGTCTTGCCCGTCTGGCCGACCTGGTCATTGACCGGTCTCCAACCCGCGTCCACGGCCGCGCGCGATGCGCCGACGGCGGCGCCGAGGACCTTTGCCAGATCCTCGAGCATGGGGAAGTTCTCGGGGCCCTTCATGCCGCGGCCGCCGGAAACGATGATGTTGGCCTCGGTGAGCTCGATCTTGCCGCTCGTGTCCTTGGCAACCTCGGCAACCTTCGTCTTGAGCTGGCCCGCATCGAGTGCCGGGTCGAACTTCTCGACGGCGCCGGCCTTCGCGTTCTCCACGATGGCGAACACGTTGGGGCGCAGCGACGCCATGGCGGGGGTGGCCTCGAAGGCCACTTCGCCGAAGCACTTGCCTGCGTACATGGGCCGCACGGCGATCAGCTTGCCGCCCTCGATCTTGAGGTCGGTGCAGTCCGTGGCCAGCCCGGTGGCCAGCTTGCCCACGAGCCTCGCCGAGAGGTCCTTGCCCTGGACCGAGGCGCCGAACAGCAGGATTGCGGGATCCTTCTCTTTCACGATCTTGGCGACCGCCGCCGCGTGAGCATCCGTCGTGTAGGGCTCGAGGGCGGCGTTGTCGGCCACGTAAACCTTGTCGACACCGTACTTGCCCAGCTCGGCGGCCTTGCCTTCGATGCCGGAGCCGCACAGGACGGCGCAAACCTCGTCACCCAGCTGGTCGGCCAGTTTGCGGGCCGCGCTGGCTATCTCAAAGCTCACCTTGCGGTAAGCTCCATCTCTTGCTTCTGCAACGATCCAAACACCTTTTGCCATGGTTCGTAACCTCCTCCTTTCCTTAGATCACTTTCGCCTCTTCCCGCAGCAGCTTCACAAGCTCCTGAGCCTTCAGTGCCGGATCATCGCCCTGGAGGATCTTTCCGGGAGCTCTTGCCGGAGGCGGTACGGTCTTGGCAACCTTTGCCTTGGCGGCGGCGGTAATGCCGATGGCCGCCGCGTTCTTCACGTCGACGGGCTTCTTCTTGGCCTTCATGATGCCGGGCAGAGACGCGTAGCGCGGCTCGTTGAGCCCCTTCTGCGCCGTGATGACACAGGGCAGGCTCGTCTCGATCGTCATGGTGGCGCCCTCGATGGCATTCTGGGCCTTCGCGGCCGTGCCGGCGATCTCGAGCTTCGTCACGAGCGTGACCGAGGGGATCCCCAGCAGATCGGCCAGAACGGAGCCGACCTGGCCGGCATCGCCGTCAATGGCCCGCTGGCCGCAGAAGATGATGTCGTGGGGGAGCGTCTTGATGACGGCGGCCAGTGCCGAGGCCGTCGTGTAGGCGTCGGCGCCGTTGAGGGACGGGTCGTCGATGTGGACGCCCTTCTCGGCCCCCATGGCCAGCGCCGTGCGGATCGTTTCCATGGTCCTCGCGGGACCGACGGAGACGATGGTCACATCGCCGCCCAGCTTTTCCTTCAGCTTCAGCGCCTCTTCCACGCCGAATTCGTCGTAGGGGTTCATGACCCACTTGATCCCGTCCTCTACGATGCCTGATCCGTCGGGTTTAACCTTGATCAGGGTTTCCGTGTCGGGAACCTGCTTCACACATGCAATAATGTTCACAGCTGCCTCCTTTCTTCGGACGCAAACCGCCGGGCTGCCCTCCGGCAGCCCGACGGTCCACAATTCCACAAATGTTGTATTCTCCCGGCATCAGGCTGCCCGGCTTCAAGCCCCGGCTGTCAAACTACGCTGCCTCTCCCATTCTCCAGCCTTGAGCCTTTAGCCTTAGCCTTATGCCTGCCTTTCTACAGCCTGTTCTTCACGATGTCGTCCACAACGGACGGATCGGCCAGGGTCGTCGTGTCGCCGAGCTCTCCGATCTCGTTTGCGGCCACCTTCTTGAGGATGCGGCGCATGATCTTTCCGCTGCGGGTCTTGGGAAGACCGTCGGCCCACTGGATCTTCTCGGGTGTGGCGATGGGGCCGATGAGCGTGCGCACGTGGGCCACGAGCTCCTTCTTGAGCTCGTCGGACTTCTGCACGCCCGTCTTCACGGTGACGTAGGCGTAGATCGACTGCCCCTTGATGTCGTGGGGGTAGCCGACGACGGCGGCCTCGGCCACCTTCGGGTGGGCCACGAGCGCGCTCTCGACCTCGGCCGTCCCCATGCGGTGACCGGAGACGTTGATGACGTCGTCGATGCGGCCCGTGATCTGGTAGTAGCCGTCCTTGTCGCGCCGCGCGCCGTCACCGGTCACGTAGTAGCCGGGGAACTGCTCGAAGTAGGTCTCCTGGAAGCGCTTGGGGTCGCCGTAGACGCCCCGCATGATGCCGGGCCAGGGCATCTTGATGCACAGGGCGCCGCTGGCTTCCGTCTCGGGGATCTCCTTGCCCTCGTCGTTGAGCAGCACGGGCCACACGCCCATGAAGGGCACGGTCGCCATGCCGGGCTTGATGTCGATGGCGCCGGGAAGCGGGGTGATCAGGATGCCGCCCGTCTCGGTCTGCCACCAGGTGTCCACGATGGGGCACTCGCCGCGGCCGATGAGGTTGTAGTACCAGTTCCAGGCCTCGGGGTTGATGGGCTCGCCGACGGTGCCGAGGATGCGCAGCGAGGAGATGTCGGCCTTCTTCACCCACTCGTTGCCTTCCTTCGCGATGGCGCGGATGGCCGTGGGGGCCGTGTAGAAGATGTTGACCTTGTACTTCTCGACGACCTTCCAGAAGCGGCTCATGTCGGGGTAGTTGGGCACGCCCTCGAACATGACCGACGTGGCGCCGTTGCACAGCGGCCCGTAGACGATGTAGCTGTGGCCGGTGACCCAGCCGATATCGGCGGTGCACCAGTAGATGTCTTCCTCGTGGTAGTCGAAGATCATCTTGTGGGTGTAGGCGACAAAGACGAGATAGCCGCCTGTGGTGTGCATGACGCCCTTGGGCTTGCCGGTGGAGCCGGAGGTGTAGAGGATGAAGAGGGGATCTTCGGCGTCCATCCACTCGGGGGCGCAGTCGGCGCTGGCCTTGGCCATGGCCTCTTCATACCAGATGTCCTTGGGGCCCATCGTGGTCTTGATCTTGTCGCCCACGCGCTTCACGATGATGACCTTCTCGACGGACGGGCAGTCTTTGACGGCGTCGTCGGCGTTGGTCTTCTGGGGGACGGCCTTGGCGCCGCGGAAGGTGCCGTCGCAGGTCACGAGCACTTTCGTGGTGCTGTCCTGGAGCCTGTCCCTCAGGGCGTCGGAGCTGAACCCGCCGAAGACGACGCTGTGGATGGCGCCGATGCGGGTGCAGGCCAGAAGGCCGATTGCGAGCTCGGGGATCATGGGCAGGTAGAAGCAGACCCTGTCGCCCTTCTTCACGCCGAGGGACTTGAGGACGTTGGCGAACTTGCAGACTTCCGCGTGGAGCTGCTTGTAGGTGATCGCCCTGTCTTCGCCGGGCTCGTTGCCCTCGAACTGGATGGCGACCTTGTTGCCGCGGGTCTTCAGGTGCCGGTCCAGGCAGTTGTAGGATACGTTGAGTTTGCCGCCCTCGAAGAACTTGACGTAGATGGGGCCTTTCTTCATGTCGAAGTTGTAGTCCATGACCTTGTCCCACTTCTTGAACCACTCGACATACTCGCTGGCCACTTCCGCCCAGAACCCGTTGGGATCTTCGATCGAGCGCTTCCAGAGCTTGTCGTAAGCCGCTCTCCCGGCGACCCAGGCCGACTTCTTGAGTTTCTCCGGCACCGGGTATACATCTTTCAGCTGTACATCTGCCATCTGCACTCCACCTCCATTTGAACTTTTTTCAGTGTTATTTATTCCAGGGAGAACCTTCCCGGTATCGAAACACCCTGCCCGCGGGCCGGGTCTTCTGGCCGGGTAGCGCCCGGAAGAAGCCCCCTGTCCGCACGGGACAGGAAGGGAATCCGGCAGAAGCGCCACCGGGTTGGCGAGTGCGCCCTCCCGAATGGAAAAGGCGCATGAAGTCACTCCCTTGTACCCCTCTCTGAAAAGCCGCCGGAGTATAAGATTAGAGGTCTTTTTTTGTCAAGTAAAAAGTGGGTTATTTTACCGGAATTTACGGGCAAAAGCGTTGCAAAAAAACCTCGGTCCGGGACGTGTGTGCTTTTTTCAACACATCTTCAGCGATCTTCGACGGGTTCAATTTACAGGCAGGGAGGGGATAAAACATTAAATAATTGTTATATATCATATACTTACAATCATTATGGGCCCATAAAACACGGCTGGTATGGGAATTGCTCAATGGGGAAGCATCCGTTCCGCTTCGGAGCGGGAGGGTTGTGTGTCATGAAGGCCGCGCAAGGCGCCCCGGGCTTGAAGCCCGCGCCGGGGGCGGCAGAAAATGCTTGACACAAGTTTATGACGATGCTAGTTCTTTTCGCAAAAATCAGGGGGGGCACTATGCCCCATGAAAGGGGGTGACGGGAAAGCGCTGTTGCGGCTTCGGGGAGGGTGAGCGAATCCATCCCGAAACCGGCGGCTTGAAGCCGCAAGACTCGCTGGATGTCCGCCGGGCGATTCCCGGGGATGTCCCAAAATCCTTAAAACAAACTATGAGGAGGAGAAAATGAAGAAGCTTTTAATCGGTTTCCTCGCTGTCGGCCTGATCATGAGCTTTGCCATGACGGCCTCCGCTCAGCCCAACATCAAGGCGAGCGGCCAGTTGTACATGTACGGCTCCTACGCTGACAACAAGTCATTGATCACCAATGGCGACTCGCGCGCAAACGTCGCGAACCGCCTGAGAATGCAGTTCGAGATCCAGATCCAGGAAGGCCTGAAGCTCACGACCCGCTTCGACGCACTGGAGAGGGCCTGGGGCCAGACGGGTGCGGTTCTGACGCAGAACACGACCAACCCGCTCACGTCCAATTTCATCTACACCCGCCCCGAGCAGAACATCAGCTTTGAGCGCGCCTACGTGACCTTCAACGCGCTCTACGGCGTGTTTGATGTCGGCTACCAGCAGTCCCGCATCTGGGGTACCTGCACCTTCTGCGACGACTACGACACCGACGCCGGCGTCAAATACCGCTACATGATGGGCCCCTGGACCTTCGGTCTGGAGTGGGAGAAGCGTGCTGACGCCTCTCAGACCAGCTTCACCAACGGCCTCTATCCTGCCCAGCAGGGTGAAGGCTCCGCAGCGCAGGGCGGCACCAACCTGGGCGGCACCGACAACGACCACGACATCTACCACATCTACGCGATCTACCGCTGGGCCACGGGCCAGGCGGGCCTGCGCTACGAGTTTGACAATGACGCAGCTGCCGGCACCTTGACC
Source organism: uncultured delta proteobacterium (assembly GCA_963810965.1). Classification (GTDB taxonomy): domain Bacteria; phylum Desulfobacterota; class Syntrophia; order Syntrophales; family UBA2192; genus UBA2192. The sequence continues at coordinate 51,464 of CAWEPT010000007.1, read as the reverse complement.
GACAACCAGGCGCTTACCCTTGAACGGCGTAACCCTCGGCGGACTACACCTCGCAGTTCATGAAACTCGCCCCCTACGTGCAGTGGAAGTTCGGTCCCTTCGATATCGAAAGCGAGCTCCGCTATATCTGGGGAAAGATTGACAGAGACGGCCGGCGCGACCGACATCGACCGCAAGGGCTACTCCTTCTACCTGAACGGCAAGTACACGATGGGCAGCCTTCTACGGCGGTCTCGAGTTTGCCTACATCACCGGTGACGATCCCAGACACGACGGACAAGTGGGAAGCCGGCGTGGCCGGCGGCCAGGCCTGGGATCCGCTCCTCATGTTCGGCAACTACTGGATCACCAAGTACCACGGTGCCATGGGCGGTGCGATCGGCCCCAACGAGTCCAACCTGATGATGTTCAAGCCCTACGTCGGCTGGAAGGTCAACCCCCAGCTCGAAGTGGTCCTGCAGTATGCCTGGCTGAAGGCTCAGGAGAAACCGGCGGGATTCGTCGATGACATGTACGGCTCGGAATTCGACATCTATGCGAACTACAAGATCTACAACAACCTGACCTACACGGTCGGCTTCGGCTACTTCTGCGACCGGCGATTACTTCAAGGGTACCAACGCAGCCGCCAACCTGGACGACAACTTCCTGGTCATGAACGCCCTGAACCTCGCGTTCTAAGCGTCCCTATCAAAGTTGTCTGACAAAAAGGACCCCCGGGGGTAAGCCCCCGGGGGTCTTTCTTTCCCAGGCTGTTGAAAAATACCTGTCTGCGGCGTTTCCCTCACCCCTCGTCCCTGCGGCGTACGCAAAGTACGCCTCAGTCCTCGGGATTGCTACGGAGGGCCTAGTGCATCCAGGCATTTTTGAACAGCCTGCCTCTCAGTCAGTCACTATCAAATCGGCTTGACAAGCGCCGATGGGTGAGACATATTTACGCCGAAGGCGAAAGGGCTTGAGGCGTAAGGCAAAGGGCTTATGGCAAGAACGGAATAAGTCTCTTCCCTGCCTCAGCCTTTCGCCACTTAGCCACAAGCCAAAACGCCGGAGTGCGTTTCATGCCCCTCTACGATTACGAATGTGCAAAATGCGCCCATGTCTTCGAGGTCTTTCACAAGATCGACGAGGTGATCGACGATCTGGCCTGCCCGAAATGCAAGGCAAAAAGGCCGAGAAAGCTCGTCTCGCAGTTCAAGACCAACCAGTGGTCGCAGTTTCTGGACACGATGGAGCGCAAGATCAGCCCGCACAAATTTAAGTGAGGCCTGAGGCCTCACGGGCTTCAGGCATCAGGATATCGGGAATCAGGATAAGACAACTCAGTTCCTTTCTTTCCCTCGACCCTCGACCCTAGACCCGTACCCCTTTGCAGGGCCTTGACAGAACATTACCCGCTCATGTCCTGGAGGTCAACGCATCAATAGAATTTATGGCAACGTGGCCGGTCTGAAGGCCGGCCAGATCCGACGCATCCAGCAGCTCTACCGCCGCAAAATCCCGACTGACCGGGTTCTCACCCTCGAGCTTGCCCGGCACCTCTGCGAGATTTCCCGCGAGACCAACCGCCAGATCGGCGTCCTCGTCAGCCGCAAGGGCGATATCCACTTCGTCGTCGTGGGGGATCACCGCCAGATCATGATCCCCAGCCTCGACGAATTCCGCTCCGGCGAGAGCCGCCTCAAGGGGCTGCGGCTCGTCCACACCCATCTCAACGGGGAGGCGCTCACCCGGGACGATCTCACGGACCTGGCCCTGCTGCGGCTCGACTTCATCTGCGCCGTGACGGTGGAGGAAAACGGGCTGCCGGACAAGGTTTATTCGGCCCACCTCATCCCGGAGAACCCCGACGGCCGCTACTGGCTCCAGCTCGACCCCCTTCACCCCGCCCGGATGGAGCTCGATTTCTCAGGGTTCATCCAGGACCTCGAAGAACAGATCACCCGCAGGCAGCGCACCCGAAGGGTCGCCTCGCGGGAGAGGGCCCTGCTCATCCGCGTGGAAACGGACCCGCGGAGCCGCCAGAACACGCTGGGCGAGCTCAAGGAACTCGCCGAATCGTGCGGCGTCGAGGTCTTCGACGCCATCACGCAGCACCGCCCGGAGATCGACCCGAAGTACCTCATGGGGAAGGGAAAGCTCTCGGACGTGGTGATCCGGGCCCTGCAGATCGGCGCCAACCTGCTCATCTTCGACCACGAACTCACGCCGGGACAGGTCCGCTCGATCACGGACTTCACGGAACTGAAGGTCATCGACCGCACCCAGGTGATCCTGGACATCTTCGCCCAGCGGGCCCACAGCCGCGACGGCAAGATCCAGGTGGAGCTCGCGCAGCTCAAGTACCTGCTGCCCCGGCTCATCGAGAAGAACACGGCCATGTCGCGCCTCACGGGCGGGATCGGCGGCACCGGGCCCGGCGAGACGAAGCTCGAGATCAACCGCAGGCGGGTGAGGGACAAGATCCACCGGCTCGAGGAAGGCCTGAAAAACATCCAGAAGGGCCGCAACACGCGCCGGTCGAGCCGCGAGAGGGCGGGGCTGCCCGTCGTCTCCATCGTGGGCTACACCAATGCGGGCAAATCGACGCTGCTCAATGCCCTCACGAACAGCAACGTCCTTGTCGAAGACAGGCTGTTCGCCACGCTCGACCCGAAGAGCTCGCGCCTGCGGTTCCCGCGGGACACGGAGGCCGTCATCACCGACACGGTGGGATTCATCCGCAACCTGCCGAAGGAGCTCTTTGCCGCCTTTCGCGCCACCCTCGAGGAGCTTCACGAGGCCGACGTGCTCGTGCACCTCATCGACGTGAGCAACGCCGATTTCGAGGGACACATCGTCGCGGTGGAAAAGATCCTCGGGGAGCTGGGCATCGCCGCAAAGCCGACGATCCGCGTCTTCAACAAGGAGGACCGGATCGCCGACAAGGAGCTGCTCGGGGCCCTGTGCCGCCGCTTCGACGCCATCGCCGTCTCGGCCCTGGACCCGTCAACGTTTCAGGCCCTCCTGGACAAGCTGGAGTGGCTGATCCACAACAGACAGCTCATGGCCGATGACCCCGTCCCGGACGATGGAACTCTGCAGGCGGAAGAGAAGCGCTTCCTCGTCACCTGATGGCCGCCGCCCCTTTTCAAGTCCGGGCAAAAAGTTCTTGACGCGCGGCGGGACAGCCCTTACATTCACCACACCCACGTGCAGGATCACCCTGCGGAAAAACCATTCGAAACAGGTCCCGTCAAGTGCCCCGATCCGCCGCAACCCGAATCCGTCACGATCTGCCTGTCATCCTTTTTCTTGTCATTGCGACGGCGCTCGTCTACGGGCAGGTCTGGGACTTCGATTTTATCCACTATGATGATCCCCATTATGTCCGGGACAACGTCATCGTTCAGAACGGTCTGACGTGGCAGGGAGTTCGATGGGCTTTCACGACGACGGCCATGGCGAACTGGCATCCGCTGACGTGGCTCTCTTACATGCTCGACTGCCAGCTCTTCGGGCCAGGCCCGGGTGCCCACCATCTCGTCAATGTCCTCTTTCACGGGATCAATTCGATCCTCCTCTTTCTCGTCCTGCAGCGGATGACGGGGAGCCGGTGGAGAAGCGCCTTCGTGGCTGCCCTTTTCGCGCTTCATCCCCTTCACGTGGAGTCGGTTGCGTGGATCGCGGAACGAAAAGATGTGCTCAGCACCTTTTTCCTGATGCTGTCCATGGGGGCCTATGTCCTTTACTCGGAGCGGCGGGATCTGAAGCGATATCTCCTCGTGCTGTTCTTTTTCTCGCTGGGCCTGATGGCCAAATCCATGCTGGTCACGCTGCCGCTCATCCTTCTGCTGATGGACTACTGGCCGCTGAAACGGTTCGGCGTCGTCCAGCCGCAGATGCCCGCCCGCCCGGACCCGATCGAGGAATCGAAAGGGAAGAAACGTCGCAAGGGAAGAACGGAACAGAAGCGACAACCGCAGGGGGCAAAGGAAAAGGATCAATACCGCCCCTTCCTTCTTATGGCTGCCGAAAAGATTCCGTTTTTCGTTCTGTCGGCCGTCATCGGCATGATCGCAATCTTCACGCAACAAAGAGGCGGGGCCGTGGTGTCTTTCACGCAGCTCCCCATCGCGGAGAGAATCGGGAATGCCATCGTGTCTTACACCCTGTATTTGTGGAAGATGATCTGGCCGTCAAAACTTGCCGTCTATTACCCCTTTCCATTCTGGTCCTCTCTCGAAATTCTTGCCAGCGCTGCGCTCCTGACGGCTATTTCGGCGGGGGTGTGGCGGGGCAGGCGGCGGTTTCCCTATCTGATGTTCGGCTGGCTCTGGTATCTTTTGACCCTCCTTCCCGTTATCGGTCTGATCAAGCTGGGCGATGCCGGCATGGCCGACCGTTACAGCTACATCACGCTCATCGGCCCCTTCGTCGCTCTTGCCTGGGGGGCCCGGGAGCTCGCAGAGCGTCTTTCGCTTCCGAGATTCACCCTGCCGGCCCTGGCAGGCCCTCTCCTGGGTGCCTGCATGATCGTGACCTATGTCCAGCTGGGTCACTGGCGGGACAGCTTCAAGCTGTTCACCCATGCCTTGAGCGTCACGGAAAATAATTTCCTTGCCCACAGCAGTCTCGCCAACGCCCTCATCGAGAAGGGACGGGTCGCGGAAGGCCTCTCCCATCTCGAGAAGGCGATCGATATCGCCCCCCGTTTCATGGTGGCCCACTACAACAGGGGTCTTGTGCAGAACAAGCTCGGGAAAACCGAAGAGGCCATGATGTCCTTCCGGAGAGCCCTGGAAGTCGACCCCGGGTACTCCGATGCGAACTATGAGCTGGCGAGCATCTATCTGTCGCGGGGCGATGCGGATGGCGCCATTTCATATTTCGGAAGGGCCATTCGGGCGAATGAACCCCTGACGAAGGCTTACGCAGGACTTGCCGAGGCGTTTATCCTGAAGGGCAAGCTGGACGAGGCCCTGTCATACAGCCTTCTGGCACTCGAATGGCAACCTGCAGACACGAAGCTGCACTATAATATCGGAAGCATTTTCATTCACAAAGGGCAGATTGATGGAGCCATCCGGCATTTTCAGGAGGCTGTCCGGCTTTCGCCTGATTACGCGAAGGCTCACAACAATCTCGGAAGCGCCCTGATGCTGAAAAACCGGGTCGATGAGGCGATTCATCATTTCAAGGAGGCCATCCGGCTGGAGCCGGGCTATCAGCTTGCCCGAGAGAACCTGAAGGATGCCCATGGCCGCCTCGACGAGGCCATTCCCCACTTCCGGGAGGCGGTCCGGATCGACCCGGATTACAAGATGGCCCGCGAGAACCTGAAAGATGCCCAGGCCCGGCAGAAAAAGACGTCGGGAAGGTAAGAATCCGCCATCCGTCTGACAGAGAAGGGCCTGCCCGGTTCCAGAAAAGCGCGACAACAAAGGGTAGTTTTTCATGAATGACAAAAAGAATCTACGTCTTGAACTCTTCATCGTCATCGCCCTTGTGCTTCTGACCGCTGCGGTGTACGGGCAGGTCCTAAACTTCGATTTCGTCAATTATGACGATCACCACTATGTCCGGGACAACGTCATGGTGCAGAAAGCCCTGACGTGGCAAGGCTTTCTATGGGCCTTCACGACGACCACCATGGCCAACTGGCATCCGCTCACATGGCTCTCCCACATGCTCGATGTCCAGCTCTTCGGGCTCAGCCCGGGTGCCTCATCATCTCGTCAATGTCCTCTTTCATCGTGCTCAATTCGATCCTCCTGTTCCTGGTCCTGCAGGCGGATGACGGGGGCCCTGTGGCGAAGTGCCTTCGTAGCCGCCCTTTTCGCACTCCACCCCCTTCACGTGGAGTCCGTTGCCTGGCTCGCGGAGACGAAAGGATGTGCTCAGCACCTTCTTCTGGATGCTCTCCATGTGGGCTTATGTCCTGTACTCGGAGCAACGCAGCCTGAAGCGATATCTCCCGGTGCTTTTCTTCTTCTCGCTGGGCCTGATGGCCAAGCCCATGCTCGTCACTCTGCCCGCTCATCCTGCTGCTGATGGATTACTGGCCGCTGGGACGTCTGCGATGGAAGCCGCCGGAGCCGGCAGCCCCGGCAGCCGCATCGGCCACGCCGGAAAAACATCGGAAGAAACGACGTCAGCAACCGCAGGAGCAGAAGAAGCCGCCCCCCCGCAGGGACGTCGACAAAGGAGGCCCTGTCCTTCCCCTTGTCCTATGAAAAAATCCCGCTCTTTGCCCTTTCCGCCGCATCGAGCGTGATCACGTTTTACGCGCAGCACAAGGCGGGGGCCGTCGCCTCTTTATCTGCCGTGCCGCTGCGCTGACAGGATCGCCAACGCGCTCGTGTCCTATGCAGCCTATTTATGGAAGATGTTCTGGCCCTCCGGGCTGGCCGTTTTCTATCCCTTCGAGGCCCTTTCCCCCGCTCTTGTCCTGGCAAGCGCATCTCTCCTTCTGGCAATGACCTTTTTCGCGGTGCGATGGACTCGACAGGCATCCCTATCTTCTGGTGGGCTGGCTCTGGTATCTGATCACGCTCCTGCCCGTCATCGGCATCATCAAGGTCGGTGATGCTGCCATGGCCGACCGCTATACCTACATTACGCTCATCGGGTCCCTTCATCGCCCTGGCCTGGGGCGCTTTTGATCTCTCGCAGGCATTGCGCTTTCCCAGGGCCGCCCTCGCAGCAGCTATCGGCTCTTGTCCTCAGCGTCCTTCATGCTTGTGACGTACATCGCAGATCGGCCAGTGGAGAGACAGCTTCACCCTTTTCCGTCATGCCCAGCGTCACCAACGCAACTAGTGGCGCATTACTGTCTTGCCATGGTGTATCTCAGAAAGAAAATATGCGGAAGCCCTGTCCATCTGAAAAAGCATTGAGATCAACCCGACTCAAGTGGCCAATCTGAGCATGGGAATTCTCCAACTATCATGAGAGGAACTGATGCGGCTGTCGAGTCCTCAATCGGGGCTCCGCATGAACCTCAATTGGGATCGGCTATGAATGTGGGCATAATACCTGCGTGGGAAGGCCGATCACGGCGATGTACTATTTTAAACTTGCCGTTCGGCGCATGCGGACAATTCCCCGGCTTATACGGGATGGCGAGTCCTCATTTCTCAGAATCGATTCGATGAAGCCCTGTCAATACACGTCTGCGGGCTATCGAGTGCGCAACCTCAAAATGAAAAATTGCACAACCATGCCGGCTTCATCCTGATACGGCAGCGAAAGATCGACGAAGCCATTCCCCAGTTCCAGACAGCCATCCGGCTTGCTCCCGATTACGCCAGGGCGCATAATAACCTGGGAGGTGCCCTGATGGAGAAAAATCGGGTCGATGAGGCGATTCTTCATTTCAAGGACGGCCATCCGGCTGGAGCCAGGCAATCCATCTTGCCCAGGAGAACCTGAAATACGCCCTGGCACAAAAAAAGAAGTTGGGAAGGTGAGAAAGACAGGGGGTACAGGGGCCAGGGTTCAGGGTACAGGGAAGAAAAAAGACGGTAAAAGACAAAAAGGGCATCGGGCTACGTTCACTGCCGATGCCCTTTCTTATTGTTTTCTTTTTCCTGCCTGGACCCTTAACCCTGTCCCCTGTACCCTGTCTTTACATGATCCCCTTATACCATCCCCCGTCGATCTGGATGGCCGCGCCGGTGATGTAGCCGGCCCGCTCCGAGGCGAGGTAGACGACGAGGCTGGCGAACTCCTCGGGCGTGCCGATCCGCTTCATGGGGATCTCCGCCTCCCACTTGGCGATGATCGCCTCGGGGGTCGTCCCCTGCTTCTGGGCCAGCACGATCGCCAGGTTGCGGACGCGGTCCGTCATCGTGTAGCCCGGGCAGACGCTGTTGACGGTGACGTTGAAGGAGGCCAGTTCGTTCGAGAGCGACTTGGCAAAGCCGATCACGCCCGAGCGGACCGTGTTGGAAAGGATGAGCCCGTCGATGGGCTGCTTGACGGCAATCGAGGTCATGTTGATGATCCGGCCCCAGCGCTTCTCCTTCATGATCGGGACGGCCTCGCGCGTCATCACGATCGTGGAGAGCAGGTTGAGGCGGATTCCCCGGTGCCAGAGCTCGTCGTCGATTTCGAGGAAGCTCATCGAGGGCGGACCGCCTGCGTTGTTCACCAGGATGTCCACCGTCCCGAAACGGGCCGCCGATTTCCGGACGAAATTTTTCGCCTGCTCCATGTCCGTCACGTCTGCCGGTATGGCAAAGACCTCGCCGCCCGTTGCTTTTTTGATCGCCTCGGCCGCCTCGGGCAGATGGGGGTCGTCGAGGGCGCAGATGGCAACCTTCGCCCCTTCCCGAGCAAAGTCCATCGCCACGGCGAGCCCGAGCCCCTGGCTCCCGCCGGCCACCAGGGCCACCTTCCCTTTCAATCCGAGATCCATATATTCCCCTCCTGATCTGGTCTATTTGGTCTATTCCGTCTGTTCCGGTCTGTTCCGTCTATCCGGTCGAGCGGGACAGCGTTTCAGGTTCGAGGTAGCGGAGAAGATCGAGGTCTGTCTATTCTGTTGCCTCGGTACCTCGTTCCCTACCCTGGACCCTCGTACCCTGTTACTTCGATTCCGCCGCCTTTTTCTTGTACTCCTCCCAGCGATCGTCCACCCAGTCCTGGAGCTGGCTGAGCTGCTCGATGCTCATCTTCTTGAACCGTCCCTGCTTCTCCACGTAGTGCACCACGGGGAGCTTGTTGCCCTTCTCGGCGAGCGTCCGGCTGCGGCCGGTGAAGCGGAACTTGCCGTTCTCCATCTCGAAGAGCACGCACAGGCCCGTGTCGACGGCAAGCCGGCCGATGCGGACCGTGTCCTTGGTGGGATACTGCCACCCCGGGGGGCAGGGCGTGTGGATGTGGATGAACCGCGTCCCCTTGATGCGCTTGGCCCGCACGAACTTGTCGTAGAGGTCGATGGGGTAGGCCGGCGTCGTCGTGGCGATGTAGGGGATCTGGTGGGCCTCCATGATCTTGAGGAAGTCCTTCTTGTGCTGCTGCTTCGTGAGCACGGGGGTCGTCGTCGTGAGGGCCCCCATGGGGGTTGCGCTCGAGCGCTGGGTGCCCGTGTTCATGTAGCCCTCGTTGTCGTAGGCCACGTAGATGAAATCCGTCCCGCGCTCGGCAGCGCCCGAGAGGGCCTGGAGGCCCATGTCGAAGGTGCCCCCGTCGCCTGCGAAGGCCACGACGGTCGTGTCCGTCCGGTTCAGGGCGGCAAGCCCCGCCGCGATCCCCGAGGCCGAGGCGGCCGTGCTCGCAAAGGTGTTGTTCACGCTCGGGACCAGGACCGGCGTCAGGGGGTAGAGGCCGTGGAGGACGCACAGGCAGCAGGCGGGCAGCGTTACGATCGTGTCTTCCCGGAGCGCCTTCAGGGCGAACCGGTAGGCAATCGAAAGCCCGCAGCCCTGGCAGGCCCTCGTGCCGGGAAGGACATATTCTTTCTCGTGGATCTTGAAGAGATTCTGCGGCATAGCTCTACTCCGTGTGGCAATTCAGCCAAGTGGTATTCAGTTCCCTCTCACCCTCCGCGATCCGGGCAAGGGACGACTTGACGGCCTCGACAAGCTCCCTTGCCTTCACGTCGCGGCCGCCGAGGCCCGCCACGTAGTCGTGGATGACCGCGTTGATGCCGCTTCCGTAGAAGGCGGCCTTGAGATCCGAGCACAGCCCCCCTTCGTAGCCGTAGCTGACGCTCTTTTCGAAGAGGATGATGGCCTTGGCATTCCGGTAGGCCTCGACGACCTCCTTTTTTCCGGGAAGGGCCGGAAAACGCGGATCCCCACGACACCGGCCTTGATCCCCTCCTCGCGCAGGGCGTCGGCGGCCACCGTCGCCTCGGCGGCAAGCGACCCCATGCTCGTGAGGATGACGTCGGCATCCTCCGTCCGGTGCGTCCAGAGCATCCCGCCGTGGTCGCGCCCGAAGGCCTCCGCATACTGGCGATTCACCTCGCGGATCGTCTCCGGGCTCCGGTCGAGAGCGTTCTGCAGCTTGTAGCGCATCTCCATGTAGCCGTCGCAGAGCACCCCCTCGGAGTCGGGGCGCCGGTTGGGCAGGAGCACCGAGTTGATGGTCATCGGGTTGTTTGAATCAAGGATCGTGTGGGGCTTGTAGGGCGGCAGGAACTTCCGGACTGCCGCCGGGGGTGGGCTGATGACCGGCATCATCGTGTGGGAGAGCACGAAGCCGTCGTAGCAGACCATGACGGGCGCGTAGACCGTCTCGGCGATCCTGTAGGCCTGGATGATCGTGTCGAGGATCTCCTGGTTGTCGCGGCAGTACATCTGGATCCAGCCCGTGTCGCGCTGGGCCAGCGAGTCCTGCTGGTCGTTGAAGATGGACCAGGGGGCGCCCACGCCGCGGTTGACGCAGCACATGACGATGGGAAGCCTGGAGCCCGCCGCCCAGTGCAACTGCTCGTGCATGTACAACAGGCCGTTTGAGCTGGTTGCCGTGAAGACCCGGGCCCCCACGGTTGAGGCCCCGATGCAGACCGTCATGGCCGAGTGTTCGCCTTCCACCCGGACGTACTCGGCGCGCAGCTGACCGCTTTCCACGTACAGGGAGAGCATCTCGGCAAGCTGCGACTGGGGCGTGATCGGGTAGGCGGCGATCACCTGGACATCGCAGAGCCGTGCCGCCAGTGCTGCCGCCTGGTTTCCGGTGATGATGCGCGCGTCAGTCATTGCACTTGTCCTCCCTCACCATGCTGATGGCCCGCGACGGGCACTCCTCGGCGCAGATCCCGCAGCCCTTGCAGTACTCGAGGTCGATCTCGACGGGAATCCCCGCCTTGACCACCGCCTCGGGACAATAGAGCCAGCAAAGATAGCAGGCGGCCTTCTTCTTGACGAAGGGCGTGCACTTGCTGTGATCGATGACGGGCCGGAGATCGCGCCAGTCGCCGGTTCTGCCTGCCTCGCCGATGGTGGGCTTGCACATGGCCGATATGTTCTCGTCTTTCTTCTTCATGCGTCACCCTCCCTTTCTTTCAACCTCTTGTAGCCGCTTTTGCATCCCTTAGCCTTGCAGCCTTTTTTGTCGATCGTTCCCTCGTAGGCCGCGCGCACCGTCTCGAAGTTCTGCGACGCCACCGCCGCGGGGAGCTTGCTGCGAAGGGCCTTCTCGATGTTCTCCAGGGAGACGATCCCCGTGGCCTTTGCGAAGGCGCCCAGCAGCGGCGTGTTGATCACGGGGGCTCCTTCCTTCGTGAGACGAAGCTTCAGGGCGATCCCCGTGGCATCGACAGTGGCCACATCGAAATCGCCGCTGATGGCCGCATCCTCGGGCTTGCAGGCGGTGTTGATGATGATCGTCCCGCCCTTGCGGATCCGCCCTTTCACGTCGACAACACCCAGGAGCGTGTCGTCCAGCACGATGGCGATGTCGGCCATCTCGACCTGGGAAAACATCCGGATGGGATCCTTCGAAATCCGCGTCGATGCCGTGACGGGCGCCCCGCGCCGCTCGGGGCCGAAGGTCGGCGCCGAGGTGACGCCCTTGAAGCCCTCCAGGTATGCCGACTCCGCCAGGATCTGGGCTGCAACCACGGCGCCCTGACCGCCACGACCGAACCAGATGACTTCTTTCATCGCTCCTCCCGTTACGCCTGTTGCCCGAAATCGCACCAGGCACAAAAAAAGGCCATGAGCTTTTTGCCCATGGCCTTTAGAATTTCGTCTTCGAGTCCCTAAATTCTAAAAACGACGGGCGACCGGTATGCCAGTAGAAGCAGGAGCAGAGCGAGGCGCAACAACCCGTTCAGGTTCGTAAGCTCTCTTCTTGCACCGATCGTCGTCATTCTCAGCGTTTTCCTCACAAAGTAGAACTTAAATATCGGAAAGGATTCGGCTTGTCAACAACAAAAACAGGCTGCAGGCTACAGGCCGCAGATATCAGGTAGATATGCAAGTTACAGGCCTGATCGGAAGGAAGGCTTCAAGGACCGCCCGTCGCTCATGCCGCGGGCTCGTCTTTCCTGTTGCCTGTATCCTGTGGCCTGTTGCCTAATGCCTTGAGGATCATCCCCGCATAGCGCTCTGCGGCGCCGCGGCTCGCCATGACGCGCTTCTGGCCTTCCACCCCGCGGCGCCTGAGCTCTGCGGGATCGGAGAGCATCGCTTTCATGCCCGCGAGGAGCTCCGCGGCGTTTCGGACCGGGATGCCCGCCCCGGCCTCTTCCAGGAGGGCCTTCTCGTCAAGGAAGTCCTCCATGGATGGCCCGTAAAAGACGACCTTCCCCCAGGCGGCCGGCTCCAGGATATTCTGCCCTCCCTTCGCCACAAGGCTTCCCCCGCAATAAACGACGGAGGCCAGGCTGTAAAGACCGAAAAGCTCGCCGATCACATCCACGACGACGACGCCCCGGTCGGGCGGCCCCCCCTGCAAGGATCTCGCTTATCAGGACACCGGAAGCCCCTGGGCCGTCACCAGGTCGCGCACCGCCTTCCCCCTCTCGGGGTGACGGGGCACGACGATGAGCCGCAAATCGGGCCACTCCTGCAGCAGCGCCCGGTACACCTCGAGGACGATGGCCTCCTCCCCTTCGTGTGTGCTGCCGGCCACGAACACCCGGGTGTCCGGCGTCATCTTCATCTGGGCGGCTTTCCGGGACCAGGCCTCGCCGCTCACCCTCGAGGCGAGGCTGTCGTACTTGGCGTTCCCCATGACCCTCACTTTCGCCGCGGGAGCGCCGATGGCCAGGATGCGCTCCCTGTCCACCGCGGAGATGACCCCGATTTCGAGGACCGATTCCAGGACCTTTTTCCAGAAGAAGGACGTCCGGGAGTAACGCCGGAACGACCGGGGTGAAATCCGGCCGTTCACCATGACGGCGGGGATGCGGCGCTTCATGCAGTGCCGGAGAAAATTGGGCCAGAGCTCCGTTTCCGTGAGGACGACGATATCGGGGGCGATCCGGTCGATTACTTTTTTCACGACAGGGAAGAGGTCGAGGGGAAAATACATGAATGCCGTGGCCTGGGGGATCAACTTGCGCGCCATGGCCTGGCCCGTCTCCGTGCCGGTGGAAAGGACGATGCTGGCCTGGGGGAGCTTCCCCCTCAGGGCGGCAACGATGGGGGCCGCCGCCGTGACCTCGCCCACGGAGACGGCATGGACCCAGATCCGCGGATGGCCCTTGAGGGCGGAAACCATCTCGTCGGGCATGGCCCCCAGCTTCTGCCAGATGCTCTGACGGTACTTTCCCGTCACGAGGATCTTGAACCCGTAATACGGCATGAGGAGCAGAAAGCCCGCGAGAGCGGTGATGTTGTAAAGTACGTGAAGCACCGCCCGACGATAATGCGGTTTCCCGGTCCTGTCAAGTGGGCAGTGTCAATCTTCAATCGTGCTATCCATGCGTTCAGGCTCATGTGCGGTTTTGTCGGATTACGGCGTACAGGTTCGAGGCCGAGGAACTGAGGACGAAGGCATTATTACAAATCTTCGATCCTCGTGCCTCGATCCTGAGTCCTGTCGTGCCCTGGATGGTTGACAACCCCCGGGTAATATTGTAGGTTGGGTGGGCTCCCCAAAGAGCCTGAAATCACGGAAGAATAACCATCGACGAGAACGGAGAGCAACTCTCATGACGAATAGAAAAGCGATCGTGTTGACGATGATCGTCCTGCTTGCCGTCGCGCTGCTTGCCTCGTGCGCCCGCTACCAGCAGAAGGTCGTCCCCTTCAAAATGCCCCAGGCCTATCCCAATTCAACAACAGTGGGCGGCGCCGTCATCGCCTCCAAGTCCTGGGATGACCAGAAAGAGGCGGAGGGGGCCTTTGGCTTTGACATCCGGCCGGAGATTCTTCCCGTCCAGGTCATCTTCGACAACAAGGGAAGCCACCCGCTCGAGATCGTATCGGAGCAGACGTTTCTCATCGACGTCGATAACAACGCGTGGCCGGTCATGGATGCAAGAATGGCCTATGACCGCATCGCCAGGAAGACCCAGTTGGGCGAAGTGGCGCCGAATGCGGCCAAGTACGGTGCCCTGGGAGCCGTTGCCGGCGGCATCATCGGCGCGGCCATCGGAATTGTCGGCGGGCAGCCGGTAGGCGATGCAGCCATGAAAGGCGCCGCCGCCGGCGCTGCGACAGGAGCCGTGATGGGGGGTTCTCAAGGGATGTCGGATGCCGATGTCCAGAGGCAGATCCGGGAAGATCTCAGGAACCGGTCCCTGGAGCGAAGAGCCGTTGCGCCCCAGGAGATCGCCTACGGGTTCATCTTCTTCCCGGGGGAAGCAAAAAAGCCCCAGGAGCTGAGGCTCCGCCTGCGCGAGGCCGACACGGGGCGGGTTTACCCGCCTTTCGTCCTGCGCTATTAGCCGCTTCGCGGCAGGTTCAAGGTCAAAGGCGAAAGGAAAAAGGGAAACGGATGAAGAAGCAGATTGCCCCGTCCATCCTCTCGGCCGATTTCAGCCGGCTGGGGGAGGAAATCAAGGCGGTGGAGAAGGCCGGCGCGGACCTGATCCACGTGGATGTCATGGACGGCCACTACGTGCCGAACATCACGATCGGCCCCGGTGTCGTCTCGTCCCTGAGAAAAACGACCAGCCTGCCCTTCGACGTGCACCTCATGATCGAAGACCCGGACCGCTACATCGATGCCTTTGTCGATGCGGGGAGCAACATCATCACGGTCCACGCCGAGGCGGTCATCCACCTGCACCGGACGGTACAAATCATCAAGGGAAAAGGCGTCAAGGCCGGGGTGTCGCTGAACCCCTCGACGCCGCTTGCCTGCGTCGAGGAGATCCTGCCCGATATCGACCTGCTGCTGATCATGACGGTGAACCCGGGTTTCGGCGGACAGAAGTTCATCTCCGGAATGCTCCCCAAGATCCGGAAGGCCCGGGAACTCGCACAGACACGCGGCCTCAAGATGGCCATCGAAGTCGACGGGGGCGTCACGGCCGAAAACATCGGCACCCTTGCCGAGGCCGGGGCGGACATCTTCGTGGCCGGGGCCGCCATCTTCGGCAGCCCGTCCTACAGTGATACGATCAACAGGATGAAAGCGATACTTGGCGGGGTCAAATAGCAGCGTCAACGTTGGGCGAATGCGAAGCGAGGAAGCTCGGAAGAGTAGAATAAGACGTTCCGGTTTTTTCCGATCTTCCGATCTTCTTAACTTCCTGACTTCTTGTCCTCAACAGGCGCCTCGCCCGCCTCCGGCTTGATGGGGCCGGCCGCTTCCTGGCTGAACGACAGCAGGTTCTGCGCCTTGATTTCCTTTCGTTTGAGCGCCTTCAGGAACCTCGACACCAGGATGTCCGTCAGCTCCTGGTGGGAGTGGTGGGGATTCTCGTTCGAGGGGGTCTTCCCGCCGGCCATCATCTCGTGTCCGCCCCCCGTCCCCAGGCCTGCCACCATCTTCTGGGCAATCCGGTCCGCCGACCCCCGCCTCTTCTTCGTCCGCAGCGAAAAGTAGACATCCCCGACGAACTCACCCAGCGACAGGACCCACTTGACGCCCTCCGTGCGGACCATGAGATCGGCCATCTCGGCGATGATTTCCAGGTGTTCCACGTGGCCCAGATTCAGGGTGACAACGTCCCTGTAGATGCGGGCATTGCGGATGGCCTTCTCGAGGACGCTCAGGTAGTCCCGCGGGACCTCCGGGTGTTCGATCTGCGAGAGGAGGCGAAAGAGTACCCTCTGGTAAAAGTACATGCAGGCATCGACATCCTTCGCACTCACCCCGCGGCCCAGATCACGCGTATCGGACCGGACCCCGTAGAGGAGCGCCGTGGCCACCTTGCGGTCCACCTCCTCGATCCCCGCATCCCGCAGGTACTCGGCGAGTATCGTCGAGGTGCTCCCGTAATCGGTCCGGATGTCGTAATACTTGGCGAGCCGGGTCTTTGCCCGGATGGGCACGTGGTGGTCGATGACGATGTCGGGGATGATGGATTTCGGAAGGGAGTTGTTCCCGGCGCCCGGTTGAGTGTCCACCAGGGCAATCCTGCTGAAATTCTTGAGATTGATCTCGGAAAGAGGCCTCAGATCGATCTTCAATTGGCGGATCATGGCCCTGTTTTCGGCCCGCCCTATGACACCGCTGGATGCGATGATGCTGCCGACTTTCCACTTCGACTGGAACAGGTATTTGAGGGCAAAGGCTGCGGCAAGCGCATCGGGATCGGGGTGATTGTGGGTGACAATCAGGACTTTCCGCTTTCCCCGGGTGAGTTCCTGGAGCTTTTCAAGGCGGGTCTGGTTGTTCGTGCCGTTCTGAGCCATGATCTCAGGGTGCCGTCAAGATATTGAAGCACCGCCTGGTGAATCCTGTTTCCCCGATCCCGCAGGGAATGGCCCGAGGTGTTCATGCTTCCCCCTCGGCCCCCGTCCTTCGGGCCCCGAACCTGCGGCCTCGGCCGCCAAAGCGTAGGGGCGATTATAAGACTTCGGCAAGGAATGTCCACAACTATTTTATTGTCCGCCGGACGGGAAACCCTGCGTTTCAGACGCCTTGAAGCCGCCGATCAAGTGGGGTATGGTAAGGCAACAGGCTGCAGGCCACAGGCCGGATGCATGTTCTGTTCACTGCCCTTGATGCCTTGAAGCCCGATTCCTGAAGCCCGGTTTCTTATGCACATCATCATCGACGGCTATAACCTCATCCGGCAGTCGGACGTGCTGCGCCTGCATGAACGCCAGGGCCTGGAAGCCGGGCGCAAGGCCCTGGTGCACCTGCTGGCCGGCTACCGGAGGGCCAGGGGACACCGCATCACCATCGTCTTCGACGGGTGGCTCGGCGGCCCTCCCCAGGAGGAGCGCGACCGGGAAGCGGGCATCGACATCATCTATTCACGGCGGGGGGAGAAAGCCGATGAGGTCATCAAGCGGCTTGCGCGCCAGCACGCCGACGAAACGCTCGTCGTCACATCGGACCGTCCCGTCATGGACGCAGCCATCCGCGCGGGGGTCACGGCAGTCGCTTCCCGTGAATTCGAGGCCCGGATCCGTCAAGGCCGGAGCGCCCCCGCACAGGGCCCTGCCACTCCCGAAAAGGACGATGACGACGACCCCTCGCCCCGCGGGACAAAGAAAAAAGGCCCCTCCCGGAAATCCTCCAGGAGAGACCGCATGAAGCACCGGAGCATGGAGAAGCTGTGAAAGCCAGCGGGGCAATGGAATACTGGAATATTGGAGGAATGGGT
This sequence comes from uncultured delta proteobacterium, assembly GCA_963810965.1. Classification (GTDB taxonomy): domain Bacteria; phylum Desulfobacterota; class Syntrophia; order Syntrophales; family UBA2192; genus UBA2192. The sequence continues at coordinate 34,297 of CAWEPT010000007.1, read as the reverse complement.
TTTATCAACTCAAGATCTCTTGCTTACCCATTATTCCATCATTCCTGTTACCATCACTCCATCATTCCTGCTGCGCCTGCCCGCAGAGTCTCGATGAGCAACCGCTCCAGCAGCAGCCGCGGATCCTGCCCCGTCGATTTCATGGCTTCATCGACGGCGAGCACCCGCTCCAGGTGCCCCATCAATTCCCCGTAGGAAAAGCGCGTCGAGTTGCGAAGCGCATTGTAGACCACGTAGGGGTGCTGGCTTGCGAGGGACTTCCCTTTCCCCAGCTCGGCCTCGAGCCCCTTCACCGCAGGGTAGACGGCCCGCTGGAACGGGCCGAAGTCCATGTCGGCGCGAAAGCCGCCGATCCTGCCCGCATCGAGAAACAGCTTTCCGTGGAAGAGGAAACGGACCTCCCGGGTGATCATGGCGAGAATGACGAGGTGATGGACGCCCTGGTACAGCAGATCGCCGAGGCTCGCCAGGGCCTTGCGGAGGTCTTTTCCCACGAGCGCTTCCGTGAGGTCGAAGACGGAGTCGTCACGGGTACGGCCGATGACCGTCTCCACGTCGGCAGGTTCGATCGCCGTCCGGTCCCCCGTGTAGGTGATCAGCTGATCGAGGGCTTCGGCGGAATCCCGCAGCCGAAATCCCGTTTTTTTCCCCAGGACGACCCAGGCTTCGGGGCTGAGCGTCTTCCCTCTCCGGGAGAGCTTCTCGCGGAGATTTTCCATCATGAGGCTGCGCTGCCTTGCCTCGCCCCGGGTCCGGATGAAGGACAGGACGACGCCCTTCTCGGTCGCCACCTTGAAGAGCCTCTTTCTCCGATCGACGGAATCGGCCGTCATAACCAGGCAGTGCCCCTCGGGAAGCCCCGATGCGAGGAGCTCTTCCAGGACTTCCGTCCCGCCGGCACGGTGCCGCCCGGCCGTCGTCCCCTGCCCGGCACAGTACTCCAGAACCCGGGGGAGCCATTTCTCCCGATCCTCGCCCCCCTCGCCCCCTGCGGCATCATGCCACTGCTCGTCGGTGATCCTTCTCCAGCCGTCGTCGCGGAGCTGTTCGAGAGACCAGCCCGCCAGATCCAGAAAGATCATGAAGGCCCGGGCCGCCGCCGGGAGGTCCGACTCGGCGCTGTCGGCGATTTTTCTGACCAGCTCGGGCAGGGAGGTCTTCGAATAGAAAAGGCGGGTCTTGGGCAGGAGCACAACCTTGGGGCCGGGGATGAGGGGCGGCGTCAGAAGGGCCTCGCAGACGGGATCGACTCCTCCCGACTCGTCGTCCATGACAAAGAGGTTCAGATCCCTGTCCTGTGCCGGGATCAGGGCGTCGACAAGCTTCCCCAGGGCCTCTTCCACAAGGAAGTCCTCATCCCCGTAAAGGAGGTAACAGGGCGCGCTTCGGCCCTTCGAGATGTCCTTCAGGACGCTCTCGAGGCTCTTTTCTGCGCTCGGTTCTTTCTGGCTCATCTCGTTTCGGATTTGCCGGCCGGTACGAAAAAATTCGTCCGCCGGTCACGAATGAACCGGCAGCCGTGACTGATATACATCAATTATTGAAAAAACGGGAGGGGTTTATGATCAGAAATGAGGAAGAGCGGAAGAGCAGAGGATCAGAAAAGAGCGTGGGAGGATCACTAGCCTGCATGTGTATCGGCTGTTCAAAAATGGCCAGATGCAAGGCCCCTGAAAGCCCGAGTGACATGAGGATGAAACTTGCTCTGTACGTTTCTTCACTCTGTCATCCGATCTGGCAGCCTGATGCTTGAAGACGTGCAGGCATGGGACGGCCCGTACCTTGGGTCTTCTCTCAGGCTCGTCAAAAGTGCCCAGATGCTAGGCCCCCGAAGTCCCGAGGACTGAGGCGTACTAGGCGTACGCCGCAGGGACGAGGGACGAGGGAAACGACGCAGATGGGTGCTTTTCACGAGCCTGCTAGGTGATGACGAATTTGCGGATATAATTGACCACCTCTTCGGGCTCGTCCATGACGCGGATCAAATCCATGTCCTCCCGGGTGATCATCCCCTGGGCGAGCATGGTGCCCTTGAGCCAGTCGAGAAGCCCCTGCCAGTATTCGCTTCCCATCAGGATGACGGGGAAACTCTTGATCCGTTTGGTCTGGATCAGGGTGAGCGCTTCAAAGAGTTCATCCAGGGTCCCGAAGCCCCCGGGCATGATGACATACGCCATGGCGAACTTGACGAACATGACCTTCCGGATGAAGAAATACTTGTGGTAGAGCTTGACGTTGGCAAACTCGTTGGGGGTCTGCTCGAAGGGCAGGCGGATGTTCATGCCGACCGACGTGCCGCCCGCTTCGGCGGCGCCCTTGTTGGCTGCCTCCATGATGCCGGGCCCGCCGCCCGTGATGACGGCGAATCCCTGCTGGGCCAGCAGCCGCGACAGGTGCTCTGCCTTCTGGTAGTATTTGTGAGCGGGGGTGGTCCTGGCGGAGCCGAAGACGGTAACGGCTCGCCCGAGATCGGAGAGTTCTTCTATGGCTTCGACGAACTCCGCCATGATGCGGAACATTCGCCAGGATTCGTTAACGGAAAGGGCATCAACGAGATATTGTTTTTCTTCCATCAGACACAGTACAGGGATCGGGGCAGAAACCCTTCGGTGAGATTCCTGCCCCTGTCCCCGGTGAAGGTTGTCTGTGAAAATGCGTCCATCCGGCCGATTACGTGTGACGCCGTCTCTGGATCTTGGCAAGCCGCCGTCTCGCCTCGAGCGCTTTTCTCTTGCGCTTGACGGAAGGCTTTTCGTAGGCGCGACGCAGCTTCAGTTCCTTGAACAGGCCGTTCTTCGACAGCTTGTTTTTCAGAACTTTCAATGCCTTGTCGACATCGTTGTCGAAAACCTTGACTTCCAAATATGATCGCTCCCTTCCTATTAAATTCGTACGTCCGAATCAGGGAAAAGCAAACATAAACGCAGCGGAATCAAAGGCGATTTCATAGGACGTGCGAGCACATGAAATGATCGATGAATCCGATTTTCCCCCGCGAAACCATTGAATATTATTGAGAAAACAATATTATTGTCAATCAAAACTTTGCGTTAGACGACAATTTCAGGCATCACGGCGGCTCCCCTTGCCCGTCGGGGGTGCTTTTCCCCTCCAGGTTCCACCGGTCCGTGCCGTACTTTCCGGCCAGCAGCCGCTCCTTCAACGCATCCTCGGCAGCCGTCAGGCCATCCTCGGCCAGGGTGATGCCGAGCGTGTCCTCGAAGGCCCCCCGGAGGACCCGGGCGAGCTCGTCGGCCCCGATGACCCTGCCGAGCTGCTCCCGGAGGGTCGTCGTGGAACCCGAGATCCCGGCTGCGGGGACCCGCATGACCGCCGCAGCACGGGCGGGATCGATGTCGATCAGCAGCGATCCATGCTGGAGGAAGGCGCCGCCGCTCCTCACCTGGGCGCTGCCGCAGATCTTGCGCCCGCCCACGAGAAGCTCGTATTTTGACGGGGCGGCAAAACAGTATGCCTCCAGGGGCGTTCCCGCGGCCGAGCGTCCCTCGGATACCATCTCCGGCGTGAGGCCAAGCCGCTTGAGGGCTTCCACGATGCAGGCACTGATGACCCGGTAGGTCTCGAGGATATCGCCGGTGAACAGGGGGTGATCCATGGCCGCCACGAGCGAGTAGGTCAGCTCGTGTTCGTGCAGGACGGCCTTGCCCCCCGTGGGCCGGCGCACGATGTCGATCCCCTCGCGCCGGCAGGTTTCGACATCGATCTCCCGGGAGGTTTTCTGGAAGTAACCGAGCGAGACGGCGGGGGGCTGCCAGCCGAAGAACCGCAGCGTGGGGGGCAGGGCCTCACGGCGGTTCAGGCGGAAGACGGCCTCGTCGACGGCCATGTTCTCGGCGGCGCGCAATACCCGGAAGGGCAGCAGGCGCCAGGAAGTTTCATTCCTCGATTGCGGCTTCCTCGCCGACATAATCCCTGTATTCCTCTGCATCGAGGAGGTTGTTGAGCTCATCGAGATCGCGCAACTCCACCATGATCAGCCAGCCGGCCCCATAGGGATCGCTGTTGATCACGCCGATGTCGTCCACGATGTCCTCGTTGACGCCGATGACCTCGCCGCTGACCGGCGAGATGAGCTCCGCAACCGATTTGGACGACTCGATGACGCCAAAGGGTTCATCCTGCTCGACTTCCGCATCTGTCCGGGGCAGCTCGACGGAATAGAGCTCCCCGAGTTTCTCCTGGGCATAGTCGGAGACCCCGACGGTGGCGATGTTCCCGTCCACCCTGACCCAGGTGTGTTCGCGGCTGTAGAAGAGATCCTCCTGAAATCCGGCCATGCTTACCTCACATCATAAGAAGAAGGTGAGAAGGTGAGAAGGTCGGAGAAGCATGGAGCAGACGAACGACCACCGGCCTGTCCAACCTTCTTACCCTCTTACCCTCTTACCTTCTATTTTTTCACCCAATAACCTGCAGCTCCTTGGGAAACTCTGTCAGCACCCTGGCCCCGCCCTTCTCGACGAGGACCGTGTCCTCGATGCGGACCCCGCCGAAGCCGGGAAGATAGATCCCGGGCTCGATGGTGATCACCATCCCCTTCTCAAGGACGGCATCGGACAGGGTCGAGAGCCTGGGGGCCTCGTGGACATCGAGCCCCACGCCGTGTCCCGTCCCATGGGAAAAGAGAGGACCGTAACCGGCCTTCTCGATGACGCCCCTTGCTGCGGCATCCACGTCGCGGCAGGCAACGCCGGGCCTGACCGCCTCCAGGGCCCTGTCGTGGGCCTCCTTGACAACGCCGTATATTTTCTCGTGCCGCCTTCCCGCCCCGCCGACGGCAAAGGTGCATGTCTCGTCCGAGTGGTACCCGCGCCAGACGGCCCCGTAATCGATGACCACGAAGTCCCCCGGCCTGATCTTCCGGCTTCCCGGCCGGGCATGGGGAAGGGCGCTGTTGGGACCTGATGCAACGATCGTGTCAAAGGAAGGGGCTTCGGCGCCCATGCTGCGCATGGCATATTCGAGCTCGATGGCAATGTCGCGCTCGCACACCCCGGGCCGGATGCGCCCTAACGTTGACCTCAGGGCACCTGCGGCAATGCGGATCGCCCTGCGAATCTGCGTGATCTCCCCGGGATCCTTGACGGCACGGATGGCGCCGAGCTCCCTCTGAAGGGGCTTCCAGCGCACCTTTTTCGACTTCCGGCGCAGGGAGCTCAGCAGCTCCACCGTCGCGACGGCAGGCTCGAAGCCGACTTGTTCAACCCCCCCTGCGGAAAGGGCCTCGGCGATCCCGGAGACTTTATCGCGGTAGAGGACCACCCGGGTTCCGGGGGCCTGCTTTCGTGCCTGGGTCGTGTAGCGTCCGTCCACCAGGAGGGCCGGTTTGCCCGCGCCCACGACGAGGGCCCCGTCACTGCCGGTAAAGCCTGTCAGGTAGCGGATGTTCTTGAGATCGAGGATGAGAAAAGCCTCCAGGCCCGAGCGCCGCAGGAGCGCCCGCAGCCGGGATATCCTCGGGGCGGTGGCAGGCCGTTCAGGCATTCCCTTGCATCCTGTCGAGAGAGACAAGCCACCGGTTCAGCTCTCCGATGACCCGCTCGCGCGGATCCGGGATTTCAGGATCATGCAGGGCTGCGGCGGCTGCATCAGGCGCCGGTTCATCGGTCTCGAGCAGCCCCGTCGTGATCGTGCGGCCGAACAGGCTCTGGAAGGGAGGCACAACGGGCTCTCCGAAAAAGAGATCCTTGCGTTCCCCGTCCGGCGCCCCCTCGCCGGGAACGGTCGGAGTTACCATCCTCCCGGGCCTGCGGCCGGAGTTTCCGGAGTCTCTCCAGGGCATCCTGGTTCTGGGGATCCGTGGCGAGGATCTCCTTGAGGAGGGCCTCGGCCAGTTCCCGGTATCCCTGCCGCGCATAGAGATCGGCCAGCGTCAGGGTTTTGAAATCGGCGGCCCGGGGCAATCCGACCTCCTCGTCGGGCTTCTCCGCCCCCGCCTCCGGGTAAGTCCGGCTCTCCCTGCGCAGCCTGTCCTCCAGGTCCGCAATGGCCTCCGGGGATTCGGGATTCATGGACATGTAGATGCGGGAGGCCCGTTCGGCCTCCTCGTCGAGCCCTCTGTCCCGGCAGAGTTCGGAAAGAATGCCGAAGACCGGCGACCAGCGGATCACATCGTCGGCAAGTCCCCTCAGCACATCGAGGGCCGGCTCCCTTTCCCCTTTTCGATACCAGCCGATGCCGAGAATGATCTTGGCTTCCGTGTCATCGGGGTAGATCCGCAGACGCTCGAGCGCCAGATCGACGGCGAGGGCCGGGTCCTGTTCGAGGCATGCCTCGGCCCGGGCGATGAACTCCTTGCGGTCCACAACCTCGCTGAGACTCACCATCTCGTAGCCGCCTCTCGTGTCGTTCTTTTCCATCAGCCCGCTTCCCGCTCTCTTTCCGTCGTTTCCTTGTCCGATCTTCCTCGCTTCCGCTCTTCCGATCTTCGCGTTCAATTCGGGGGACTAACACAGCCCCCTTTGTGTGTCAAGGTTGAAAAGAAAACCCCGCCGCGTCGTCGCGGCGGGGTTTCTTGTCTTGCCTTTCGCCTTTAACCTTTAGCCTTTTGCCTTCTCCCGGATCAGCTGCCCTTGCCGTCCGGCACAACTCTCGGCGTGATGAAGATGAGGATTTCACGCTTGGTCCTCTGTTCTTCCTCCGCCTTGAAGAGCCAGCCGAGCACGGGAACCTTGTAGACGCCGGGCACGCCGCTGGTCCCCTTCAGGTCATTGGACTTGTAAATGCCGCCGATGACGATCGTGTCGCCGTCATGGACCACGACGGTGGAGTCGACCTCGTTTTTGATGATGGGCGGGTTGCCCTGGATCGACCGCGTATAGTCGGGATAGTCGTTGGTGGCCTTGATCTCCATGGAGATCTTTCCCTCGGGGGTGATGGTCGGCTTCACGTCGAGCTTGAGCACCGCCTCCTTGAACATGACGGTCCGGGTGACGACGCCGCCCGAGGTGGATTCGGTCACGTAGGGGACTTCCTCGCCCTGCTTGATCGTCGCCTTGACGTTGTCGAGCGTCGTGACCTTCGGCGAGGAGATGATCTTGCCCTCGGCCGAGCTCTCCAGCGCATTGATCTGGGCGCTGAGAACGAAGTTGGCCCCGCCGATCAGGACGCCCAGACCCGGCGTCCCCGCCCAGGAAAAGGGGAAGTTCACCGCCTGGTTGCTGCTGGTAAACCCGACGCCGTTCGGGAAGGTCTGCGGGACCGTCGTGGCGCCCGTCGAGCCTTGCGTCAGGCCCGAGGCGTACCCTGCCGAGCCGGCCAGGGCGCCGATCGTTGTGTTGCCGGCGTTGGTCAGGAGCCCGCCGCCCCACTGGACACCAAGCCTCCTGAGAAAGGTATCAACGGCCTCGACGATCTGGGCCTCGATGGAGATCTGCTTCAGCTTGCCGCGGGAGACGTCCTCCTTGAGACGCTGTTCCTCGGCCTTCTTGAGCTTGTCCGCGGGCATGACGACGATCACGTTGCCCTGTACCTTCGTCCCCAGCTGCTGGATGTCGAGAATCGTCTCGAGAGCCTGGTCCCAGGGAACTTCATTGAGCTTCATCGTGACGAGCCCCTTCACGTCCTCGCCGGCCACGATGTTGAGGCCGCTCACCTCGGCGATGAGGCGGAAGACGCTCCGGATGTTGGCATCCTGGAAATCGGCCGTGATCTTCTGTCCCTGGTATACCTTGCCTTCCTTCTTCTCGATCTTGATCTCCCTGGCTTTCGGCTCCGGCTGAGTCGCCCGGATCCTGATCCACTTCCTTCGTCATGGCCTGGCGCTCCGCGGCATGTTGGCCATGTCCACATCGACGATCAGCTGGTTGCCCTCTTCGCGCACCAGGTGGGGCACGGCGTCCTTCAGGACGATCTTGACGGCTGTCACGGGCCGCTCGCCCGATTTTGTCTGGCTCGAGTAGACGCCCTCGATGACCTTGAAGCTGCCCTCGGGGGTCTTCGTCTTCAGATCATCGGGCACGTACATCTTGTCGAGGGTGATCACGAGCGTCCGGGCCGAATCCCTGGAAGCGGTGTATCCCATGAGCTTGGAGGTGGAGACGATCACTCTCTCCTTGTCCGCCGTCTTGTCGAAGGCGATCTTCTCGACGTAGCCGACGTTGGCCTCCGCCGGCCCTTTCGCGGCCGCAGCCGCAGCCCCCGCAGTCGGGTCGGATGATTCGGGCCCGGCGTTCATCGTTGCGCAGCCGGCAACCAGCAACCCACAGAATGAAATCGTCAGTGCCCACATGCTCAGCTTCTTCATGGTCTTCCCTCGCCTTCTTCTTTATGGAGCTTCAGCGCCACGCGATGCGATTTTTCCTTGCCCTTGCTCTCTCCGAGTTTCTCTTCCACGATGACCCGGTCGGGGAGGATCTGGATCACCTTGCCGCCGTTCTCCCCGACGAGAGTCCCCAAATAAACGATATACCCTTTGCCCCCGCCGTCTTCGACCATGGCCACGCGCTTTGCCGACGAGCCGGCGATGCCCGTCACCCGGACCTTGTCCAGGGCAACCCGCTGCAGCGGCGTAAGATGGCCCGTGAGCTTCTTCTTCTCCGGCCCCTTCTTCCCGGGGGTGGGCAGCTCGAGCCTCACGAAGGGCTTGAAGGGATCGATCTTCCCCTTCGGGTCGTAACGATAGTCCGGCATTTCAAGAGGGGGCGCCTCCGGCTTGGCTTCCTGCTGGGCCGCCGGCTTCACCTCCGCGGGCGTTGCCGCAGGCGGGGCGGCCGCCGGGGCAGCCGTCACGAAACCCGCAAGCAGGAAGACCAGGGCCAGGCTTTTCGCCAGGAGCTTATTTCTTTTGAGCCGCTTTCTTGTCCGTTCCATCAGCCTTCTTGCTCCCTTCAACGGGCTTTTCGACAAACATGTAGGTCTTGATCAGGAAACTCGTTGCCAGGACGGGGCCCTTGGGGCCGTTTGAGTCCTTGGTGGCTTCCCGCCTTTCCATGGAGATATCCGACACGTTGACGATGCGGGGCAGCTTCGCCACTTTCTCGAAGAAGATGGCCGTGTCGTGGTAGACCCCGGTGAGCGAGATCTTCACGGGCAGCTCGGCGTAGAACTCCTTCTCCACGGGAGCCAGGGGCTCAAAGAGCTGGAACTCGACCCCGCCGAGGCCCTCGGCCTCCGACATGGAGATCAGCAGCCCCGGGATCTCCTTCTGTTCGGGCAGCTTCGCCATGGCCACCTTCAGCTGCTCCTGCAGCTGGGCGATCTCCTTCTCGAACTTGAGCTTCTCCTCCATCAGCTTCTGCTTCTGGGCGAGCTCCATCTGGACGGCCGAGAGGTCCTGCTGGAGTTTCTCCTCCCTTTGCATGGCATCCTGGTAGTAGATCGAGTAGTAGGCGAATCCCAGCAGAATGAAGAGCACGAACAGCGCCAGGACCTTCTGCCGCACGGGCATTCTTTTGATATCGTCAACGCTCAGTGCCATGCTCAGATCCCCTTCTTGAGACCGCAGGACAGGGTGAACTGCTTCAGCTTGTTGCCCGCGATTTCCGTTTGTTTCGAAGAGACCAGGTCGACGGAGGTGAGGTGCCTGGATTTCTCCAGGTTCCTCATGAATTTCGCGATGGCGATGTTGTCCTTCGCGAAGCCGTCGATCTTCACGTCCGCCTCGGTTTCCTTCATCGATTTGATCCAGACCTGGCTGGCCGGGACCATGGAGGTCAATTCATCCAGAAAGGAGACCTTGGCGAAGCGGTTCTTCTCGAGGTAGCTGATGACGTTGAGCCGTTTTTCCAGGATCTCCTTCGCTTTCTTGTACTGGTTGATGTCGCCGATGCTCGACTTGAGCTGCTCGAGCCTCTGCTTGGCGCCCTGGACGTCATTCTCGAGGTCGTTGAGCTTCATCACGGTGAAGATGTGGAACCCGACCAGCAGGACCGCGAAGGCGGCTCCCAGGGCACCGAGGATGACGACCTGGTTCTTCGACTGGACTTCCTTTTTCTTTTCCCGATAGGGAAGCAGGTTGACCTTGATCATTTGTCCCCGATCCTCCTCATGGCGAGCCCGACACCGACAGACGCCTGCGGCCCGATTTCTTTCAGGTCTTCGGCAGAGAACGATTTCTTGTCGAAGGCCACCTTCCGGAAGGGATTGGCGATCTCGACTTCCACGTTGAGACGCTGGAGAAGGGCCTCACCGATGCCGGGCATCCTGGCCGTCCCGCCGCACAGCAGGATCTGCTTGATGAACTTTCCGGGATAGGTCGAGCGGAAGTAGTCGACGGAGCGCTCGATCTCCAGCAGCAGGGGGTCGGCATAATTGAGGAGCTCCTCCTTGCTTTGCTCGTCGGAGGAATTGGCCTTCTCCAGCTTCACGCGCTCGGCCTCCTCGAAGGAAACCCCCGCCTTGTCCTGGAGGTTTTCCGTGATCGAGTACCCCCCGAGGGGGAAGTCGCGGATGAAGATGGAGGCGCCCCCTTTCACGACGTTGATGTTGGTCATGCTGGCCCCGATGCTTACGAGGATGCAGACATCCTCGTGCCCGTAGTCGTAGTTTTCCTCGTACATCGTCTCCAGGGCGAAGGAGTCCACATCCATGATGACCACCTCGAGCCCCGCCTTCCGAAGGGTGTCGATGTAGCTCTGGACGACATCCTTCTTGGCGGCAACGAGGAAGACCTCCATCTGGCCGGGACTCATCTCGCTGGGGCCCAGGATCTGGAAGTCGAAGTTGACGTCCTTCATGTCGCCGAAGGGAAGGTATTTCTCGATCTCGTCGCTGATCAGCTCCCTCAGCGATTCCTCATCCATGGAGGGGAAGCCGATCTTCTTGGCGATGACGGAGTATCCGGAGAGCGAGGTGACGACCGTCCGGGCCTTGCAGCGGGAGATCTTGAGGAGTTCCTTGATGCGCTCGACCAGTGCGTTGGGATTGACGATGAGGCCGTCGGTGATGATGCCCTTTGCGAGGGGAACGCTGGCGTAGTTCTGGAGTACGTACCCGTCGGGCCCCTCGGCGATCTCGGCAATCTTGATGGAACTGGATCCGATGTCGAGTCCCGCAATCTGTTTCTTGCTTGCAAACAGGCCGTTCAGTTTGAGCATGGGGTCCTCTGTGTTTTGCGGTCTCGCCCGGCCTGAAAACCGGGACGGACGGAGTTGGTTATGACTGGTTCACTTCGCACCACTACGGGCAATACGTTAAGCAAGCACTGTGCCACGGGCAGGCTCCGAGGCCGCCTGCGGCCGGGTTGTCCCGGCTGTAACCCCGGAAAGCCCCGATTTTGGGGCCTTTTCACCCGGGCATCCCCCGGCGTGGCCTCCCGCGTGGAGAAACGGCAGGGGAAAACCCCAATTTCTATAATCGGCAGTGTTCGGGCTTGACTTAAATAAAAGAAACGGCGGGCGGTTTTTTGAATCGGCAGGCGATCGCGGGAAAGCACTGCATGACGGCTGTTTTCGGGGGAGTGTAAAGGTTTTTGACACCCTCGGATGAGGGAAGAAGGTTGAGAGGTTAAGAAGGGTGAGAAGGTTGGAGAAGCGGAAGCCATCGCTTGACCGCCGGCTTATCCAAACTTCTTACCTTCTTACCTTCTCACCTTCTGATGTGGAGTGATCAATCGACGTGGCGGTAGACCCTGTCGTTTCGTCTGACCATCCCCAGCTCGTCACGGGCCACCTTTTCGATGTAGCGCATGTCGTTGCGGAGCAGGAGGATCTCCTTCTTGAGGGCGTCGTTCTTCACGACGAGCTCCCCGTTGCTGTTCTGGATGTCGAGGAGCTTCTGGTTCAGGCGGTAGTTGTCCAGGACTCCCCTGCTGCCGAAGAGGATGACCGACCCCATCAGGATCAGGAAGAGCAGAAGAACTTTCCCCACCTTCATCCGCCATCCCCCCGCAGCCTAGTCCTATCGTTTTCGGCGACCCTCCGGCGGCTCAGGGCTCACCGAGGGAAGGAGCATCTGGGGCTCGCCCAGCAGGAACTCCCCTTTTTCGATCCAGGTCTTGAGCGTCTCGGCGATCTGCCTCGCCCGGTAGTAGCTCGACATGGAGGCCGTGGCCACTTCCTTTCCGTTGAGGACGATCCGGCCGCTCCGAAGCTCCTTGTACGTCACCTCTCCGAGGCTCTTCATCTCGCCGCCGCCGGGATAGTCCATGCTGTAGTCGTAAATCTGGGTCTGGATGTCTTCGTCCTTCACGGCGGTGAAGCGGGCCATCTGCTCGTCGAGGATCGGGATGGGGATCCCGATTCCGACATAGAGGGAGACGCCGTACCCCAGGAAGCTGGCTCCCACCAGCCACTCCGGGGACATCTCCTTCAAGTCGCCGATGACGGCAAGCGTCCCTGCACCGCCCGTCGGGACCCCGCCGGGCCCCCGGGGCGTATTCGGGTGGTGCTGCGTGCCGTGCCAGGCCACGTAGCCCTGGGCACCGCCGAGAAAAATACGGGTCCCGATGCCGATCGTCCGGTAGTAGGGGTCGTTGAAGAGCGGGCTGAGCTGGCCCGACGTGGCGTAATTGGCATTGGCCACCCGCGGGCGCAGGACCCCCATATAGGTGTAGATCGTCTTGTCGGACATGTTCACGGCGCAGTTGTAGTTCTGGTAGCAGTTGCGCGGGTTGAAGAGCATGGCATCCCGCAGGTCGTGCAGCAGGATGTTCTTCTCCTGCTTGCGCGAGGGGTAGCAGTCCGTGCCGTAGCCCTCCAGGCGCAGGCGGATCACGTTGCCGGCGACGAGGTCCTCGATGACGTGGCCGCCGCCGTAGTTGAACTCGCCCGGGAAGACGCTGTTGAGGGGGTCGCCTTCGGCTACTTCGGTGACCCCGATGTAGCAATCGACCGCCGCAATCCCGCCGTAGGCCGCAACGTCATTGAGCCAGACCTTGTGGGCCTTGATGCGGGGGGAGGTGTGGCCGAAGTTCAGGAAGGCCCCCGAGGAGCACATGGGTCCGAAGGTGCCCGTGGTCACCACGTCGACCCGCCGTGCGGCCTCGATATCGCCGTGGCGCTCGACGATGTCGATCATCTCCTCGGCCGTCACGACGACGGCCTTGCCCTGCCGGATCTTCTCGTTGATCTCGGCGATCGTCTTTTTGACTTTAAAACTTTTCAAGAGTCTGTTCCGTCTATCCGGTCTGTTCGGTCTTTCTGGACTGATGGAGTACCGGAGTATCGCGAATAATGGGCTTCTCGCTTCCGGACTTCGTACCTTCTTAACTTCATTATTCCATTATCTCCAATATTAGACTATTTTCAATCAGTTGTCCATCGGAAATGCGGGAAGGACACAAGGCCCGGCGGGCCTTATGCCCGTGTGGCCGAAACCGCCGCTTCCGCGGGCCGTGTCCGACAATCCCTGCCTGAAGTCCCAGATGACCCGGGAGAAGGGCGCCACGACCATCTGGGCGATCCGGTCGCCCCGCCGCACCACGAAAGGCTCGGTACCGTGATTGATCAGGATGATCCGGATTTCACCGCGGTAATCGGCGTCGATCGTGCCCGGCGAGTTCACGAGCGTCACCCCGTTTTTCAGGGCCAGGCCGCTGCGAGGCCGGATCTGGGCCTCGTAGCCCTCCGGCAGGGCGATGGCGATTCCCGTGGGGACGAGGGCCCGCTCACCCGGGGCGATGACGATTTGAGCCTCTACGGCGGCAACGATGTCCATCCCCGCCGCATGCTCCGTCATGTAGCGTGGAAGGGGAAGATCCTCCGACCCGCCCAACCGCTCAATGGCCACACGAACCGTTCTCCATGTTTTACAGTACCATTCGGATGACTTGGCTGCTGCTTGATCGGCAGTGCTGGAGTATTGGAATACTGGAATGATGGGCTGCAGGAAGATCTTCGGTCCGGGAATGCCCCATTCCTCCATTATTCCATCATTCCATTCTTCCGGAGCTGTTAAAGTTCGACATCCCCCGTGGGCATTTCCGATTCCGTCATCTCCCCGAGGAAGACCATGGAAAGGTTGGGGCGGGTGAACATCTGCTCCGAGAGGGCCAGGATGTCCTCGCCGGTCACGGCATCGATCTTCGCGACGATCTCCTCGGGAAGAATATTGCGGCCGAAATAGATCTCGTTGGTCGCCAGTTTCTGCATGCGGTTGTCGGTGCTCTCCATGCTGAGGAGCAGGTTCCCCTTGATCAGCTCTTTCGCCGACTGGAGCTCCTTGTCCGTGAAGAGCTCCGTTTTCATGCGCCTCATCTCGGCCAGGATGATGTCGATGACCTCCTGCGTCTTGTCCTTCGAGGTCCCCACGTAGATGTTGAGCATCCCCGTGTCGCGGTAGGAAACGATGTAGGAGCGCACGGCATAGGCAAGCCCCCTTTTCTCGCGGATCTCCTGGAAGAGCCGCGAGCTCATGGAACCGCCGAAGACGGAATTCATGAGGATGCCGGCAAATCGGTTGTTGTCCAGGGTCGCCGGGGCCGGCGTGCCCACGACGAGGTGGAGCTGCTCGAGGTCTTTCTCGATGCAGGTGAGGCGGGCCGTGGTTTGCGGTTTCTTTTCTTCGGATTTCACGTGAATGGCCGGGAGCGTCCCGAAGAGCTTCGCGACGAGATCGACGAGGCGCTCGTGCTCCATGTTCCCCACGGCGGCAATGACCAGGTTGTCCCCCCGGTAGCGCTCCTCGAAGAACTGCAGAACCTTTGCGCGCTCGAATGCGTCGACGGAGTCCCTCGTCCCGAGGACGGGCATGCCCAGGGAGTGCCCCTCCCAGAAATGCTTCTCGAAGATGTCGTGGATGTACTCGTCGGGCGTGTCCTCCACCATGCTGATCTCCTGGAGGACGACGGATTTCTCCTTGTCGATGTCATCGAGGTTGAACAGCGAGTTGATGAAGATGTCGGCCAGCAGGTCGATGGCCAGCGGAAGGTGGTAGTCGGGCACCTTGACGTAGAACGCCGTCAGCTCCTTGCCGGTGAAGGCGTTCATCACGCCTCCGACGGAATCGATGTCGGAGGCGATGTCAAAGGCCGACCGCCCGGCCGTCCCCTTGAAGAGCATGTGCTCGATGAAGTGGGCCGTCCCGTTGATCCGCTCGTCCTCGTGGCGCGAGCCGCAGGGAATCCAGGCCCCGATCGAGACGGAGCGGACGTGACGGATCTCTTCCGTGATGACCTTGATCCCGTTAGAAAGGACTGTTTTTCGGTACGTCTGCACCCAGGGCATCCTTCCTGCTCAGGCGGATCTTCCCGTTCGAGTCGATCTCGATGACCTTCACGGGGATCTTGTCGCCCTCATTGACCACGTCGGTCACCTTGGCGACACGCTTCGTGTCGAGCTGCGAGATGTGGACGAGCCCCTCGGTGCCGGGCAGGATCTCCACGAAGGCGCCGAAATCGACGACCTTCTTCACCGTGCCCATGTAAATCCTCCCGATCTCGGCCTCCTCGGTGAGCCACTTCACCATGGCGATGGCCCGGTCGGCGGCCTCGAGGTCGGTGGAGGCGATGAGCACCGTACCGTCATCTTCCACGTCGATGTTTACTCCCGTTTCGGCGACGATCTGGCGGATGTTCTTGCCGCCCGTGCCGATCAGGTCGCGGATCCGGTCGGGCCGGATCTTCATGGTGATGATCCGGGGGGCGTACTGGGAGAGCTCCTTGCGGGGCTCGGGAAGCGTCTCCTTCATCTTGTCGATGATGAAGAACCTGCCGTCCTTGGCCTGCTGGAGCGCCTTGCGGAGGATCTGCTCGTTGATGCCGTCGATCTTGATGTCCATCTGCAGGGCCGTGATGCCCTTCTTGGTGCCGCAGACCTTGAAGTCCATGTCGCCGGCGTGATCCTCGTCACCGAGGATGTCGGAGAGAACGGCCACGTTGTCGCCTTCCTTGAGCAGCCCCATGGCGATGCCCGCCACGACGTCCTTCAAGGGCACGCCCGCATCCATCAGCGAGAGGGCCCCGCCGCAGACGCTGGCCATGGACGAGGAGCCGTTCGAGGCGACGATGTCCGACACGGTGCGGATCGTGTAGGGGAACTCCTCCTGGCTCGGGATGACGGGAAGGAGCGCCCTTCTGGCCAGGGCCCCGTGGCCGACCTCCCGGCGCCCCGGGCTTCCCATGCGCTTGACCTCACCCACGCTGAAAGGCGGAAAGTTGTAGTGCAGCATGAAGGATCGCCTCTCTTCGCCCGTGATGTAATCCATTCTCTGCTCGTCCCTGGAGGTCCCCAGGGTGATCGTCACCAGGGCCTGGGTCTCGCCCCGCGTGAAGAGGGCCGAGCCGTGCGTTCGGGGCAGCAGTCCCACTTCGCAGTTGATCTGACGGATCTCGTCGTAGGCGCGCCCGCCGACGCGTCGCTTCTGCGACAGGATCATTTCCCTGAGGATGCCGCGGTCGATCTTCTCGACGACGTGTTCGACGATGGGTTTGAGCGACGCATCTTCCTTGCAGAGGGTCTCGATGGCCTTCTCCCGGACGTCCCTCAGCTTGCCGTAACGGTCGAGCTTCTCCGAGATCCCGTAGGCCTCTTTGAACCCTTCCGTCACCAGACCGGAAATCTTCTGATAAAGCGCCTCGTCGATGACGGGCGGCGTGAAGGCCCGCTTGGCCTTCCCGATGGCCTTCTGCATCTCGTCCTGCAGCTCCATGACGGGCCGCATGGACTCCAGGGCAAGATTGATCCCCTGGACGATCTCCTCCTCGCCCAATTCCTTTGCGCCGCCCTCGAGCATGACGAGGTTGACGTCATAGGGCTTGCCGCCCGTCCCCGGGACCACCTTGCGCCCCACGATGAACATGTCCAGATCGCTGTCCTGCATCGAGGTGGGGTTGGCGACGAGCTTGCCGTCGATGCGCCCGATCCGCACGCCGGCAATCGGCCCGTTGAAGGGGATGTTCGAGATCTGCAGGGCCGCCGAGGCGCCCAGGAGGGCCACCACATCGGGGTCGTGCTCCCCGTCCACGGAGAGCACCGAGGCGATGAGCTGCGTCTCGAAGTTGTAGCCCTTGGGGAAAAGCGGCCGGATGGAGCGGTCAATGATCCGGCAAATGAGGATCTCCCGCTCGTTGGGTCGCCCCTCGCGCTTGAAGAACCCGCCGGGGATCTTCCCGGCGGCAAAGGTCATTTCCTGGTAATCCACGGTGAGGGGAAGGAAGTCGAGACCTTCCCTCTGGCTCCGGGCCGAAACGATGGTGACCAGCACGACGGTCTCCCCGTAGGTCACGAGGACGGCCCCGTCAGCCTGCCCGGCAATGTAATGTACCTTGATGCTGAGATCGCTTCCTGCGAACGCTTTCTTGAATATCTGACTCATACTTCTTCTTTCTCCTTACTGATGACGATAGTGTTCAGAACGTTTCCCGGCAGCGACCGAAAGGCAAACGGCCCCCCTGTCCTGAAAGAACCCTTTTCCGAAGTTGCGGACGAAACCACCATTCCAGGAGCCTGAACCCGGGATTCGAATGGCTCGACGGGTGCGATCGTTGCCCTGGCCTCTACTTCCTCAGACCGAGCCGCTCGATGATCTTGCGGTAACGGCTCACTTCCTTGTTCTTGAGGTACTCCAAAAGGCGTCGGCGCTGACCGACGAGTTTCAGAAGTCCCCGGCGGGAGTGATGATCCTTCTTGTGAGTCTTGAAATGCTCGGTCAGGTACTGGATCCGGGCGCTCAGCAGTGCGATCTGCACTTCGGGAGAGCCCGTGTCGCCCTCGTGGGTTTTGAAGCCGGCAATGATTTCTTTCCTTTTTTCTGCGTCAAGCACGTCTGTTACTCCTCCCTTTGAAAAACTCTTGATCTATTTCCATGTTATTCCGTTACTCGTTAAAAACTCTCAGGATGCGGGCGGCCTGCGCGCCGGGCGGAAGCGACGGGATCTCCCCCGCCGAAACGAGCATCCTGGCCAGCGCCACGAGGCGCCCTTCCCCGGAGATGAACTTTACCACATCTGCCGCCGCAAGAGAAGGAATTTGCAGGGCTGCAAGGCCCTCGAATCGGGCTGATGGCCCTTCATAAGCTTCTGCTCCAAAAGCGGCGGGATCACGATGTCCCGCAGGCCCGGAAGGGCCCGGTTCATGGGGATCAGGCCCTGCTCGAGCTTGGCCCGGATCCCGTCGTCGCTGTCCCCGTCGAGGCGGACGGCGTCCTCTTCCCGGAAGATCCCGCTTCGCGTCCTGCGCAATTGCTCGAGGGCGGCCCCGCAGCCGAGGCGATCGCCCATGTCGGCGCAGAGTGTCCGGATGTAGGTTCCCTTGGAGCAGGTCACGGTGAACCTCACCCTGGGCAGCTCGATGCCCTGCAGGAGGATCTCCCGGATCTCCACCTCGCGCGCCGGGGCCTCCACGCGGATCCCCTTGCGGGCCCACTTGTAAAGCGCCTTGCCCCGGACCTTGACGGCCGAATACTGCGGCGGGACCTGGGTGATCGTCCCGGCAAAGGCCGCGAGCACCGCCTTCACATCCGCATCGGTTGCCCGGGGTTCCTGCTCCGCGAGCACCTGTCCGGTCATGTCCAGGGTGTCCGTCCGGACACCGAGGCGCATCGTGGCCTCGTAGACCTTGTCGTCGCCCGTGAGGAAGGAGGCGATCTTCGTTGCCTCGCCGACACAGACGGCAAGCACACCCGTCGCCATGGGGTCCAGGGTTCCCGTGTGGCCTGCTTTGCGCTCGCCGAGGAGTTTCCTCACCCTGTCGACGGCATCATGGGATGTGATTCCCGCGGGCTTGTCGACGATGACGACGCCCTTCATCGGCCACCGTTTTTGATTGCATCAAAGAGCTTTCGCTTCACCGTGTCGCCGTCTCCCTGGATCCGGCAGGCCGCGGCATTGATGTGACCGCCGCCGCCGAACTTGCCGGCCACCTGTTCGACGTTGAAACGCCCCTTGGAGCGCAGGCTCACCTTGTAGAGAGCCCTCGGCGATCTCGCTGAAGAAGACGGCCACCTGCACGCCCTCGATGGAGCGCGGGAACTCGACGAACCCTTCCGTGTGCTCCCACTGGGCGCCCGCTTCGTCGAGCATCCTCTTCGACACGGTGAGGGCCGCAATCCGGCCCTGCCAGTCGAACTCCAGGGTCGAGAGCGCCCGGGACAGCAGACGGATCTTCGCGGCCGGAAAGGTCTCGTAGACCATCTGGGCGATCCATGCGGGATCGGCCCCTTTCTCCAGCAGCCGGCCGGCGACGGCAAAGGTTTGCGGCCCCGTGTTCGAATACCGGAAGGCCCCCGTGTCGGTCAGGATCGCCGTGTAGAGGTTGACGGCCATATCCTTTGTGATCTCGAGGCCCATCCCGTCGACGAGGCGGAAGATCATCTCGCCGGTGGAGCTTGCCTCGGGGTCGGTGAGCGTCAGGTTCCCGTAGTGGTCGTTCGAGATATGATGATCGATGTTGATGATCTGCCGGATCCCGGCGATCCGCGAGGCCTCTTCCCCCGCGCGCTCGATCTCGCTGCAGTCGAGGACAAAGACGGCGTCAAAGCCATCCAGCGGGCCCAGCCGGTTCACGATGACCCCCGCGTCGGGCAGAAACGAATACATCTGCGGCGTCCGGTCCTGGTTGTACACCACGACTTCCTTCCCCAGGCCCCGGAGCGCCTCGTAGAGGGCGAGCTCCGAGCCCACGGCATCGCCGTCGAGCCTCATGTGGGAGGTCACGAGGAAGGTGCGGCCCTTCTTGATGATTTCAGCGATCTGTTGGATCATCCGTTTCGTCTTTTCGTACTTCTTTCAGCAGCTTCTCGATCCGCGACCCGTATTCGAAGGAGGGGTCGTAGAAGAAGGCAAGCTCCGGGATGTAGCGAAGCTGCAGCCTCTTGCCCAGCTCCCGCTTGAGAAACCCCTTGGCCTTCGAGAGCCCCTTCTCGACATCGGCGCTCAGGCTGTCCTTGCCGAGCTCGACGAAGTAGATGCGGGCGGAGCGAAGGTCGTCGGTGAGCTTGACGTCCGTCACGGTGATATTGGCAATCCTCGGGTCGCCGACCTCCCGCCGCAGGATGTTGGACAACTCCTGCTTGATGAGATCCGCAACCCGGTCAGCTCTCTTGAAATCCATCGGGCAGCGCCCCCCCGTCGTAACGGCCCGCCAGGTCGGAGTAGTTCGTGATCTCCCTGCGGACGTTGACGACCTCGGCCAAGTGGAGATTGTCGACGAAATTCAGGATCATTTCCATCTTCGAGTCCACGAAACTCCGGTCGTTTCCCACGACGGCAAACCCGATGATGCCCTGTTTCAAGTTGTCGTGCCCGTCGACCTCGGCAATCGAGACATTGAACTCGTTCTGCGTGCGCCGGATCAGGCTCTTCATCACACCCCGCTTCTCCTTCAGGGAGCGGCTCTCGTGGATGTACACCTCGATGATCCCGACACCGACTACCATGATCGTCTATCCGGTCTATCCGGTCTATCCGGTCTATTCGGTCCGGATCCGGTCTTCTTCTTCGACGGAATAGACTGGAACAGACGGGACAGACTGAGACAGACCGTGTTTAGAGTTTTCTCTCGATCTGCTCCATGATGTACGCCTCGATCACATCGCCCACCCGGATGTCGTTGTAGCCCTCGATGCCGAGGCCGCAGTCCATGCCGGCGGCCACTTCCTTCGCGTCGTCCTTGAAGCGCTTGAGCGATGCGATCTTGCCGTCGTAGAGGACCACCCCGTCGCGCACCAGCTTGACCTTGGCGCTGCGCGGGATCTTTCCGTCCGTCACGTGGCAGCCCGCCACGGTGCCGACCTTGATGATGCGGAAGGTTTCCCGCACCTCGGCGCGCCCCTGGACGACTTCCTTGAACTCGGGTTCCAGCAGGCCTTCCATGGCATCGTGGATGTCGTTGATGGCGTTGTAGATGACGTCGTAGAGCTTGATCTCGACGCCTTCCTTCTCGGCGATCTCGACGACGCGGGCATCGGGCCTCACCTTGAAGCCCAGGATGATGGCGTCGGAGGCCGAGGCCAGCATGACGTCCGTCTCGGTGACGGCGCCCGTGGAGCTGTGGATGAGCTTCAGCTTGATCTCGTCGGTGGAGAGCTTGTTGAGGGCCTCGCTCAGGGCCTCGAGGGATCCCTGGACGTCGGCCTTGAGGATCACGTTGAGATCCTTGGCGCCTTCCTTGATCCGCTGGTAGAGCTGCTCCAGGGTGATCTTGGAGGAGGCCGCCAGCTCCTTCTCGCGCTCCTTGCGGACCCAGTACTCGCTGATGTTCTTGGCCTTTTTCTCGTCCTCGACGCCGATGAACTCGGAGCCCGCCTGGGGAACGCTGGAGAAGCCGATGACCTCCACGGGCATGGAGGGGCCGGCCTCCTTGACGCGCTGCCCCTGGTCGTCGATCATGGCGCGCACGCGGCCGTACTCCGTCTTCGCGGAGAAGGCGTCTCCCTCGCGCAGCGTCCCTTCCTGGATGAGGACGGTTGCCACGGGGCCCCGTCCCTTGTCGAGCTTGGCCTCGATGATGATGCCGCGGGCCGGACGGTCCGGGTCGGCCTTCAGCTCGAGGACGTCGGCCTGCAGGAGGATGAGCTCCAGCAGGTTCTCGATGCCGATCTTCTTCTTCGCCGAGATGTCGGCAAAGAGCGAATCGCCGCCCCAGTCCTCCGACGTGAGGTTGTGCTGGGCCAGTTCCTGCTTGATCCGGTCGGGGGTGGCGTTGGGCTTGTCGATCTTGTTGACGGCCACGATGATGGGCACGCCGGCCGAGCGCGAGTGGTTGATGGCCTCCACGGTCTGTTCCATGACGCCGTCGTCGGCGGCCACGACGAGGATGACGATGTCCGTCACCTTGGCGCCGCGGGCGCGCATGGCCGTAAAGGCCTCGTGTCCCGGCGTGTCCAGGAAGACGATGTCGCGGTCCTTGACGTGGACGTGGTAGGCGCCGATGGCCTGCGTGATGCCGCCGGCCTCGCCGTCGATGACGTTGGTCTGGCGGATGGCATCCAGCAGCGACGTCTTGCCGTGGTCGACGTGGCCCATGACGGTGACAACGGGCGCCCTGGGCTTCAGGTTCCGGGGCTCCGCCTCGGTGCGCTGCAGCATCTCGTCGTACTCGGCCGTCACGGCCTCCACCTGGTAGCCGAACTCGGCGGCGATGAGGCTTGCGGCATCGATGTCGATGGACTGGTTGATGGTGGCCATCGTGCCCAGGACGAGAAGCTTGTTGATGACGTCGCTTGCGCGCACGCCCATCTGCTTGGCCAGCTCGCCCACCCGGATGGCCTCCGAGATCCGGATGCGCCGCTTGCTCGCCTTGGGGACCGTGATCTCCGTCTTCTTCATCTTGACGACGGCGGCCTTCTTGTCTCCCCTCCAGCGTGCGGCCTCCTCCTCCTCGATCTCCCGGAGCCTCACTCTCTTGTCCTTCTTGTCGATACCCTGCTTGATCAGGGTCCTCTTCTTGGCGGCCACCCCGTCCATGACCACCTCGACGGCGCGCTTGCCTTTCCTGTCGGCCGCGGGTGCGGCTCCCCTCGCATTGGCGCCGGCACCGGCAGGCGGGGCCGCCTGGCCACGGGGCTGCGCGGGCTGTCCCGCGGCCGGTTTCCGGATCTGTGTCTGCGGAATCGTGGCGGCAGGGGGCCTTGGCCCTTCTTTCTTCTCGACGGGTTCGGGCCTGCGGATGATCGTGGCCTGGCGGGAAAGATCGGGCTCCTTCTTCGGCACCGGCTCGGCTTTCACGGGCGCCTTCTCGGCAGCGGGAGGCGCCGCAGCCTCCGGCGCCTCTTCCGCCCTTGGCTCGAGCGGCTTCTCCGGTTTCTCGACTTTCTCTTCCTTTTCCGGCTTCGCGACCTTTTCTTCCTTCTCGACCTTTTCGACTTTCTCGACCTTCTCGGCGGGGACTTCGGGAGCGGCCTCGGGGGCGGCGGCTTCCTCGGCCTCGGCGGCCTCCTCGGGCAGACGGACGGCCCTTCTGCGGATGACCGTCGATTTGACGCGCTTCTCGACGACCTCCTTGTCGCCCTTGGAGGCAAACTCGCGGCGGACCCGCTCGACCTCGCTGTCCTCAAGAGTGCTGGAGTGGGATTTGACGGCAATGCCAAGGGTCTTCAGCTTCGCGATGAACTCCTTGTTCTCGATCCCGAACTCCTTGGCCAGTTCGTATACTCTCGTCTTGGACATCCTTGAAACCCCCGAATGTTTTGGTTCAGCCAGGGCCTGCGCCTACCCTTGAGGCTCAGGCGCGTTACCGCCCGCTTCCTTTTCCATGACCTGCGCGGCCCTCTCGATGATCCCCTGCGCCTTCTCGGCGTCCAACCCCTCGATGGCCTTCAGGGCCTCGGGGTCGGCCGACGACAGGGCGGACACGCTCTTGTAGCCCTCTTTGAACAGAAGCTCCGCCGAGGCCTCGTCGAGATCCGGGATCTTCATGAGGGCCTTGGGCCCTTCCTCGGACTGCTTCTGGAGCATGGACTCGTTCTTCACGTCGATCTTCCAGCCCGTGAGCCGCACGGCGAGCCGCACGTTCTGCCCGCTCTTGCCGATGGCAAGCGAGAGCTGGTCATCGGGCACGATGACCTCCATGGACCTCTCGTCCTCGTACATGAAGACCTTGCTCACCTTGGCCGGCGACAGGGCCGAACAGATGTATTTCACGGAGTCCTCGGAGAAGGGGACGATATCGATCTTCTCGCCCTTCAATTCCTGGACGACGCTCTGCACGCGCGAGCCCCGCATCCCGACGCAGGCCCCGACCGGGTCGATGTCCTTGTCGAGGGTGCGGACGGAGATCTTGGAGCGGTTGCCCGGCTCGCGGGCCACGTTGACGATCTCGATGAATCCCTCGGAGATCTCCGGCACCTCGATCTCGAAGAGGGCCCGCAAAAACCCCGGATGCGTGCGGGACAAAACGATCTGGGGGCCCTTGGAGATCTTCTTGACGTCCACGATGTAGGCCCGGATCCGATCGCCCCGCTTGTAGGTCTCGCGGTGGACCTGCTCGGAGGGAGGGATGACGGCCTCGGCGCGGCCCAGGTTCACGATGATGCTGCCGCCCTCGAAGCGCTGGACGAAGCCGCTTGCGATCTGGCTTTTCTTGTCCTTGTACTCGTCGTAGATCTTGTCGCGCTCGGCATCCTTCACTTTCTGGATGATGATCTGCTTGGCCGTCTGGACGGCAATGCGCCCGAAGCTTGCCGCATCGACCTTCATGCCCAGGCTGTCGCCCGGCTCGGCCTCCTCGTCGAGCTCGCGCCTGGCCTGCTCCAGGGAGATCTGTGTTTCGGGGTCGACCACCTTTTCGACAACCGTCTTGAACTGGAAGACCTCCAGTTCGCCCGCCTCTTCGTTGTACTTGGACTCGAGCTCCACCTTCGCCCCCAGCTTTTTTCTCGCCGCGGTGAGGATGGCCGACTCCAGGGCCTCGATGATGACTTCCTTCTCGATTCCCTTGTCCTTGCCCATCTGCTCGATGAGACGTTTCAACTCCGGAAACATGCTTGACCTCCAATTTCAAAACGGCTTATGGCTGATGGCGTAAGGCTTAAGGATCCCGGCATTTCGAGATCATCGTTGCCCTTTGCCCTTCTTGCCTTACGCCCTTTGCCCGTGATTTCATATTCCAGATTCGCCTTCTGGATGTTGTCCCGGTCGATGCGGACGATCCTGCCGTCCACGTCGACGGTGACGATCCTGCGGCCGTCCTCCGTCGAATAGTCGACAAAGGAGCCCAGGAAATTCCTCGACCCGTCGATGGGCTCCCGCGTCCGGATCCGGACCTTGCTGCCGCGGTACTTCTCGAAATCCTTGTCCCGGGTGAGGGGCCGGTCGAGCCCCGGGGACGACACTTCCAGGGTATAGGGCCCCGGCGGCAGATCGTGCACGTTGAGCAGATCGCCCACCTGGTGGCTGATGGCCGTGCAGTCCGCAAGGGTGGCACCGCCCTCGCGGTCGATGAAGATCCGAACGAGCCACCGGGTCTGCATCCTGAGGCACTCGAGTTCCACGAGTTCCAGGCCTTCGGACTCGATCACCGGTTCGATCAGTCCGATGATCTCCTCGCGGTACGTGGCCATCTTCAGGCTCCCTGCCCTCGCCGCGCAAGCGGCGCCTAAAATAAAAAAGTGGGCAAACAGGCCCACTCGAATAGAAACCATTCGAATTTCAGGTGCTTTTCTAGCACAGAAAAAGCGCCCATGCAAGCAAAAAACGCGGCCTCTCCCGGCTACAGGGCCCCGGCAATCGCCTTGCCAAGCTCCTGCGTGCTCGCCCGGCCGCCGATGTCCCGCGTGCGCGGTCCCTCGCGAAGCACGCGCTCGATGGCGCGCACGATCGCACCGGCTGCTTCCTTGTGTCCCAGGTGCTCCAGCATCAGCGCGCCGGACCAGATCTGGCCGATGGGGTTGGCAATGTTGCTGCCCGTAGATGTCGGGTGCCGAGCCGTGCACGGGCTCGAAGAGCGACGGGTACTCCCGCTCCGGGTTGAGATTTGCCGACGGTGCGATGGCGATCGTACCGGTACAGGCCGGCCCGAGATCCGAGAGGATGTCGCCGAAGAGGTTCGAGCCCACCACCACGTCGAACCAGTCGGGATTCTGGACGAACTGGGCCGTGAGGATGTCGATGTGGTAATAATCCGCCTTGATGTCCGGGTACTGCGCGGCCATCGCCCGGGCCCGCTCGTCCCAGTAAGGCATCGAAATGTAGATCCCGTTCGATTTGGTCGCCCAGGTCAGGTGCTTCTTGGGCCTGCTGCGGGCAACCTCGAAGGCATAGCGCAGGATGCGGTCCACCCCGCGGCGGGTAAAGAGGCTCTCCTGAACCACCACCTCGCGATCGGTTCCTTCGAAGCTCCGCCCGCCGATGGCGGAGTACTCCCCTTCGGTGTTTTCCCGCACGACGACGAAGTCGATGTCTCCCGCCTCGCGGCCGCGCAGGGGCGACTGGATCCCGGGCATCAGCCGCACCGGGCGGACGTTGGCGTACTGCTGGAAGCCGCGGCGGATCGGGAGCAGGAGCCCCCAGACGGAGATGTGGTCCGGCACACCGGGAAAACCCACGGCGCCCAGGTAGACGGCGTCGTGGTTGCGGATCTGATCGAGCCCGTCTTCGGGCATCATGCGACCGGTCTTTGCATAATACTCGCAGCTCCAGGGCAGCTCGTCCCACTGAAACCCGATGTCGAATTTGGCCCCGGCGGCCTCGAGCACCCGGATGCCCTCCGGCATGACCTCTTTTCCGATCCCGTCGCCGGGAATCACTGCGATTTTATGTTTTCTCATCGGTTTCCTCCCGAAAGCGCGCCTCCCCGTTGCAATCAACCCGGAGCGATGGTTGCCCGGGCCTGAACGATTGCGGAGACGGCGTGGAATGGTGGAAGTTTACAGCAGACGAAGAGAATTGGCAACCTGCAGATGATGCGAAAAGGGTCCGGAGGTGTTGAAAGCGGGAAAGAGATCCTTTACCGGTCCGTCGGCGGGGTGTGCGCGGCGATGGCCCTGCGCAGCCCGGGCCCAGGGCGTCGATCAGCGGCGTCATGCAGGATGCCCGTGCGCTCGTCCATGTAGACCTTGGCGATCTCCGTGGGGAGAACCAGGATACGGGGATCCCAGCCCGTCAGGCGACGGCAGAGCTCCCCTGCGCCCGAAAAAACCCTGTTTTCCTCCACGGTGGTGCGGATCCCCGGGATTTCGATCCTGCCCAGCTGATGCAGCCACGCATCGATCCGGCTGCCCCAGCGCGACCGATCGAGCAGGGCCGTCCCGAGATTGAACAGGGGAGGATTCTCGATTCCCTTTTCGACCTGGCGCGAAATGTTGTACGAGTGGATGTCGTAGACGACGCAGAAACCGAAACGCTCCAGCAGGACGCGGATGCAGCTGCCGGCGAACCGGTAAAACGCCTCGTACTTTTCGAGGGACCGACGCACCATGGCGTCCGTGGGGGCGGCGCGGTAGACCTGCACGCCCCAGAACTGCTCCGCCGTCAGCGGCACAGCCTGCCTGGCGGGACGGTTCAGATCGTACTCGGCCCTCGAGTCCAGGCCCCAGATGGCGTTTGCATTTCCCCGGATCATCCGGTCGGTCGCCGGGTCCTCTTCGAAAAGGCGGTCTTTTTCCGGGATCTGCATCAGGGGAAGGAGTTCCTCGCGGACGTTGTGCCCGGCATGGATGGCCACAACGAGCGCAGGCGTCGACAGATCCAGATCGAAGGCAAACCCGCCGGTCGCACTTTTCCCCTGGAGCCGCTTCACGCTCCGGAGCTGTTCAATCACCTCGGGTTCGAAGGGAATGCTCATAACGACCGCCTGGGTGCACCCGTCAACTCCGGGTGCGTTCGTGGATCCCGTACCGCTCGAGAGCGGAATGCACGATCAGGTGGAGCATGTTCCGGTATTCTTCCATGGGCCCGCCTGCCAGAGGGGTGATAGAGCGAATAGATCTGCGGGCTCCAGCTCTTCACGGGCTTGAGTCCCGGGATCCCGTTGATCTCCATGACCCGCAAACGCCCCTGCGCATCCACGCGCATGTCGACCCGGACATGGTCCCAGCACTTCAGGGCGTCGGTGGCCTTCCGGGTCAGCTCTTTGGCCTCCTCCACCCTCTCCGTCGGGATGCTGATCTTGGTCAGCCCCACGCCCCTGAGATCGCTGCGCAGGATCTGATGCCTGCCGAAATGGTTCTTGTCGACGGTGACAAGCCCGGGCAGGATTTCCTGCAGCCTCCCGTTGCCCAGCATCAGGACCGTGTATTCCTCGCCGGGCAGGAACTCCTCGATGAGCGCGGCCTGCTCGAGCTTCTCGTGCACGTATCGGACGCGCTGCGCCATCTCTTGCGGGTTGTGGACCACGCTGTCGTCGCTGATGCCGACGGAGCGCGATTCGCAGTTGGGCTTGACGAAGGCCGGGTACGCCACATCGGGAAGCGCATCGCCTGCGGCCACCAGGGTGAAGGCCGGGACCAGCACCCCGTTCTCATGCATGATCCGGTGCGTTTCGTATTTCTGGATCAGCTGCTTCATCGTCAGGGCGTTGGGGCCGATGTACGGGATGCCCCTCTCGTCCAGAATGTCGGCGACCCATTCATTGTCGTCGCCGAGACCGATGATGTCCTCGCGATGTGAAAAATAGTACAGGGCGCTCCAGACGATATCGTAGCTGCGGCTCGAGATGGCCTTCATGAAGTCGTCCGTGGTCACGCACATAGGCAATCTCGGCCGCCAGATCCCCCGCATTCAGGGTCTCGCACATCGTCTCGGTCACCTTCATATCGCCCCACCCCTGGGCATCGCCGCCGGGGCCCGTTACGATCAACACCTTCCTCATCCCGTCTCTCCTTGCCGTCAGAATGTAAACAAATCCGGATCGTGCCGGTACTGTCTCAATGCGCCGGCCGTAAGGGGTGATGCCGCTTCCAGGAGCCGGGCGATCGCCTCGATCTTCTCGTCGCTCCAGACGATGCGGGAGACGACCTTCAGGTCGATCCGGACGTCCTGATGCCCCTGGGGAGCGAAATCGGCAAGCAGCGCCTCGCTCATCGCCTTGTTGGGGTTGAGAATCGTGATCGGGCCCTCGAAGACGGACTGCAGGGCGGCCTCGAAGACGCGCTGACTGTACCCGTAATGCGTACAGCACAGGGCGGCCGCAACGGGCCGGCGCCTGTCCGGAACACGCTCGGCTGCCTGGCGGATGCAGCTCTCGATCATCGCCCGGACGGTTGCGCCTTCCGGCGCCTTCTCGATTTCGCCCGCCAGTCGATCGCAGGGCTGGCAGATGATGCGCTCCGCGTCAATGCCCCGTTCGACGAGGCGCGCTCGATGGGTATCGGCTTCGATGGTTGTGGGCGTGCCGAGAATGATGACGCGGCTCTCCGCCCGGGCGCCCAGGTACGCCTGCATCAGCTCGACGCCGAAATCGATGATGTCCGACCACCGGCACGGGGGCCTGTTTGCTGAACGGCGTGTGGGGATAGAGCGCCGACAGGGTGTTGCAGGCAATCAGGATCCGATCGGGCTGAAAGCGAAGCATGGCGGCAAGCGCCCGGTCAAAGACGCGGATCCGCTCGGCCATGCCGGGCAGAAGATTGTAGCCGCGGTCCTGCTCCGGCCAGGCGTTGAAATAGGTCAGGGACACGGACCGGTAGCTTCGGCGTGCCTGCAGGCCGCTGACGATATCGGCGCAGATGGAGAGGCCGCCCATGCCCGAGTCGGCGATGACAAGCGAGAGAGTATCCTTCGGCGCCGCTGCGCTCATCTCACCGCGCTCCCCCTGCAGGCCTCTTTCGCGTCAGCCATTCGGCGGCCAGGTCGAGGGCCCATTGCGGCGAGTCATCGATGGTCCCGTCCATGATCCGGGTCATGGCATCGATCCAGTGCTCCCGGTGCTGCATGGTCGTGATGCGATTGCGCAGCATGGCGGCGCCCTTGGCCGGCTCCTGGTCCATCTTCGCCAGGATCATCGCGATCTCGTCGCGAAAACCCTTGAGCCCGTAATAACGCAGAAACCCGTGCCAGGCCTCCGTGATGCCCTCCTGACCCGCCAGCGGCAGGGAGACCTTCTTCAGGGACTCGAAGAACAGCGCCGATTCGTCGCCCTTGCAGCAGACGGAGACATTCGGAGCCGATTTCATAAGGGATGAGGTGAATATGCGCAAGGCCCGCCCGCGAGACCCCGGCCTTCACCAGGTACCCCAGCTTGCGGTAGTAGAGATCGGTCTCCTGGTAAAAGACGAAGTTTCCCAGGCTGTAGCAGATCGGCACGCCGTTGCAGATCTGGACGCCCTGCGGGACGTGGGCGTGGTGGCCGATGATCGAGATCGGCCCCGGCCTCGGCGATGCGCCGGAAGGCGTCCGCAAGGTAAGGCGGCGGGAAGGGGATGTACTCGACCCCGCCGTGACAGATCACAAGGATGATGTCAACCTCCGGCCTGATCGCACGGACGCTCTCCACGACCGCGTCGACTTCCCATCCGAATACCCCGGGCCCGGAGACGGCGGAAGTCAGATCCTCGCCTTCGCTGAAATTGACGATCCCGATGCGGACCCCGTTGAGATCGATGATCAGGGGCCGGCGGGCCTCTTCGACGGACATGCCCGCCCCGACGGAGCGGATGCCGTGATCGCCCAGAAGCTTCAGGGTCTGGCTGAAGGCCTCCGGTCCGTAATCGAAGACGTGATTGTTCCCCAGCGTGACGACCTCGAAAGGGACCGCCGTCAACCCGTTGATGTGCTCGGGACGGCCCTTGAAGACCGAACCGCTCTTCCATACCGGGGATGCGTCTGCCGACAGCGCGCATTCCAGATTGACGATGCGCAGATCGCCCTGGCGCAGGATCGGCAACACGTCGCCGTAGACCGCCTCGGGAGAACGCGCAACGATCTCGTCGAAGGCCCGGATGGGCGCCCAGTCGGAGGCGATGACGATTTCGGCCTGGGCCCGGGGAACCGCTGCGTTCGCCCATCGGCCCCTGCTCCAGTCAAACCCTTCCAGTCCGGTCGTTGTCATCTTCGTGCTCTCGGATCTGCTTTTCGACGATCGGAGTATAGGATGCGCATCTGCGCGTGTCAACGGGACAATTGCCGAGAAAGACGCCGGTATCCGGCCGGATTCTCCCGGACGTTCATCTACGGACGCGGATGCAGCCACCGCCGAAGACATGGGCTTCACGCATGTCGTCACTACGAGGGCATCCACCCATATCCGACGACTTCCGTGCACAGTCGTTAACGTATCCTGCCACGCGCATCCGTCCGCAGGAAAATCTGAAACGGTATGTTCGCCGTGAACTGGAGATCGACGATGAGGCTAAGCGTAGATTCTATTGGGATTCCGCCTGGGGTAGGTTGTTCGGCACTTGACACACATTCGTCAAACACATAAATATAAATGGGTTATGTGTTATTTCGTCAAGCAAGCATAATACTTGACATAGAATCATAATATACATAACATTATTATGTGTAATGAGTAATAATGTCAAGGATGCCGTCGATGAAGCATGATGAATTCTTCCGCAAACACCCTGTTTTCACCGGAAAGGAGTTGGCCACGCATCTGTCGTCCCTTGGCAAAGTCGGCAGAAGGGCGCAGGAGGCGCTCTTGGCCTACTACCAGAAGACCGGACGGGTCGTTCGGGTGCGGCGCGGATTGTATGCCGTCATACCGCCAGGAGCCGATCCCGATTCCTATCCGGTCGACCCTTTCCTCATAGCCGCGAAACTGACCGCGGATGCGGTCTTGTCGCACCATACGGCGCTCGAGTTTCACGGGCGGGCTTATTCGGTCCAGGAACGCTTCATCTACTCGGCTTCCCGCCCGCTGGGACCTCTGATGTTCCGCACTCATGTTTTCCGGGGAGCGAAGTTTCCACAGGCTCTTCACCGCGCGGGAAAGGAGAGCTTCGGTGTTTCGACCGCCGAGCGAGCCGGCATGGAGCTGCGGGTCACCAGTCTGGAGCGGACCCTGGTGGATGTCCTGGATCGCCCGGATCTTTCGGGAAGCTGGGAGGAAATCTGGCGGTCGCTGGAATCCGTCGAATTCTTCGATCTCGACAAGGTCGTGGAGTATGCGCTCCTGCTTGAAAATTCGACCACCGCGGCGAAGGTGGGATTCTTTCTCGAACAGCACCGTGAACCCTTGATGGTGGAGGACCGTCATCTCAAGGCGCTCCGCGATCTGCGACCGCGGCAACCTCATTATCTGGACCGCGCCAAGCGAATATCCGGCCGCCTCGTGTCGGAATGGAACCTGGTGGTTCCCATGGAAGTGCTCGAACGGACATGGGGGGAGGTGCTATGAAAATCTCCATTGAAAAGCTGACCGCCGAAGCGGAGGCGACCGGATTCAGACCGGACGTGCTCGAAAAGGTCGCCCACTTGCTTCGGATTGCTCGATGCCATTCAAAGCCACCCCTTTCTCAAGGGGAAGATTGTCCTCAAGGGCGGGACGGCTTTGAACCTGTTTCGTCTTCGATGTCCCACGGCTCTCCGTTGATATCGATCTGAACTACGTGGGAGCCGACGGATCGCGAAACCATGCTCACCGAGCGTCCCAAGGTCGAGCAGGCCGTTCAGGCGGTCTTTTCGCGGGAGAACTTCAACGGTCAGGCGGATGCCCGAGGAACACGCCGGAGGCAAATGGTCGCTGCGATATGAAAGCGCACCCGGCCGGACCGGCAACCTCGAAGTGGACCTCAACTTCATGTTCCGCGTACCCGTTGTGGCCGGTCACGATTTGCGATTCTCATCCCGTCGGGACATGGCGGGCCACGGGGATGTGCCGGTGCTGGATCGCCATGAACTGGCAGCCGGAAAACTTGCTGCTCTACTGGCTCGCCGACAGGCAAGGGACGTATTCGACAGTCATCGGATCCTCCGGATGGACAACCTCGATCCTCATTTGCTTCGCATCGGTTTTGTCGTCTACGGCGCCATGAACAGGAAGGATTGGAGAACAGTCTCTGCCGAAGATGTTGATATCGACGCCTCGGAGCTGACCAGGCAATTGATCCCCACGTTGCGCGTCAACGCAGCGGAGGTCCATGCGAAATCTGCGGAATACGGGGCGCGCCTTGTAAGAGAGTGCCGGGAAGGTCTATCCGCGGTGCTGCCCTTCACGGAATCCGAACGGGCATTCCTGGATCATGCTCTTGGACCGAGGGGTGATCGACTCGACCATTCTGACCGCCGACTCATCTCTTCAACGGCGCATACAGGAACATCCACTGCTCGAATGGAAGGCCCTCAATGTGCGGCGTCATGAAGGGATTGACCTGACGAAACCCGAACGCGATTCCGATCAAGAAACTGGAACCGGGTTAGGTGCGCGGATAGAAAACCAAGTGCCGACATCTTCAGTCAGCCTGATGAGCCATGTACTTAAGGCTGTCATCTTTTTCATGAGTCTATACGATCGATCCGCATATTGGCTTGCCAATAGAAGCCATTTGTCGAGGTCGCTGCCGGCTTTTTTTCAAGATCGTCTCCAGTGACCATGGGATGTGTATGGTGCGGACATGTCCGGCCCACTTCCATGCAATTATGCATTTGAAATGCATGATTGCATGGAATCTTTGCGGCTGCGTCCTTCGCATTCGGGACACTCTAGAATCTATTTTTATCAGGCGGCGGGCGATGCCGTGCGTACCCACGCTGCGGCAACAAAAAAAGGACCCTGCAAGCTGCGGGGTCCCTGTCTGTGAAAGCTATTGAGCTGGATAAAAAATGGAGCGGGCGATGGGAATCGAACCCACGACGTTCAGCTTGGGAAGCTGACATTCTGCCTCTGAATTACGCCCGCTCTTTTGGTGGACTGATCTGTTTTGAAATAGAGCAATAACTTAGCCGGATTGGCTGAATTGTCAAGATTTTTTTGCCTTTAGCCTCGCCAGGATGGACTTCCCGTGGGCGTCGAGCCCTTCGAGCGCGGCAAACTCTGCCGCCGGCTTCCCGTATCTCGCGAGCGCTTTTGCGTCGAAGGAAAGCACGCTGATGCGTTTGACGAAATCGTAGACCCCCAGCGGCGAGGAGAACCGCGCCGTGCCCCCCGTGGGGAGGATGTGATTGGGGCCCGCCAGGTAATCGCCCAGGGCCTCGGGGGTGTAGTGCCCGAGAAAGACGGCGCCGGCGTTGCGGATGCCGGCGAGGTGCTTCTTCGGGTCCTTCACGAGAAGCTCCAGGTGCTCGGGGGCGAAGCGGTTGGCCACATCGACGGCCTCCGCCAGATCCTGCGTGACGACGACGAGGCCGTAATCCCTGATCGCCTTCACGGCGATGGATTCCCGTGAGAGTTTCTTGAGCTGCGCGGTCACCTCGGCCGACACCTGTTTCGCGAGATCCTCATCGGGAGTCAGCAGAATGGAGCTTGCCAGCTCGTCATGCTCGGCCTGCGAGAGCAGGTCTGCCGCAGCTACGGCGGCGTCTGCCGATTCATCGGCGATGATGAGAATTTCGCTGGGGCCGGCGATCATGTCGATCCCCGTGCGCCCGAAGACGAGCTTCTTGGCTGTGGCGACCCAGGCGTTGCCCGGCCCCACGATCTTGTCGACGGCAGGGATCGTCTCCGTCCCATAGGCCATGGCCGCCACGGCCTGGGCGCCGCCGACCTTGAAGATCCGGTCGACGCCGGCGATCTGCGCCGCAGCGACGAGGACGGGGTTGAGCCCTGCCCTGCCGACGGGGCTTGTCATGATGACCTCCCGGACCCCGGCGATTCTCGCGGGGATGGCTGCCATGAGCACCGTCGAGGGATAGGAGGCAAGCCCCCCCGGGGCATAGATGCCCACGCGGGTAAGGGGAACGATCTTCTGTCCCAGTTCGACGCCCACTTCCCGGTAGGACCAGGAGGCAAGGCGCTGACGCTTGTGGTATCGGTCTATGCGCCTGGCCGCAAGGGACAGAACAGCCGTCTCCTGTTTCGAGACACTGCACAGGGCCTCCCGGATCTCGAGGGGAGAGACCTCGACGGTCTTCGCCGTGAGC
>CAWEPT010000006.1:0-10067 GCA_963810965.1 uncultured delta proteobacterium | reverse complement strand
ATTCCTCGCACCCGGGTGCGGGGAATTTCAATAAACGGCGGCGGGCGACACGATCCGTCACCGCAACGAGGGAAGGCAACGATGAAATTTCTGGAAAAACTGTTCAGCGCGGGGGTGAATACCGCGAAAAAAGAGGAAATCGGACGCAACGAGCAATGTCATTGCGGGAGCGGCAAGAAATACAAGCGCTGCTGCATGGAGGGTGACGAAAAGAAGAGAAGGAAGCAGCTCGGTCTGGCCTGAAGCGAAGTAAAAAATGAGTCATCGCGAGCGCTAGCGCGGCGATCTTCGTCTTGCATTCTGAAACGTAGATTACCACGCCTCGCCAAGGCTCGGCTCGTAATGACCCTTTATGGATAGTGCCGTTTCACGGAAGCGGGCATCGATCTTCAGTCGCCCGCTTTTTCCGCGCACAGGTCGTAAATCTCCGCTGCGGTAATTTTGCAGCGGACGATGTCGCCTGCAGTGAGCTTTCCCGGCGCGCACGTAGGTGATCCCGTCGATCTCCGGGGCCTGGAAGCGTGTCCGGCCGTAAAAAGGGAAATCGGGCCTGTCCGTCTTTCCCTCGATGAGCACCTCCTCCTCCGCGCCTGCGCGCGCAAGATTGATCTCGTCCGAGATGGCCGCCTGGGCCTCCATGATCAGGCCCTGGCGCCGCGCCTTTTCCTCTTCCGGCACCTGCCCGGGCATCCCCGCCGCCTCCGTCCCCTCTTCCGGTGAATACGTAAAGACCCCCAGGCTCTCGAAACGGGTCTCCTCGACAAAGCGCAGGAGCCCTTCGAACTGCTCCTCCGTCTCCCCGGGAAACCCCACAATGAGCGACGTCCGGAGCGCGACACCCGGAACGGCCTCACGGATCTCGGCGATCTTCTTCCGGATGAAGGCGGAGGTGCCCTTGCGGTTCATGGAGCGCAAAATCCTGTCGTCGATGTGCTGCACCGGAATATCGAGGTACCGGCAGATCTTTTCCTCCGCGGCCATCGTGGAGAGAAGCTCGGCGGTGATGTTCTTCGGGTATGCATAGAGGAGGCGGATCCAGCGAGGCCCCTCGATGGCGCAGAGCCGCTTGACAAGACCGTTGAGCGTGGGGCGCCCCTTGAGATCACGGCCCCAGCCCGTCGTGTCCTGGGCGATGAGGATGAGCTCCCGCGTCCCCTCGGCGGCAAGCCGTTCGGCCTCGGCGACGATGTCGCCCATGGGCCGGCTCCGGAAGGGCCCCCGGATCGAGGGGATGACGCAGTAGGCGCAGCAGTTCGAGCACCCCTCGGCGATCTTCAGGTAGCTGTAGAACGGCGTGGAGACCGTCCGCGGGGTCGCGGCGTCCATGAGAAAGAGGGGCTTGCCGACCCCCATGACGGGGCCTTTTTTCTTGCCTTCGCCGAGGCGCTCGAGGTGCGTGAGGATGGAGGGGAAATCGCCTGTGCCGAGGAAGAGGTCCACCTCCGGCATCTCGCGGGCAAGCTCGGCGCCGTAGCGCTGGGGGAGGCAGCCCGTGACGACGAGCTTCCGGCAGCGTCCCTTTTTCTTCCAGGCCGCCATCCGGAGGATCTCCTCGATGGATTCCTCCCGGGCGGGGAGGATGAAGGCGCAGGTGTTGACGACGATGGTTTCGGCCCGGTCGGGCCGGTCGGTGATGCGCAGGCCTGAGCGCGACAGCAGGGCGGAGAGGACCTCGCTGTCGACGAGATTCTTCGGGCAGCCGAGGCTCAAGATGTAGACGCTTTTTTCGCTCAACTTACCGCGGCAGCTTTCTGGCCAGGACCTTTCTCGGTTTCACGCCGTCGGAGGGGCCCACGACCCCCTCTTTTTCCATCCGCTCGATCATCCGGGCGGCGCGGTTGTAGCCCACCTTGAGGTAGCGCTGCACGAGCGAAACCGAGGCCTGCCCCAGCTCGGTGACCAGTTCCACGGCCTCGTCGTACTTCTCGTCGAAATCGCCGTCGGTCTTTTCACCCTCCGTGGACTCCGCCTTGAATTTCTGGATCGACTCGTCGTAGACGGGCGTTTCCTGCTTGCGGATGAAGCTCACGATGCGCGAGATCTCCCGGTCGGACACGAAGGCGCCGTGAATGCGCTGGAGCTTCGAGGTGCCCGGGGGCATGAAGAGCATGTCGCCCTGGCCCAGGAGCTGCTCGGCGCCCAGCTGATCCAGGATCGTCCGCGAGTCCACCTTCGACGAGACCTGGAAGGAGATGCGCGTGGGGAAGTTCGCCTTGATGATGCCCGTGATGACGTCCACGGAGGGCCGCTGGGTCGCCAGGATGAGGTGGATCCCCGAGGCCCGGGCCATCTGGGCAAGCCGCGTGAGCGACTCCTCGACGTTGCGCTGGGCCACCATCAGCAGATCGGCCAGCTCGTCGATGACGATGACGATGTAGGGGAGCTTCGCCGGCAGCGGTTTGGGCTCGGGAGCGGCCGCATCGGCCATGGGCAGCTGCGCCTGCCCCTCCTCGATGATCCGCTCGCGGCCCTGCTGCTTTTTCTCCACGAAGCGGTTGAACTTGTCGATGCTCTTCTCGCCCGTCTCGCCGATGATGCGGTAGCGGCTCTCCATCTCCTCGACGGCCCAGCGCAGCACCTGGGCGGCCTCCTTGGCGTCCACCACGACGGGGTGCATCAGGTGCGGGAGCCCCTCGTAGGCCGCAAGCTCCAGGCGCTTGGGGTCGATCATGAGGAACTTCACCTCGTCGGGGGGCGCCTTGAAGAGCAGGCTGCAGATGAGCGCGTTGAGGAAGACGCTTTTCCCCGAGCCCGTCGTCCCCGCGATGAGCAGGTGGGGCATCCGGACGAGATCGGCGATCACGGGCATCCCCGTGATGTCCTCGCCCAGCGCGATGGGGAGCCGGTGCTTGGCCTGGGCGAAGGCCTCGTTGTCGATGGCGTCCCGGAGGTGTACGGCGTCGCGCTCGGGGTTGGGGATCTCGATCCCGATGGCGGCCTTGCCGGGGATGGGCGCGACGATGCGAACGCTCGGGGCCTTGAGGGCGAGGGCCAGATCGTCGGAGAGATTGGAGATCTTGTTGATCTTCACGCCCGGCGCGGGCTCGAGCTCGTACATGGTGATGACGGGCCCCGGCTTGACCTCCGTGACCTTGCCCTCGACGCCGAAGTCGGCGAGCTTCTTTTCCAGGAGCCGGGCATTGGCGATCAGGTTCTCGCGCCGCTGCTTCGTGTCCCGGCGGGCCACGTCGTCGAGCAGGGTGAGCGGCGGAAGCATGTAATCCCCCTTCGGCTCGGCGAACTCGAAGAGGGTCTGCTCGACCTTCTTCTTTCTCGTTCTCTCCGGTGCCGGGGCCTTCTCCTCGCGGATCACGGGGGGCGGACGCTTCTCGGCCTTTTTGGGTTCCTCCCGCTCCTCGATCTCCTCTTCCTTCAGGTAGTCCGTCATTTTCTCGCGGCCCAGCTCCGTGTAGGAGCGGATCCCGCGGCCGGTGCTCCGGGCTACGGCGGCAGCTTTGCGCAGCGCCGTGACGACGGAGAGGTCCACCGTGACGATGAGCGAGACGATGAGGCCCACGAACAGGAAGATAAAGGTCCCGCCCGGGTTGAACAGGGCGTTGAGGTATTCGGAGAGCAGCGTGCCGGCGAACCCGCCTGCCGCGAAGGGTGAATCAATGAGCGGAATGAGCTTGTAGGCATGGGCAAAGAGCCCCGAGGTCGTTACGACGAGGCCGATGAACCCGCCGATCCAGCCCGGCCGGAAGAGGAAGCCCGCATCGAGGAAGAGCTTCACGGAGGTGATGAGCAGAAACAGCGGCAGCCAGTAGGCGCTAAGCCCCAGGAACCGGATCAGGATGTCGGCCAGGTAGGACCCGAAGATGCCGCCGATGTTGGAGATCTTCGACGTCGAGGTCTCGTAGTTGGAGAGCGACGGGTCCGTCGGGGTATAGGAGATCACGGCCAGGAACAGAAAGACCGCCAGGGCGAAGAGGATCACCCCCGCGATTTCCCGCGCCCGCCCCTGCAGTGGTTTGCGATCAGCCATGTTTTTTCTTTGCGTCATGTCCGTTTCATTCAGCCTGTACCGGGCACGGATTATTCACCCTCACCCCGGCCCTCTCCCCTCGAGGGAGAGGAGATCAGGGTAAGGGGCTTTCTTAGGCGGCCCGCCCCTGTTTCAGGGCCATCTCAGGCCTCCGGAGATAGTAGTGCGAGGCGACGACGTCGTAGACCCGGTTGAGCAGCTCATCGACGGTCTCCTCGGTGTATCCGGTCACGTCGATGGGCTTGTCGATGACCAGGATGACCTTTCCGGGATGGACCCGGAGAGACTTCGTGGGCATGATCTCCCCGCTTCCGATGATCGTGACCGGCACGATGGGGACCCCCGCCTGCAGGGCCAGGTGGAAGACGCCTTTCTTGAAGGGGTGGATCTGCCCGTCCATGCTTCTCGTCCCCTCGGGGAAGGTCATGACCGATTTGCCTTCCCGGATTCTGCGGGCCGCATCGTGGATGCTCCGCATGGCCCTCACGAAATTCTTCCGGTCGATGGCGATGGAGCCCGTCTTTGCCAGGGCGTGGCCGAAGACGGGGATGTTGAACAGCTCCTTCTTGGCGATCCAGGCAAAATAGGTGTCCAGGTATGCCAGGACGATCAGGATATCGAACCCGCTCTGGTGATTGGCCATGAAGACCTGCGGCCTGCCCCTGAGCACGTTCTGCTGCCCGATGACCTCCACCTTGACACTCGTGATCCAGAGAAGCATCCTGGCCCAGAGGACGGAGACCCGATGGGTCGTGTACTCCCCGCGGGGAAAGAGGCCGTAGGAGACAACGACAAAGAACGAGACGAAGGCGGTAATCGATGTCCCCAGGATGACCAAAATGGCCGAACGGAACATAAGGGTCCTGAAAAAGGCAATGATTAT
This sequence comes from uncultured delta proteobacterium, assembly GCA_963810965.1. Taxonomy (GTDB): domain Bacteria; phylum Desulfobacterota; class Syntrophia; order Syntrophales; family UBA2192; genus UBA2192. The sequence goes on along the minus strand of CAWEPT010000006.1, from coordinate 5,199 downwards.
TAAAATTTAACCCGATATTTCTACTTGATCTGCCTGTTGAAGTCAACAGGGAATCTGGCCGCTTTCCGCGCAAACACTGCCCTTTCGGGCCTCTCGGCCGCTTCATATAATTTCGTTGCGAAGAGGGACGGTCTTATATATGATGGCCCTCGCACGACGATCAGAAATCATCGGACCGTTTCACGGCCCTTCTGATCAGAATTTCATGTGCAAGCGGATGCACCGCCGTTTGTCTTTTCGTTCGGGCGGGCTCATTCAGAAAGCGACAGCAAGGGGGGGAACTGATGATTAATAAGGTGATTCTGGTCGGCAGGCTCGGGGCGGATCCCGAAGTGCGCTACATGCAGGACGGGACCATGGTAACGAACTTCCGGCTCGCCACGGACGAGCAGTGGAAGGACAAGAACGGGGAGAAGGTTCAGCGCACGGAGTGGCACCGGGTCGTCGCTTTTCGAAAACTGGCCGAGATCTGCGGGAATTATCTGTCCAAGGGAAGGCTCGTCTACATCGAGGGGAAGATGCAGACGAGATCCTGGGAAGACAAGGATGGGCAGAAACGATTCACGACGGAGATCGTCGCGTCCAACATGCAGATGCTCGAGTCCAAAGGCGGCGGCCGGGAAGAGACCGGTGCCGGCAGCGGGGCGCCCCCCTATGGCGGAGGCGAGCAGCCCCCCGACGAGGATGTGCCGTTCTAAAAGAAGGCTACAGGCCACAGGCTAAAGACAGGAAAGCCCGGTTTTGTGACCGGGCTTTCTTTTTTGCGCTTTCAGGGATGCGGGCGTTCGGGAACCTGCAGACCGCAGGGCTCTCTGCCCATCCTCTGCCCGACGGGATCGGGGCTATTTCTTGTCTTCGAGCTTCTTCGCCTCGGCTTCTTCCTCGCCTTCCTTGGAGGACTTCTTGAAATTCCGGATCCCCTTGCCGATGGCGCCCCCGATTTCGGGGAGTTTCCCCGCCCCGAAGACGATGAGGATGATGACGAGGATGACGATCAGCTCTGGCATTCCCAATCCAAACATGGTTCCTGTCTCCTTGCATCCGATGCTCCCCCGCGCTTGATGCCGGGGGCTTCACGATGATTTTATTCCGTGGCCGGTTTCGTGACCGGTTCCATGGCCGGTTTCAACTCTTCGGGTTTCTTCTTCTCCGTGCGCTTTCCCTCCGGGTAGACCAGGTGTATCACTTCGCCGCGCTTCCCGGGGCTCCCCAGGGATTGTCCCTGGAAGGTGATCTGGACACCGCCCGCATTTCCGAGATCGACGGTGATCCTGTCCTTCGCCTCGGTCGTCAGCTTTTCCCCCGCCTGCATGAGTTTTTGCACGGCCGGCGTCTTGTCGGCCTTCACCTGGACCCAGGCCGCTTCGGTGGCCTCGATCGTCAGGCTGAGGGCTCCCGCGGCAGACGGTGCCGGCGGTGGCGGCTCCTTCTTCTCCGCGGGGGGCGGGGCCTCCGGCTTCTTTTGCTCCGGGGCGGCCGTTTGTGTCGGGGCCGCTTGCGGCACCGCCGTCTGAACTGCGGCCTGCTGCTGCGAGGCTGCGTCCGGCTGTTGAACCGCCGGGGCCTGCGGCGCTTCGGCGGGGGGAGTCTCCGGCGGTTTTTCCGCCGGCTTCACGGCCTCACGGGCCGCCGATTTTGCCGGGACGGGCCTCTCCCCGCTGTCCTGGAAGACGTAGATGCCCAGGATCACGACCACGGCCAGGGTCAGGACAGCCCAGCCGAGCCTGCCCCCCATGCTTCCCAGCCTGTCGAAAATGGCATTTTCCGTGCGCGCCTCTCGGACCTGCTCCTTCGGCGCCTCGGGCGGGGGGGCGGGCATGGTCTTCTCAATATATTTTGCGTATCGCGCCAGGATCGGGCCGGTGTCCACCCCCAGAAGCCCCGCATAGGTCTTGATGAAGGTCTTCGTGTAGACGGGCTCCGGCAGATCCTCAAAGCTTCCGCTCTCGATGGATTCCAGGAAAGACGGCCGGATCTTGTACCGTTGGGCGATGTCTTCCAGCCGGAGGCCTTTCGATTCCCGAATGCGTTTCAGCTCCTGGAAAAACTCGTCTCTCTGCAGCTCCGTTTTGTCCACGGTTTTGCCTGTATGCCTCCCGGTTCCTCGAGTTTTGGCTAGGAGTATCACCAATTTGCGAGGTGCGCAACAGAAAATGTCCCGGCCTCCGGGGGAGGTTTTTCTCTTCACAGGAGAGGCCCGATGAGATAAGGTAAGCCGCTTTTAACAACATCCGGATGGTGGCCATGGGATCGTACAGGGATTTTGCCGTGGAGATTGCCCTCGAGGCAGGGAAGTTCCTGAAGGGGAAATTTCACGAGACGCACGACATTACCTACAAGGGGGAGATCGACCTCGTCACGGAGGCCGACCGGGGTTGCGAGGCGCTGTTGATTGCCCGCATCGAAAAAGCCTTCCCGGGCCACGGGATCCTGGCCGAAGAAACGAGGGGATCGGCGGAGAAAAAGGCGCTCACCTGGATCATCGACCCCCTGGACGGGACGACGAACTATGCCCACCAGTATCCCGTGTTCTGCGTCTCCATCGCCCTGCAGCGCGATGGGGAGGTGATCGTCGGGGCGATCTGCAATCCCATGATGGAAGAGCTTTTCGTCGTCGAGAAGGGCAAGGGGGCCTTTCTGAACGGGAAGCGTCTTGCCGTCTCGGCTACCGCCGAACTCACGAGGGGTCTCCTCTCCACGGGCTTTCCCTACGACATCCGGGTGAACCCCGACAACAACATGAACTACTTCGCCGCCATGGCCGTCCGGGCGCAGGCCATTCGCAGGGCAGGGGCGGCCGCCCTGGATCTGGCCTACGTGGCGGCGGGGCGTTTCGACGGTTTCTGGGAACTGAAACTGCACCCCTGGGACACGGCGGCAGGATGCCTCATGGTCACCGAGGCGGGCGGGGTGGTGACGGATCTCTTCGGCGGCCCCTTCGATCTGTACTCGCCCCACATCCTGGCGACAAACGGCAGGATTCACGGGGCGATGGAGGAGGTGCTGAAGGGAACGGACCCGATGGACGCAAGACTCGTGAAGGGACGAGGGTACAGGGTGTAGGGACAGGGATAGGGTACAGAAGTCGACAGTCATATAGCCGACAGTCCGATACCAAAGCCACGATACCCGAGGATCCCGATAACCGATTCGGACCGGATTAGACGGAACAGACCCAAGGGCTATTTGCCCTTGATGAAGGCCTCCGTCATCTCGCAGGCCTCCTCGTCGGTGAACTGCCGGGGCGGGTGCTTCATGAAATAGGCCGAGGGGCCGTAGAGGATGCCGCCGATCCCGTTGTCGAGGGCGATCTTGCAGCAGCGGATGGCGTCGATGACGACCCCGCCCGAGTTGGGCGAATCCTCGACGGAGAGCCTCATCTCCAGGTGCATGGGCACATCCCCGAAGATGCTTCCCTCCATCCTGAGGAAACAGACCTTGTTGTCCTTCTGCCAGGCCACCCAGTCGCTGGGGCCGATGTGGATGTTTTCCGGGGCGAGCCGCTTGCCCGTCTGGGACTGCACGGCCTCCGTCTTGGAGATGCGCTTCGATTTCAGGCGGCTGCGGTCCAGCATGTTGAGGAAGTCCGTGTTGCCCCCCGTGTTGAGCTGGTAGGTCCTCTCGAGCTTCACCCCCCGCAGGTTGAAGAGGTGTGTGAGCACCCGGTGGATGATGGTGGCCCCGAGCTGGCTCTTGACGTCGTCGCCGATGATGGGAAGGCCCTTCTTTTCGAAGCGCTTTGCCCACTCGGGGTCGCTGGCGATGAAGACGGGGATGTTGTTGATGAAGGCAACGCCGGCCTCGAGGGCGCAGCCCGCGTAAAACCGCGTCGCCTCCTCGGAGCCTGCCGGCAGGTAGTTGAGCAGGATCTCCGCCCCCGAATCCTTCAGGGCGTTTACCACGTCCTTCTTCGTGGCTTCCTTCTGCTTTGCCGGCACGAAGGCAAACCGGGGGTCGTACTGGCTCATGTGGGGGGCCACACTGTCGAGCATCTTCCCCATCGTCACCCTGGCCCCTGTTTTCGGGACCCCGGGCTGAAAGACGGTGGTGCAGTTGGGGGGCTGGAAGATGGCCTCGGAGACGTCTTTTCCGACCTTGCGGCGGTCGATGTCAAAGGCGCAGACCACCTCGATGTCGGAGGGCCGGTAGCCGCCGAGATCCCAGTGCATCAGGCCGATCCGGTCTTTCGGTGATTTCTTCCGGTAGTACTCGATCCCCTGGATCAGGGAAGAGGCGCAGTTTCCGATCCCAGCGATTGCAATCCGGATCTTCCCCAAAGTATCTCCCCCTTCTGGCCGACTGGAAAAAACGATGCGGGTGTGCTCGCAAGCGATACTATTACAACAATTCCCCGGACAATTCAACGGGAAGGATGCAAAAAGAAAAGAGGTTTATTTGCCTGCCTTCCCGTAGTGCTCGTCGATCCATCTCAGGTACTCGCCGCTGCGCACGCGCGCAATCCAGTCGCTGTTCTCCAGGTACCAGACGATCGTCTTGCGCAAACCTGTGCGGAAGGATTCGCGGGGAGCCCACTTGAGCTCGCTCTGGAGCTTGCTGGAGTCGATGGCGTAGCGCCAGTCGTGCCCCGGCCGGTCCTTGACGAAGGTGATGAGCTCCCTCCGGGGGCCGCCTGCCCGCCCTGGGGCGGATCTCGTCGAGGATGTCGCAGATGGCGTGGACGACGGCGATGTTCTCCTCCTCGGAGTTGCCGCCGACGTTGTAGGTCTCGCCGCGCCGCCCCTTGTTCATGATCGTCCAGATGGCCTCGCAGTGGTCCTCCACGTAGAGCCAGTCGCGGACGTTCTTCCCGTCGCCGTAGACGGGAAGGGGCTTGCCCTCCAGGGCATTGAGGGTGATCAGCGGGACGAGCTTCTCCGGGAACTGCCAGGGGCCGTAGTTGTTGGAGCAGTTGGAGATCGTCACGGGCAGCCCGTAGGTCTTGAAATAGGCCCTCACCAGGTGGTCCGAGGATGCCTTGGAGGCGCTGTAGGGGCTGTTGGGCTTGTAGGGCATCGTCTCGGTGAAGAGGCCTTCTTTCCCGAGGCTGCCGTAGACCTCGTCGGTGCTCACGTGGTGAAAGAGGCTGAAGCCCTCTGCGTGGTTGCGCGCCGCCTCGAGAAGGTTGAAGGTGCCCACGATGTTCGTGAAGATGAACTCGGCGGGCCGCTTGATGGATCGGTCCACGTGGCTCTCGGCGGC
>CAWEPT010000005.1:0-86994 GCA_963810965.1 uncultured delta proteobacterium | reverse complement strand
CGGCCGTATTTCGCGAGTCGCTTGCCGGCTTCTTCCGATCGAAGGCCGTCGATGGGGACGTCCAATTCGGCGAGGACCGCCTTGAGCTCTTTCTGGTGCCAGTCCATGAAACTCCCGCGTCAGAAAGTGGGCTAGCCGTTGGGGATATGATGATTTGCGCGGTTACAGGCAATAGAAAAAGGGCTGCATGGGCCCGGACCCTTCAGGACCAGTCCGCTGCAGCCCCTCGTGTTGCTGATTCGAGATGGTTCAAAGGCATCGCCTTATCCCGGGAGAAATGAGGGGAATCAGACACCCCGGTCAGTCTTACCAGATCGGGCACATTGCCGTCAAGGACGCCGTGCCGGATCGCCCGATCCGGAGCTGCCGAAGACTCCAATCCCGTCATCAAGACTGCAAAAAGACCTGCGCCCCTCGCCTTCAACAGGAAATCCTGTCGTTACGCTTAAAATCCGTTGATATTCTCCGGCAATGGCGATATTATGTTTTAATCATGGCATTGGTTGCATTATTCATCATTTTTTGTGGATGGTCGCTGATGGTTTCAGGGAGTACCTATGTACCGTATCGTTATCATTCCTTTGCTTGTTTGCGCCCTTTTTCTATCCGGATGCGTGTCGTACCAGAAGTTTGAGGACCTGCAGCTCGAAAACTCGAAGCTCAACCAGGAGATTCTGCTCTCCCGGCAGCAGAATGAGGCCCTCGCCCAGGAGCTGAAACAGTTCAGGGAATTGTCCGATTTCTATTATCAGTCGGGCATGCAGCTCTATACGGAGAAAAAGTACGGCGAGGCCCTGGAGAAGTTCCAGACCCTCGTCGACCGCTACCCGACGAGCCCCCACGCCGCCGGAGCCAACGAGAAGATCGCCGAGATCCGGAACCTCGCCCTGAACCACTACCAGAAAATCATCCAGTCCGTGGAAGGGACACGGGACCTGCGGGGGAGGATCGACCTGATCGACCGGGAGATGAAGGCGACCTTCCTGACGAAGGATCTGGCGGACAAGCTCCTCACGCTTCGAGAGAGCCTGCGGCAGGACCTGGAAGGGGAACTGGAGTCACAGAGGGAAATCAGCCGCAATATCCTCATCGAGGATGACCCCATCAAGTCCTGGAAGGTCTACCGCTCCACCCGGACGCTCACCCAGCCGATCGGTGAGGACCGGAAGTTCTTTGTGGAGCTCTACTTCATTCAGCGATACACGGGCAAGAAGTTCTACAAGGTGAAAACAAGGTACCAGGCCCCCGAGTACCTTTCCTACGAGTCCGTCACCCTGCAGGGCCAGAACGGCACGAAGCTGACCATCGACACGATCTACCCGCAGAAGCAGTCCATGGTCGATTCCGACGGAGTGACCGAGTGGTCCGACAACGAGATTGCCGAAGACGACAAGATCACCCGGCTGGCGAAATCCAATTCGATCACGGTGACCTTCAAGGGCGGCAACCGCTACACCTTCGAGATGAACGAACAGCAGCTCACCGCCTTCCGGGAAGTCGTGCGGAAGTACCAGATCATAAGATAGGGGACCAGGGTGTAGGGTAGGGTAGGTAGAGAAGGGTTCAGGGATTAGGGTAACGGAAAGAAACAAAGAGGGCTTGCCACCGGGCAAGCCCTCTACTGTTTTCAGGTCCGATCTTCTTCACTTCTTCACTCGTCACTCCGTCACTCAGTCACTTCTTCCTCCACTTCCCTCACTGCCCCCCGTTGAGATTTCCGATGCAGATATCGACGACGAAGGGCCCGTTGGCCGTCTCGAAGGGGATGATGATGCTGGGGCCCCCGAGCACGTGGCTGATGGAGTGATCCTTGCCGGCCACCACGGTGGGGATGGCCGCCGTGATGTTGAAGCCCAGGGTCTCGAGCTCCTTGCGGGCCGCGCCGGAGACCATGTTGGTGATCTCGCCCACGGCGTCCTTGATGTCGCCGTTGAGGCTCTTGATATCCTCTCCCAGCATGTTGGAGACGATTTTCAGGATGCTGCCTTCACTGAAGCTCAGCGCGAGCGATCCCCGGGCCGAGCCGGTCAGGCCGATGATCCCCGAGATGTCGCCCCGGGCGATCGAGTCCTTCTTGAGAAAGGGTTTGCCGGCCTTCGGCTCCACGAAGGCCATCGTTTTCAAGACGTGAACGGTCCCGTTCAGGAACGGGTTGATGAATCGAACGTCCATAATTGATCCTCGTCCGTCTTATGCCGCCAGGTTTTTGACGATCTTCTCGATCTTTTCGTTGAGCACTTCGGCGGTGAAGGGTTTCACGATGTAATTGCTCACGCCCGCCTTCACGGCCGCCACGACGTTGTCCTTCAGGGCTTCCGCCGTGACCATGAGGAACGGCAGTCTCCTTCAGCTCCTCATCGGCCCGGACGGCCTTCAGGAGCTCGAGCCCGCTCATGTTGGGCATGTTCCAGTCGGAGATGACGAAATCGACCGGCTGGGACTTCAGAAGCTTGAAGGCCGCCGCGCCGTCCTCGGCCTCGGCGACATTCTCGAAGCCGCCCTGTTTGAGCAGGTTCCGAATGACCTTCCGCATGGTGGCGAAGTCGTCGACGATGAGGATCTTGAGATTCTTGTTCACGTCCATAGGTTTCTCCCGTAATCGGCTTTGATATCGGAAACTGGTTCACCCGGGCCGGGGGCCCGTAAACGTCAATTCGCCTCGGCCATCTCGAAGAGGCCCTCGGGATCGAGGATCAGGCCCACGTTGCCGTCGCCGAGGATGGCGCCGCCGGAGACGCCCTTGATGCGCTTGAGGCTCTCGCCGAGGTTCTTGATGACGACCTCCTCCTTGCCGAGGATCTCGTCGACGAGCAGGCACTTGGAGCGCTTCTCGCCTTCCATGACCACCAGGGTGGCCTCCCAGGGGTTGCGGTTTGCCGGCTCGATGTCGAAGAGCTTGTGAAGCCGCACCAGCGGCAGAAGTCTCCCCATGACGTTGATCGTCTCCGCCTCCCCGACGATGCAGTTGTAGGCCGCGCGGTCCGGGCGGATGAGCTGGCGGATGGCCACGGTGGGCAGGATGTAGCGTTCGCTTCCCACCTTGACGATCATGCCGTCGATGATGGCCATGGTGAGCGGGAAACCGGTGACAAAGGTCGTCCCCTTGCCCTCGGCGCTCTGGATATCCATCTTGCCGCGAAGCTTCTCCACGGCCGACTTGACCACGTCCATCCCCACGCCGCGGCCCGAGACGTCGGTGATCTTCTCGGCCGTCGAGAAACCGGGCAGCAGGATAAGCCGGTTGACTTCCTGGTCCGTCAGGGCATCCGTCGGGCCGATGAGCCCGTTCTTGATGGCCTTCTGGCGGATCTTTTCCCGGCTGAGGCCCCGCCCGTCGTCGGAGATCTCGATGACGATGTTGCCCCCCCGGTGGAAGGCCTTGAGCTTGATGGTGCCCTTTTCCGGTTTTCCTGCCTTGATGCGGTCTTCCGGCATCTCCATCCCGTGGTCCACGGCATTGCGGATCATGTGGACGAGCGGGTTGTAGATCTCGTCGACCATGTTGCGGTCGATTTCGGTGTCTTCTCCCACGGTGAGAACGTTGACGAGCTTCCCTGAATTCTTGGAGAGGTCCCTCACGAGCCGGGACATGCGCTGGAAGGTCTGCTTGATGGGGATCATCCGCAGGACCGTCGAGGAGCGCTGCAGCTCCGAGGTAATGCTCTCCAGCTGGGAGATGTCCCGGACGATTTTCCGGTCCCCGAGGCTCTGGAGGGCCGCGCTCTGCCGGATCATGGACTGGGTGATGACGAGCTCGCCCACCATGTCGATGAGGTCGTCGAGTTTCTTGATGTCCACGCGGATCGTGTTGGAGTCGGTCACCTGCTGGGCCTGCTTGCGCAGGGCGCGGGACACGTCCTTGGGCGAGGCGATCCCCTCCGAGATGAGCGTCTGGCCGAGCTTTCGGGGCGGCGGGATCTGGGAGCGCTCGAGGGCCTCCTGCAGCTCATCCTCGTTGATGACCCCCTCCTCCACGAGGATGGTCCCGAGCTTCTTGGGCTCCTTGGGCAGATCGGCGCCCTGTTCGGCGAGCTTGATGCGCCGCACGATGTCCGAGGTGTCGATCAGCTCCGTGGCCTCCCGGCCTTCCTGATCGTCCCGGAGCTGGCCGATCATGGCCTTCAGGGTGTCCGAGCCGTCGAGGATGAGGTCGATGAGCTCCGGCGTGACGGCCAGGGCCTCGTTTCTCGCCTTGTCCAGCAGTGTCTCCAGGTCATGGGCGAGCGTCCGGATCCCGTCCAGGTTCAGGAAGCTGGCCACGCCCTTGACGGAGTGGAAAGGCCGGAAGATGGCGTTGATGTAGTCCTTGTTGTCGGGCTCCTGTTCGAGGTTGAGGATGTTCATCTCGATCTCGCCGATGTACTCGAGGCCCTCGGTGATGAAGTCTTTCAGGAGCGACTCGTCCTGGACCCGGTCCTTCCCTGCCGCCTCGGCCCCCGGGGACGCCTCTGCGGCCGGGGCTGCCGTTTCCGCCCCCGCTGGGCTCCGCCTCCAGGGGAACGCCCATGCAGGAGGCCAGTTCGCCCATGAAGCCGTCGACGCTCCCGTCGTAACGGCCCGCATTGCAGTATCCGTCGGCCACGGCCTGTAAAAGCACGATGCCCCGCTCGAAAAGGCCGTATCCCTTCTCGGCATCGACTCCTTCGAGAATCACTTTTTCCAGCAGCTGGCTGAGCGCCCCGGCAAGCCGCTTGACCTCCGCGGCCCCGAGGGTGTCGGCACGTTTCGTGACGTCCTCGAGCTGGTTGAGGAATTGCCCCGCCAGGGGAATCTCGATCTCCTTCTTCTCCAGGAAGAGGAAACTCGATGCCATTTCGTCGATCTCGCGTCTCAGTTCAGCGTAATCCATGTCACATCATCCTCACCAGCTCCGGGGCGATCTGGTCCAGGGGAAGCACCCTGTCCGCGCCGCCGAGCTTGATTGCTTCCTTCGGCATGCCGAAGACCACACAGGAATTCTCGTCCTGGGCGATGGTCTTCGCCCCCGCTTTCTTCATTTCCAGCATCCCCGCCGCCCCGTCGGCGCCCATTCCCGTGAGGATCACGCCGATCGCATTGGCGCCGGCGTACTGGGCCGCAGACTTGAACAGCACGTCCACCGCGGGCCGCTGGTGGTGCACCATGGGGCCGTCCTTGACCTCCACGTAATAGCGGGCCCCGCTGCGTCTCAGGATCATATGGTAGTTCCCCGGGGCGATGAGCACCGTGCCCTGGGTCACCGAGTCGTTGTTTTTCGCCTCCTTCACCGACATCTGGCACAGCCCGTTGAGACGCTCCGCGAAGGCCGTCGTGAAATTCGCCGGCATGTGCTGCACGACGACGATGCCGGGGGAGTTGACGGGCATCCTCGTGAGCACCGCCTTGAGGGCCTCCGTGCCCCCCGTGGAGGCGCCGATCGCGATGAGCTGGTTCGTCGTCTGGGCCAGGGCCCTGATCGGCTCCGGCGGACCCCCGTTGTCGGGCCCGTCGCTTTGCTGTTTCACGATCCGTGCCCGCGAGGCCGCCCGGATCTTCTCGACGAGCTGGGCGCTCATATCGCCCACGGTGTAGGCCGCTCCGGGCTTTGCGATCACCTCCACGGCGCCGATGTCGAGGGCCTCCAGCGTCAGTTTTCCACCCTTCGGCGTCAATGAACTTACGATGATGACGGGCAGCGGGTAGTGCTTCATGAGCTTGCGCAGGAACGTGATCCCGTCCATGCGGGGCATCTCGATGTCGAGGGTGACCACGTCGGGCTTGAGCAGGACGATCTTGTCCCGCGCCACGTAGGGGTCGGGCGCCGTCCCCACGATCTCGATGTCGGGGTACTTCGAGAGTTCCTCCGAGAAGATCTTGCGGACGATGGCCGAATCGTCGACGATGAGTACCTTAATCTTGTTCACTGCTCAGACACCCTCTGCCCAACTGATTTCCTCTTGCGTCCATCTATCGCTGCTGCCATGCTTCAGGGTATCAGGGCTCAGGGTCTAGGGTTAAAGGCAAAACTCCCCTTCCTCTACCCTATACCCTGTACCCTTTACCCTCTACCCTCCAGTGTCGAGGACGACCCCCATCTTCCCGGCCTCGCAGTCGAAGTCGAAGGCCACGACACCTTCCGACGCGGCCGGCGGCTGACCCGGTCTGGCCGAAAACTCGGGCAGCGACATGTTGAACTTCTTCGACGCATCGAGGTTGACGAGAAAATTCCCGCAAACCATGTTGGCGGCCTCTTTTGCGCAATCCTCCACGTGCGGCTCCGTTACATCGCCGTTGCCCAGCCCGAGCATGTTCCGGACCATGAGCCGGGCCACCGGGCGGGTGAACAGGATGCGGAGCACCCCCCGGCGCGGGCCGTCGAAACGGATCGCGGCCTCGCAGTCATGGACCGGGGCCCGCCCGCCGGGCTCGAGAAAGATGAAAAACATCCTCTCGAAGACCTCAAAAATCGACTCCGTCAGGATCCCTTTCACGTTTTCCATAGTCCCCCTTTTCATCGAACCCGAGCACCCCGAGGAGCATCTTCCTCAATTCCTCGGGTACGAAGGGTTTGCGGATGAAGCCTTTCGCGCCCAGCTCGAAGGCGGTTTTCATGTGCGCCTCGCTGGCATCCGTGGTCATCATCACCACGGGGATGTTCTTCATGAGGGGTTCCTCGCTCATTCTCTGGAGCAGCTCGAGGCCGTTCATCTCCGGCATGTTGATGTCGAGGATCACCGCGTCAACCCAGTTGCCGCCCAGGACATCGAGGGCCTTGCGGCCGTTGTCCGCCTCCAGGATCTGGTTGATCTCCAGTCCCGTGAGGCCCACGATCTTTTTCACGACGGTCCGCATCGAATTCGAGTCATCGACAATGAGCAGGTTGAAGGCCATGGTTCCCTCCGTTTATCCTCTCCCGCTTTCCTTTTGTTCCGAAACGATACTGACCAGTTCGCGCGCGCCCTGCAGCTTCAGGTGAAGCTCGGCCATCATGATCTCGAGATCCCGCTGTTTGAGTTGAAACCGCCCGGCCACGTCCCCGACGGAACGGTAGGCTCAGCGCATCGGTCCCGACGCCGATGCCCATGCTGTGGCAGACCTGGTTTGACAGGTAGACGATCCAGGGCACGGCATCGCCGTCGGCAAGCAGGTCCGGCCGGTGGTGGAAGGCGATGGCCTTGAGGATCTCGTCGGGGAATTTCCAGATCAGGGCAATCTCCCCGCCCAGCTCGGCGTGGTTGACGCCGATGACCTCTTCCTCGGCCTCGAGGAAGGAGTGCTTCTTGCTCTCCACGAGTTCCTGGATTTTCCGCCAGGACTCCTGGACGAACTCGCCCAGGACCACCTTGCCGATGTCGTGCAGCACCGCAGCCGTGAAGAGCCGGGAATCGTCGGGGCGCGAAATCCTGGCCGCACAGATCTGCGCCATCAGCGCCACCGCCACGGCATGCTCCCAGAGCTCCCCGCCCTTGACGTCGTAGCCCTTCGCGGTGCGGAAATACCGGGAAAGCCCCGAGGCCATGACGGCCCGCAGGACGTTCTTCTTGCCCATGTGCATGATGGCGTCGTTCACGTTGTCCACGGGCCGGCGAAGGCCGAAGTAGGCGGAGTTGCAGATCCGAAGGATGTTGGCCGTGATGGCCTGGTCGAGGCGGACCACGGCGACCAGCTCCGTGAGCGACGAGTCGGGGTCGTTTGCCAGCGCCATCACCTTCTGGATCGTAGCCGGGAAGGGCGGAAGCGTCTTGATGGACTTCAGGATCCGTTTGTTGATCTTCATAGCTCCTCCATCTGGCCGCCCGCACGCTTGATGTAGAACTTCCCCGTGCCGAGATCGATCCGCACGGTGCGATTGAAGTTCTTCCCCGTGTCCTCGGCGTCGATGAGGACGTTGTTGCTCCAGAAGAGCTTCCGCATGGCCATGATGTTCTTCTGCCCGATCCGGAAGAAATTCGACTCGTCGAGGATGCTGGCCCCGCCGGCCACCTTCACGACCATCCGTTTCTTGTCCGCGCCCAGCTTGTAGCAGGACTTGAACAGAAGCGGGATGCCCGTGTCGGCAAACATGGCGGGCGTTTCCTTCGCCTTGGCGGCATCGAGGGTCGAGTCGGGGAGCATGTAGTGCAGAAGCCCCCCCACCTTTGCCGCCGGGTCGTAGACGGCCACGGCAATGCAGGACCCCAGGGCGTAGGTGACCATGCGAGTCCGCGGGGTTGCTGCTGACCTTGAGGTCCGATATGCCGACGACGAGATCCGCCATAGGTCCTTACTTTCGGTACAGGCTCGGCTCGAGATACTTGAACGCATGGTTGAGCCCCGTGAGGCTCTCGGAGTGGCCGATGAACAGGTAGCCGCCCTTCGCGAGCCGGCTGTGGAAGCGGGTCACGAGGCCCTCCTGGGTCTTCTTGTCGAAATAGATCATCACGTTGCGGCAGAAGATGACATCGAAGGGATCGCCCGCCGCCATGGGATCCATGAGATTGAAGCGCTGGAAGGCGACGAGATCCCGCACGTCCTTCTTCACCCGGTAGTGCCCGGCCGAGTTCCCCTGGCCGATCTGGAAATACTTCCGCAGCAGATCGGGCGGGATCGCCTTGACCCGGCCGGCCGGATAGATTCCCTGCTCGGCCTTCTTCAGCACCCGCGTCGAGATGTCCGTGGCCAGGATGCGAAGCTCGGCATTGAGTCCCTGGGCGGCCTCGAGGGCCGTGATGGCCATCGTGTAGGGCTCCTCTCCCGTGGAGCAGCCGGCGCTCCAGAGACGCAGGCGGGGCCTGCCGCGCGGGGTTTGCTCGCGAAGCAGGGCCGGGACGATCCGGGCGAGGGCCCGGAAATGGCCGTCCTCCCGGAAAAAGCTCGTCAGGTTCGTCGAGAGGGAATCGATCATGGCGATGAACTCGTCGGTCCCCTCGCCGGTCTTCACATATTCAAAATAATCGGCGAAAGACCTGAAGTTCCCCTCGCGGATCCGCTTGCTCAGCCGCGCCTTGACGAGTTCCTTCTTGCCGTCGTGCAGGTGGATGCCGCAGTGGCTGTAGACCAGCTGGCTGATCTTTTCGAATTCGATGTCGCGCAGTTCCAGCATCATGCAACGTTACAATCGTCCCGGGGCGCCCTTCCGGGCGCCCCGTTTCCTTTCCTTAGAAATCCTTGAAATTGCCCTCCCCGAAGGGGATCACCTCTTCGGGCCTTGAGGGCTTGCGGCTGCCGGCTGCACCGGGGGATTTCGCACGGGGAGCCTTCAGGCGCTCGATGAAAGGGGCCATCCGGACGGATCCGGCTTTCTGCACAGGCTCCCCAGGCTCCTTGCCGGCGCCCTTTGAGCCCCCGCTTCCGACGATGCGCATGATTTCCCCGGCGACCTCTTTCATCTGCTCGGCCTGGGCGTTCATCTCCTCGGAGGCCGAGGCCGACTCTTCGGCGTTGGCAGCCGTCTGCTGGGTCACCTTGTCCATCTCGGTGACGGCCTTGTTGATCTGGTCGATCCCCTGGGCCTGCTCGCTGGAGGCCGCGGCGATCTCGGCCACCAGGCCCGCCACTTGGCGGCGCTCTTCGAGACCTCCGCGAAGGCCCCGTTCGTCCGCTCGACGAGTCCGAGCCTTCCTTGACCTTCTTCACGGTCCCCTCGATGAGCACCGAGGTGTTCTTGGCGGCCTCGGCGGCCCGCATCGCGAGGTTTCTCACCTCGTTGGCCACCACGGCAAAGCCCGCACCGGCCTCGCCGGCACGCGCCGCCTCCACGGCGGCATTGAGGGCCAGGAGGTTGGTCTGGAAGGCGATCTCGTCGATCGTCTTGATGATCTTGGAGGTCTCGTCGCTGGCCTTCGAGATATCCTCCATGGACTGGGTGAGCTCCGTCATGGAGCCGTTGGCCCGCTCGACCATCTGCTTCGATTCTTTCATGAGATTGTCGGCCGTCGATGCGTTGTCGGCGTTCTGCTTGGTCATCGACGACATCTCCTCGAGCGACGAGGAGGTCTCCTCGATCGAGGCGGCCTGCTCGGAGGCCCCTTCGGCCAGCGACTGGCTCGCCGAGGAGACCTGGCCCGAGGCGGACACGACCGCTTTCGGCGGCCTCGGAGAGGCTGGTGATCGCACGGTTGATCGGTCGCGTGATGGAGCGCGCAACCAGGATGCCCGAACACCATGGAAGCCGACGAGGCACACGATCGAGAGGGCAGATCGACACTCCGAGTTCCTCACCGGTAACCTCGATCGGCTCCTTGCCGATGAAGAGCATGCCGATGACCTTCCCCGAGGATCCTTCAGGGCCAGTAAGCCGTGGTGTATTCTTTCCCGAGGATCTTGTTGATGGCCAGGAATCGCTGGCCCTTGGCGAGGACCGTGTCGAGGACCTTCGGGTTGTCCATCTTCGTGCCGATGACCCGCTGGCCGTCCTTCATGAGCGTCGTCGTCACGCGCGTGTCGCCCTGGAAAAGGGTGCACTCGATGCCGAACAGCTTCTTGACCTCTTCGACTACGGCGTGATCCGCCGGGGTGAGATCCACGCCCGTCGTGACGGAGCCCACGACCTTGTCGCCGATCTTCACCGGGGCGCCCGCCCTCAGGGAAAACTTCACCACGGTCCCTTCCTCGATCCCCGTGGAGGCCTCTCCGCCGAGGGCCTTCTTCACGTTGGGCTGGCACAGGACGCTGTCGCCCGCCTTGTCCGAGTGGCCGCGGCCCACCACGTTGCCGTCCTTGTCGGCAATCGTGATAAACCCGCCTGCGAGTCGCGCATGACCTCCTTGCCCAGTTTCTGGACGAAGGCCGTATCGCCCTTCTCGATTGCCTCGGCAAGGACCTTCCGGGATGCCGTCAGCTTCGCCGCGGCGACCTTCTCGCTGTTACGTCGTCGACGTGGAGCTGCACGGCGTCGGCCTGCCTCGCGATTTCCTGCTGCGTCTGATCCTGAAACCCTGTTCACAAAGTAATAGGTGCTCGCGAACAGACACGCGCCGACCGTAAAGACGGCGATGACAACCAGACGATTCTCGTTGACAGAGACACTTTCTTCATACTTACACCTCTCGCAACAGTATTGATCCTCAGGCCATGTGGCGGATCGCGACGAGGTCCTCGCTGTTGAGCACCTTGTCGATATCGAGCAGGATCTTGATCCCGCCTGCCGCCTTGGCCATTCCCAGGATGAAATCCGTGTTGAGCTTGACCCCGAAGGTGGGCGTGTTCTCGATGTCGGCCCCCCGGATGTTGAGCACCTCCGAGACGGCATCGACGACGATCCCCATCATGACGGAGCCGTTCGCCCCCGCCACCTCCACGACGATGATGCAGGTGCGCTCCGTGTAGGCCGCGGCCTCCAGGGCAAACCGAAGCCGCAGGTCCACGACGGGGATCACCTTGCCGCGAAGGTTGATGACGCCCTTGACGAAACCGGGGGTCTGGGGGACGTGGGTCACGGCCATCATCCCGATGATCTCCTTGACCTTCAGAATCCCGATCCCGTATTCCTCGCCGGCAAGCGAGAACGTCAGATATTTTCCCTCCCTTCCCGGGATCCCGGCAAGGGTGCTTTCCTGTTTTTCCATCAGTTCCGTCTGCATCGCCTGATTGCCTCCTTGTATCCCTTGAAGCTGTATCCCGATCGAGACTCCGCTCGAACCAAACCCGTTTGAATCGAAAGGCCGGGACCCGCGCCCGGCCTGCTGAATCGCTGAATCTAAGAGCGCGCCTGGATTCCGTTGATCCTCTCGGCAGGGATGTCGAGGGCCTTTACGATCGTGTCATAGAGCTTCTTCACATCGACGGGCTTCGTCATGTAGTCGAGGAACTTGCCCCGCTCGTCCTCGGTGAGATACTCCGGGTACCCCGTCAGGATGATGATCTGGATGTCGCGGTGCATTTTGCGGATCTTTTCTGCAAGTTCGAGACCATTGAGGTTGGGCATCACGATGTCGAGCAGGATCAGATCCGGCTTCTCCTCGCCGATGTGCAGGACCGCCTCGAGCCCGTTCGCGTAGGTTTTCAGGGTGCAGTGCCTGTTGAGCCCCAGTCCCTCGAAGGCGTTCTCGATGAAGGTGAGGATGTTCTCGTCGTCGTCGATGGCCATGACGAGTTTCTTTTGGGACGGCCCCCTGGATGCCGTCTTGCCGGCCTCCGTCGCCCCGAAGTCTGCCCCCTGCAGTTTTTCGAGGGACATATCGCCGAAGCCGAACTCCCGCTTGAGCCGCTCGACCTCCACCAGCGGGATCTTGAGATGCTTACCGACCTTGTATCCCTTTACCGTCCCCTCTTTCACCCAGCGGTAGATGGTGACCCGGTTGACGTTGAAGAGATCGGCCACCTCGGACGTGGAAAAAAACATTTTCGCCATGGAACACCTCTCGATTCGGGTTTGGTTCGCAATACTATAGCAACATATAAATCCTGTGCAACACCTGCACTTGTTTTATCGACCGGAGATGGAAAAACTTTAGACAGGGAACGAAGAAACGAGGACCGAGGACCGAAGATCGAGGTTCGAGGAAGGACAAGATGGAACTGGCAACAGGATTGTTAAAACAGGAGCTATGGTTGCGGGATGCAGAGGAGAATAAAATAAATGAAGAATAACAATAAGGTTGTAAACCTACACGCTACACCCTACACGCTTCTTCACGAGGCTGCATGCTCCGATTCGGCCGGCTTGTACCCCTGGCCGTTGCAGTCGAGCCGGTGAATCTGGCCGGGCCCTTTCTGTTTGGCCAGATGCATGGCCCCGTCAGCCGTCCAGACAAGCTCCCAGGGGTCTGTCGATGAGGCCACGTGTTCCTTTTTAAGGGTGCTCACCCCGATGCTGGCCGAGAGGGTTTTCTCCTGCTCCCCGCAGTGGAATGAGTGAGCCTCGAGGCGGCCCCGGATGCGCTCGGCCGCCGTCTTTGCCGCTCTCTGCCCTGCGTTGCCCAGCAGAATGACAAACTCGTCGGCGCCGAATCGGACCAGCACATCCTCCCTGCGGCAAAGACCCCTCAGCAGGGTGGCCGTGTCCCGGAGAACCCTGTCACCGATGAAGTGACCGTATTGGTCATTGACGGCCTTGAAGTGGTCGATATCGATGAAAAGGCACGAAAGGGACGAGCCCGCCCGCCTCGCCCGCGAGAATTCCTCCTCGAGGCGGGGCTGCAGGTACCAGCGGTTGTGAAGACCCGTCGTCGGGTCGACGAAGTTGATCTTTTCCAGCTCCTCCACCCGGGAGCGAAGCCTCAGGCTCTCGACCAGGAGCTCCTTGTTCTTCCGGGTAAGTGTCTTGTTGTTCTCGACGAGCCACTCGAAGAGGAAGCTCTTTTCGTCGAAGTTCAGTTCTGCCCTGCCGCCTTCCCCGTCATCCATGATTGTTTCGTGCCCTTCCCCGGCTCAAGTTGTCCTTCATGATTACCGATAAGAGATTAGCACATTCTGTGCCACAGGGAGGCGCCCCATCCGGTCCTGAAACCGGCCGGGCAGCGGTTCACCGGTCAAGCTCATGGAAACCCTTCACACAGCACCCTCAATCGGCATGGACGAAGCCATCGTCAGAGAACGGGCATCCGAGATTTCGAGAACCCTGGCAAACTGCCGGAAGTTTCTCGCCCAGGGAAACGTCTACTCCTGCCTCACCGGCTTCAAGGACGCCATGGAGAGGATGGTCGTCACCCGCATGCTTCCCCAGGACGAGAAAGACCTTCAGGAAGGCATCAACGATTTTCAGCGGCAGCTCATGGCGAGCACCGCCTTCAAGAACACCTTCGGCCCCGTCACGTTCCAGGAGAACGAAAACGAGACGACGCTCTCTTTCGTCCGGCAGCTCGTCAGCGTCTCCGAGGAGGAGATCGCCCGGAACCTCGCCGGCGGGGAAGAAACCCAGGAAAACCGGGCCCTCATGATCATGCGGCTCATCGACAAGGGGGAGCACGAAAAGGCCCGGGCCCTCATCGGCACGAACGAGGACCTCCTGGGCTTCATCCTCCAGACCTACAACGCCCTGGGCATCCAGGCCCGCAAGGACGGGAACTTCGACAAGGCCGTCACGGAGCTCAAAAAGGCCCTCTCCGTCGCCCCCGACGACGAAGGCATCCTCTACAACCTCGCCCGGGCCTATGCTGCGAAAAAAGAAAAGAAACCGGCCGTCGAATCCATCCAAAAGGCCCTGAAGATCAACCCCGCCTTCACCGAGGCCCAGACCCTCCTGAATCACCTCCAGGCAAGCTGACAAACGATCGATCTGCAACCTGATGCTCTGCTGCCCATCCGTCTTTGCGGATGCACGGCGGATATCCTTACACCCTCACGCCCTCGCATATGCAGGCAGCGTCTGATCCGCCAGTTCCTTCGCCATGGCAGACTGCAGGGAGCAGCCCTACGGGCAGGCTCACTCGCAGCGCCCCCGCTGGCACATAACGTGCAAAATATCGGACGTTTACCCTAGTCGGCGGATGTTCTGCGTTTCTGAAATCGCTTCAGCGAAGTCGCAGTGCCGGAATGCGGGACCTTCATGGCGGGCATGGGTGTGACTCTTCTAACACATTGTAAAGCCAAGGATAATAGCCCAATGAAAGTCAGCAAAAGAGTGCTCCTCGTTACGTCTGCGGCTCCTTCGCAAACCCCCTTTTCGACCTGGGAAAAGAAACCTCCGCTCGGCGTCGGTTTCCTTCTTTCGATGCTCAGAAAGCAGGGCATGACGTGTTTTTCATCGACAATTATCTGGGGCCCAGCAATTTTCTCGAATCGGGTTATCTGCAGGCAAACGGTATCGATTATGTCGGCATCTATGTCAGCACGATCTGTTTTCGCGACACTCAACGGATGCTCTATAAGATCGAACATCTGAGGCGTTGCGGTCAATGGCACGGGAAAATTATTGTGGGGGGACCGCACACCACGGTTGCCCTCGACACCATTCCGGCTTTCGTCGACCACGTCGTCCAAGGCGAGGGCGAACAGGCGATCGTCGACATCGTGGAAGGGAAGGTCAAGGATCGTGTCGTTCGATACCCCCGTATCCGTGACCTCGACGCTCTCCCCATGCCGGCCTGGGACCTCTTTACGAAACTCCCGTATAACTGGGAGGCGCTGTGGTTTCCCGAAAAGCCCACGTTCACGATGACGACAAGCCGAGGCTGTCCCTTCCGCTGTGCGTTTTGCTCCGTCGGCGCAGTCTGGGGAAACAATACACGAGCTTCAGTGCCGCGCGAATCGTCTCCGACATTGAGCATCTCGTCGAACGCTACGGGGCAAAAGGCATCTACTTCCGCGAGGACAACTTCACGCTTGATCGGAAGCGGGTGGTCGAATTCTGCAAGCTTCTGATGGAGAGACACATCGATATCCGTTGGGCCTGCGAGTCCCGTGTCGACAGCCTCGACAGGGAACTCCTCGAGCTGATGCACAAGGCAGGTGCTCGAGGATTTTACTTCGGCGTTGAAAGCGGCTCTCAGAGAATCCTGGATGAACTCCACAAAGGGATCACCGTCGACCAGATCAGAACAAGCTTCAGGCTCTGCAACGAAATCGGCTTCAAGACCGCCGCCAGTATCGTGGTCGGCCTCCCTCAGGAGACCGAAGAAGACCTCGCCGCAACGGACGCCCTCCTTTCGGAAATCAAGCCCACCATGACCTGGCAGAACGTTTTCGTGGGCATTCCAAGCAGCAAACTCTATCGGCATGTCATCGACCGTGAATTTATACGAATTCATCGATGATCGTGGATTGGTTTACCTGAAAGGACACAATGCCAGGGTGCGGAAGTTATTACCAGAATTCCTGGGACGCCGCCATCCCCTTTCATCCGGAATCCCCGGCTGTCAGCGTGATCATGGCTGCGCACAATGCGGAGCTTCCTCTCTCAAGAAGCCATTCATAGCATCCTGAAACAGACGTACCCGAATTTCGACTGCTCGTCGTTGATGACGCGTCAACGGATGAAACCGCCGGATCCTCAGCCTGCTGACGATCCGAGAATCAAGATTTTCACGAACCCCGAGAATTCTGGACCCGCCGGAGTCGCGAAACAAAGCCCTGCAGCTGCGACGGGGCACCTACATCGCGATTATGGATGCCGATGACGTTTCCCTGCCCCATCGTCTTGAAACAGATCTCGAATCCTTGAACGCATCCGGATTGGCTCTTGTCGGTAGCTCCTATCACGAAATCGACGATACATGAAGTTCAACGGATCGTCGACGTCCTAACGGACAGTGATGCCATCCAGGAACGATTATTGGACCAGAACTGGTTTGGCCACAGCACCGTAATGATTCGGAAAGATGCTTTGGAGGCGCTTAGCGGGTATGACGAGGATATCACTACAGCCATGATTATGACCTGTTTCTCAGAATGTCTGAAAAATTCAAACTTGCAAACATAGGAGAGCCTCTCGTCTATTGGAGATCACGCCCATGCTCAATTTCCAGCAAGAAGGGAACGGAACAGCGGCATTACGCCATGCGTGCCCTTGCCGCACAAAGAGCGCAGAAAAAATACTCGATTTCCGGTGAAAATCCACTTGTCTCCTTATTGTCCCGACCTACAACCGTCCTGATATGCTCATGAATGCCCTGAAAAGCATTTTTGGCCAGACCTATCAATACTATGAAGTCATCGTTATCAACGACGGTGGATCAGACGTTCGTCAACTCTTCGAGGGGCTCACTAACGACAACATTAGATGCCTGCAACACGACACCAACCGGGGACTTCCGGCGGCGCGCAATAAGGGGATCAAGGCGGCGCGCGGAAAATATATTGCATATCTGGATGATGACGACCTTTTTTATCCCGACCATCTCGAAACCCTTGTCAATTTCCTGGAATCGACCGAATACCAAGTTGCCTATACCGACGCTCATCGCACATATCAGGAAATGCGAAATGGAAAATACGTCACGATAAAGAAGGAAGTGCCCTATTCGTTTGAATTCGATTACGAGCGAATTTTGAGAGAAAACTTTATTCCTGTCCTGTGCGTCATGCACAGAAGAAGCTGTCTGGATAACGTGGGTCTTTTTGACGAGACGCTTCAATCACTGGAAGATTGGGATCTTTGGATGCGAATGTCCCGCATTTTCCAGTTTGCGCATATTCCCCTTGTGACATGTTCAGTATCCTGGCGTCAGGATGGCTCAACGATGACATCCGGACAACAGCAGAAAATGAAAGAGGCATATGCCATTGTTGCTGAACGGGGCAAAGAATATCACGACGCTGGCAAGATTTGCACAGAGGCACAGGAATCACGATCCGCACACGAGAGTCATCCAGCAGTCGAGCCCCATGAGAGCATCATCAAACTGTTCGTCACCGAGGGAAAGCGTGCAGAGGCCGCTTTCGCTCTCGAACGGCTGGTGGAGTCTTTCCCGGACTATGCCCCCGCATACAATGACCTCGGGGTCCTCTACGGCAAGCAGGGAAACGCCGAGAAAGCCTTGGCCGCCTGCGAAAAGTCCGTTTCCCTCGATCCCGAAAATGCAACGTTCCGGAAAAACCTGGCCGATTTCTGCTACGTGGCAATGAAACGGCCCGAAGAGGCAGTGCGACATTATGAACGGGCCCTGTCGATCAATCCCCAGGACACGGAGACCCTCCTGACCTTAGGAAATATTCGGGTAGAATCCGGAGACTTCACCAAGGCACACGAGTGTTACCTGAGTGTCCTCGAAATCGATTCTGCGAATGAACTCGCCGCAAAGATGTTCGACGCTTTGGAGGAGCAGGGAAAGGTGTCGGATAAACGCGACCCCGAGGCCTTGGTTCGAGTGGCCAGGTCTCTGGCGCGACGCGGCCGGACAGACAGGGCAATCGAGAATCTCGAGACCCTGCTTCGATCTCCATCCAGAAGAGGCCCGGGCTCACAACGATTTGGGGAACCTTTATTGCCTGGAAAAAGAAATCGAAAAGGCCTTGTTCCATCTTGATAGGGCCGTTCAACTCCAGCCCGATGTATTGCGTTTCGTCAGAGACCTCGCCGACGCGTACCTTGCGGAGACAGGAGACATCGAACGTGCGCTCAACCACTACAACAAGGCTCTCACTCTCGAGCCGGATGACGTTGATACGCTTCTTCGGATCGGAAACATCTGCTCCACGCAAAAACAGTTCGACCACGCGCGATTCTTCTACGGCAGGGTGCTGTCCATCGCACCAGGTCATGCCCAAGCCGAAGAGAACCTCTCGGTTCTGCAGCGCATGGCAGAGGAACAATCATCGCCTTCCAATCCTGAAGCAGCCGCAGAAGATGCATCGATTCCAACGTGCACCCCTCGGCCCTTGACAGATGAAGGGTCCGGCACGTTCGACACAACCCGGCACGTTTCCCGTGCTGATGCGTCTCGATCAGGGAACAGCAGTCCGACCGGGGGATCGGATCGAGAGATCAGGGATCGCGTGGACGCGTTCCTTTCCTCCCGGATAAAATCGATCGCGATGCGTTCGAAGACCAACAACGCTTCGGGGGATTACGTCGCCCCGCCTGACAGGTCCTGCGACATTCTGATCCCGATCTTCAATGCTTTCGAGCATCTCCAGCGGTGCATCGACAGTGTTCTCCGCCACACGCAGGGCAACCATGCCATCTACCTGCTTGATGACAGCAGCACGGATTCCCGCGTTCTGCCGCTACTCAAATCATTCGAGAAAGCAGATCCAAGGGTCCGCCTGATCGAATCCTCCGTAAACAAAGGATTCGTCCACAACGTCAATCGCGGTTTCGAACTGTCTGAAAATGACGTCGTCATTCTCAATTCCGACACGGAGGTTACAAAGGGTTGGCTCGACAGAATGCACCGCTGCCTCAACAGCCATCCGGACATCGGCATCGTGTGCCCCCTTTCGAACAATGCGACGATTCTTTCCGTCCCTGTCATGAACCAGTCAAATACTCTCCCGGAGGGGATAGACACGAATCGCTTCGGTTCCCTGATCGCAGAGGTGTCGCGCAGAACCTACCCGGAGATCCCGACCGGCGTAGGATTCTGCATGTTGATCTCGAGGGACACGCTGCACAACGCCGGCGCATTTGATCCCGCATTCGGCCTCGGTTACGGGGAGGAGAATGATTTCTGCATGCGCGCCCGGGATGCCGGGAAAAAGATCGTCTGCTGTGACGACGCCTATGTTCACCACTACGGGGAGGCTTCCTTCGGCAGCATCACGCGGATCAGCGAAAAACGCAAATTGAATGAGCGCCTGCTCGAACAGAAATGGCCGAACTACAAGGAAGAAATATACAGGTTCTGTTGCATCAATCCTTTAAGGGAGATCCAGGAACGGATTTTCAGGAAAGTCAAAGAGCTCGAAAACCCTCTTTTGCCGGGCGTGCTTCACGTCCTTCACAATTTTGATGCTCCGGGGGGCACCGAACTGCACACGCGAAACATTATTGATGGTCTGTCTTCACGGTTTCACAGCACGGTTTTGTTCCCGGCATCCCTGCCCGAGCAGTGGGTCGATCTTGCGGCTAAGGAAGTAAACGGATATCTCCGCGTCTTGAAGCTGCGCAAGGAGACCGTCGTGGTAACCGACTCCTTCCTCGAGATATACGGAGACTTGACAAACGAGTACGTAGAAACCATCTTTTCGAACTTCCTGCGGGGCTGTCGTCCCTCAATCGTTCACTTCCAGCATCTCGGCGGCTGGAGCTCCATGCTCCTGCCGCTCATCGCAAAGGATCAAGGCCTCAAGGTCTTGATTTCTCTTCACGATTACTACCTGCTCTGCCCCGATTACAATTTGATCCTCCCGAACCTGAGGCGCTGCGGGAAAACCATTGCGGACGGCGAAGACGCCGAATGCCTGTATTGTCTCGGCACAAAGCGCAAATATCACGGGGCCGGCAAACCGTCGCTACTGCGGGATTACTTAGCCGAACGAAAGCAAATTATCAAGCGCGTCATCGAAGCGGCGGACATCCTGGTCGCCCCGTCTGATTTTGTGCGCGAACGGTTCATCCAGGCCCATGGAGAGGAGATAAAAGACAGGATCGTCACCGTTCCCCACGGGATCGAACCCCTGCAGAAGAGCCAGCAGGCGAAACGCGGAAACGTTCTCAGGGTGGGTTTCCTCGGAAATGCAAGCGACAGAAAAGGCGTTTTCGTTCTTCTGCAAGCGGCGAAGATTCTCAAGGGAAAGCCCATACGACTCGAGATTTTCGGCGGCGTGCCCCCCTCACTGACGAAAACAGCAAATGAACTCGGCATCATCCAGCACGGATTCTATGAACGCAGCGATCTTCCGCGACTGCTGTCCAAGACACACCTGGTCATGATTCCGTCCGTATGGGACGAGACATTCTGCCTGACCGCAAGCGAATCGCAGATGATGGGCATCCCCGTCATCGCTTCCGATTGCGGAGCAATCAGCGAGAGAATCGTCGACGGCGAGACCGGATTTCTCGTCCCTCCCGGAAACGCCAAGGCCCTCGCGGCTAGGCTCCTGGAAATTCTGGACGATCCAACGCGGCTCGAAAGGGTCGCAGCAAACCTTCGGGATTCCCGCCTCAAGACGATGGAAGAGAATATCGAAGATTATGCCCGGGTATACGATCGGTTGCTCGATATTCGCGAGTCTCGTGAGCCCAAGGATCAGTCGAACTCCTTACCGGATCGTCCGGAACGCGCTCTCACGTCCATCGTCATCCTCACGTTCAACGAGCTCGAGTACACGAAGAAGTGCGTCGAGAGCATCCGGAGGCACACGCCGGAGCCCCATGAGATCATCTTCGTCGACAACGGGTCCAAGGACGGAACCGTCAAATGGCTGAAAGAGCTCGTCAAGGAGAACCCAGCTACAAACTCATCGAAAACGGCAAGAACCTCGGCTTCGCGAAAGGCTGCAACCAAGGCATCGAGGCCGCCACGGGCAACGATATCCTCCTTCTCAACAACGATGTCGTCGTGACCGAAAAGTGGCTCTCGGGCATGCTGGAATGCCTGAAAAGCACGCCCCGATATCGGAATCGTCGGACCCATGACAAACAACATCAGCGGCCGTCCAGAAGGTGGACAGGGTCGGCTACGATGCCATCGAGGGCCTCGAAAGCTATGCCCGATCCTTCAGGGAGAAAAACCGTCATCGGCGCACAGAAGACCAGGCGGGTCGTTGGCTTCTGCATGCTCTTCAGGCGCAGTCTTGTGGATCAGATCGGCCTGCTCGACGAGAGCTTCGGCACGGGGAACTTCGAGGACGACGACTTCTGCGCGAGAGCGGCCCTTGCAGGCTATCGGAATGTGATCGCAGGCGATGTCTTCATCCACCACTTCGGGAGCCGCAGCTTCATCGGAAACCGCATCGACTACGGCTCTTCCCTCACGGGAAATCGAAAAATTTACAATGACAAGTGGCGTGACATCGAGCAGAAGCCCCATGAGGGGCGGAAGATCCGGGCTCTCGTGGCCCGGGAGCAGGCCTGGAAGAGCTCTCAGCGGGGTGACGTGAAGGGAGCGGTAGACCTGTACCTCTCCGCGATCCAGCAAGATCCCCAGGACAAGCGCAACTATACCGAGCTTGCGCAAATGCTGATTCAGTCAGGACGACACGGGGATGCCCTCGATGCCCTCCGGCAATGCCCCGTCGCATCCGGGGACGCGGACAGGCTGGTGCTGGAAGGACAGTGCAGGGAGGGCCTGAACGAGCTGGAGGAGGCCGGGAATCTTGCCGATCTGGCCCTTTCCATGAACGAGGTCCATGCCCCCGCGCTGAATCTCAAGGGCATCCTTGCCTTCAGGCAAAACGCCGCAGAGCAGGCGAGAGAATACTTCGAGAAGGCGGCCGAGGCCGATCCATCCTGGGGAGAACCCCTGACGAACCTGGGCGTCCTGCTCTGGACGGCCGGTGAGCGGGACGAATCCTTCGACCTCCTGGAAAAAGGATTCATCCTCTCGCCCCATGTGGTGGATCTTGCCGACCGGTATCACGCGGCGGCGATGTCGCTCGGAGCCTTCGCCCGCGCGGAGAACGTCTTCCGCGAAGCCCGGGCCTCTACCCGTCAAGCCGCACGCATCGCCTTCCTCCTGATCGATCTGCTCATCTCGCAGGAAAACCACGCCGACGGCGATGGAGGAGATCGAGGCCGCCATGGCAGCTTTCGACGTGGACGACGGGTTCATCGCCGCCGCCCTGGAAGTGCGAGACAAAATCGGTCCCCTGGAAATCAAGAAAAAAGCAAAAGGGGAAACCCTTTCCCTCTGCATGATCGTCAAAAACGAGCAGCCCAACCTCGTCCGGTGCCTCTCGAGCGTCAAGGCCGCCGTCGACGAGATCATCGTCGTCGACACGGGCTCGACGGACCGCACGAAGGACATCGCGGCGTCTTCGGGGCAAAGGTCTTCGATTTCGCCTGGGACGAGGATTTCTCCAGCGCGAGAAATTTCTCCCTGTCCAAGGCGACAGGCGACTGGATCCTGGTCATCGACGCCGAC
Source organism: uncultured delta proteobacterium (assembly GCA_963810965.1). Taxonomy (GTDB): domain Bacteria; phylum Desulfobacterota; class Syntrophia; order Syntrophales; family UBA2192; genus UBA2192. The sequence goes on along the minus strand of CAWEPT010000005.1, from coordinate 64,651 downwards.
GAGACCGTTTCGTCCCGGGATCATGAAAGGCTCAGGGCCCTCATCCGAAAGAGCCCGGAAGGCACCGGCGGCTATGATCTCACCACGCGGAACTACGTGGTCGAGGCAAACACCGCAGGGTGGGTGGCCAATGACGGCTCCTACCGCGACGAAGAGGCCGGAACGGGCTGGTACCCCAACCGCAAGGTGCGGCTTTTCCGGAACGACCCCCGGATCCGTTTCTCCGGCGCCGTGCACGAGCTTGTCGAGCCGTCGATGCTCGAGGCGGGCATGAAAATCGCCGCATGCGACGTACCGGTCCATCACACGGGCAAGCTCGACCGGGCGAGCGTTCTCGAGAAGGGGGAGCGCTACTATCTGCTCGGGCTGAAAAAGATCGAGGAATCGGGCGGCACCCCCCGGGCGATCCTGGAGCTTGCGATCCAGGCAGGCGAACTGGGCCGATACGACGACGCGATCAGGCTGTGGAGGAGATATCTCGACGGCAAGCCGGCACAGGATGTGAGCCGGGCCTACGTGAACCTCATCAATGCCTGCCTGAATGCGGATCGCTTCGACGAGGCGCTCGTGGAAGCCCGGAAGGCCGCCGGTCAGGCGAACGGAACGAGGGAGCTCCTGCTGAACTGCGCCGCCGCGGAATTCTTCGCAGGCGATCTCCGCAAGGCCATCAGGATGGCGGAAAAAACTCTTAAAAAAGGAACCGGACTATCCCCCTGCCCTGAGCCTTCTTGCCATTTGCTTCGCACTGGCCGGTCACGCGGGAAGGAGCACCGAGTACCTGCAGCGGCTTCACGAGACGGGACTCGAGCCTCGTTCCCAGATCCTTCCCGTCATCGAGAAGCTGCGGAAGGCAGGGAAAAAAGACCAGGCGGATCAACTGCTGATCCTGCTGGATTGGCAGCCCCGGACCGCCTGCGGCCCGACCCCGCCATCGCCGGACCGGAGCCGGCAGGGGAGCGGCTGTTCGGTGCAACGATGAATTTGAGGCGATAAAACGGAAAGGGCGGCCTGACTGAAGCGTCGGCCGCCCTTGTTTTTGCTCTCCATCGTGCAGACTTTTTCTCAGTCCTCCTCGACCCCGGACGACCCTCTCAGTCCGGCGGCCAGGTTGAGGTTGATATTGATGATGGCGTTGAGCTTTCCGGAGTGGGGATAGGCCATGACCTCGAAGATGCGCCGGTCGATGAACCGGCTGAGCGTCAGGATCTTCTGCCGCAGCTCCACAGGCATCGGGTGGTCCTTCCGGGTGATCTCCCCCTGGAAGATGCTCCAGACGAGCTGGTTGTACCGGAGGGCCTCGTCGAGCATGCCGTTGTTTCCGCCGCTCGTCCAGTTCTCCTGGCAGTTGCGGAGCATCAGCGCCCCCTTCGTGAGGACCGCCGCCTCCACTTCACGATCCGACATCACCATCTTATGGGTGTTCTGGTAAGCCTGCACCTGAGTCTGCATGTTGGATTAACCTCTCCTCTTCGTTGATGAGTTTCCGGGTCAGCTTGAGGGCCTCGTAGTAACGGCCGCCGACGAGGTGTTCGTTGATGGCGTCGATGAGGCCGAGCATGCTGGGCGCCGCCTCGACGATGTCGCGGACCAGGGCCCAGTAGGTGTCCTGATGCCCCGCGAGATTGCCGCCTTCCACGTACATGAGCTGAATGAGGAAATAGATGCGCTTGCAGGGGGTGTCGGCCTCCTCGAGGCTCAGGATATTCTTCCCCCTGAGGATCGGAACGTTGTTCTCGAGGATCAATTCCGATCTCGCATCGCCGTTCTGCAGAACGGCGCCCCCCAGGATGAACCGCTCGCGCGGCTTCAGTTCGATTCTCAGTGCCATGGGATCACTTCAGCAGCGCGACCAGCTCCGAGCGCAGGGAGGTGATGCTTCCCAGCGACTCCAGGGCCAGGGATTGTTTGAGTTCGATGCTTTTCACCTGCGCGGCCGTCTCGTTGACGTCGGCTGCCTCGAGGTTCTCTGCGTAGGACTGTGTAAAAAGCGGCGGCCTTTTCATTGGACGACTTCGCCCGGCCGATGGCTGCCGCGTCGCTGCCGAGGGCGTCCCTGCGCTGCCTCAGGATGGCCTTGGCGTTTTCGAGATTGGCCGCGATATCGTCGAGCTTCTGCTGGCTCAGAGGGCCGCCGGTCTGACCGTTCTCGGTGATGTCCGCCTCGGTGATGCTCGGGGATGTTGAGCCCCGTGGGACCCGTGTGGACCTCCTGGCGCCCGATCGTCTTGACGTCCCCCTGCTCATTGACGATGACCGGCCACGAATCCGGCACCTCCGGGTTCGTGGCGGGGTCGGACATGATCGCCTGCCCCAGGTCGTCCTTCGGCGGGATGGTCAGCTGGTCGATCAGCTGCCGGATCCCGTTGAAGCTCCGGAGCATCCGGATCCGCTCTTCCGAATTGTCCCCCTCGGGGTACGGCGGGAAGAACTTTACGGTTTCGATCATCTGATCGATGTGCTCTTCGATGGCCTCCATGGCTTTGTCGGCGCCGCGGATGCTGATCGCGACGGACTCGAGGCCGGAGTTGACGGCCTGGAGATGCCCGTCGATCGAGCGTCCCTGCTGGGAAGCCGCCCACCGGGCCGGGTCGTCGGCGGGGGCGTTGATTTTCTTGCCCGTGCTGATCCGCTTCGTCGCGGTGTCCATCGAGGCTCTTGGCCTGCTCGACGGCGATCAGCGCCCGATCCATTGCTGTTCTGATTCCTTCCATAACTTGCCCTCCTGCCAGGCAGGCATGGGGAGGGGCTCAACGCCCCTCCTCATGCACGGCCTATGCGAGAGTCTGGTCTTGCATGGGGGCCGAATCCGACGGGATATAGGCACTCCCGTTCAGGTCCCCGTTACTAAAACAACCTCAGGACAGACTGCGCCGCCTGGGCGGAGAGGCTCAGTGCCGTCGTGCCCAGGGACTGTCGGACCTGGAGCATGAGCATGTTGGCACCCTCCTCGTTGGTGTCGGCTGCCGTGAGCTTCGTGGCGCCCTCCGAGAGAACGTTGATCATCGACTGCGTGAAGGCATCTCGCGTGGTGATGATGTTGAGGTTGGAGGACAGGGTCTTGGCGCTCGTTCTCAGGTTCGTCAGCGCCGTGTCGAGCGCGGTGATGGCCGTGTTGATGTTGGCGGCGGTGGCCCAGTTGCTCGCCGCATCGGCGATGCTCAGGCCCGTCGATGTCGTGGCGTCGGAGCCGGTGATGGTGAGCGAGCTGTCACCGGACTCGTCGAATTTCACGGTGAGGGTCCGCTCCGCCGCCGTGGCGGACAGGAGGTTTGTCCCCTTGTAGCCGGAGTCGGCGGCTACAGTGTCAATCTGGTCCAGGATCGAATTGAACTGCGCGGCCAGGGTGGACGCCTCTGTGGTCCCTGCCGAGAGGGCCGACTGGGCGATACCTTTGGCGCTCGCGATCAGGTCCGTGATGGCGGTGATGCCTGCGTTGGCGGCCTTGACCGTCTGGATGGCCTCCCCCATGCCGTCCTTGCGCACGCTCAGGTCGCCTGCGCGGTCCATGTGGGATTTGGCGACGAAGTAGTTGGTCGCGTTGTCCAGGGGGCTGTTCACCCTCTTGCCGGTGGCGAGTCTTTCCTGGGTGCGGTTGAGAAGATCGACGGTGCCCTGGAGGCTGACGAGGTTGCTCCGCATTCCTGCGGTCAAAGAGATGTCACTGATTGCCATGATTCAAGTCTCCTTTTCTGGATTTTTGACCGGCATTCTTGCCGGCGGGTCTGAAAGAGCGTCGGGATCTCGTTGAGATGAAACCCTGCTTGGCGGGATCGAATCCGCCCTGACTTTCCACCTCCTTTCCGGATTTCGTTGCCCTTTCACTGCTGTATATCGACCCGTTTTCCAGAAAACTTGAGACCTTTCTAACCCAGGTAGTCCAGGATCGACAGCTTTCCGATCTGGACCGACATGGCGTAGGAAGCCTGCAGGGCCGTCTCCTGCATCTTGAACTCGACGATGATCTGCTCGAGATCGACGTCCTCCGTCTCGGACAGCAGGCCGCTGATCTTGTTGTCGAGAACCTGGTAGTTCTCCTTGGAGATATTGAGGCTGCTCATCCGGGCCCCGCTCTCGGCCACGTACTGCCGGATGCTGTCCTGGGCGGTGGTGAGGCGGTCGACCTGGGCATTGACGCCCTCCCGGTCCCCGTTCTCCAGGGCCGTTTTCAGGGACTCCAGCGCCGCGAAGAGATCCACGGCTCCCCTGCCCCGGTCCGTGAAGGCCTCCTCCCCCGTGACATTGTAGGTCATGCGGCTCCCGCGGCCCGTGGCGATGGAGAGATCCTCGCCGTTTCCGCTGTAGACCCCCGGGGCGCTGGCGTTCACGAAGAAAAGATCATTGTCGGCAAGCGGATCCGTCGGCCCCGACGCCGTCAGCGAGAGCACGATTTCGTGTCCCACCGTGTTGTCCACGGTGATCGTGCTGCCCCAGGAGGCCGTCTGGATGGCACCCCAGGTCTTTCCGCCGTCGGAGGAAACCCGGTAATCGGCATCCCCGACGGCACCGCCGCCGCTGACGAATTTCACCGCGTAAGTCCGGTTCCGGTCGCCGCCGTAGGTCCCGCTCGAGGCGTCGAGCGCCACGGTCCCCGCAAAGCCGTTGTTCGCGGCGGCCTCGGGCGTGTCGATGCGGGCGTCCGTGCTCCGGCCGCCGGTGTAGGCGTTTACGTAAAAAAGATCTCCCGCCGTGAGGTTTGTGGCGCCGTCGTCACCGAAGCGGACCGTCAGGCCGTCGCCGAGGCTCACGGTCCCCGATGCGGGAACGGTGGCCGCGGCGCTCCAGGTCGCCCCGCCGTCGTCGGAGACCTCATAGGTGGCCGTGCCGAAAGCGCCGCTGCCCGCGATCCGCACGGTGTAGGACTTGTCCGCCGTCCCCGTGTAGGTCCCGCCCGTGTAGACGGAACCGTCAAAGCTGTTTGCCGAATGGGCTACGGGCTGGATGATCCGCTCAAAGGGGGCCGAGTCGGTTGCGGACCCCGAGAAGAGATAGCGGTCGCCGAACTTCGAATTCGCCAGCGAGAGGATCTCCTCCAGCAGCGATCCCACGTTCTGGGCGAGGACCTGCGCGGTCGCCGAGGACTGGTTGTTGACCCCGGCCTCGCGGGCCTGGCCGATGAGATCGCCGATGTTTTCCAGCTTGGTTTCCGTGAGTTGCAGCCACGCATTGGCGTTTTCGATGTTGCGGCCGTACTGGGCGATGGAGTCTCGCGCGCTCCGGTAGTCCAGAACGCGCGTCGCCCCCACGGGATCGTCCGAGGGCCGGTTGATCTTCTTCTGGGACGACATCTGCTCCATCAGCGAGCTGTAGTTGTTCTGCGCCCGGTTCAGGTTGTCGACGATCGTCGTGAACCGCATGTTGTTGGTGATGCGCGTCAGCATGAAAGACACCTCTTCAGCCCGCCGTCGAGGGGTGGCCCGGCGGAGGGCGCGTGGTCGTTACACCAGCTCCAGGAGGGACTGGAGCATCTCGTCGGCCGCGCTGGCCAGCTTGGCCGCCGCCGAATAGCCCATCTGGAACTTGATGAGGTTCATCATCTCCTCGTCGGTGGATACGCCGGAGCGCTGCTCCTGGGCGTTCGTCATCTGGGTCATGACGCTCGCCTCGTGGGTCGCCGTCCGTCCCGCTTCGGCGACGTCCTGGCCGATCTGCCCCACCAGCGCGGCGTAGAAGTCCCCCAGGGTGGACAGGCCGCCGCTCATGAGGCCCTGGTCCTTGATGAGGCATGATCGCCCGGGCGTTGTCGCCGTCGGCATTGACGGTCGCCGCCGCGGCGATTCGATTCGGATCGTCCAGGATGGCGGCGGCCACCTGCATGTCCCGGGCCCCCGTGGAGCCGAGGGGCTCGAAGAAGTTCCCGCCCACGTTCCGGTAGTTGTCGTAGCCCAAGGCGTGCTGGGCGTTCACGGTGTTGATCAGCGTCCCGGCGAGATCGTCGAGCTCGGCCAGGTAGCCCGCCACGGTCGTGTCCCTCATGCCGAGCATCCCCGAGAGCTTCCCGCCGCCGATGGCATCGTTGATGGGAACGGTCGGGTTGTCTGCGTACACGACGTCGTAGAGGCCCGCGCCGTTGTCCCGGACAGCGAGCTGCCAGGACGAGTTCCCCTGGACGAGGGCCCTGCCGTCGGCCGTGAAGACGTTGACGGCTCCGCCCGTTTCCTCCACATACTGGATATCGATGAGTCCGGCCGTTTTCTTGAGCAGCTCCGAGCGCTGGTCCAGGAGGTTGTTGACGTTCACGCCGCCGCTGACCCCCTGGACGATCTTGTCGTTCAGGTCGGCGATGTCGGAGAGGTAGCCGTTGAGCTGGGTAACCGATGCCTCGATCTGTACGTTCAGGTCGGTCTGGATGCTGTAGAGCTCGCCCGCGTACTCGCGAAACATCGTGGCCAGGCTGTCTGCGGCGTTCGCCAGGGCCGTCCGCTCCACCTGGCCCGTGGGGTTTGCCGACAGGTCCTCCCAGGCCGTCCAGAACTGGTTCAGCAGATCGTTGAGGCCGCCCCCGTCGGTCTCGTTGAAGATGGCCTCGATACGGTCGAAGGTTTCCTTGCGGATCGAGGCATCGCCCACCTGCGAGGACTGATCGACCATCTGGAACTCGATAAAGCGGTCGTAGAGCCGCTCGATGGTCGTGATCTCCACACCGGACTGCGTCGCGTTCCCGGCGACCTCGCCGGGGCTCTTCGCAGCGAGAACGGCCCGCTGCCGGACGTAGCCGGGCGTCGAGGCGTTGGCGATGTTCGAGCCCGTCACCTCCATGGAGATCTGGCTGGCGAGAAAGGCGTCCTTTGCCGTATTCAGGATCTGGTAGATTCCGGACATGGTTTCACCCTCTCTCCGAATAGATCCGGCCGCTCAGGCCGCCGTTGTTCAACTCCCCCGAACCCATGTACGTCGAACCGCTGCCGATGAGATTCTCCATGAAATGGCGGGTGGTGCGGACACCCGACAGGGACGCATCGAGCAGGGCCCGGTTCCGGCGGTTTTCCTCGTTGATGCGGGCCAGCAGGGAGCGAAGCTCCGTCTGGCATTCCCGGAGGGCCTGGCGGAGACCCGCCTTCGCATGGGGCAGGAGACTCTGCAGATGGAGGTTGCGCTCATCGAGCCCGAGAGCGGCGGCGATCCTCCCGAGGACCCTCGTCCGGAGCTCTTCCAGGATCCTGATCTTGAGGATGCAGGTTTCCTTCCGGGTGTTGCTCTCGTTGAGGCTCTCCAGAGAGGGTTTCGCCAGGACCCCTTTTTCGCCTTCAATGGCATCTGCAAGTTCCCTGTAGGCTTCGATTTCCTTTCTCATCACGCCCAGCAGAGAGTCCAGGTGGCCATCCAGATCGGCATTCACGTCCACTTCGTTCATCCCCTGTGTGTTGCAGCTCAGCATGATACACCTCTTCCGCGAGTGACGGTCCCGGGGGCAAACCCGGCGACGGGATTAGCGGGTGGGAAGCCGTAAATCGCTTCCCACCCGTTTCAGTTCCGACACGGGCCTACGGGGACAGGACTGGGCAAAGTTCCGGGGAGACAAAACGGCGGGAACACCGCCTGGATGGTCAGGAGAGGAGATCGATCAGTGACTCTCCCACCATCTTGTCGGCAACCTTGTCCGCATCCACCCGATAGGTGCCCTTCTCGATCTGGTCCTTCAGCGCCTGGACCTTCTCCTCCCGGACATCGGGAAGTTTCGAGATGGCGTTCTTCAGGTTCTGTACGTCCTTTGCCGTGGTGGAAAGATTCACCTTTTCCTCGGGTACGAGATTGCTGGCGGAAGCGGCCTTCTCCGGTGCGCGGTCCTCGACCTTCTCGGTCTTCTGGTACTGCTGGATCATCTGGAGAGTGGCGTCGTCTACCTTGGAAATCTTCATGTCGTACTCCTTGTTGGAATCTTAACACACCTATCGGCAAAACCCTAGTCGGCCTTTAGTGTTTTTTTCATGGCAGGGTCGGTTTCGGCCCCGCCGCCCTCATCCGGCTTCACGGCCCCCTCGGGACGCTTCAGCTGGTTGTAAAGGACCTTCTGCAGCCCGATACCGCCCCGGCGGGCCAGGTCCTCGGAGAGCTTGTGATCCATGATCATCGTGTAGGTGTCCTTCCCCGGCATCTTGGTTGTATTCTGGCTCTCGGGGATCGTCTTTCGCATGGTCTGAAATATGTAACTTATGAATAATGCTTCGAAATCGGCGCAGGATTTCCTCAGCTTCCGATCCTTCTCCTCATCCTCCGTCGAGGCGGCACCGGCCCTGGCCGACATCTTGGCCAGGCTCTGCGTCGCCAGGGGCGGGATATGCCGGATTTCTTCCATTTCCGTTCTCCTACATCACTTTCAGGTCGGCCTGCAGGGACCCTGCGGCCTTGATGGTCTGCAAGATTTGGATCAGGTCCCGGGGGGTGACGCCCATGGCGTTGAGGCCCCGGACCACGTCCTGGATGGTGACCCCCCTGGGCATGACCATGAGGGCTTTCTTTTCCTCGGCAACGTTGATCTGTGTGCTCGGGGTCACGACGGTCTGGCCGCCGGATCCCATGGTGACACCGTGCCCCGCATCGACAGCCCCGCCTGTGCCGCGGGGGGCGTACGGCAGGGGCTGGGAAACGTTGAAATCCTCGCGGATCTGGAAGCTGAGGTTCCCGTGGGCCACGGCGATCGTTGAAATCCTTACGTTTTCTCCCATGACGACGGTCCCCGTCTTCTCGTTGAGGACGACGACGGCCGCGGTGTCGATGGAGACGTCGAGGTTCTCGATGGCCGAGAGCAGGCTCACGATGCTCCCCTTGTAGGAATTCTTGACGGTGATCAGGGCGGAGCTCGAATCGACGAGCTTCACGTCCACATCGCCGATGCGGGAATTCACCGTCGAGGCCAGCCGGGTGAGTGTCGTGAAATCGGGCTGATAGAGGTTCACCGTGAGCTGGCGGGTTTTCTCGAAGTCGTACTGGAGCTCTTTCTCGATGAGGGCCCCGTTGGTGATATAGCCGACGGTCGTGTGGTTCTTCCCGCTGACGCTTCCCGAGGCCGAATTCGCACCGGCCACGAAGCCGCCGATTGTCAGGGCTCCCTGGGCCACGGCGTAGATCTCGTTGTCGGCGCCCCTGAGCGGCGTCATGAGGAGCGTGCCCCCCAGGAGGCTCTTGGCATCCCCGACGGAGGAGACCATGACGTCGAGCTTGGCGCCTGTCTTCGCAAAAGGCGGCAGCACGGCCGTGATCATCACGGCGGCGATGTTGTTCGACTTGAGGTCTTTGTCGCGCATCGCGAGGCCCTGCCTGGAGAGCATGTTGGACAAGGTCTCCCGGGTGTAGCCGTTCTTGATGCTGTCGCCGGTGCTCATGAGGCCCACCACGAGTCCGTAGCCCACGAGCTGGTTGTCCCGGATCCCGCCGATCGAGGAAATGTCCTTGATACGCGCCGCCCCGGCCGAAGCGGGCAGGCACAGGCAGGCGATGAGAACGATTGCGACCCCTGTCAAAATCCCTTTATGCATGCGATTCAGTTTCATCTTCAACTCCACCGTCAAATTACCTATCATTGCAATTTCTTTGCCTTGTTGCTTGTCCCTTGTGTATTTTCCCTGCCCCCTGGACCCTTTACCCTCTACCCGGCGCTTCGCGCCTAGAACGGCCACACCCAGTCCACGACCCGGGTCATCCAGCCCGGCCGCATCTTGTCGTCCACCACCCCCTTGCCGGCATAGACGATCCGGGCATCGGAGATGTACTGGGAGTTGATCAGGTTGTCCGACGTAATGTCGTCGGGACGGATCAGGCCGGTGATCACCATGAACTGGTCCTCCGAATTGACCGTCAGCATGCGCCGGCCCTCGATGATGAGGTTGCCGTTGGGGAGCACCCTCACGACGCGGGCGCTGATCTTCCCCTTGAGGATGCCGTCGCGGTTGGTCTTCCCCTCGCCCTTCAGCGAGCTGTCCGAAGCGCCGCCCAGGGAGTATCCGGAAACGTAGCGCTTGTCCGGATCGTATCGGACGAAACCGGTGATCCCCGCCGTCGTCGATGTCTGGCGCTTGGTATCCGTGTTGGCGTTGTTTTCCCCCTCGGCCTTCTCGTCAACGACGATCGTCACGATGTCGCCGATGTTGCGGGCCTTGCGGTCGGTGAAGATCAGGTTGTTCGACGTCGCGCCCGGCCAGATGGAGCCGGGGGAGAGCGTGGCCTTCGCCTCCGGAGGCGAAGGTGGAATGACAACGGGCTCGCGCTTCATGGCGGCGTCGTAGCTCGTGGCCAGGCAGCCCGTGAGCAGGAGAAGCAGGGTCAGCGTCAGAGAGACTTTGAAGGTTTTCATGATCGAACCCATCCTTTGTTTTTCAGAATACCGCTTACCGCCTTGAGGCTGTTCAAACATGTCCAGGCGCAAGGCGCCCGACGTCCCGAGGAGCGAGGCGTACTTAGCGTACGTTGAGCGACGATGGGCAAGGGCAACGCAGCGAATGGGCATGTTTCAACAGCCTCCTAGAAATCGACACGGACCAGGGACGCCGCCATCACCCTGGCGAAGATGATCTTCTTCGACGAAAGGTTCTGGACGCGGACGAGATCCCCCTGGCCTCCATCCTCCTGGCACAGGCCTACGGTCGAAATGACCATGGGACCGCTCTCCAGGACGACGCGAACCACCTCGCCCTTCTTCACGACAGGCACCGAGCGCAGCATCTGCCTCGTGATCTCCGTGCCGGCGTTGAGCCGCATGGCGGCCTTCTTGCCCACGGCCTCGCCTGCGTCCGTCAGGACCCCCGTCGTGGCCGTGTCCATCCACTTGCTCGTCACCGTCACGTCGCCCGGCCCGATGATGTGGTCGCGGGGGATGCCGTGGGTGCTGGCCACGACGTCGGTGAGCACCTCGACCCTCACGCGGATCGTCTCTTCGCGGACAAAGGTGTCGCCCTTGCAGAAGCGGACCGCAAAGGAGGTGCGCCCGATGTAGTGCTCACCGGCGCGGCTGCGGACCTGCAGGTTCGCATTCCCCGCAGGGATGGCCACTTCGGGCATGGGGCCGAGGAACTCGACGCGGATCCGGTCCTTCGGCCAGGTTGCATTGTCCTCGATGTGTTTTCTCACGGCCTCCTTGATCGCCGTCTCGCCGGTTGCGGAGGCCTCGCAGACGGGGGCCAGACCGGCCGTAAGCACGATGAGGATCACGAATACCGCGAGTGCGCAGGGGACGATGTGCCGTTTCATCGCTTCTTACCTCTTGAGGTTGTTCACCAGCTGCAGCATGTTGTCAGCTGTCTGGATGGCCTTGGAGTTGATTTCGTAGGCCCTCTGGCCGATGATCATCTGCACCATTTCATCGACGACGTTGACGTTGGACATCTCCAGGAAGGTCTGGGAGATGGTCCCGAAGCCTTCCGTGTCGGGGTTGCCCGTCACGGGCTCGCCGGAGCCGTCCGTCTTGGCATAGAGGTTCCGGCCCAGGTTCGTGAGGCCCGCCGGGTTGGCGAACTTGGCCAGCTCGAGGCGGCCCGTCGAGAGGGTCGTCCCGGCCTTGTCCTTGGCCGTCCAGGTGCCGCCGGCATCCACGGTGAAGGTGACCGTCCCCGCGGGCACGGTGACCTCGGGGGTGAGCTTGAGGCCCTCGGAGTTCACGAGGAACAAATCCTTGCTGATCTTCCAGCTGCCCGCCCGGGTGTAGAGCGTCTTTCCGTTGCCGTCATCGACCTGGAAGAAGCCGTCGCCCTCGATGGCCCAGTCGAAGCGGTTTCCCGTCTGCTGGTAGTCGCCCTGGGTGAAGGACTTCTGGATCGACGTGAGCTTGGAGCCCAGGCCCACTTCCATGCCCAGGGGCAGGGCGGTCCCGGAAGTGGTCCCCACGCCGGCCTGCCGGCTGACCTGGTACATGAGGTCCTGGAACTCGGCCCGGGAACTCTTGAATCCGGGGGTCTGAACGTTCGCGAGGTTGTTGGCGACGACATCCTGGTTGATCTGCTGGGCCAGCATGCCCGTTGCCGCCGTGTATAAAGATCGGATCATTTTCTCCTCCCGTACCTTTTAGCCTTTTACCTTTTGCCTTTAGCCTAAAATATTTTGCCGATGCGGTTCGTCGACATCCGGTCCTGCTCGCTGATCGTCTGCATGACCTTGAGATAGGCCTCGAAGGAGCGCTGGATGTCGATCATCTCGACCATCTCCTTCATGGCCTGGACATTGGACGTCTCGAGGTAGCCCGAGCGGACATCCGGGGTTTCCACCGCGGCCTGCTCGGCCTTGCCGGAAGCTTCGAAAAAGCCATTTCCCCGCTTCACGAGTGCGTCCTTCTTCTTGAAGTCGACGATCTTGAGCTTGCCCACCTCGCTGCCGTCGACGCTGACGGCCCCCGCGTTCGAGATCTCGACTTTTCTCCCGGAAATGGTGATCCGGCCCCCCTCGCCCATCACGGCATCGCCGGACTGGGTCACCATCTCGCCGTTCTGATTGAGGGTGAAGCTGCCGTTGCGGGTGTAGCGCTCGCCGTCTTTCGTCTCGATGACGAAGAACCCCTCGCCCTGGATGGCCACATCGAGCGGGTTGCCGCTCTTCTGCAGCGTCCCCGGCGAGTGGTCGATGAGGACGACGGGATCGTGACTGAAACTGTCCTCGGCCATGGGTTCCGTCTCGGGCCTGCGCACAAAGATGAGCCGCTCGGCCTTGAACCCCGGCGTGTTGGCGTTTGCCATGTTGTGGACCACGTAGTCGTTCTGTGAAAGCTTCTTGACGGCGGCACTGACTGCCGTGTTTACACCGTACATCATGGGTAATCGTTTCCTCTCCTCAAGGTGCTGACCCCATAGAAGGCAACGGGTGTGCCACGGGAGCAGGGTAAAGGGTTCAGGGTACAGGGTTCAGGGACAGGAGGGAAATGACTATAACTAGCTTGATATAATTGATATTAAGATGAGTTACTTTTTACTTGGCAAATCCGCGGAAGAAAGGGACGGCGGGTTGACCGGTGCCGGGCGGGCAATTTTGGGTCAGTTCGGGAAATTATTGCCTGCGGGATGTCTTTCTGCCTGGATTCTGTCTTTGCCCTGTACCCTGTACCCTGTACCCTCTACCCTTTACCCTGGTTCTTCCCGGTACTTCTCGTTCGCGGAATAGACAAAGGCGAGGATCTCCGCCACGGCCTTGTACAGTTCAGGCGGGATGTGCCGGTCGATGTCGAGCTGGCTCAGGATCTGGATCAGGGCCTTGTCGCTGCGGACCGGGATGTTGTGCTGCCGGGCAAGCTCGATGATCCTCTCGGCCACATGACCTTGCCCTTTTGCCGTGAGCCTCGGGGCATCGTCCCTGGCGGCATCGTATCGGATCGCCGCCGCAACCTTCGGCTTCTCGGTTTCTCTTTTTTGCTTCTTCATACGCTGCACGCTCCGCGCTCGACGCTTCTTCATGCAAAAACGCTCAACGTCTGCCCATCCCCATACAATTCTTCCCGGATGCACTCTTCCATCGCCTCCCGGACATTGCTGTCCGCAGAGGCAACAAGTTTCGCCACATGGTAGCCCGCCTCAATGAGATGTTTTTCCAGTTCCGGCAGCAGCCCGGAAATAAAGGATGCGACAGGTCTCCCTTTCGCAATAGATCCGGACGGTCGCCTCTTTTGCGCGAAAGTGCGCCTGGGCCATCACGTCGCCCAGGGCATCCATCTCGAGGGCAAAGACCACCCGGAAAGCCTCTTTTTGCTCCCCCTTGCCAGGGCGCCATTCCTCATCGCGGATGAAAATATCCGCTTTCCCCGTGAGGCCGGGCAGGATGAGGGGAACCTGGAGGAGAAGCTTCCCCTCGGTCTGCTGGAAGTGAACGTTGAGAACCTGCTGGCTCTCAATGGCCCGAACGGCACTTTCCAGGGCCGGGGTGAGCTCCCGGATCGCCTTCGCGTCGGCGGTAGTGATTTCCGCTGATTGGAGCTTCGCCTGGAATTCCTCGAGAACCTTCATCAGGCTCGCCTTGAGGCCGGCCTGTGAGGGAACCGGGTTCGAACCGGGGCTCTCCAGGGCCTTTCTCAGATCGCCTTCGAGATGCAGCCCCAGGGCCCGGACGGCATCGCGCAGCGAAAAGCCCCTTTCGATCTGCTCCCGGCCCAGCATGGCCGATGAAAGCGCATCGAGGAGAACCGCCATGTTGTCGCGGCCCGCGAGGCGGGAGAAGTCGGCACCCCGCATGCCGCCGACGATCTCGGCAAGCTCGGCAAGGCTCTGCGTGAGCGCGCCGGGGTTGGAGCGGAAAACCCGCAGCTGCTCTGCGGTGATGCGCTCTTCGGGCGGGGGCGCAACCGACAGCAGGACCCTGGGGTTCAGGCTGTCCACCCGGAGCGTCATCGCCTGCCCCGGCTTGAGGGTTGGCTCCGCCTCCGCCGTGAGGTGGCTCGAGCCGATGCGGATGATGAACCTGCCGTCCTCCAGCCTCTCCATCACACGGGCCTCCACCGTCTGCCCGACGGACAGGCCGGTTGAAGGCTGCTGCGCAAGCTTGATTTGCAGGACAGGGTCAACGAGCGGTTTGAAGACAGGCGGGAAATGGACACCGGAGGGCATCAGCGGCCGTCACTTCTGCGGCGGGCAAGGTCAAGGATGAGGCTGACCTCCCCTTCCGTAAGCCCGAGGCTGTCGGCGATCTCGGCCGGCGTAAACCCCTGATCGGCAAGCCGCATCACCTCGCCGTTCCTCTTGCCGGGGTGGGCTTCCTCCAGGACGGCGCTTGTTTTGTCGAGCCTGTCGATGTGGGAGGATGCCTGCTTCATGAGGCGCTTCAGGCGGTCTTCCTTTTCGTCGATCGACAGGGATACGTCCCGGAGGGCCTTTCTGCTTTCCTCCATCGCCTGCATCAGATTCGAGGTGGCGTTCTGGGACTCCTGGATGAGCCGCCCCAGTTCAGACATGGCTTTCGGATCGATCGTCGACTTTCGTCCTTTCAACTCCCGATTGACCCGGCTGAGGATGAAGATGACGGCAAAACACAGCACGACGTCGGCCGCGACCTGGATGGCAAAAAAGACCTGGGGATTGATGTCGGTCATGAACATGCAACGCTGTCGATTGTCGATTTTCGGTTGGCTGTCGCCAGGGACTTGCAGGCGGGCGTTCAATGAAGATTCAGCCGGAGGGGATGCCCTTATCTCTGCCCTGCCGCGCGGCGGCAGCTTCACTGGTCACCGGCTCACTGGTCACTGCGGCCTGAGGGCCGCTAGACGCGGATGTTGATCCTGCCCCCCATCCCCTCCTCCGGAGGTTCGTCCTCCTCGGGAGTCAGCAACTGCTTTTGCTCCGCCTTCTGATGATCCCGGGCCAGCTTGCGCTTCCGCTCCCGTTCCTCCTCGCGCTGGATCCGGGCCTTATCGGTCTCATCCGATTCCTTGACCTTCTCCTTGAGGATCTTCTTCTCCTCGATGGAGTGCATGGCAATGTAGCGCTGCTGGAGGTCGGACTGCTGCTGCTGCGTCTGCTGGATTCGCTCCACCGACGTCGTCTGCAACAGGACTTGCTGTACATCGACCGCCCTCAACATGACCGGATCACCTCCTCCGGAACGGTTTACCCTTGGGCAGCAGCAACCGAGGGCCTTCGGAAGGGTTCTTCCGGAGTCCCTGCTCATGCAATCGACGGATCAGGCCTTAATCTTTAATCCCGCCGTGCTTTTTATGATAATGAGCCTGTGATGAACTCTTTACTGCTCTTCTCTGGTACCCTGGACTCCTTTACCCTGTACCCTGCTTTATCTTCGCACCGCCTTTTTGCGCATTCCCACGGACTTACAGGGAATTTCGATGGAGAAGATATTGATCCCCGCCTCGTGGCCGAACTCAAAGGTCACGTCGTACTTGCGAACGAGAGAAACGGCCAGCAGAAGCCTCGAGGCCCACTCGTCCTTCAATCCCTGTCCCGGGCGTCCCTTCAGGATCGCTTCTTTCAGCTCAGCCGGCAGCGGCCTTCCCGTGTCCTGAAACTTGAGGATGACGTGGCCGTTGCGGCGTGTCGTGGAGACGAAGAATTCCTTCACGGGACTCTCCCTCATGGCCTCCATCGCGTAGCGCACCCACGTGGAGATGAACATGGAGTAGTCGGCGGGGGAGCCGCTCACGTCGTGCAGATCCCCGTCGAGGTCCATGATCTTCTTCACATTGTGCTTGAAATCGAGGTAGAAATCGAAAAACCGGATCTCGTTCTCCACGAGTTCCGAGATGTTGACCTGCTGCATGTTGCGGTCGCCGATGGCGTAGAACTTCCCGGAAACGTGCTTGAAAAGGTCAAAGAGCCGGTCCGACTCGTGGGTGATGAGTTCGATGTCCTTGAGCAGCTTCGCGTGATCCTCCGAAAGGATGCGTTCCGCCTCCGGGAATGCCTCGCGGGTCTTGCGGATCGCCTCCTCGAGACGCCGCTGCAGGAGCCGGGTGCGGCCGATGATCCCGTTGAGGGGATTGGCGAAGTTGTGCAGGATCCCCGGGATGAGCTCCTCGATGAACGTGCCTTCGAATTCCCGCTCCAGGAACCTGTAAACATCCACTTCCCGCGTTTCCTTCACTTCCTTGGGCTTGATCATATCCTCTTTCTCCGCTTTCTTCCGGACGCCTTCGAAACTCGCTGAAGACCCGTATTCTTATCTACCCTTCTACCCTTCTTCTACCGGCGGTTGTCGATAATCATATTTTGATTCTGAAGCATTTTCCATGCCTTCTCAACCTTTTCCTGTTCCGAACCGCCTTGCGTGGGGGCTTTGGGGGCGCCGGTGGAATAGATGACCGACGTGTTCCCCTCGGCATCTTTGACCTCCCTCACCCCGATCTGGTCGGAAGGGTTTTGCTCCTTCGCGGCCCGTTCCTGCTCGATCATGGTCCGTATGGTCTCATCGCTCACGCCTGCCTTCTTGAGCTTGATGACCTCATCCGTCGTGAGGGCATGCGCCCAACTGGCATGAAGTGCGATGATCATAATGACGAATGCAATTTTTACCAGTATTTTCATTTTCTTGCCCCCTGTACCCTTGACCCTTAACCCTTTACCCTGTCTTTTATATCAGCACATACCGGGTGATGTAAACGTCCTTCAGCGCACCTTCGCCCAGGAGATCCCGGAGCTCGCCGCGCATCTCCTTCTTGAACCTCTCGCCGGAATCGGAGACCCGGATCAGTTCAGGTCCTTTCTTCTTGGCCGACATGTAAATGATCTTGCGGATCTCCACCTTCCGATCCTCCGTCAGGGTCACCTCCGACTGGAACTCGATGGTGACGTCGCACTGCAGGAACCGGTAACGGCCCTGGGCGTCTTTGAGGTCGATGCTGAAATCGGCGAAGACGGCCTCGCGGACCACCGGAACCGCGGAGGCGGCCTGGCTCTTCTGCTCAGCGGCGATCCTCGCCGCTTCCTGCTTCTGGGTAAGAACGTAGACGACGGAGGCGCTCACAAGGAGAGCAACCACGGCCCCGGCAGGCACCAGCACTTTCCAGCCCAGAAGGGATTTCCAGTTGAAGGCAACGTCGGGGCGTTTGAACCGGCCCAGGGTGTTCTGCAGAAGATTCCGGAACCGGAAACGCAGCGAACCCCGGACCTCGGGCGCCTGTCCCGGCTCCGTGCCGGATGCGGGGGGCGCGTCCGGCGGGGGGGCCGTCACCGCGTCCATTTCCAGAAGATCAAGATCAACGCGTCTTGCCATGGTTTTGCCTGCTTATCTCAGGTCCTTCACCCTGCCCCGCAGCCGCAGCACGGCCTGGGAGTGGAGCTGGCAGACCCGCGATTCGGTGAGGCTGAGAACGCAGCCGATCTCCTTCATGGTGAGCTCTTCATAGTAGTAGAGCGACAGCACCAGCTTTTCCTTGTCGGGGAGCGCCTCGATGGCGTCCTTGAGGATCTTCTTCACCTCGCCCCGGGCCAGGATCGACAGGGGAGAGCCCTGGTCCATCTTCTCCAGCACGTCGTAGGTGGCGTACTTCTCACAGTAGTCGGGCGGCAGATCCTCGCTCGAGAGAAGGGATACCCCCGAGGCCTCGTCGAGGAGCTGATAGTAGTCCTCGAGCGGCAGGTCGAGAAAAACGGCCACTTCCATCTCGTCGGGCGGCCGGCCCAGCTGCTTCTGCAGGGCCCGCATCGCCTTCTCGATCCTGGCGTCCTTGTTCCGTGCCGATCGCGGCTGCCAGTCCCTCGCCCGCAGCTCGTCGAGGACCGCCCCGCGGATGCGGAAGCGGGCGTAGGTCTCGAACTGCACGTTGCGCGACTTGTCGAATTTCTCCAGGGCGGAGATCAGGCCGATGACTCCCACGTTGACGAGATCATCCCGCTCGGCCACATGCCCCGGTACCTTGCAGGCGATCCTGTCGACAATGCTCTTGACGAGCGGAGCGTATTTCAGAATCAGCTTGTCCCGTTCTTTCCTGTTCACGTCGTCCCTTATCCGCGTCCTTTATCGACGATCGATTTCCAGAAGAACTTCAGGCTTCCCGACTCGCAGAACTCGGGCTGGATCCTGCAGAGCTTGCGGGCGATGGACTGCAGGCACTTGCTCGCCCTGGAATCGGGGTAGATCTCCGCCAGGGCCTTCTGCTGCCTCACCGCATCGCTCACCCGGGTGTCGTCGAGGACGTAGCCCAGGTATTCGATGGAGAGGTTGAGGAAGTGGGAGGTGGCATTGCTCACCTTCAGGAACACCTCCCGGGCCTCGCCTGAATTCTTGACCCGGTTGGCGAGAAGCATGAAGCGCTTCTCCCCGTAGTTGCTGTAGAGGATCTTGATGAGCGCATAGGCGTCCGTGATGGACGTGGGCTCCGGGGAGACGACGACGATGATCTCCCGGGCGGCTACGTTGAAGTAGATGACATTGCCGGCGATGCCCGCCGCCGTGTCGATGAGCAGGAAGTCAAACTCCCCGCCAAGCCCCCCCAGCTCATCGATCAGGGCCAGCTTCTCCCCCTTCGAGAGCTCCGCCATTTCCTGGATTCCCGAGCTGGCCGGGAGGATCTGCATGCCGCCGGGCCCTTCGAGGATCACGTCGGCCAGCGCCTTCTCCCCGCTCAGGACATGGGAGAGGTTGTACTTCGGGGCGAGCCCCAGGATCACGTCGATGTTGGCCAGGCCCATGTCGGCATCGAGGATGAGGGTTTTTTTATTCATCTGCGAGAGATGCCAGGCCAGGTTGGTGGCGATGTTGGTCTTGCCCACGCCGCCTTTGCCGCTCGTGATGGCAATGACACGGATGGGCCGCTGGGTCAACTGCTCCTCCGCCGCGCTTCCCGGGAGGGGAGCTGTCGATCCATTCTTCTCTTCCGACGCTTTCTTCATTCGCCTGAGCATTGAAGCCTGATCCAAGTGAAAGTGTCCTCCAAGCCGCCGTCTTTTCTATCGGGAGTGCATCCCGCATCAAACCGCAAATTGCGAAGGTGATAGGGTGAACGTCCCTCTTCCCTTCTTTGTCATCTTAGCTTCTTAGCTTCCTAACTTCTTAACTTCCATCTTTTCAGTGCAGGGTCCGGGTCATGATGATCTTCGCCAGCCGGCCCGCGTCGGTCTTCTCGATGTCCTGGGGAACGTTCTGGCCATTGGTCACATAGGAAACGGGTTTGCGCTCCTGATCGATCACGTTGTAGATCATGCCGAAATGGCGGCTCTCGTCGAGCTTGGTGAAGATGATCGACTGGTAGCCGACGGGCTTGAACCGCGCCAGATTCTCGGCAAGGTTGTCCTGGCTCGACGTCAGGGGCAGCAACAGATTGGTTTCCACGGGGTTCTCGAGCTGGAAGAGATCCCGCAGCTTGTCGATGTAACCGGGCTCCACGGAGCTCTTGCCGGGCGTGTCCACCAGAACGAGATCCCGGTCCGACAGTTTCGCCAGGGCCCGCCTGAATGCTGTCTTGTCGGGGACCACCTCGATGGGGATCTCCATGATGCGGGCGTAGGTCTTGAGCTGCTCCACCGCTGCGATGCGGTAGGTATCCGTCGTGATCAGCCCCACCTTCAGCTTCTCCTCGAGGGCCGAGCGGGCGGCGATTTTTGCCAGCGTCGTCGTTTTTCCCGCGCCCGTGGGGCCCACGAAGGCACAGATCCTTTTGCGCTCCGCGCTCCGGTAAGACAGGCCGATGGAGCGGGCCAGCAGTTTTTCGGCGACCCGGTACAGGCCTTCCTCGTCCTGCAGATCCACGGCCGGGAGGTTGCGGTTCAGCGTGCTGACCAGCAGAAAGGCCCTCGAGCGCGACACGCCGATGGAGACCATGTGATGATAGATCTTCAAGAGCGCCCCGGAGAGTTTCTCCTTCCGTTGAAAGCCCATGGTGTCGAAGAAGGTGTCCAGCATCTCCTTCATCTCCAGGAACTCCCCGTAGGGGAAAGGGCGCGTGGCCGTCTCGGCGAGCAGCGTCTTGATCTCCTCCACGCTCGCGGCGCAGCGCAGAAGCCAGGGTCTCTTCGTCGCCCCGTGCCGGCGCTGCCTGGGCAGCCCCTGCAGGCAGGGGAAGCGGCTTGACGCGCGGTCCTTCCGGTCGCTCATCCACGGCGGCGGTCACCTCGAAAAGCGGGACCCGCCCGCTTCGAAGTTTTCGCGTTGAGAGCACCACGGCATCCGGCCCGAGCTCGTTCTTGATCTTCAACAAGGCTTCCTGGGTGCTGGCGGCTTCGAAACGCTTGATCTGCACGGCTCTACTCCACGATCCCCAATGATTTGATGTTCACATCGTGCGTGATTTCGTTGTGAGAGAGCACGATGATGTTCGGGAAAAATTTCTCCAGGACCTTCCGGAAATGAATCCGGGCACCCGGGGAGCACAGCACGATGGGCTGCAGGCCCCGCGAGGTGAAGGCGCCGATGTACTTCTGGACGCTGCGGACGATCTTCTGCACCCAGTTCGGGTCCACCGTGAGGTAGGACTCGAACTCCGTGTGCTGGACGGAGTGGCTGATCTTGTCCTCGATCTCCGGCGAGAGCATCACCACGGTAATGTTGCCCTCGGCGTCCCGGTACTGCTTCGTGATGGTCCGGGCCAGGGCCTGGCGCACGTAGCCCGTCAGGATGTCGATGTTCTTCGTGAGCGGCGCGTAATCGGCCAGCGTCTCCAGCACCGTCAGCAGGTCGCGGATGGAGATCCGCTCGCGAAGCAGCCGCTGCAGCACGCGGTGGATCGTCCCGGCGGAGACCACCTTCGGGACCAGTTCCTCGACCACCCTGGGGTAGGTCTTCCCGAGATTGTCGATGAGCGACTGGACCTCCTGCCGCCCCAGCAGCTCGTCGGAATGGCTCTTGATGAGCTCCGTCAGATGCGTCGTCGCCACCGTGGCGGGGTCCACGACGACCACCCCGCGGGCCTGGACGCTTTCCTTTTCCCTCTCCGAGATCCACACGGCCGGCAATCCGAAGGCGGGCTCTTTCGTGTCGATGCCCTTGACCTTGGGGGTCTTGTCCGACGTGAGCGCCAGCCAGTGCCCGGGCATCAGCTCGCCGCGGGAGATTTCAACGCCCTTCAGGATGACGGAATACTGGTTCGGCTTGAGCTGGAGATTGTCCCGGATGTGGATGGCCGGGATGACAAATCCCATCTCCAGGGCCAGCTGCCTGCGCAGCGACTTGATGCGCTGGAGCAATTCGCCCCCCTGGGCCATGTCGACGAGGCCGATGAGGCCGTAGCCCACCTCGATCTCCAGCAGATCGAGCGGCAGCAGCGAGTCCACCGTCTCGATGGCCGACGGCGGCGCTACCTCCTCTTCCACGGCCTCCTCGGCGGGCACAGCCGCCTTCATGAGCCTGAAGGCCAGGAAGCCCGCCCCTGCGGCGATGACGAAAAAAGAAAACTTGGGCATCCCGGGGATCAGCGCAAAGATGAAGAGGATGGCGGCGGCCGTGCCGATGACCTTCGGCTGCGCGAAGAGCTGATCCGAGATGTCCTGTCCGAAATTGGACGATGAGGTGGAGCGCGTCACGAGCATGCCGGCGGCCGTGGAGATGATCAGGGCCGGCACCTGCGTCACGAGCCCGTCACCGATGGTGAGCAGCGTGTAGTTGCGGGCCGCATCGGTGATGTCCATGCCCTGCTGCAGCACGCCGACGATGAGGCCGCCGACGACATTGATGAAGATGATGATGATCCCGGCAACGGCATCGCCGCGCACGAATTTGCTGGCACCGTCCATGGCGCCGTAGAAATCGGCTTCCCGCTCGATCTCGCCGCGCCGGCGCCGGGCATCGGCCTCGGAGATGAGTCCGGTATTGAGGTCCGCGTCGATGCTCATCTGCTTGCCCGGCATGGCGTCGAGGGTGAAGCGGGCCGCCACCTCGGCGATGCGGGTGGCGCCTTTGGTGATGACGACGAAGTTGATCAGGGTGAGCACTGCGAAGACGATGAGCCCCACCACGTAGTTTCCCCCCACGACAAAGGTCCCGAATGCCTTGATGACCTGGCCGGCAGCCCCGGTGCCCTCGTTTCCGTGGAGCAGGATGAGCCGCGACGAGGCCACGTTGAGCGAAAGACGGAACAGGGTCACCGTCAGAAGGACGGAGGGAAAGGCGGAGAAATTCGAGCGGCTTCATGACGAACATGGACATGAGCAGGATCACGATGGAAAGCGTGATGCTCAGCGACAGCAGCAGGTCGATGATCAGCGCCGGCAGGGGGATCACCATGACCATGAGGACGCCGATGACCCCGATGCCCATGAGCATTGCCGGGTTTGCTGCCCAGTGAGGCGGGGCCTGTGCTCTCTGTACCGCTTCAGCCATGAATCATCCTAAATCAGGGGACAGGGTTCGGGTCTCAGGGTATCGGGCCGGAAAAATACCGACCATGCACCTGAACTCTCGAAACCTGCCGTCATTTTTCCAGGTCCTGAACATGATCAGACCGCCCGTTCCTTGAGGCCGTAAACATAAGCCAGGATCTCGGCGACGGCACGGTAGAGATCCTCCGGGATCGCCTGATCCACATCGACCGTTTTATACAATAGTTGTGCCACGGGTTTGTTCTCGATGACGGGCACCCGGTGGGCCGCGGCGATCTCCCGGATCCTTTCCGCCACGAAGCCGGCCCCCTTGGCCACGACGGTGGGCGCGTACATTTTCTCGGGGTCATAGCGGATGGCCACGGCCAGGTGCGTCGGGTTGGTGATGACCACATCGGCCTTGGGGACATTGGCCATCATGCGCTTGCGTGCCGCCTCGCGCTGGATGCGGCGAATCCTCGACTTGACGTGGGGATCGCCCTCGGTCTGCTTGTACTCGTCCTTGACCTCCTGGCGCGACATGCGGATCCCCTTCTCGAACTCCCATCGCTGGTAGAGATAATCCAGGATCGCCAGCACGATGAGGATCCAGCAGGTCGTGATCAGGATCTTGAAGGAGATCCTCCCCGTGTACAGGAGGATCCCCCAGAGGGACTCCTCCATGAGCGGGATCATGTTCTGGAGTTCGTCCTTCAGGGTGAACCAGACAACGGCGGCGACGATGGCCATTTTCAGAAGGCTCTTGGTCAGCTCCACGAGCGAGCGCAGGGCAAAAAGCCTCTGGAACCCCTTGATGGGGTCGATCTTCTCGAATTTCGGGGTCAGCGTCTCGGTGGAGAAGATGAAGCCGATCTGGAGATAATTGGCCAGGAAACCGGCGATGACCACCGTGAGCAGCAGCGGCGCCATGACCAGGAAGAGCTTCCAGCTCCAGCCCCAGATCAGCGCGTTGATGTTGTTGAGACTGACGGCCGTCGTGCCGCTCTGCCGCAGCGTCCAGCTCGTGAGGTCCATCAGGCGCTCGACCATCCCGCCGGAGCCGAAATAGAAAAAGATCGTGCAGGCAAGCAGGATCGCCGCCGAGGCCACTTCCGGGCTCTTGGCGACCTGACCCTTGTTCCGGGCTTCTTCGCGCCGCTTGGGCGACGCCTGTTCAGTTCGTTCCTGGTCCTTGTCGATGTCGGCCATAAAAGGCAGTGTCTAGGGTCTAGTGGCCAGTGCTCAGTGAATTTTGTCCTCGGTCCTCGTGCCTCGAACCTCGATCCTGTTTCCTGCAACCCGTGCAACATTGTTCCGGCCTTCTGACGCTGACGTCAAAAAACAGGCAAAAAGACCGGAAATATCAGTGCAAATAGCGTTGATGGACAGGATTGCAGACTTCGTGCCGAAAAGGGGGGAATGGACGTATCTCGGGCGACTATCTTTTTTCGTTTTTCCGGAACCCTGGACCCTGTGCCCTGGACCCTGTACCCGGCGCCGTTCGGCGCCTACATGGCCCTGAGCAAAAGGCCCATCTCGGCGGGGAGATTCGAGAAGAGACCTGTCGCAATATGGAGAAACAGGGGGATGGTGAGGCCGACCCCGATGAGCCCGATGGCGATCTGGAGGGGAAAGCCGACGATGAAAACGTTCATCTGGGGGACGGTACGCGCAATGAGCCCCAGGCCG
Organism: uncultured delta proteobacterium; assembly: GCA_963810965.1. Taxonomy (GTDB): domain Bacteria; phylum Desulfobacterota; class Syntrophia; order Syntrophales; family UBA2192; genus UBA2192. The sequence goes on along the minus strand of CAWEPT010000005.1, from coordinate 40,322 downwards.
AGATTGGCAAACAGCAGCGCCACAACGACCGGCGCCGAGATCTTCACGGCGATGACGAACATGTTCCGGGACAGATCGACAAGGCTCTGCGCCAGTGCCCCCGTCATGTGGAACCCGAGGACCGGCAGCACCGTATAGCTCTCCGAGACGGCCTGGATCATCATGTGGTGGCCGTTGACGCCCAGGAAGAGAAGCGCCGCAAAGAGGTACTGGAGCTCGGTGATGACGGAGACCTGGTCGCTCGTGAGGGGGTCGATGATGTTGGCGATGGAGAACCCCATCTGGAAGCTTATGAGGTCACCGGCCATCCGAATGCCCGTAAAAGCAAGACGACAGGCAAAACCCAGGATGATCCCGATGAGGACCTCGCCCCCCATTCTCAGGCCGAGCGTGAAAAGATCCTCGGCGCCCGCGGCAGGGTGCCCGACGAAGGGAAGAACGAGAAAGGTGATCAGAATTGCCAGCCCCCCCTTGACGCGGGCAGGGGTCGTCCGTTCCCCGAGGATGGGGATCATCACCACGATGGTGCTGACCCGGAGCAAAACGAGAAAGAAGAGCTCGATCTGCCCGGCGGAGAAGTTGGGAAAGGTCATGTCCTCACCGGATGGGGTTTCCCCGGATCCGAAGTGAATCGCGTACCTTCTGACCCTGAACCCTGAACCCTTTACCCTGTCCCCTTTATTTGATGTAATTCGGTATGTTCGAAAAAAGGTTGTGCGTGAAGTTCACGAGCATGTCGATCATCCAGGGTGCGGCGAAGAGAAGGGCCAGCATGACGGCGATGATCTTGGGCACAAAGGCAAGCGTCATCTCCTGCACCTGGGTCACAGCCTGAAAGATGCTGATCATGAGGCCCACGACGAGGCCCACGAGCAGCACCGGGGCCGACACGAGAAGGGTCACCTTCATGGTCTCCGCTGCGATGCCCATGATCAGATCGGTTGTCATGACTGCCCTTTTCCTTTCCGGAGCCTCAATGGAAGCTCTGGACGAGCGACCCGATGATGAGATTCCAGCCGTCGACCAGCACGAACAGCAGGAGCTTGAAGGGCAGGCTGATCATGATCGGGGGAAGCATCATCATGCCCATCGACAGCAGGATACTGGCCACGACCATGTCGATGACCAGGAAGGGGATGTAGATGAGAAACCCGATCTGAAAGGCCGTCTTCAGCTCGCTGATCACGAAGGCCGGAATGAGCGCCGTGGTCGCCACGTCGGCCGGTTTTTCCGGCTTCTTGCCGCCGGACACCTTGATGAACAGCTCCATGTCCTTCTCGCGGGTCTGCTTCAGCATGAAGTCCCGGATCGGGTCCGCCGCCTTGTCGAAGGCCTGCTCGGTCGAGATCTGCTCGTTCATGTAAGGCTGGATGGCGTCGCTGTTCACCTTCTGCCAGACGGGCGCCATGATGAAGAACGTCAGAAAAAGCGCCAGCCCGACGATGATCTGGTTTGCCGGCATCTGCTGGGTCCCCAGGGCGTGCCTCAGGATCGACAGCACGACGACGATCCGCGTGAAGGAGGTCACCATCATGAGGATCGCCGGGGCGAGCGAAAGAACCGTGAGCAGCAGCAGGAGCTGCATCACCACGGCCACCTTGCCCGGCTCGCCGGAGCCGTCGCCGAAATTCAGGCTGACCGAGGGGATGGGCATGTTCTGCGCCCACGCCGGCACAGCCAGGGCAAGCCCGGCGACAGCAGACAACACGAGCGCAAGCAGCGATACGGGTAAAAGTCCGGCTCATGGTTCCTTGCTCAGTCGGGAGCTTGCCAGGCTCAGGGTTTTCAGTTTGCGTTTGTACAGGGTGATCTGGTCGAGGAAGGGCTGCGAGTCCCTCTCCCCGGCGCGCGTTGACCTCAGGCGCTCGAGGGACTCCTCGTCGGTGATGGTGGTGAGCATGGAGATCTGGCTGCCCGTCACGCCGACGACGATCACGCTGCCCAGCACATCGAGGAGCATGATGCTCGACTTCGGGCCCAGGTAGCGGGTGGACAGGACGCGGATCTTCTGCTCGTCGTCCACACCCGTGCCCGTCTTTTTCATGAACTTCCGGACGGCCCAGAGACCGGCGAGCATCACCCCGAGAACGACGGCCAGGGCCGAGATCATCTTCACGAGCGATGCGATAAAATCGAAGGTGCCCATGGGACTCCTTGCCCCCTCTCAGCGAAGCTTGAGGATGCGCTCGGCCGGTGAAATGATGTCCGTCAGGCGGACGCCGAACTTCTCGTTGATGACGACGACCTCCCCGCGCGCGATCAGGCGCTGATTCACATAGACGTCCATGGGCTCGCCGGCGATCTTCTGCAATTCGACGACGGACCCCTGGCCGAGCTGCAGCAGTTCGTTGATCAGCATCCGGCACCGGCCCAGCTCCACGGTGAGCGTCAGCGGGATGTCGAGGATGAAGTCGAGATCGAAGCCCGCCCTGCCGCCGCCCGTCTTCTGCAGCTCGTTGAAATCGGGATCGCTGACTTCCGCCCGCGGGGCCGCCTGCCTGGACTTCTCCATCTCGTCCTTGACGTCGTCCCAGCCGATTTCGCCCTCCTGCGCGGGAGGGGCGCCTCCGGTCTCCTTGTTGATCTCCTGCATCAAGCTGTCCACTTCATTCTGTTCCATAGTACCGAGCCTCTTTTCCCTGAATCGTTCCCGCAATCTGGATCGCGCTGCTGCCCTTGTATACACCCGGGAAGGCGGTGAGTTTCTGGACGCCTTCCACGAAGATGTCGAGAGGGTCGACGCGGTAGCGGTCGAGCATGATGACGTCTCCCTTCTTGAGGTCGACGATCTCCTTGCCGCTCACCTCGGAGCGCCCCAGCTCCACGATGAGCTCCACCCGCGAGGACATGAGCCCTTCCTTGAACCGGTTGGCCCACTCGCGGTCCACCTCCAGCGCGTCGCTCTGGAAGCCCGCCTGCAGCTTCTCGCGCACGGGCTCCAGCATCGAGTAGGGGATGCAGACGGAAACGATGCCCGAGGAGAATTCCATCTCGATCTCGAAGTGGACGACGACGACGACGTCGGTGAGCGGCACGATGTGGGCGAACTGGGGATTGATCTCGGAGCGCTGGTGGCCGATCTTCACATCGAGGATCGACTTCCAGGCCTTCTCGAAATCGGTGAGCGCGCTGAGCACGGCGCGCTTGATGAGGCGGTTTTCAATGGCGGTGAACTCGCGGCCCTCGATCTTGAAGCTCGACTGTCCCGAGCCGCCGAAGAGAATGTCCACCAGCGCAAAGATCACCTTCGACTCGACGACGAAGATGCCGCTGCCCCGAAGCGGCTCCATCCGGAAGATGTGAAGGCTCGTCGGGACGGGAAGGGTTTTCAGAAACTCGCCGAACTTCATCATCTCGACGGACAGCGCGCTCACCCCGACAACCCGGCGCAGAAGCGATGACAGGCTCAGCCGGTACAGGCGGGCGAATCTCTCCGTCATCATCTCGAAGGTGGGCATCCTCCCCCGGATGATCCGGTCCTGGCTTGTCAGGTCATAGGGAATGAAATCTCCGGGCTCGCGCTGCTCGGCCCGGTCTGTCTCGATCTCCCCGCCCGAAAGGCCTTTCAAGAGGACGTCTATCTCTTCCTGGGAAAGTATGTTGGACATGATCGAATCCGTCTATTCCGTCTGTTCAGTCTATTCCGTCTATCCCGTCAAATCCCCCTCTGTCGCCCTTTTACAAGGGGGATGCCATGGGGACCTTGCTTGACCTTGTAGCCTTGTAGCCTGTCCTTACTGGATGACAAAGTCCGTAAAGTACACCTGGACGACTTTGCCTTTCGTCATGTGATTGTTGAGCCGCATCGCGATCTCTTCCTTGAGGCGCTGCTTGCCCTCGAAGTTGTTCAGGTCCTTGATGCCCTTCACGGTGAGCACGCTCAGGACCATATCGCGGACCTTGGGCTTCATCACGTCGAGTTCGGCCACGGCGAGCGGGTCCGAGAGCTCGAAATTCATGACGACCTTGAGGTAACGGTCGGCATCGGCGTCGGCCAGGTTGATGATGAACACATCGGGGGCCCATACGGCGCCGATCGGGGGTTTAGGGGGGGCCTGGGCTTCCTTGCTGGCCGACTTGTTCAGGAAGAAATAGGCACCGGCACCGCCGCCGCCCAGCACCAGCACAACCACGATGCCGATGATGATCCACTTGAGCTTCGAGCCCTTCTTCTTTTCCTTGCCGCCCTCGGCAGACTGTTCTTCCGGTTTGTTTTTTTCCACGTCCTTGGCCATGGCTCCCCGGTTTACTCCTTCGTTTTTGCTTGTTGGGGCCTCACCTTGAAGGCGAGCCGCATGCCGTGCTCGAGTCGTTCCGTCTCGAGCCCCCGGTCACCGCACCCGTTCGGCCCCGTGCCGGTCCCTTCGGACAGGTTTCCGGGGCAGACCGCGGTGACTCCGCGGGTGCACACAGCATATGAGCAAATTCCATACCAACAGAAATAGAAGGATTTTCAAGAGATTCCGGCTGGCGGAGCCCGCCGGCAGAAGGGTGCGAAGGGATGGGACGGCAACCAGCGGCCAATCCGGGCGCAATCAGGCATCCGGAGAGGGCGCGGAGCAGCCCTGAACAGGTCAACAATTTGACGGTACGGAACAGAGCGCCGGGCTGCCCCTTGCCTGCGGCTTACCGCAATCCGGGGGCAACCCGGCCTGATTGGATTACCGCTTGATGTTCATGAGTTCGGCCATCATGGCGTCCGTCGTCGTAATAACCTTGGCGCTGGCCTGGTAGGCCCTCTGGGCCGTGATCATGCTGATGAACTCCGTGCCGAGGTCCGTGTTGGACATCTCCAGGGCGTTCGAGGTCACCTCGCCGAGGCCGCCCGCGCCGGGCGTGTTCACGATGGCCTGGCCCGAGGTGAGGGTGGAGCTGAAGAGGTTCGAGCCCATCTTCTTGAGGCCCCAGGGGTTGGGGAAGTCGGCCAGGCACAGCTGCCCGAGCGAGGCCGTCTGGCCGTTCGTGAAGAAGCCCGAGATGTTGCCGTCCTTCTCGATGGCGAGGCTCCGGAGCACGCCGGAGGGGTATCCGTCATTGGTGAGGGCCTTCACCGTCGAGCTGGAGGCATAGCCGGTGATCGTCTCGGCGCTGGCCGATGTCAGGTCCCACGTCAGGTGCCCCCGATGCCCCGATCGTGGCACCGTTGGCAAGGCCGCTGAAGGAAACGGTGATATCGGCGGGGTCCACTTCCGTGGACGTCAACGTGACGGTCAGCCGTGTCGCTGTTGGCCCAGGTGCCCGCCGAGGGCCACGGTGAGATCTGCGCCGCCGTAACCGTCGAGGTCGATGGCCAGCGTGTCATCGCTAGCCGAGCGTGCCGTAACTCGTGACGCTCGCGTTCTCATAATCGGAGGTAGCTGTAACGACGCGACCAGCTGTCAGGACGTGGCGTCCCGCCGCAGTGACGAGATTGCCCGGTTTGCTAAATCTGCCCGTCGTGGCCCGTCGACAAGGGTGGCCGTGGCCGTGCCCGCGTTCCCGAGGCCGGTGGCAGCGCCCATGGCCGTGCTTGTAGACCTTGTCGAGGTTTCCCGTGCCGTCGAAGGCGAACCCCGTGTAATTCTGGGTGTCGGCGGCATTGCCGTCCAGGGTGATGCCGCATGCCCCACTGGCCCTCCCCTTCCGTCTTCATGTAGGTCGCGGCGAGCGTGTGGGCCGCCCCGAGGGTATCATAGACGGTCTGGGAGGAATAGAATGTGCCGCCCGCATCGGTCCGGGCATCGAGGTTGAGCCCGACGGAGAAGTTCGTGGAGGCAGCGGGCGCCGACTGGGCGCTTCTCGTGTTGATATCCCCGAGCGCCGGAGAGGAAGGCGCGTAGCCCTGCACGCGGCAGTCGTTGACGTCGACGAGGTAGCCCTCGCCGTCGATGTGGAAGGCGCCGGCCCGGGTGTAGTACTGCGAGCCCTCGCTGTCCTCGACGATGAAGAAGCCGCCGCCGTCGATGGCCAGGTCGAGGGCGCTCGAGGTGGACTCGAGGGAGCCCTGGCTGAACTGGGTGGCCACGTCGGCCACGGTGACGCCCTGGCCGATCTGCATGGCGCCGGAGGCCCCGCCGGAGAGGCTCTGGCTCAGCACGTTGGCGAAGTAGGTCTTGCCGGCCTTGAAGCCCATCGTGTTGGCGTTGGCGATGTTGTTACCGATGACATCCATCTGCTTGGAGCTGGCATTCAACCCCGAAATGGCGATCCATAGTGCGCTTCCCATCTCACATATCCTCCTGGTTTGCCCGGTCTTGTTCCCGGTGTTAATTCGTGCTCGTTTTTTTCACGGAGACGACGTCGCTGAAGGCGATCTCCCGGCTGCCCACGCTGAGGTAGGTCACGCCGTCGCGGAAGTTCACGCCCGTCACCTCGCCCTGGATCATGGCGTCGACGCCGACGGACTTGCCGGCGCTGTCGAGCGGCGCTCACCTCGAAGGTGCAGCGGCCCACGGTGGAGCTCGGGGGAGTTCCACGTCAGGGTGTTCATGCCCTGCTTCTGGTTCTTGAAGACAAGGGCATCGACCAGCTCGCCGTCGGCGTTGTAGATGCGGACGAGGCCCGTGGCGGCATCGCCCTTGAGCTGGTAGCTCAGCGTCGACGGGCGTTCCCTCGGCCTGGATCGTGTCGCCCTTTGCCAGGACTTCCCTGCCGATGAGGTTCACGGCCTGCGTGTTGCCCAGCGACTGCTGCTGCCTGGTGAAGGAGGTCAGCTGGGTATTGATGTTCTGGAGCTGCTCCAGGCTGGAGAACTGGGCCAGCTGCGCCGTGAAGGCCGTGCCGTCCATGGGGTTCATCGGGTCCTGGTGCTTGAGCTGGGCGATGAGCATCTTCAGGAACTCGTCCTTGCCGATGACATTTTTGGTGCTGGCCGTCGTGGTGGTCGTCGTCGCCGCGCCTGCCGCCGACTGTATCGTGCTCGTGTCACTCATGGTGGATCTCCTCCCGGTTTGTCTTGCCGTCACGCAAAGACGCTGATTCCGCTATCCCCTGTTCGGACAGGCCGCACCGGTGGTCCCTGGGCGGCATGCACCCGATTCCTGTTCGCGTTTTCGTTCTTCTCTCCCGGCAGAATCCTCGCGGCCAAACCCCGCCTCCTGCCAGAAGTTCGAGCCGGCATCATCGGGCCGGTTCTGGACGAGGACCTCCAGGCGGTCGATCTGGAACCCCTTGTCCTGCAGGGCGTTGCGGAGATCGTCCATGCCGGCCTGGAGCATCTGCTTGACCTCCTGGTTGTCGGCCAGCATGACCATCGTCACCCGGTTGTCCTGCACGACGACATCGAGATCCAGCGTGCCGAGCCGGGGAGGCTGCAGGGTCATGGTCACCCTGCCGGAGCCTTCCCGAAGGATCTGGGCTGCCCCGTCGAGGACCTGGCTCATCACGGCCTGCGGCCTCGCAGCCGCAGCGTTGTCTATTCCCCTGCCCGGAAGAACGGAAAACGTTCCGGCGCCGGCGGACACGTCGCGCATCTCGGGATTTGTACCGCCCGTTGCCCCCTGTTTTTTCAGCGAACCCGCTGCAGCCAGCTTGTCCTGCTGGCCCTCGGCCAGGCCGGCAAATTCCTGCTTCATCGCATCCGCCGACGAAACGGCCGGGGCCGCCTTCTCCCCGCCGTCGGGAGTGTCGCGCATCACAAAGGCCTGTTGCGTCCTGGCCGATTTGCCGGTCTTGAGCTTCTGCGGCGCCTGGGCCTCCTCGCCGCCCGAGAGATTCTTGAGCACCTCCCCTTCCTTTGCCGTCATCGACTTGATGGCGCCGATCCCTTCGCGGCGGGTCAGAGGCTCGCCGTTGACGAACCCCGTCATCTGGGCCGCCTTTTTCTGCGCGGCCAGATTGCCGTTCTTCTGGATCATCTCCTTCAGCAGGTCCTCCTCGGCAGGGCTCAGGGCTCCCTTTTTCGTCAGTTCGGCCGACTGCCCGGCATCCTGGCTGTCCCCGCTGAGCCCTTTTCCCGCGGCTGCCTTCATGGCCGCACCGGCCAGTTCCTTTGCGTGATCCAGGGTCTCCTTGGCCTGCACTTCGATGGCAGGCTGCCTGAGTCGCTTCCTGCCGGCAGCGAGCTGCCCGTTTGCCTGCAGGAGCGCTTCCTCGCCTTCCTTCTGACCGGCCGCTTTCGTTTTCAGGAGAGGGTCTGTCTTTTCCCGCTCCTCTGCGCCGGTCTTGATATCCTGCCTCTTGGACCGGAGGATATCGGCAAAGGATACGGTAAGGGCCGCTGCCGCAGCGGCGGCGTCTTTCGTTTCGCCCTGCGTCGTCGCGCTTTTTTCCGGGGGCCACGTCCCGGCTCTTCGGCGCTTCCGGCGGGGCAACGGGGTCCAGTTTGATCTGCACGCCTGGAGAATCCATGTTCACTCCTCAAAAGGGTTGTGACGAAGGCATTGAGCAACGCCTGTGCCATGGAAGCAGGGACCAGGGACCAGGGATAGGGTACCAGGGGAGGAAGAACACTTTAATTTCGATATCATTGAGTAATTTCGATGATGCACTGCCCGGTCTGCAGGCTTTCGGCCATGACGGCGATGGGGATTGGGAGAGGGAAAGCGGGGGGTTCGGGCAATTATTTCCTGTACGACCGGAGAGGACCGGGCAAATTTTCACTTTTCCCGCGCCTCTCGAGAGAAGGGTGCCCCGGCCTGACAAGGCCCGCCGACAATACCGCGCCCCATGGCATCGCCGCAGCCCTCAAGGAAAGCCTCGCTCCTGCCGAAATACTCATCAGGAAAACCTTACAGGCGGGACGAGACAGGTATGACTTCAATCAGCGGGGCCAGTGCTGACGCGCTTTTTTCCTCCATGCAGGCAATTCCGGGTCGCTCGAATACTACGCGGGGAAATCCCTCGAGAGGGGGCTCGACCTGTACAAGAAAAAAGAGTACAGCGCCGCCGTCTCGGCATTCAGGATGTCCATCTCGCTGGACCCCACTGCGACAAACGCCGTGGATGCGGCACAGTACATGTCGAACTCCTATCTCGCGATGGGGGACTCGGAGAGCGCCATCGAGAGCCTCAAGACCTTCATCGGGCAGAACAGCACCCTGGACACCGCCCACGCCAACCTCGCCCAGTTTCTTTTCTCGCAGGATCGCTACGAAGAGGCCGTGACGGAGTACGAAAAGGCCGTTGAGCTCAACCCGTCCGAGGGCAACCGCTACGCCCTCGGTCAGGCCTATCTGCAGACGGGCGAATACGGCAAGGCGGAAGAGCAGTTCATGCAGGTTCTCCGGATGTCTCCCGACGATCCCGCGCCGCACCTGGGCCTCGGCCAGACCTATGCCGGGCAGGGGCGATACGAACTCGCGATCAAGGAGTTCAAGGCCGCCATGGACAAGAAATGGGATTTCTACGATGCCTATGCCGAGATGGGGTACGCTTATGCGGACATGGGGGAAATCGACACTGCCCAGGATATTTCCGAATTCCTCGAAAAAAAAGCGCCCGAACTGGCCGATCTCCTGAGCCGATATATCTACAAGGCCGACCCCCCGAAGATCGTCATGGCCTATGCGGACAGCACGTTCCCGCACTATCTGCCCGCCGGCACGGCGGTATCGGACCTCGACAGCGAGCTTTCCACCGCAGGCGCCTCCAAGCTGTTCTTCGTGAAGTTCCAGTTCGACAAGGAGATGGACAGGGAATCCGTGGAAGAAACGACCAACTGGTCGATCAGCAGGGCCGGCGGATTCGGAGCGAGTCAGTACAACTACGGCCGCGCAATCCCGTCCACGGAGACTACGATCCAGCGCCTCCCGGATTACGTCTCCTACGATTCCAAAAACCTGACCGCCACGGTCTTCTTCAAAATCTACCAGAACTCGACGGCCGACGGCACCATCGACCCCGGCCACATCGAGTTCAGCTTCCGGGGAACGGACCGCTTCGAACAGAAAATGGATCCCAAAAAGGATCAGTGGACCGGCTTCTCCGGCGTCTTTTAAGCTGCCTCGGGTATAAGAGTCACTAGTCGCCGCAGTTCGAGTGGGGATAAACGGAGATAGAGGAAGGGGACAGGTAAGACGGAAAAGAAGGGGATCGATCGTCCGATGGACTGACCGTCCCCCATGCAAATGTTTTTCTTCTTTATCCGGAAGCCCGATGCCGGATTCCCGAAGCCCTTTTGAAGGCTAGTTTGCAGGCTCCGACTTGCCGCCCGGCGTGGCGGTGATCTCCTTGGCGATCTCCGCGGCCCGCTGCGCGCCGATGTGGCCCCAGATCGCTCCCGCCTTCTTGCTCTTCATGTTCATGATGATCCCTGCGGCAAGCTTCTTGTCCATCTTCTCCAGCATGGGGCCTGCCTGGGCGGGTGCCGTGGCCTCGAAGACGGTGGCAAGATCCCTGAGCCGCTTGTCCTCGGCTGATTTCACGGTGTCGAGCATGCCCGAGAGTTTGTCCTCGAGACCCTTGAGCGTGTCGATCTTGGTGACGATCTCGCCTTTGAGGACCTGAAGCTTCTTCTCCTCCTCCTTGATCGCGCTCTCGCGGCTCTCGAGCTGCTTCTCCTTTTCGGCAAGCGAGGCGAGCAGCTTGCGCTCCTTCGCCAGGGCATCATCGCCCGCCTCGCGCGCAGGCGCCGCCTCGGGGGCCTTCTGGGACACGTTCGCGATGGCGTGGCTGGGATCGAAGACGGAGGCATCGGGCATCATCTTCTGCAGGACTCCGCCTGCCGCCGCGATCTTGATGACGATCAGCAGGACAACCAGGATTTCACAGATTAAGATCAGTCTTCTCATCGCCGGACCTCTTCAGAAACCGGATAATTCCCTGTTCGTTCAGTTCCACGGACTCCCTGTGGTTCCACTCTTTCCAGTATTGATCGAGCTTCTTCTGTCTGAGGATCTCCATGATCTTGCGCCTCTTCATGGCCTCCAGGAGTTCCTCCCGCTTCGCCTCGAGGGCCTTTTCCCCGTCCGAGACCAGGACCACCTGGGCCACCTCACGCTCCCGGAGGCTCTTGATATAGCCGAACGTGAGGCCGATCTCGGCGGCATTGAGGTTGCCGGCCTGCCGGCGCATCAATTCCGCCAGCACGCCCGCCTTCTCGCCGCGGATCGACCGGAGGTGTTCCTTCTCCCGCTCGAGCCCCCGCACCTGTTCGGAAAATTCCTGCATGACCTGCTCTTCCGCAAGCTTCCGGACATTCAGGATCTGTTCAAAGCGGAATCGGAACATGTTCTTGCCTCAATCAGTTGAAAAGAGCATAGCAATTGCGTGCGACTCTCTTCAAAGCTCACCTTCTCGTTCATGTCCTGCCTCAGATAGGCGTTGACCCGGTCGATCATCTTGAGGGCGTGATCGATTTCGGGGTTGCTTCCCGCCACATAGGCGCCGATGTTGATGAGATCCTCGGCTTTCCGGTAGGTGGCGATGATGTTCAGCAGATCATTGGCGCGCTTGCGCTGCTCGCCGTTGACGATGTCGATCATGACGCGGCTCACGCTCTCGAGAACATCGACGGCCGGATAGTGGTTCTTCGCGGCGATCGCGCGCGACAGCGCAATGTGCCCGTCGAGAATGGAGCGCGCCGCATCGGCGATCGGCTCGTTGAAGTCGTCGCCCTCGACCAGCACGGTGTAGAGCCCCGTGATGCTGCCCTTGCCCTCAACGGGTCCCGTTCGCTCCAGCAGCTTCGGCAGGAGGCTGAAGACGGAGGGGGTATAGCCTTTTGTGGCCGGCGGCTCGCCCACGGACAGACCGACCTCCCGCTGGGCCATGGCAAAGCGGGTCAGCGAATCCACCATGAGCAGGACGTCGCTGCCCTGATCCCGGAAATACTCGGCCACGGAGGTCGCCGCGTAGGCGGCCCGCATCCGGATCAGCGGGTGCCTATCCGATGTGGCCACGATCACGACGGAGCGCCTCAGGCCCTCGGGGCCCAGGTTTTTTTCGACGAACTCGCGGACCTCGCGCCCGCGCTCGCCGATGAGCCCGATGACGTTCACATCGGCCTTCGTGTAGCGGGCGATCATGCCCATGAGGATGCTTTTCCCCACGCCGGAGCCGGAGAAGATGCCCATCTTCTGGCCCTTTCCGCAGGACAGCAGTCCGTTGAGGACGCGGATGCCGAGATCCATGGGCTCATTGATCCGGCCTCTCTGCAGGGGGTTGATCGGCTCGGCATAGAGCGGGTATTCATCCTCGAGATCGATGGGTCCCTTGCCGTCGATCGGGTTTCCGAGGCCGTCGATGACCCGGCCGAGGAGTTTTTTCCCCACGGCAATCGAGGCTTTCCTCCCGAGGGAGACGATCTTGCAGCCCGGCCCCACGCCCTGGAGATTGTCCAGCGGCATCAGGAGGACCTTCCCCTTGCGGAACCCCACCACCTCGGCCCGGAGCTTTTCGCAGGCCCCGCCATTGGCGAAGATGTTGCACATCTCGCCCACGGAGCTCGCCGGTCCGTGACCCTCGACCATGAGGCCGATGATCTCGCTCACCGTCCCGTTCACCTTGATCGGGTTGATCTGGTCGAGAATCCGTTGGTAGCGGTTGAAATCCAGGGTCATGCGGGTCTGTCTCCGTCTGCTCCGGTCTATTCCGGCTATTCCGTGCGAATCGCTGAGTCAATATCTCGGTGTCTCCCGTCTCAGAGTGGGTCAGTCGGTGGATTTTCATCATTCACTGGTCACTCGTCACTCGATCACTGACGCCGTCCGGTCGTCAGGTTTTCTGCGTGCCTTCCTTGAATGCCTTCAGGATCTCCTCGAGCTGCTGCTCGATGGTGGCGTCGATCTCGCCGAAGGCGGTCTCGATGACGGCGCCGCCGAGACCGATGGCCTCGTCGGCCTCGAGCGCAATCGACCGGATCCCTTCGAAACCGGCGATGAGGGCCGGGGTCAGTTTCGACATCCGTTCATGGTCGATCGGGTTCAGGCGGATCTTGATCCGGTCGCGGTCCAGCACGTTTTTTACGGCCTCGCGCAGCACGCTGAGGATCACATCGCGGTCCGTCGCCACTTCCTGGCGGATCACCTTCCGGGCCACGGCAATCACAAGCTTGAGCACCCTCGCTTCGCCGCGCTCCAGGATGCTGCGGCGGATGTTCTCCACCTCGAGGAGCAGCTTCTTCAGGGCCTCCGCCAGGGCGGCCAGCTCCTTCTCCTTCTTCTCGATTCCCTTGCGAATCCCTTCGGCATGGCCCCGCTCATAGGCATGCTTCACGGCGACGCCGATCTTCTTTTCCGACTCGAGGAGGATCTCCTCGACCCGGGAGCGCCGCGGGGCAGGACCCTGGGAAAGATTCTCGCACCCGAAGTCGGCCGGCATGAAGCGCGGCTTCTCCGTTGCGGGGCCGTCGACGACCTTGACGTTCTTGGACTTGATGACCCGATTAGACGAATGCATCGCCCTCCTCGCGTGCCAGTTGTATCCGGCCTTCCGCCTCGAGCCGCTTGCAGACATCCAGGATGGCCCGCTGGGCCTTCTCCACATCGGAGAGCCGGATGGGCGGCATCATTTCGATGTCTTCCTTCAGCATGTCGGCGCCGCGCTTGGACATGTTCTTGAACACCTTCTCGCGGCCCTCCGCGACGACGACCTTGAGGGCCTTGGCGAGGTCCTCGCTCGACACCTCCCGCAGGAGTTCCTGGATGCTGCGGTCGTCGAGCTTCAGAATGTCGTCGAAGGTGAACATGAGGCCGCGGATCTCTGCGGCCAGCTCCGGGTCCGAGCCGTCGAGCGAGGAAATGATCGCGCTTTCGCTCGTGCGGTTCATGCGGTTGAGAATTTCCGCCATGAGCGCCACGCCGCCGATCTCCTTCTCGCTGGCCGCGCCGGCGATGAGTTCGCTCTCGAGGGTCTGGGCCACGTCCTCGATCAGATCCGTGGGCACGCTCTTGAGGCTCGCCATCCTCCGGACGATCTCGATCTGCATCTCCGGACCGAGGGATTCCATGATCTCGGCGGCCTGTTCGGGCCGCAGGTGGGCCAGGATGAGCGCGATGGTCTGGGGGTGCTCCATCTTCGTGAAGTCTTTCAGCAGCCGCGGATCGATGTCCCGGAGCTTCTCGAAGATGGGGTTCTCGCCGAATTTGTCCTTCTCGCCCTCGAGGGCCGTCAGGATGCTTCCCGCCTGCTCGGGCCCCAGGGCCCTCAGGACGATGTTCTTCGCCACGTCCTCCTTGACGGAAAGGATCCCGCCCCTCTCCTTGGCGAGATCGCAAAACTCCTTGGCCACCTCCTGGACATCGCTGGCCGAGATGCTCGTGATCCGGCTCATGTACTTGCTGATGCGGCGGACCTCGGCGGACCGGAGGTTTTTCATGACCTCCGCCGCCTGTTCCTCGTCGAGCGAGAGCAGCAGGATGGCTGCTTTTTCTTCACTGTTCATAATACAACCAGGGTTCAGGGTTAAGGGTTCAGGGTTCAGGTCAAGAGTGACAGAAATCGGGGAGCCTGGTTTCTCTCTTTTCTTCCCCTGTACCCTGTCCCCTGTACCCTAGACCCTGTTTGTACTTGATCCAATTCCTCAGGAGCTCGGCAAAGCGCTTGGAATCCGCCGATGCCATGTGCCGCACGATGTCGGCCTCCGTCAGTTCGCGGGACTGCTGAGGAGCGCCGAGAGAGAGCGTCACCCCGTCGCCGCCTTTGAGCGCGCCCGCGCCGGCGGGCACTTCCCGGACGGATACCTCCACCTCCCGCCCCCGCTCCGCGAGCATGCGGACGAGCGGCTTCGCGACGAAGAGTGCCACCAGGGCGATCACAACCAGCATCACGAGATACCGGACAAGCGGCATGAAGGGCATGAACTTGTCCAGCCAGGACTTTTCCGCCAGCTCCGTTCCCAGGTCGACTTTCTTGAAGGGCACGTTGGATACGACGACCTGGTCACCCCGCTTGGCATCGAAGCCGGCGGACTTCTTGACGAGGTCTTCCAGGGCCGTCAGCTCCTTCTCGGGCCGCGGCTGGTATTCCTCGACCCCCTTGTCGCTCTTCACGTAGTTGCCGTCGACCAGCACGGCGATGGAGAGCTTCTTCACGTCGCCCACGGGCATGACGGTCTTGTTGACCGTGCGGCTGATCTCGTAGTTGATCGTCTCGTCGGACTTCTCGCGGTTTGACCCGGCGGGCCGCGGCGGCGCGCCGCCTGCCGGGCCGTCGTCGCGACGGAGCTTTCGCCCGCCCCGCCCGAGGTGGCGCCCGATTTTTCCTGCGAACGCTGGACGCTGCGGATGGCGGGCTCCTCGGAGTCGTACTTCTCCTCCGTTTTCTCCGTGACCCGGAAGTCCAGGTCGGTGGAGATCCGCACGACGGCCTTCCCCTCGCCGACGACCTTCTCCAGCATGGAGGTGATGCGGCTCGTGAGATCCTTCTCGACGTTTTTCTTGTACTCGATCTGCGAGTTGGACAGCTGGGCCATCTCGCCCCCCTCGGTGACCTTCGAGAGGACCTTCCCGCTCGAGTCGACGATCATCACGTCACGGGGGCTCATCCCCTCGATGGAGCTCGACACGAGGTGCGCGATGCCGTGGATCTGCGGATCGCTCAAGTTTCGCCCGCTCTTGAGCCGGACGACGACGCTGGCCGTGGGCTTTTTCTGGTCCTCCGAGAAGAGGGACTTCTTCGGGATCGCGAGGTGGACGCGGGTCTGCTGGATCTCGTCGAGGCTGTTGATCGTCCGGGTGAGCTCCCCCTGGAGGGCGCGCTGGTAGTTGAGCTGCTGGACGAACTCGGTCACACCCAGGTTCTTCGCGTCGAAGATCTCGAACCCGACGCCGCCGCCCTTGGGGAGACCCGAGGCGGCCAGTTCCAGCCGCAGCTCCGACACCTTTTCGGAAGGCACCGAGATCATGTCCCCTGTGGGCGAGAGCTGGTAGGGGATCTTCTTCTCCTGGAGCCGCGCCGTGATCTGACCGGCATCCTCGGTGGAGAGGTTCGTGTAGAGAACCTTGTAATCGGGCTGGTTGATGAAGACGACGGCAAGGGCGATGCTCAGAAGCGTGATGCCCGCCGCCGCGAGGATGGTGAGTTTACGGGACGCGGGAAGGGACTCAAACCCCTTCCACATCTGCGAGAAAAGCTGACCCATGGATTTTCTATCCCTCTATCCTTCAGGAGAATTTCAGTATCCGTCATCGGAGCGCCGTGACCATCGTCGAGAGAGGAGCCGGAGTCGCCGCAGATGACAGAGGGCAGAGATCCGAAATCAGACCTGCATCCTCATGACTTCCTGGTAGGCTTCCAGGATCTTGTTTCGGACCTGCATCATGGCCCTGAACGAGATGTCGGCCTTCTCGAGAGCGATCATGGCTTCGTGGATGTTGCCGGACTGGCCGAGCTGAACGCTCGTGATGGCCTTGTCGGCGTTGTTCTGAAGCTGGCTGATCTCGGTGACGGCCTGTTTCAGCATGTCCCCGAAGGCACCCTGGGGCTTGCCGGGGTCCTTTCCCGCGGGCTGCATGGCCTTGGCGGGGATCTGCAAGACATCACTTCGCGTCGATACCCTGTTCATGTTCTATGCTCCTTCACCATCCGGTACGGTCTGAAACCGCCCGTTCACCGTTACTTGCCGATGTCGAGTGCCTTGAGGACCATGTTCTTCGTGGCATCCATTGCGGTCACACAGGCCTCGTAGGCCCGGTTGACCGTGATCATGTCGGCCATCTCCGTCACCACGTTCACATTGGGGTAGGTGACGAAGCCCTGCTCGTCGGCGTTGGGGTGCGTCGGGTCGTGGACCTTCTTCAGGCCCTCGGCATCCTCGATGACCTCCTGCACCTTCACCTGGGAGAGGGCATCCTTCAGGGCGGACCCGAACTTGCTGTTCACGGGCTCCGCCGCCAGGACGGCGACCTTTCTCTTGTAGGGCCCCCCCTCGGGGGTCTGGATCGTGCTCGCGTTGGCGAGGTTGCTGACGATGACGTCCATCTTCTGTCTCTGGGCCGAAAGCCCCGACGAGCAGATATCAAACGAGGTGATGAAATTCATTACTTGCCCTCCCGGATGGCACTCTGGAGTGCCCTGAACTTGCGCGCCAGCATCTCGACGGCGGCGTTGTGCATGAGATGGTTTTCGGCAATCGAAACCATCTCACGGTCCATGTCCACCTTGTCGCCCGTCCTCGTGACGGACAGGCTTCCTCCCGGGGTTGCCGCAGGCAAATGTTTCCCGTTCGTCCGGGCCATGCGGATGCCCTTGCCCTGCATCGAGGCGATCAGGTTCTCAAAATCGACATCCTTCGGCTCGTATCCCGGGGTGTCGATGTTGGACACATTCGACGCCAGGACCTGGTGCCTCTGCGAGCGGGCGCCGACGAGATCCGAAAGCACGCCGATCGTTTTGCTGAAAAGGCTGTTCATGCAAACTTTTCCCCGTGCAAAGAATCCACGGGGATGTGTTGCAAGGCATGTGCCAACGAAAAGTGCAGGAGGAAACAGATAGATAGGCCATTTTGGGACAGCGGGAAATTCGTGAGTTCGCGGTTTCGGCGATTCAGAACGCCGGCAATGCTGCAGTCTGCAGCCGACAGTAAAAGAATCAAGATGACCATGCGTCCCCGCTTTCGGTAACAGGGGGATAGAGCTGTGGGATTGTTGCTGTTGGCTGTTGGCTGTTACTTGGCTGTCGGCTTATCTCTCCAGCTCCAGCGTGCCCTGCTCGAGCTTGTACTCATTGAGCTTGTTGCGCATGGTCCGCACGCTGATCCCCAGGATCTCGGAGGCCTTCGTTTTGTTGCCCTTGACCTGTTTCAGGGTGCTGAAGATGAGATTCTTCTCCATGTCCCTGAGCGTGGCGGGCGCGTCGGCCGGAAGGGACGCAGGCGCTCCCCCGGGGCTGACAGGATCGCCGGCGGCGGTCTCGTCGCCGTCGAGGGCAAGGTGGCCCGGCAGCAGCGCATTGCCCTGGCAGACCAGCACGGCGCGCTCGATCACGTTTTCCAGCTCGCGCACGTTGCCGGGCCAGGGGTAGGCGGCAAGGGCAGCCAGGGTCTCGCCGGGCAGGGCCGGCTTTCGCTTTCCGTTTTCCGCCGCGTATTTCGCGAGGAAATGCTCCGCCAGGACGGAGATATCCCCTTTTCGCTCCCTGAGCGGCGGGACGCGGACGGGGATCACGTTCAACCGGTAATAGAGGTCCTCGCGGAATTTCTTTTCCTGGATGCACTTTTTCAGATCGGCATTGGTCGTCGCGACAATCCGCGCATCGACGGGGATGGGGTCTTTCCCGCCCAGGCGGTCGATTTCCGACTCCTGGATCACCCTCAGAAGTTTCGCCTGGAGCGGGATGTCCATCTCGCTCACTTCGTCGAGCAGCAGCGTCCCCCGGTCGGCCAGCTCGAACTTGCCGATCCGCCGCTGGGCGGCGCCGGTGAAGGCTCCCTTCTCGAAGCCGAACATCTCGCTCTCGAGCAGCGTGTGGGGGATGGCCGCGCAGTTGACGGCCACGAAGGGCTGGCCTCTCCGCGGGCTGTGCTGATGGATGAACCGGGCCAGCAGTTCCTTTCCCGTGCCGCTCTCGCCCGAGATGAGGACGCTCGATCGGCTCTTGGCGATGTTCTTCAGGAATTCGAGAAGCTCGGCCATCCGGGGATCGGCCGTCACGATCGGCCGCTGTGCCGGCCGGGACGTCCCGGGCGGCTCGTGGGCCGTTTCCCTGCATTCGGGCTCCGCGCCCCGTTCGAGGACGTTTTTCACCACCATCTCGAGGTCGTCCAGCGAGAAGGGCTTCATGATGAAATCCGTGGCGCCCTTCCTCATGGCCTCGACGGCCGTGTTCACCGTGCCGTAGGCCGTGATGACGATGACGGGGGTCTCGGGGGCCTGATCCTTCACGCCTTTCAGCAGATCGAGCCCGCCCATCTTGGGCATCCGGATGTCGGTGATGACCATCTCATAGGCGCCTCTCCGGAACTTGCCCAGTGCGTCGACGCCGTCGATGGCCGTCTCCACGGTATAGCCGCAGCTCACGAGGCAGTCCATCAGGGACGTCCGCATGTAGGGGTCGTCATCGACGACGAGGATGGGTCTGCGTTTCGAGCTCGCTTCCGTCATGTCTGTTCTTACCTCTTCCCTACCCTCTCACCTTCTTCATTCAGGTTCCACAAGCGGCAGCAGCACGGTAAACACGCTCCCGCCCTTCTCGCCCATCTCCACATCGACCGTCCCGCGGTGCAGATCCATGATGTTGTGCACGATGGCGAGCCCCAGGCCGCTGCCCCTTTCCCTCGTGCTGAAGAAGGGGTCGAAGATCCGCCTGCGATCCTCCTCGGCAATCCCGGAACCCGTGTCGGCAAAGCGAAGCTCGAGGCTCCGTTCCATGCCCGGCCTCAGCGCCGGGTCGTTGTGCAGGCGGGTCTCGATGGTGAGCTCACCGCCGCCCCGCATGGCCTGCACGGCATTGAGGATGATGTTGAGGAACACCTGTTTCAGAAGCTCCCCGTCGGCCCGCACGAGCGGGTCTGCCGCCTGCCAGGCGCACGGTGAGCCGGATTCCCTCCTTCTCCAGGATCTCCACGGAAAACCGGAGGATGTCCTGAAGGACGTCGTGGATCCGCAGATCCCGGAACTGGGGCTCCGGCTTTCGGGTGAACAGCAGCAGGTTCGCGATCTTGTTGTCGACGCTCTTCACGGAGTGGATGATCCGCGCGGCCCGGTCCCGGTTCTTCTCGTCGGCAAGGCCCTTGAGGAGAAGCGAGGCCGACAGCGAGATGCTCCCCAGGGGGTTGCGGACTTCGTGGGCGATATTGGCCGCCATCTCGCCGAGGGCGGCAAATTTTTCGGTGCGCTTGGCCATCTCCTCGAGCTTCTCGACGCGGGTCACGTCGAGCAGGATGTGGACCGTCCCCAGGCTGTTGCCGTCTTTTGTTTTCACGGGGGATGTCAGGACCTCGAGGATGCTGTCCCCGAGGCGGATCTTGCGCTTGCCCTGCAGGTACCGGGAAGGGGCGGAGCCTGCCCGGCCCCGGTCCATCTCCTCGGCTCCCCGGAAGAGATCGGCAAGCTCTCGATCCGCAGCGCCCGGCTCCATTCCGGTGATGCGGGCGGCACAGCCGTTCATCATCGTGACGCGCCCCTGAAGATCCGTCACGACGACCCCTGTCGTCAGGCTCTCCAGGATGGTTTCCAGGTAGTTGCGCATCTCGTCCTTCTCGGCAATGATGCTCTCGAGACGCCGGTTCTTCTGTTCGAGCTCGCGGTTGAGGTTCTCGAACTTGATCTCGAGATTCGAGAAGGCCTCCTGGAGCTTCATCGTGGCCGCCGTGAAGCTCTCGAAGGATTGCTGCAAAACCTGGATGTCGCCGGCAGGCCGATTCTCCGGCCGGGCCGGTTTCTTGTGCGTCTTCTTTCAGCATGTCCCTTATTTCGCCGGAAGGTACTTCCGGTATTTCTCCGTCCAGGCGGCATCGGAGAGGGTGTAGTCGATCGTCTTGTTCCAGAAGTCGTCCCCCGTCCGCACCTTCAGCTCCGAGAAGACCCGGTTTGCCTCGGTGAGGTTTCTCATCTCCACGTACCCCTTGCCGAGGTTGTAGAGGGTCCAGGGGTTCTGCGCACCGCTCTGGGCCGAATCGACGGCCTGGCGGTAGGCCGTGACGGCCTCCGGGTACTTCCGTGTCTTGAGGTAACAGTCCCCGACGCCTGCCAGCGAATCCTGGAGGACCTGGCTGTTGCCGGCCTTGTTTTTCTCGGACTGCCGGATGGCGAGCTGGAATTGCTGCAGGGCCGACGGGCAGGCATCGCTGAAGCGAAGGGCAATCCCGTAGTTGCGGTGCAGTGCGGCCGCGTCGGCCGCGCCCTCGCCCGCCATCTCCGCGTAGGCGGCGGCCGCCTTCTCGAAGAGGCCTTTCTTGAGGTAGAGATCCCCCTGGAGCCGGCGCAGGGCAAGGCGCTCATCGCGGCCGAGCGTTGCCGTCTCCTTCGCGAGCTCCGTGACGATGCGCTCCGCTTCGTCGTAATGGCGCTCGCGGATGCTCACGTCCGCCACCATCACGAGCAGCGCCCTGCGGTTTCTGCCGTCCTTCTCGATCATCAGGAGATGTTCGGCAACCCGCCGCGTCTCGCGGTACAGACCGATCTGGCGCAGGCTGTCGGCGATCTTGATGCCCGTCCCGAAGTCGATGGTCTTGACCCAGGCGCCCTCGTAGGCCGTCAGGTAGGTGTCGGCCACGCGGAGGTAGTCGGCCTTTCCGTAGTCCTCGTCGACGAGGCGCTCCGTGGCCGCCTTGAGGGTTGCCAGGCCCGCGTCCTTGCAGCGCCCGTTGGGGAAGCGCTTGAGCTGGGCGAGGCTCGCCTGAAAGGCCTGCCGGTAGAGCTTTTCCTGCAAGAGGGCGTAAGCCTTCTGGAAGAGGATCCGTTCCGTGATCTCCAGGCTCGGAAGCTGCTTCGAGAGGACCATGTCGTAGGTCGCCGCAGGGTCCCTGTAGTACTGGGTGCCCGTCATGTAGGCGGGAAGCCTGAGCCCCGGGCTCTTCACCCCGATGTTGGCCATGATGATGGCGCTCTCCGTGGCCTCCTTGGTGTCGGGATATTTCTCGATGACGGTGCTGAAGACCTTGAGCGCCGGCTCGTACTGCTGCATCTCCGTGAGCGAGCGGGCGATCAGGTAGAGCATCTCCTTGCGGAAGGGGTCCTCGGGGTAGATGTTGACGTAGTAGGAGAAGGCCCCGATGAGCTGGTCATGGGCGCCCTGGCGGAAGAAATGGAAACCCAGGCTGACCAGGGCCTCCCGGGGGACGTCCCGGTAGTCGGGCCAGCGCTTGAGGGCCTCCCGGAAGGCTTCGTCGGCCTTCTTCGGGTCCTGCATCTGGCTGTGGCATTCGGCGATCCAGAAAAACGAGGCCTTCGACCGGGGCTTGCCGGCATACTGCTGGATGTACGATCGGAAGGTGTCGACCGCTTTGGGGTACCTGCCCTTTCGATAGTGCTCCACCGCTTCCGCATAGAGGGCCTCGTCTTCGGTCAGGCTGCCATCCTTGGGCCCGGCACCGGCATTGCCGCCCGGTTTCCCCTGACTGCCCGTATCGAAGGGCTGAAACTTGAAGGGTTCGGGCTCGGGCAGGCCTTCCGTCACCGAATCGCCCGTGAGGCTCCCGGGGCGCTTTTCCGCGGATGCATGGAGCGGGGTCTTCTTCCTCTTCGACGGGGTCTCCGGTGCAGCCGGCGTGATCGTTACCTGGGGGTGCAGAGGCTTTGGGCTTGCGACGTCCGCCTTCGGGGGTTCCGGCACAGGGGCCCCTTTCACGGCCGTCTTGCCCTCTGTCCCTGCGGAATCTTTCGCCTCCGCCGTGGCCGGGACTTTTCGGACGGTATAGAACCGGACGATTTTTTTCTTCTCGAGCTGCGCGCCCTGGCGGGCCGCCTCATCGGCGCCTGCATACCGGCCGACAAAGACGCGCCAGCGCCCATCGCTGCCCTCCGGCTTTGCGGAGAAGGCCTCGCAGCCTTTTTCTTTCAGGGTCTTGACCTGCTCAGCGGCCTTTTCTGCGCTGGGGTAGGATCCCACGTGAAGGCTGTACACCGCACCGGCCTTCCCGGCGGGGGTTGCGGATGTGGCAAAGACAAGAACCAGAACGACGGCCAGACAGGCGATGCAGTGTTTTCTCATGGTCAGTCTCGGTGTGCGGAATAACAGGTGGTCCGATGGACACACCACCGCCTGACCTGAGGATAGCAAGTGATATGCCACGGGGGAGAGGGTTCAGGGTACAGGGTACAGGGTACAGGGGTAAAAAAGAAGCGTGGTAGCGGGTAGCGGGTAGCGTGTCGGGCTTCTGCACGGCGGCGGAAGGGGGCGAGGGTATACATGCGGCCTCGTCGATCACGCGGCCGAAAACTTAAGCGGCTTGTCAAAAAATTGACGTTCGCGGACACAAGTCACGAGCCACAAGCCGCAAGGCATAAAAAAACCGGGGAGAGCAATCTCCCCGGCACCAATTTCGACGGAATAGACGGAACAGACTGAATAGACCGGACGAATAGACGCCGACTAACTGATGTTGAATCGTTTGAGCTTCTCGACGAACGTGGTCCGGTTCAGGTTGAGCAGCTTTGCCGCGCGGTTTTTCACGCCGCTTGTCTTCTCCAGGGCCTTGAGCAGGAGACCTTTTTCAAACTGGTCGACGACCTCGTTGTACTCGATGCCGTCCTCGGGGATGTCGACGACGCTGGAAACGTCGCTTTTGCCCTTCCCGACGCTGAGGATCTTGGGCGGCAGGTCGTCCACCTTGATCTTTCCCTCCTCCTTCATGACGACGAGCATCTCGATGAGGTTCTCCAGTTCGCGGATATTGCCCGGCCACGCGTAGCGCATCATGTAGTTCATCGCCTCGGGGGTGACTTCCTTCACGTTGCGCTTCTTGAGCTTGTTGAATTTCTGCAGGAAGTGGTTGATCAGGACGGGGACGTCCATCTTCCTGTCCCGCAGCGGGGGCAGGGTGATGGGGATGACGTTGATGCGGTAGAAGAGGTCTTCCCGGAACCGTTTCTCCTGGACGGCCTTGTCGAGATCCTGGTTCGTCGCGCAGATGATCCGGACATCGGCGGTGATCGTCTTGACGCCGCCGATGCGCTCGAACTGCTTCTCCTGGATGACGCGCAGGACCTTTACCTGGAGCGCCGGGCTCATGTCGCCGATCTCGTCGAGGAAGATCGTACCGCCCTGGGCGAGCTCGAAGCGGCCCACACGGCTCTTGATGGCCCCCGTGAAGGCGCCCTTCTCGTGGCCGAAGAGCTCACTCTCGAGAAGCTCCTCGGGGATGGCCCCGCAGTTGACGGGCACCAGCGGGAAGCTGCGGCGGTCGCTGTTGAAATGGATCGCCCTGGCCACCAGCTCCTTTCCCGTCCCGCTCTCGCCGTAGATGACGACGGTGCTGTCCGAGACGGCCACCTTCTCGATCTTGTCGAAGACCTTCCGCATGTTGTCGCTGAAGCCGATGATCTTGCCGAAGTCGTATTTCTTCTTCAGCTGATCCTTCAGCGTGATGTTCTCTTCCTTGAGCTTCGCGTAGGACAGGGCCCGATCGATGGTGAGCTTGACGACGTCGTCCTTGAGGGGCTTGGTGATGTAGTCGAAGGCGCCGAGCTTCATGGCCTCGACAGCCGAGTTGACCGTTCCGTAGCCCGTGATCATGATGACGATGCTCTCGGGGTTGACCTCCTTGACGAACTTCAGCAGGTGAAGGCCGTCGACGTGGGGCATCTTGAGGTCCGTGATGACGAGGTCGTACTTGTCATCGATGAAAACATCCATGGCCTGCCGGCCGTCGCCGACACCCTTGACCTCGTAACCGTAACTCCTGAGCAATTCCGCAAGATTGTCGCGGCTCAGCTCGTTATCCTCGGCGATGAGGATGCGGATATTCTTCGTGTCCTTTTTTACCTTGCTCTCTGCCATGGCTGGTCGTTTTGCCGCTCCTCGAGGATGGGACGAAATCGGGTAAAGGTGGTTGCGTCATTCCCGGCCCCCCCGACGGGTGGAAATGAGGTCTTTGATCGGCAGGAAGGTTCCTGTCGGAAGGGCCTGATGAATCGTATGAACGTAAAGCAACACGGGATGTTAACAAAATTCCCTCATTAGTCAACCATAAATATTTCCGGGAGCCCCTGTCGAGCCGCGGCGGGCCGGCCACAGGGAACTAATCCTAAAGTTTTCATACCGGATACCGATCTCCATTATGAGAAAACAACGGGATGAACGATGACCATATCCACATATCAGATTGACAATATCCTCAAGGCCTACAGCCGGCAGAGCAAGGTCGGCTCGCAACCTGCGGCCCAGGATGTCCAGAAGGCGGGCCCGAGGTACGCCGACGTGGTCTCGCTGTCCCCTGAGCAGGAAAAACCGGAGGTCTATGACAAGATCTCCTACAGCCTGATGGATGTCATCCTGAAAGGCAATAAATCCAGATAGATGCCTTCGCGATTCGCTGAGCGGGGGACCGTTCCGAAGGGGGCCGCAAGCCCCCTGTCACATGTTCCCGGTGTGTCTGGTTCGAACCCGCATGTGGCCGGTCTGCGTCTCCGACTAAGGCCGCAATCACACCTTTGCCTCCAGTGCGCGCGATGAGTCCGAAACCATGGGTGGGGCTGTCGGAATGATCGGAATGAACGATACGGAGACCGCAAGGAACGAATTCAGGGTCATGCCCGCGAATTTGTCCGATAAGAGGACCATCCTCGTCGTCGATGACGACGCATCCATACGCAACCTGATCGTCGAGGCCCTGAGGCACGAGGGCGACTACATCGCCACCGAGGCTTCCGACGGGAAGGAAGCCCTCGATGCGCTGCGGTCCAATCTCTACGATCTGGTCATCAGCGACATCCAGATGCCGGGCATGAACGGCATGGATCTGCTGAGCCGGATCCGGGAGATCCACCCCACGATCTCGGTCATCATGATCACCGGATACCCCACCGTCGGCCTGTCCGTCTCGGCCATGAAGACGGGGGCCGTCGATTTCATCTCGAAGCCTTTCCGCATCGACGAGCTTCTGTACAAGGTGAACATCTACATGCGGGAGAAGTCGCTCCTGTCGGCCGACGGCCTGCTGCACAAGGTGGAGCAGGAGAAGCTGCGCGACAAGGTCCGGCAGGTCTCGGCCACGGGCTTCATCTACGACTTCATCGAACGCCTGGGGGTGAGCAACGACAACGTCTTCCGCGTCATCGCCGATCTGGCCCTCAAGGTCTCGAACGGGGAGCATTGCGCGATCCTGCTCTACGACAGGGAAACCGACGAGTTCCTGCCCAAGATCACCGGCTGCATCGACCCGATCCCGCCGCGCCACACCATGCCCTGGCCGAAGGAGCTGCTCCGCGAGGTCGTGAGCAAAAGGGACGGCGTCCTGTTCAACGTCTCCGACGCTGAAGGCTCGGCGTCCATCCTCTGCGCCCCTCTGATGATCCGCAACAACGTCTTCGGGATCCTGGGCCTCTGGAAAGACCGCAACGGCGCCTGTTTTTCGGATCAGGACCTCCACGTCATCCTGAGCCTCGCGAGGCGCGCTTCGCTGAACCTGGAAAACAAGGTCCTCTATGAGACCCTCTACACGAATATCGCCGAAACCTTCCGGGCGCTCGTGACCTCCATTCAGGCCCGGGACCAGTACACGGAACGCCATTCCCAGAGCGTCATGCAGTTCGTGGTGCGGACCGCCGAGATCATGCAATGCTCCCCCGACGACATCGAGTGCCTCAAGATCGCCGCGATGCTCCACGATATCGGCAAGATCGCGATCCCGGATCACATCCTCCTCAAGCCCGACGAGCTCACGGGAGAGGAATACGGCATCATCAAGAACCACAGCACGATCGGCGATGACATCCTCACCCCGATCGCGCTTTTCGAAAAAGAGCGCAAGATCATCCGCCACCACCACGAGAACTGGGACGGCTCCGGCTACCCCGACGGGCTGGCCGGCGAGGCGATCCCGCTGCTGTCGCGCCTGATCGCCGTGGCCGATGCCTACGACGCCATGACGACAAACCGGCCCTACCGGATGAGCATGAGTCATGACGAGGCGGTAACGGAGCTGCACAGAAACGGCGGCGGCCAGTTCGACCCGCAGGTCGTCAACGCCTTTATCGGCACCTTCCGCGAATCGGAAACGGTTGCCTTCCCCGCCCTGGCGGGCCCCGTACAAAAACAGCATAGGGACTAGGGACAAGGGTCCAGGGCTCAGGGGCTGCAGGCCGGGCGTCCCGCCCGGCAACCTCAACAAGCAAGGCAAAAACGAAAGAGGATCGGGCAACCATGGCTCGATCCTCTTTTTTGTCCCGATGCTCCAGTAGTTACTACGCAGCGGGGAGGATCATCGGCAATCTCCTGAACTGATCATAGATGACATCTGCTCCTCGCTTTCACCCATGATTCGATGACATCTCGATTCAGAGACACGGCTGATTACGAATTGAAATTGACATTGATGCCCTGCCCACTATAATGCGACAGGGTTTTTCATTTTCAGGGATACACTAAAAGAAGTTGAGAGAGAATGGAGCGGGGTTATGGCCTGATACCCGAAAAGGGAAACCTGGACTGAGGACAAATCCGGACTCGTTACCGGTCTGCACAACGAAAGGAAGAGCGACATGAGCAAAACGAAAATCGCAATATCGGGATTCCTGCTTTTTGCGGCGGCACTGCTGACCCTGTCCTGCGCCTCCCCATGCGCCTGACGGACAACTGGAGGAACTCGACCTACACGGGACCGGCCTTCAAGAAGATCATGGTCGTCGCCCTGACGAAGCAGGACGACATGCGGCGGCCTGTCGAAAACGAGTTCGCCAAACAGCTCAGGTCGCGGGGCGTCGAGGCGGCCACGTGCCATGAATACTTCCCCGACCCCGACAAGGCAACACGTGAGGAACTGGTAAAGGTGAGCCAGGGGATGGGAATCGAGGCCTACCTGATCGTGCGGGTCCTGGGGATGGGAACCGATGTCGTAACCTCCGGGCCGACAGACACCACCATGAATTCGATGACGTACGTGCCATGGTTCGGCCCCGGGCCGGCGATGACGAGGCAGCGCGAAGCGGCAACCTTGGAGTCGAGGCTCTACGACGCAAAGACGACGACCATCGTCTGGCGATCCACCGTCGATGCCGTCAACCCTTCCGGAAGCGACGACCAGATCTCCCGGTTCGTCAGCCTGGTGGTAAAGACCCTTCGCGACAAGAAACTGATCCCATAATCCTGACAGTGAAGTGACGGGCAAGCCGTTGAAAATGTAAGCTCAATGCGCCTCTGGACTTTCGAGGCTGGTCAAAAGGGCAACGCCGCAGATGGGCCTTTTTAGGCGCCCTTTTCCGCACATCGGGGCGCCCCGGCAAGGAAAGAACCATTCATGGTTGCGCACCCTGGCGGGATGCGCCCTCGGTCACCAGCCTCCTAATGCGCCTCGTCCCAGTTCTTCCCTGCGCTAATCTCGACTTTGAGCGGCACGCGCAGCTTCACGACCCCTTCCATCTCGCGCTTCACGAGGGCCATGAGGTCGTCCTTTTCGGCCTCGGGGACCTCGAAGACGAGCTCGTCGTGGACCTGCATGATCATGCGTGCCCGCAAGTGGCGCTTCTCCAGGAGGTTGTGCAGGTTGATCATGGCGATCTTGATGAGATCGGCCGCCGTGCCCTGGATGGGCGCGTTGATGGCGGTGCGCTCGGCGAACTGGCGGATGGCCGCATTGGAGCTGGCGATCTCGGGGATGTAGCGCCGGCGGTTCAGCAGCGTGCAGACATATTTGTCCCTGCGGGCGTTCTCGAGAATCTCGTCCAGGAATCTCCGGACCCCCTTGAAGCTGTCGAAGTAGTTGTCGATGTATTCCCTCGCCTCGGCCTGGCCGATCCCCAGTTCCTTCGAGAGCCCGAAGGGGCTCATCCCGTAGATGACGCCGAAGTTGATGACCTTGGCCCGCCTGCGCATCTCGGGGCTGACCATCTCGGGAAAGACGCCGAAGAGGGCCGAGGCGGTGCGGGTGTGGATGTCCTCGCCCGCCTCGAAGACCTCGATCAGGGCCTCGTCGCCCGAGAGGTGGGCGAGCACGCGCAGCTCGATCTGGGAGTAGTCGGCCGAGACCAGCACGTACCCCTTCGGCGCGATGAAGGCCTGGCGGATGCGCCTGCCCTCGGGCGTGCGGATGGGGATGTTCTGAAGGTTGGGGTTGCTGCTCGAGAGCCTCCCCGTTGCCGTCACGGTCTGGTTGTAGGAGGTGTGGATGCGCTCCGTCTGCGGGTGCACCATGGCGGGCAGGGCATCGACGTAGGTGGATTTGAGCTTCGAGATGCTCCGGTAGGCCAGGATCTCCGCGGGAAGTTCGTGCGTCTGGGCAAGCGCCATGAGGACCTCCACGTCGGTGGAATATCCGTCCTTCGTCTTGCGTCCCTTGGCGAGCTTGAGCTTGTCGAACAGGATGACCTGGAGCTGCTTGGGCGAGTTGATGTTGAAGCGCTCGCCCGCAAGTCCGTAGATCCGCTCTTCCGACTGGGCAAGGAGATGATCGAATTGTCCCGACATCTCCCGGAGGAGCTCGAGATCGATGAGGACGCCCTTCTGCTCCATGGCGGCCAGCACCTCCACGAGCGGCATCTCCACCTGTTCGTAGAGATCTTTCAGGCCCAGCTCCCGGATCTTTTCCGTGAGGATGGGACAGAGCCTGAGGGACGCCTCGGCGCGCTGGCCCGCGTATTCCTTCATGCGCTCGGGATCCACGTCGGCAGGCGACAGGGCTTTTGCGCCGCTGCCCAGGATCTCTTTCGCCGGGATCAGCTCGCGGTCCAGGAATTCCCGGGCCGCCTCGGTGATGTCGTGGCTCTTCCTCGAGGGGTTGAGAAGGTAGGAGCCCACCATGGTGTCGCAGCCCGTCCCCCGAAGGCGGATCCCCAGCCGGGCAAGCACGATGAGAGTGTTCTTCAGGTCGTGGCCGTGTTTGAGGATCTTCTCGCTCGAGAGAACCGGAGAAAGCTCCTTGAGGGCGTGATCGCGCCAGGGAGCCCCGCCTTCCGGGCCTTTCCCGGTCTTGAGGGGGATGTAAAAGGCCTCGCCGGGCTGAAGCGACAGGGCCATCCCCGCAAGCTCGGCGTACATGGGAAGCTCCGAGGTGAGCTCCAGGTGCAGGGCGCACTCGCCCGCCTTCTCGATACGCCGGATCAGGCCGTGCAGGGCCTCTGCGGTCGTGACGAGCTCGTTTCGACCGCCTGAGGCCCGGTCGCGGACCTCCAGGTCCTGGATGAGCGACGAGAACTCCATCTCCTTGAAGATGGCCTTCAGGGCCTCCCGATCGGGGCCCTCGTAGCGGGCACTCTCCAGGGCGAGCTCGACGTCGGCGTCGGTCTTCACGACGGCAAGCTCGCGGGAGAGCCTCGCCTGCTCTGCATGTTCCGTGACGGCTTTCCGGATTCGCTCGTTGCGGATCTTCCCGACGTTCTGCAGCACCCCCTCGACGGAGCCGTACTCTTTGATCAGCTGCAGTGCCGTCTTGGGGCCCACGCCGGGCACCCCGGGGATGTTGTCCGACGTGTCACCCATGAGGCCGAGCAGTTCGGCCACCCGGTCGGGGCCTACGCCGAACCGTTCCTCGACGCCGGCGGCATCGTAGGTCTTGTCCTTCATCGTGTCGATCATGACGACACCGTCCGAGACGAGCTGCATGAGATCCTTGTCGCCCGAGACGATGACGACGTTCACGCCTTCGCCCTCGAATCTGCGGGCCAGGGTCCCGATCACGTCGTCGGCCTCGATGCCCCCGATCTCGAGAAGGGGGATGCGGTAGGCCCGCACCAGGTTCTTGATCATGCCGAACTGGGGCTTCAGCTCGTCGGGCATGGGCTTTCGGTGGGCCTTGTAGTCTTCGAAGGCCTCGTTGCGGAACGTGGGACCTTTCGCGTCGAAGACGACGGCGATGTGTTCGGGTTTTCGGTCGCGAAGGAGCTTGGCGAGCATGTTGTTGAAGCCGAAGACGGCGTTTGTCGGGACCCCCCGCGAGTTGGTGAGCCCCTGGATGGCAAAAAAGGCCCTGTAGACGTAGTTGCTGCCGTCGATGAGATAGAGGGTCGGCTTCTTCTTTTCGGTCATCGGAGATTCCTTCCGGTCGGCGTGGCATGAGGGGCAGGTACAGGTCAAAGAGCCTACAGGCTTCAGTCTACAGCCGTCAGCTTAAAGATCCTTGCTGGCCTGTTGGCTTGTCGGCTGGTCGGCTCGTTTTTCACAGTTCGAAGGTGGCGTTGATCTTGTACGTCTTAACCGCCGGCATGTTGAGGATGTCGGTGATTCCCGTCTTCTGCCGGATCTCGGCGAGAGCCTTCTCGAGCGCGGCCTGGTCCGGGGCGATAAAGGTAAACCAGACGTTGTACTCGTGGCTCCTTCGGTAATTGTGGGTCACACCGGGGTAGCCGTTCACGGCCTCCACGAAGGACCGGACCTGCTCCTCAGGCACCCGGGCGGCGCACAGCGTGCTCGTGTAACCCAGCGCCCGTCCGTCGAAGACCGCGCCGATCCGCCGGATGATCCCGTCCTCCTTGAGGCGCTTCACCCGATCGAGGACCTCGCCGCCGGAAATCCCCAGCTCCGCACCGACAGCATCGAAGGGCTCCGGCACGATGGGAAATCGGGTCTGGAAAATATTCAGGATTTTGCTATCCATCTCGTCCATAACGTCTAGTCGCGTCTAGTGCGTCTATTTCGTCAAAGGTATACGGGTGCAAGGCGAGATGAATCAGAGAGTTATTTCTTTCACCTGGTCACTGGTCACTGGTCACCTGGTCACTTCTTCCTGGGTTCGTAAATACACAGCGGCTCTTCGGCCAGGTAGTCCCCCGTCTTTTCGTAGGCCCGGGCCCGGCAGCCGCCGCAGACGGTGATGAACTCGCAGCGGCCGCACTTGCCGCCGTATTTTCGCAGAGTCCCGCAGGTCACGGAAAATCTCCGAGTGTTTCCAGATCTCCTCGAAGGGCTTCTCCTTGAGCTGCCCGCAGTCGAGCTCGAGATACCCGCAGGGCTGGGCCTGCCCGCGGTGGGAGATGAAGACAAAGGAGCTCCCGCCGAGGCAGCCCCGCGTCATGGCGTGAAGGGGGTTTTCGGGAAGGGCCTTCTGCGCCCTCTCCTTCTTGCGCTGGTGATAGATCCGGTAGAAATGCGGCGCACAGGTGGCCTTGAGCTGCATGGGACACGCCAGGCCCGTCTCGTAGAACCAGTCCAGGGTCTTTTCGTAATCATTCGGCGAGATGGCCTGGTGGGCCATCTCCTTGCCGCGGCCCGTCGGAACAAGGAGAAAGATGTGGTGCGCCGCCGCGCCGAGATTCTGCGCCAGCGCGAGGAGCCCCTCGATCTGGTCGAGGTTCATCCGCGTGATCGTCGTGTTCACCTGGAACTCCACCCCTGCCCGCTTCAGGGCCTCGATTCCCGTCAGCGCCCCTTCGAAGGCGCCGGGAACCTGCCGGAAGGCGTCGTGACGGGCCGCATCGATGCCGTCGAGGCTGATGCTCACTCGCCGGATGCCTGCATCGCGGATCTTTGCTGCCGCTGCGTCGTCGACAAGCGTCCCGTTGGTGGCCATGACCATCCGCAGGCCCTTCGCGTCGCCGTAGGCTGCAATCTCGAAGATGTCCGGGCGCAGAAGCGGCTCGCCTCCCGTGAGGATGATGACGGGCTGGCTGAAGGCGGCAATCTCGTCCAGAAGCTGCAGGCAGCTCCCCGTGTCCAGTTCCCCCTCGTAGAGGCCGTGGACGGAGGAGGCCCGGCAGTGGACGCAGGCCAGATTGCAGCTTCGCGTCACCTCCCAGGCCACCATGCGCAGGTGCCGGGTAGGACCATGCGGTCCCTGCCACTCGTGCGGCGATTTGCTTTCATGTTGATGGTGAACCATATGTTCCGCTTCGACTATGTACCTTGTACCTTATACCCTGATACCCTATACCCTGAACCCTTTACCCTTACTTCTGCAGCAGCCTCGCCGCCTCCGGCGCAAAGTAGGTGAGGATGATGTCCGCGCCGGCCCGCTTGATGGCCGTGAGCGACTCCATCATGGCCCGCTCGCCGTCGAGCCAGCCCATCTGGGCCGCCGCCTTGATCATGGCAAACTCGCCGCTCACGTTGTAGGCCGCGATGGGGTGATCGAATTCCTCCCGGGCCCGGCGGATGATGTCCAGATAGGGAAGCGCCGGTTTGACCATGATGATGTCGGCCCCTTCCTCGATGTCGAGACCGATCTCGCGCATGGCCTCGTCGCTGTTGGCCGGGTCCATCTGGTAGCCCTTGCGGTCGCCTGACTGCGGGGCGCTCTCGGCGGCCTCGCGGAAGGGCCCGTAGAAGCAGGAGGCGTACTTGGCCGAGTAGGCCATGATGGGGGTGTTCTCGAGGCCCGCCTCATCGAGGCCGTCGCGGATGGCCTCGATCTGGCCGTCCATCATGGCCGAGGGGGCCACGATGTCGGCGCCGGCCTTGGCCTGCGAGACGGCCGTCTCGGCCAGCATCTCCAGGGTGGCGTCGTTGTCCACGTCGCCGTCCTTCAGGCAGCCGCAGTGGCCGTGGCTCGTGTACTCGCAGAAGCACAGGTCGGTGATGACGAGGATGTCGGGAACCTTGTCCTTGATCTCCTTTGTGGCCCGCTGGATGATCCCGTCGCGGCGGACTGCGCCCGAGGCGAGTTCATCCTTCTCGTCGGGAATGCCGAAGAGCAGGACGGCCGGAATGCCCAGGTCCTTCGACTGCTTCACTTCCTTGAGCAGATGATCGACGGACATCTGGAAATTGCCGGGCATGGAATTGATCGGCTTCTTCACGCCCTTGCCCGGAACGACAAACAGGGGATGGACGAGATCGTCGACGGAGAGCTTCGTCTCCCGGATGAGCCTTCGCAGATTTTCATTTTTTCTCAAACGCCTGGGTCTGTATGCCGGAAAAAACATGGTCTTCCCTCCCACACTGGTCTATCTCGGTCTATTCCGTCTATCTCCGTCTATCCGGTCAATGCCGCGATGCGGTAGCAGTTGTGCAGCGGGATTCCTCTTCACTCCGTCACTTCGCTCACTTCCTTCACTCTGTCACTTTTTTATTTCTTCCTCCGTCAAATAGCACGCCGGGTCGGCGGCCCATACATCGCCCGTGACGGCCTCGGCGCGGGCCCGGAAGTTTCCTCCGCAGACCTCGAGCCAGCGGCACGCGGCGCAGCGCCCCTTGACGTGCGGCTTCTTGTCCTTCATCTTCGCGAGGAGTTCATTGGACGGGTCGAGCCAGATCTCGCTGAAGGGCCGATCCTTCACGTTCCCGAACGTATGGATGCGCCAGAACTGGTCGGCGTGCACCGCGCCGTCCCAGCTCACGCAGCCGATCCCGTGGCCCGAGCTGTTGCCCTCGTTCATCTGGAGCAGCTCCAGGACCTCGGCGGCCCGTTCGGGGTCTTCCCGCAGGAGCCGAAGGTACACGTAGGGCCCGTCGGCATGGTTGTCCACGGTGAGGACCTCTTTTTCGATCCCGCGGTCGAAGAGATCCTTCGTGCGGTCCATGATGAGATCGACGAGCTGCCTCGTCTCCTCGTGGGTGAGGTCCTCCTCGATGAGGGCCGAGCCGCGCCCCGAGTAGACCAGGTGATAGAAGCACACCCGGGGGATGTTTTCCTTCTCGATGAAGTCGAAGATGCCGGGAATCTCGCGCCAGTTCTTGCGGCTCACGGTGAAGCGGATGCCCACCTTGATGCCGGCATCGCGGGCGTTGCGGATGCCGCGGAGCGCCTTGTCGAAGGCCCCCTTCACGCCGCGGAAGCGGTCGTGAACCTCCCTCAGGCCGTCGAGGCTCACCCCGATGTAGGAAAGGCCGATGTCGCTGAAGACCTTTGCCAGCTTCTTCGTGATGAGGGTCCCGTTCGTGGAGATGACGACGCGCATCCCCTTGTCGACGGCATACTGCGCAAGTTCCGGCAGGTCCTGCCGCATGAGGGGCTCGCCGCCCGACAGAAGGAGAACGGGCGAGCCGGAAGCGGCCAGATCGTCGATGAGCCGCTTGCCTTCCTGCGTCGTGAGCTCATCGCTGTAGAGGATGTTCTGCGAGCTCGAATAGCAGTGGATGCACTTGAGGTTGCAGCGGCGCGTGACGTTCCAGACGACGACGGGCCGTTTGTCTTTTGAAAACTGCAGCAGGTGCGAGGGAAGCTTCGCCGAGTGGCGCCCGTAGCGCAAAACGTCGGCAGCCTCCACGGCCCCGCAGTATAGTTTCGAAATTCCGATCATTGGACGTGATTCTTTCTATGCTTTCATTTCGCTGAAAAGTACTCCACGAGCGCCTTCACCATCCCCGGAATCGTGAACTCTTCCTGGAAGATGTGTACGGTAAATCCCTGTTTCTTCGCCGCGGCGGCGGTGACGGGGCCGATGCAGGCGATGCGCACCGTTTCGGGCAGGGCCGCGCCCCCATTATTTCTTTAAAGTTATTCACCGTCGAGGGGCTTGTAAAGGTGATGACGTCGACCTTCCCGGCATCGAGCAGGGCCTGCAGAGACTCTTTCCTGCTCTCCGAGCGCACCGTCCGGTACACGGTGACCACGTCGACGGAGGCGCCCCGCTTCGAGAGCCCCTCGGGGATGACATCCCTTGCCTCCTCGGCACGGGGAAGCAGGACGCGCTTGCCCTTGAGGTCAACGTCACGGAAGGCCCTGACGACACCCTCCGAGATGTACTCGCCGGGGACGATGTCCACCCGGATCCCCATGCCCTCAACGGCCGCAGCCGTGGCAGGCCCGATGGTGCAGATCCGGATCCCCTTGAGATCGCGCACATCCCTTCCCGTCTCGCGAAGCCGCCGGAAGAAATGCTTCACGCCGTTTGCGCTCGTGAAGATGATCCAGTGATAGGATTCCAGGTTGTCCAGGGCCCTGTCCAGAAGCTCCCAGCTTCGGGCGGCACAATCCGGATCGTGGGGAAGAGGATCACCCGGGCGCCCTCGGCGGAAAGCAGCCGGGCAAACTCACCCGCCTGTTCCTCGGGCCTCGTGATCACAATGCCTTTTCCGAACAGGGGCTTCGTCTCGAACCAGCCGAGCTTCGGCCGCAGCGACACGACCTCGCCGACGACGAGGATGGACGGCGGCGAGAAGCCCTGTTTTTTCGCTTTCGCCGCGATGTCGGCAAGCGTCCCCGTGAGCGTCTCCTGGTCGGGAGTCGTCCCCCAGCGGATGAGCGCCGCAGGGGTTTCCGGGCTTTTTCCCCCCTCGATGAGATTCCGGGCAATGTTGGCGAGGTTCTTTACCCCCATGAGAAAGACGAGCGTGCCGATCCCCGAGAGCTTCGCCCAGTCGATGTCGCTTTTTCCCTTCGTGGGGTCCTCGTGGCCCGTGACGAAGGCCACCGTCGAGGTGTAGCCGCGGTGGGTCAGCGGGATTCCCGCAAAGGCGGGCACCGCGATGGCCGAGGTGACCCCCGGGATCACCTCGAAGGCAATCCCGGCCTCCCGGAGGGCTTCGGCCTCCTCGCCCCCGCGACCGAAGATGAAGGGGTCGCCCCCCTTGAGGCGGGCCACCGTGTGGCCCCTGAGGGCCTCATCGACAAGGATCTGGTTGATCTCACCCTGGGGGAGCGTGTGGTCGCCGCCCTTCTTGCCCACGTAGATGAGGCGGGCGTCCTTCCCGACCCGGCCGAGGAATTCCTCGTTGGCCAGGTAGTCGTAGACGACGACATCGGCCTGCTCGAGGCACTGGATCCCGCGCAGCGTGATGAGCCCCGGGTCCCCGGGGCCTGCACCGATGATGTATACTTTCCCCTTCTTCTCCAAGCCCGTCTCCAATTTCTATGCGTTAACCATTCTGCCGGTCTTCGAATCAGCCGCAGCTACAGCCGAGCATCGAAGTTTCCATCTTTTTGCTGTTGGCTGTTGACTGTTGGCTGTCGACTCGTTGCTGCGAAAGCCGCCTGTAGACCTCGTCGATAATCTGCCTGCCGCCGGCGGCCAGGATTCTCTCGCCCAGGATGCGGCCCATCTTCTCGGCCTCGGCAACGGGCCCCCTGACGCGGTCCTTGACGAGCATGCGGCCGTCGAGGCTTGCCACGAGGCCCGTCACGGTGATCGAGTCCTTCTCGATTTTCCCGTAGGCCGCCACGGGAACCTGGCAGCCGGCGCCGAAGACGGCCAGAAAGGCCCGCTCGGCGCTCACCTCGGTGAAGGTCTGTCTCGTGATTGAGGACGGAGACGATCTCCTTCACATCATCGTCTTTGCGCACCTCGACCCCCAGGGCCCCCTGCCCGACGGCCGGCGTCATGATCTCCGCGGGGATGTACTGGGAGGCCCGGTCCTGCCATCCCATGCGCTTGAGGCCCGCCGCCGCCACGATGATCCCGTCGAGGTTTTCCCGCTCGATCTTTTTGATCCTCGTGTCCAGGTTTCCCCGGATGGGGACGATCTCCACGTCCATGTAAATGTTTTTCAGCTGCGAGCCCCGCCGCAGCGACCCCGTGCCGATCCGGGCCCTCGGGGGAATCCGTTCCAGCTTGAAGTTGCCCTTCGAGATGAGGACATCCCGCGGGTCTTCCCGCTCGAGCATGGCGGCGATCACGAGGCCTTCCGGGAGCAGGGCCGGCACGTCCTTCATGCTGTGGATGGCCAGGTCGATGCGACGCTCCAGGAGCGCCTCCTCGAGTTCCTTCACGAAGGCGCCCTTGCCGCCGATCTGGGCAAGAGAGACGTCCTGCATCCTGTCGCCCGTCGTCTTGATGATGTGGACGTCCAGGGTGAGACCGCTGTGGCGCTTTCGCAGCTCCTCCATGACGATCCCCGTCTGCTTGAGCGCCAGCTGGCTTCCCCGCGTCCCGACTTTCAGTACCCTGCCGATGGCTCGTTCTCCTTTCGTTCGGACTCTCTTCTTCGATCCGCATTCGCGGTGACATGGATCGACTTTTATCGTCGTGCAGCACTTATCCGCTCCTCCCGCGCCGAGCCGGAAGAGTTTCCGGATGGCCGCCACGTAGGGCATGGCCCCGTTCGACTGGCTCTCCTCCTTGAGACCCGTGACGGGGTCGTGGAGGATCTTGTTGATGATCTGCGTCGTGAGGATCTCGATGTTCTTCCGGTCCTCCTCGCCGAGGCCCTTCAGCCACGAGCCCGACTTCTCCATCTCGGCCCGCATGATGGACTCCACCTTTTCCCGGAGCGACACGATGGTGGGGACCACCTCGAGGGTGTTGTACCACTCGGCGAATTTCAGGACCTCATCTCCGATGATGCCCTCGGCCTTCTCGGCCTCCCGGAGACGGTTGCGCAGGTTCTCGTCGACCACCCCCTGGAGATCGTCGATGTTGAAGAGGTAGACGTTGTCGATCCGGCCCACCTCGGGGTCCACGTCGCGCGGCACGGCGATGTCGATGAGAAAGAGAAGGCGGTTCTTCCGCCGCCTGAGCGCCGCCTGGATCATGGCCGGCGTGATCATGTAGCCCGCAGCCCCCGTGGAGCTGATGACGATGTCGGCCTCCCGGAGCTTTTCCTCCAGGAGATCCAAACCCACGGGGATTCCCTGGAACTCCTCGGCAACCTGCACGGCCCGCGCGTAGGTGCGGTTGGCCACGATGATCCTCCCCGCACCGTTGTGCCATCAGGTGCCGGGCGGCGAGCTCCGACATCTCGCCTGCGCCCACCAGAAGGACGGTTCTGCCATCGAGGCTCCCCAGGACCTTCTTGGCCATCTCCACGGCGGCAAAGCTCACCGACACGGCGTTGTTGGCGATGGCCGTCTCGGTGCGCACCCGCTTGGCCGCGCGGAAGGCGTGATGCAGAAGCTTGTTGAGGATGATCCCCGAGGCCTTCTGCTCCACGCAGTCGCGGTAGGCCTCCTTCATCTGCCCGAGGATCTGGGGCTCGCCCATGACCATGGAATCGAGGCTCGAGGTCACCCGGAAGAGGTGGCGCACGGCGTCGCTGCCGCAGTAGACGTAAAGGCACTTCTCCAGCTCGGCGGCATCGAGGTTGCCGTGGCGCAGGATGAAGGCCTTCACCCGGGCGATGGCCTCCTCCATGTCCTCTGCACGGGCCAGGACCTCCACCCGGTTGCACGTCGACAGGTAGAGGGCCTCCTTGACGGCCGGCGCACTCAGGATCTCCTCGAGGGGGCGCACCCCGTCGCCGCAGGCAAAGGAGAGCCGCTCCCGGATCTCCAGTGGCGCCGTCTTATGGTTCATGCCGACAAGGATGACGTTCATGCTGACCGTTAACTTCCCCTCAGACTCCCTCTGCCCTACGTAAACTTATGCACCGAGCTCACGAAATTCACGCCGATGAAGGCCGAAATCAGCACCATCAGTGCGACGATGGACAGCACGGCGATCTTCTTCCCTTTCCAGCCGATGGCGAGCCGCTGATGCAGCACAAACGCGTAGAAGCACCAGGCGGCAAAGGACCAGATCGTCTTCGGGTCCGTCGCCCAGTTGCTCCCGCCCCAGGCCGTCCTGGCCCAGAGAGAACCCACGATGAGCCCCAGGGTGAGGATCGGGAACCCCCACAGCAGGCCCACGTGATTGATGTTGTCGAGATCCCCCAGCGACGGCAGGTATCGGGCCAGGGCCCCCATCCGACGCTGCCGGATCTGGCGGTCCTGGATGCAGTACATGATGCCGGCAAGCGAGGCGAGCGCGAAAAGCCCCTCACCGATGATGGAGAGCGTCACGTGGATGGGCACGAGCCTGCCCTGCAGCGCATCGGGGATGGCCAGGGTCCCCTCGAGGCTCAGCGACGCGAGCATCATGAGGAGCACGGCAAAGGGCGCCACGATGGCCCCCAGGACCCTCGTCTTGGTCCGGATCTGGAAGGCGAGATAGGCACCCGCGACGATCCAGGCAAAGAAGGACATGGCCTCGAAGAGGTTCACGGCGACGTTGACGCCTCTTTCGTTGAAGACAAAGAGGAAATGGACCGTGTGGAGCGCCACGGCAAGGCCGAGGATCCACGTGGCGGCCTTTGCAAGGACGACGCGCCTGACCACGAGCGACACGAGGTAACCCACGGTCGCCGCCAGGTAGGCCACCAGCGCCGCCTTGAAGAACAATGTATCCATGTTGCTCCAATCCATCATCCGCCCCTTGACCCTGGCCCTTGACCCTCTGTATCCGGCTTTGCTCATCCCTTCTTCTTTCCCTTTTCACTTCCCACTCGGCCTTCTTTCCTGCCGCTCCGCGGCCCTGGCTTGCGGCTTCCTCCGCATGGCGGAAGGTCGATTGCGACGCCCGTCATGTCCTTCACGATCTTCTCGACCTTCTTCCACTTCCCTTTGCGGATCTGCTCCAGGATGTCGGAATCCACGAGGGTCTCGAAAACCTTCCGGTTCTCGTCGGAGCCTTCCCCCCGGTCGATGATCTTCCCGCGCAACTCGCCCATGATCTTCAACAGCGTCTCGTACTCGGGCCCGTAGCGTTCCTCGAGCTCCTTTCGCAGCTTCTTCGCCAGGGCCGGGCTTTTGCCCCCCGTGGCCACGGTGATGACCAGGTCCCCCTGCCGGCACAGGGCCGGGAGGATGAAGTCGCAGCGCTCCGGGTCATCAACGATGTTGGCAAGCACCCCCCCTTTGCGGGCATCGCGGAAGATCCGCTCGTTGACGACGCGGTCGTCCGTCGCCCCGATGACGAGGAAAGCGCCTTTGAGAAGACCCTTGTCGTAATCGCCCGGGATGTGGTCGATCCGGCCCTCCTGCCTGAGCCCGGCAAGGGCCGGCGTCAGCTCCCTCCCCACGACGCTCACGCGGGCCCCGCACTCGAGAAGCCTCTGCGCCTTTCTCTCCCCGACCTCGCCGCCGCCGATGACGAGGCAGCGCCTGCCGGAGATGTCGAGGCCGATCGGGTAATATCTCATGAAATCCGCTGCTTTCCCGGAAGATGTGGTAGATTGATGAGGCTATCACGACGGGTTCCAAAATTCAAGTTACTTGAAATCTCTCGAAAAAAAGGCTATATATT
>CAWEPT010000004.1:0-33133 GCA_963810965.1 uncultured delta proteobacterium | reverse complement strand
GTGCCTCTCGTCGAGCAGGTCGTTGATGCTGTCCATCACAACCCGGGTGACGCCCTCGAACTGGGCCCGGTATTTCTGCTGGGATTCGCGCGAGAAGAGCTTGAAGGGCTCCGTGATGCGGAACTCCTTGAGCCTGTCGTCCACGGTGAGCGGCTCTCCGATCCGATAGGTGATGGCGCCCGTTTTCGCGAAGGGCGAATGGCCCGTGTAGACCGTGTCGGAGTTGTTGCAGCCGACGGGTATGATCTTCTTTCCCGAGTAGAGGGCGATCTGGGCAATCCCGATTCTCCCCTCACCCAGCCTGAGCGATCGGGTTCCCTCGGGGAAGATGATCAGGCCAAGGCCCCACTCCGTGAGGGCCCTTGTGCTCAGTTCGGCCACTTTCTCCATCAGGGTCTGATGATATTCCCTGAGATGCTCGATGTAGCTTTCCTTGAAGAGGGTTGTCGTCTCGGCCTTGAGTTTCGCCAGCGAGGCGGCCTCGTCGAGCTTCCCGTCGATCCAGTCCTTGATGACGCGGTACTCTTCCTTCCCGATCTTCCTGCCGAAGCTTTGTTTGTAATACTCCTCCACGAGGTACCCCATGGATGGCACGGGGATGACGTTGCACGAGTCGAGGAACTTTCCCGACGACCTTGCTGCGGTAGTACTTGCCCTTGGCCCAGACCGTCGTGAAGGGGTAGTGCATCCGCCAGAGCTCGTACTGGAAGGGCCAGTAGTTGTAGCGGTCCGTGTGGTTCATGGCGAAGATGACCGTCTCGCCGCGGGGGATCTTCTCCACGTTTTCCAGGCGGATGTCCACGTTCTGGAAAAGATGGTAGTTCGGCGACAGAACGAACCGGGCCACGATTCTCTGCCCGAGAGGGTTCGATGAGAGGGAGATACGGTTGAGATGCTCCAGGTCGATCATGACGAGATCCCCTTGCTCCGCTGAGGAAATCGGGGCTTTTTTATCACAAGGGTCGCTTTTCGCAAGGAATTTTTCGATGGGCACCCGCCGCTTTACAGTCAGCCGAACCTGTGGTTAACTGCCCCCATTGCTTTGACCAGGGAGGAACACCCGGTGTCGCTGTGGAATGAAAAACGAAGAATTCTCATCACCTGTGCCCGCGGGACCCCGGGCATCCTCGCGGGGGAGATCCAGGCGCAACGCTGCCCGGTCCGCTTCAGCCTGGAGACGGCCGTCGAGACGGAGGGGACCCTGGCGGACACCCTGCGCCTCAATCTCTCCCTGCGCACGGCCCAGCGGATCCTCTATCTTTTCGACGCCTTCCCGGCCGTGCAGGCCCAGGATCTCTACCGGCGCCTCGTGACACTTCCCTGGGAAAAGGTGATCTCCGCCGAGGGGTATCTTTCCGTCACCTCGAGCGTGGACACCGCCGCCGTCAATGACTCCCGGTTTGCAAACGTGAAAACGAAGGATGCCATCGTGGACCGCATCCGCGAAAAGCAGGGCCGCCGGCCCGACTCGGGCCCGGGGCGTCACGGGGCCGTGGTTCACCTGCACTGGGAGCAGGACCGATGCGAGGTCTGGCTCGACACCTCGGGCGAGCCCCTCTCGCGCAGGGGATACCGGAAGATCCCGCTCGAGGCCCCCATGCAGGAGACGCTGGCCGCCGCCGTCGTCCTGGCCACGGGCTGGGATGGGAAGGCCCCCCTGGTCAACCCCATGTGCGGAAGCGGCACGATTGCCATCGAAGGGGCCCTCATCGCCTCGAGGCGGGCGCCGGGGATCCTCAGGCAGAATTTCGGCTTCATGCACATCCTGGGGTTTGACCGGTCCGCCTTCGAAAAACAGCGGGAAGATCTGATAAAAGCGGCCCTTCAAAAGACTGCCGGGCGCATCATCGCCACCGACATCCGGCCCGAGGCCGTTGCGGCCGCACAGCAAAACGCCCGGACGGCGGGGGTGGAGCACCTCATCGAGTTTCAGGCCTGTGATTTCCGGGAGACGGCCGTTCCGGATGGCGAGGGGGTCGTGATCCTCAACCCCGAATACGGCGAGCGAATGGGGAATGTCGGGGCGCTCGAAGAAATCTACAAGGAAATCGGGGATTTCTTCAAAGCCCGGTGCATGGGCTACCGGGGGTACATCTTTACGGGAAACCTCGATCTGGCCAAAAAGGTCGGGTTGCGGACAAAGCGCAGGATCCCCTTTTACAACGGGCCCATCGAGTGCCGCCTGCTGGAGTACGAGCTCTACAGGGGAAGCCGCAAGGGCGGCACTGAAGGGTGACGTTTTCTGGACTGGATTTTGCACGCCTCACGGGCAGGGTCAACGGATCCGCCAATGGGGCGTTTTTACACAGCAAGAGGTGCGGATTTTAAGGAGGGTACCATGAAAAAGATCATCATCCTGTTCATTGCCCTGATGTTTCTCGTGCCGGCGGCGCCCGCTTCGGCCCAGAGCGTAAGCACGGGCATTTCCATCTCCAACGGCGAGCTGCGGAGTTTTTATCTCGCAATCGGCGACTACTACCGGGTGCCCGAGTCGCGCGTTGTCTACGTGAAGGATCATTACCGCTTCCCCGACGAGGAACTTCCCGTGGTGTTCTTCCTGGCATCCAGGGCCCACGTGGATCCGCAAGTCATTATTGACCTTCGCATCCGTCAGCGGATGAGCTGGCTCAACATCACCTTCCACTACGGGCTGACCCCCGAGATCTACTACGTTCCCGTGCAGCGCGTGGGGCCTCCCTACGGCAATGCCTACGGCCACTACAAGAAGCACGGGAAAGACTACAAGAAGGTCAGGCTCGCCGATGCCGACGTGGTCAATCTCGTCAACCTGCGCTTCATGTCCGAGTATCACGGTGTCGCCGCCGAGGTGGTCATGGACCAAAGAGGGAAAGGCGAGAGATTTGTCGTCATCAACGATCATTATTACAAGGAAAAGGGAAAGCATCACGATCAAGACAAAGACAAGGGCAAGGGGAAGGATAAAGACGACAAGGGGAACAAGAAAGATAA
This sequence comes from uncultured delta proteobacterium, assembly GCA_963810965.1. Classification (GTDB taxonomy): domain Bacteria; phylum Desulfobacterota; class Syntrophia; order Syntrophales; family UBA2192; genus UBA2192. The sequence continues at coordinate 30,163 of CAWEPT010000004.1, read as the reverse complement.
GAAGGACAAGGACAAGGGGAAGGGTCACGGCAAGGGCAACGACGACTAGCGGCCAACCGAAGGGTACAGGGGCCAGGGTAAAGGGTCCAGGCATATAAGAGAAGAGGCGCTGCCCGAGGGGCAGCGCCCCTTTCTTGTTTCATGGATTCCCGCCTCCGCGGGAATGACCCGATGCTTATTTTCTGCGCTCGACGGACCGCAGGGACTCGTCGAGCTTCCTCATCTCCTCGCCGTAGGCGGCCCAGTTGCCCTGTTTCATGTATTCCTGGGCCCTGCGGTAGTGGCCGAGGGCCTCCAGGGCCAGTTCCCGGTCCGCTTTCTCCCGTGCGGCAGGCGTTGCCGCCGCCGCTCCTGCGGGTTTTGCCCCCCGGTCGCGGATGAGCTCGCCGCCGAAGATGCGCTGCAGCGACTGCTCGAGGGTCTCCTCCATGGCGATCGTGTTGCCGAAGGCCACGATGACCCGCTTGAGCTCCGGCAGCTGCCCCTTCTCGGCCGAGAGGTAGAGGGGCTGGACGTAGAGGATCGACTTCTCGATGGGGATCGCCAGCAGGCTTCCCCGGATGGCCTGGGAGCCCCTCTGGTTCCAGAGCGAGAGCTGCTTGGAGATCTCGGCGTCCTGGTCGATGCGGGCGTCGATCTGCCGGGGCCCGTAGACCAGCTTCTGCTTCGGGAACTGGTAGGAGATCAGCTTGCCGTAGTTCGGCATGTCGCAGCGGACGGCCATCCAGGCGGCCATGTTGTCCTTGCGGCTCGGCGTGAAGGGGACGAGCATGATGAACTCCTCCTTCTTCTCGCCGGGGAGCTTCATGATCGTGTAGTAGGGGTCCATCTCCTGCTCGCCTGCGCGCGTCGCTTTCCCCGGGATGGACCAGAGGTCCTCCTTGTTGTAGAAGACCTGGGCGTCCTGCATGTGGTAGGCCCGGTACATGTGGGCCTGCATGCCCAGCATCCCGCCGGGGTAGCGGATGTGCTTCTGCAGGGGCTCGGGCATCTCGCCCAGGGGCTTGAAGACCCCCGGGAAGATCTTCGCATAGGTCTGGATGATGGGGTCCGTCGCGTCGCTCACGTAGAGCTGCACCGTGCCGTCGTAGGCATCGACGATGGCCTTGAAGGAGTTGCGGACGTAGTTGCCCACCCCCTTCATGGGCTCCGAGTAGGGGAATCGATCCGTCATGGTGTAGCCGTCGACGAACCACAGCAGGCGCCCCTCGGGGGAGATCACGAGATAGGGGTCACCCTCGAGGCGGGCGAAGGGGGCGATCCTGGCGACGCGCTCCCGCACCTGCCGGTAGTACATGATGCGGCTCTCGTTGGTGATCTCGTTGGCCAGCAGCATGGTCACGGAGCCGAACCGGGCGGCAAAGAGCAGCTTCCGGAAGAAGGTCAGGGGCACGCCGCCCTTTCCTTCGTACTGGGAATAGACGTTCTTGTCGCCCACGGGGTAGTCGAACTCGGGGGCCTTCGTGCGCACGAAGACATAGTCGTTCGAGGTCTCCCCGTAGTAGATCTCCGGCCGGGTGACCTTGAGGTTCGCCGACGACACCGGGGGGATGTCCTTGATGAAGAACTCGGGGAGCCCCTCGGGGGTGACGCGGTTGACGGGGCCCACGACGATGCCGTAGCCGTGGGTGTAGGTCAGGTGCTCGTTCACCCAGGTTTTGGACGGCAGCGAGGGGTAGTGCATCTCGCGGGGCGAGATCATCACCTGGCGGTACTCGCCGTTGACCATGTAGCGGTCGTTGTCCACGTCGATGAACTTGTAGTAGGTCCGGATCTCCTGGAGCTGCCCGTAGGTCTGCAGCAGCGGCGCGTCGTTCCAGAGGCGCACGTTCTTGATCGTGAGGTCGTTGCGGCGCAGGTCCTCGCGGGTCAGGTTCTCCTCGGCGGGGAAGTCCCGCTCCTCGATGTTGTCGAGCTGGTAGGCCATGCGGGTGTACTTGATGTTCCACTCGACATAGGGCCGCTCGAGGACGATCTCGTTGGGGATGACCTGGAATCTCTGGACAACGGACGGGTAGATCCCGCGCCCGAGGAGGAGGAGAGCCGCAAAGGCCCCGACGGCCACGATGGGGATCAGCACTTTTCCGATGAAGGCATAGGCGACGATCGCCGCCCCGCAGAGGAAGGAGACGATCATGAGGGCCTTGAGGACCCAGAGCTGGGTCGTCACGTCCGTGTAGCCGGGGCCGAAGACGACGCCGCGCTTGGTGAAGAGGATCTCGTTGAGCGACAGCCACGACCCGAAGACGCCCCAGAAGAAAAAGAGGGATGCCAGGATCAGCAGGTGCCGCTTTGCCGCCGGGGCGAGGCTGAAGAACTGCGGCGGCCGGATGATCACGGCCTTGCGGATGACGTAGACGACGGCCGTGGCGACGAGGGTGAAGAGGTTCAGGCTCACGAACCAGCCGAAGATGTGGTTGAGAAGGGGCAGCTGGAAGACGTAAAAGCCGATGTCTTTCCCGAAGAGGGGATCGTTCGCTCCGAAGGGAACGCCGTTGAAGTACAGCAGCAGGTTCTCCCACTGGCTGGCCCCCGCCAGCGCGGCAAACAATCCGAGGAGGAGAGAGACCGCCAGGATCAAAATCTGAAAAGGCAATTTCCCCAGGGCCTGGGGGTTCAGGTCGATGGTGTCGCTTCCCTCGTGCACCTGGAATTGCGGGGCCAGGCGGTTTGCAAGAAAGAGGTTCAGGAAGAAGAAGAGGAAGTACGGGATGCCGAAGAAGGCGGCCGCCTTCATCTGCGCGAACAGGCTGACGGTGAAGACACTCTCGTAGCCCACTTCCTGGAACCAGAGCCAGTCCGAGAAAAGGCCGGTTGTTCGCCAGAAGCCGAAGAACAGGACGGCCAGGACGATGATCACCAGGAGGCCCTTGGGATTTTTAACCGTCGGAGGACGGAATGTGCGGATGTCGGCCATGCTATTGCAACCCCTTTTTGTGTGCTTTCCGGCTCTTGCGGGCAGGTACTGAGCACTATAGGGGATCGTCCCCGGGCTGTCAAGGCGCGTGCCGTCGCGGTGCCCTTGACGGGGAGTGTATAATGCAGCTAATCCAAAGGGGGACAGCTGCAATATGGAAGCCTACAGGATCGGCGATCATGTCATCGCCGCCGACACGGAAGAGGATGCCCGGCTTTTCTACCAGCATGAAGTGGGAAAGGATCCGCCGCCCGTCATCGAGGCGCTGAGCGTATCCCTCGAGGTGCCGGCAGGCGAGGGAAAGACGGCCACGATCCGGGATCTGATCAACAAGACAATGGACGAGCGCAATGCGTGGCTGCGGATGGGCGTGCCCTGTGAGCTGCACTACCCGTTCATCGTATCGAAGTTGAAATGAAGGGTACAGGGTAGAGGGTCGCCGGGTAAAGTGCTCTGTCCTTCCGGGCTCGACCCGGAATGCAGGCTTAGAGAGGGATTTTCCCGCGATCACGCGGGAATGACGCCATCTTGAGGTGAATCTCGTTGATTCGCTGTCGCCACGCTTCTCTTCCTGCTCATCCTTCTGATCCTTGCCGGCTGCGCGCGGCGGGAGGCGCCGCCCGAGCAAATCCGGCCGGCGGGCAAGGGGCCCATGCCGGCGAAGATGGGTTTTACCATCCAGGCGGGGGCCTTCTCCAAGGCGGAAAATGCGGCAAAACTGACCGGCAAGCTGAATCGCGAGGGCCTTTCCGCCTACTACTTCGTCTACAAGACGGGTCTCTACAAGGTGCGCTTCGGCAACTTCAAGACGGCCGAGGCCGCGGTGGAGCGGGCCAGGCGCCTTGTGGACAAGGGCATCATCGAGGAGTACTGGATCGTCAACCCCCGCGACTATGCCATCGCCCTGAAAGAAGAAAAGGGCGAGCAGTATGTGCGGGACGAGATCGTCAGAACGGCAAGGAGCTTCATCGGCGTCCCCTATCTGTGGGGCGGCGACTCCGCGGACGAGGGCTTCGATTGCAGCGGCTTCACCATGGCCATCTACCAGTACAACGGCCTCATGCTGCCCCACTCGTCCCGGGAGCAGTCCGAGATGGGCGTCCACGTCAGCAAGGGCAACCTCGAAAAGGGCGACCTGGTTTTTTTCAACACGAACAATTCAGGCAAGGTTTCCCACGTGGGGGTCTATATCGGCAACGGGCGCTTCATCCACGCGCCCGGCAGGGGGAAGAAGATCGGCATCGACTCGCTCGACAGCAAGTACTACAGCAAGCATTACGCGGGCGGGCGTTCCCTGCTGTGAAAGACTCACGCGGCGGTGTGGCGATCGATGATCCCACCGAAAGCGGCCAGGGCCTCATCCACCGTGCCCGTGTTCAGAATGTATTCGTCGGCCAGCGCGATGGGGGTGGCCAGGCCGTAGTCGATCTCCCGCCGGTCCCGCCCGTCGAAGGCCGCAGCCGAGTCGTCCGAGCGGCCCCGGGAAAGAACCCGCGCTTTTCGTATGGATCGCGGGGCAAGAAAGGCGACAACCACGGTCTCTGCCTGAGCCCCGATGAGCTCGATCTCCTGCTTCGAACGGATCCCTTCCATGAACACGACGGCCGAGCCCGAAGCCACGGCCGTCTTCAGGGCCAGCCGCGTCACCCCCAGCCCGTCACTGCCGCGAAGCTCCGTCGAAAGCCGGGCCATGCTTTCGGCATCGGGCGACACTTCCCTCCGGGCCGCTTCCGCCCGGACGATATCGCCTGTGGCAAAGTAGGGATATCCCTTCGCGCGCGCAAACTGCCGGGCGATGTCCTTTCCCGCAGCGGGCATCCCAATAATAATGAAGCACTTCATGACGTCTCCTTGCTTCTCCCTTCGTAAAAGGGGGATGAGGGGATTTTCTTCTCGTCTGTACCCTTGACCCTATACCCGATACCCTGTCCCCTGCGCAAGGGTTGACCGGGGTGCCGCTTTCGTCTATATAAACACCGGTGTCACGGATCACACAAACGCCCACTATCGAAGAACTGAAGGAACAAAACATGCAAGGAAAGAAAGTCAAGGAAAGCAGCATCCTGCTGGCCCAGGTCATGAACCCGCAGGACGCCAACCCCGCCGGGAATGTCCACGGCGGCGTCATCATGAAGCTGATCGACACGGCCGCAGGGTCGGCTGCCATGAAGCACTCGAGATCAAATTGCGTGACGGCCTCCATCGACCGTCTCGATTTCCATAACCCCGTATTCATCGGCGACCTGGTCACCCTGAGGGCGGGCCTTACCTTCACGGGCAAAAGCTCCATGGAGGTCGGCGTGCGCGTCGAGTCGCAGAATCTGTTGACCGGGGAGATCCGCCACACCGTCTCGGCCTACATGACCTTTGTGGCGCTGGACAAGAACGGCAAGCCGATTGCGATTCCGCCGCTCATCCTGGAGACGCCCGAGGAGCAGCGGCGCAACCGGGAGGCGCAGGCCCGCCGCGAGGCGAGGCTGCGGGAGAAGACAAAGGAGAAAGCGTGCCAGCTCAGCGCCGAGAGCTGCGATTGACCACTCCCTCTCTTGACCCCCTCTCCCCCGGCGGGACGAGGGATTGGGGTCCGAGGGGGTCTGATTTGCATCCGCTGCGAGGGAAAATGAAAAAGCTCAATCCGGATTACGTGAAGGCCGTCACCGCCATGGCAAACGACAGTCCCTACTTCAGGCACCTCGGCATGGCGATCACCGAACTGGGCGTGGGCGAGGCCCTTGTCGAAATCCGTGCCAGGAGGTCCACCGGCAGATCTTCGGGCACGTTCACGGCGGTGTGATCGCGTCGCTTGTCGACACGGCCATCTTCTGGTGTTTCTTCGGGGAGCTCGACGAGTCGGCGGGGATCACGACGGTGGATCTCAAGGTCAACTACCTGGCGCCGGTTGCGGACGGGAAGCTCTCGGCCCGGGGAAAGCGCATTCGCCTGGGCCGCACCCTGGGGCTCGGCGAGACGGAAGTCTTCAACGGCGAGGGCAAACTCGTCGCCCACGGCACCTCGTCGGTTATCGTCCTGCCCGGCTTCGGCTTTCCGGGCAGCCCGAAACTCCCGCCGAAATTTCTTTGATTTTCCTCTTCTTTGACTATCGACGAAAGACGATGTAAGAATACCGGCCATTAAGTTTGGATTAAGACATTGAGAAGTGCAAATATTGGCCACGACTGCTCTTGAGAGTCGTGGTGGCCTTTTTCCTTCTGTCATTGTTGAAATCCGGCTTAGAATTATTTCAAAGGAGGCTGAACGTGATGGAAGGTAAAGTAAAATGGTTCAATGAGCAAAAAGGTTTCGGGTTTATCGAAAAGGACGGCGGTGGCGATGTGTTCGTGCATCACAGTGCCATTCAAGGCGAGGGCTTCAAGACGCTTCAGGAAGGTCAGCGTGTCAGCTTCGATGTTCAGCAGGGTCCGAAAGGTCCCGCAGCTGCAAACGTGAAACCGTTATAAGCTCACATGCGGTAAGGGGGAAACGCTCGAATTTTATTCGTGTACCGTTGTGCCGCTATCATTTTAACAAAAAGGCAGGCCGTGATCGGCTCTGCCTTTTTTTCGATTCACCCCGGATCCGTCTTGCTGAAGGCCTGTTCATCAGATGCAAGCCCTGCCCCGAGTTCCTCTCCCCCTTGTTCCCCCTCCTTGCGCAAATGCCATTAATCAACTTGCACCGCTGTCTCCGTAAGAATTTTGGATGCCAACAATCAGGAAATCCCTTACTTAACGGAGAATATCATTGACCCGAAATCGCACGCTTCTCTTCCTGTTCATCCTTCTGATCCTTGCCGGTTGTGCGCAGGCGGGAGGTGCCGCCCGAGCAAATCCGGCCCGCGGGCAAGGGGCCCATGCCGGCGAAGATGGGTTTTACCATCCAGGCGGGGGCCTTCTCCAGGGCGGAAAATGCGGCAAAACTGACCGGCAAGCTGAATCGCGAGGGCCTTTCCGCCTACTACTTCGTCTACAAGACGGGCCTCTACAAGGTTCGCTTCGGCAACTTCAAGACGGCCGAGGCCGCGGTGGAGCGGGCCAGGCGCCTTGTGGACAAGGGCATCATCGAGGAATACTGGATCGTCAACCCCCGCGACTATGCCATCGCCCTGAAAGAAGAAAAGGGCGAGCAATATGTGCGGGACGAGATCATGAGAACGGCAAGGAGCTTCATCGGCGTCCCCTATCTGTGGGGCGGCGACTCCGCGGACGAGGGCTTCGATTGCAGCGGCTTCACCATGGCCATCTACCAGTACAACGGCCTCATGCTGCCCCACTCGTCGCGGGAGCAGTCCGAGATGGGCATCCACGTCAGCAAGGGCAACCTCGAAAAGGGCGACCTGGTTTTTTTCAACACGAACAATTCAGGCAAGGTTTCCCACGTGGGGGTCTATATCGGCAACGGGCGCTTCATCCACGCGCCCGGCAGGGGGAAGAAGATCGGCATCGACTCGCTCGACAGCAAGTACTACAGCAAGCATTACGCGGGCGGACGTTCCCTGCTGTGAAAGACTCACGCGGCGGTGTGGCGATCGATGATTTCACCGAAAGCGGCCAGGGCCTCCTCCACGGTGCCGGTATTCAGGATGTACTCGTCGGCCAGAGCGATGGGGGTGGCCAGGCCGTAGTCGATCTCCCGCCGGTCCCGCCCGTCGAAGGCCGCAGCCGAATCGTCCGAGCGGCCCCGGGAAAGCACCCGCGCTTTTCGTATGGATCGCGGGGCAAGAAAGGCGACAACCACGGTCTCTGCCTGAGCCCCGATGAGATCGATCTCCTGCTTCGAACGGATCCCTTCCATGAACACGACGGCCGAGCCCGAAGCCACGGCCGTTTTCAGGGCCAGCCGCGTCACCCCCAGCCCGTCACTGCCGCGAAGCTCCGTCGAAAGCCGGGCCATGCTTTCGGCATCGGGCGAAACTTCCCTCCGGGCCGCTTCCGCCCGGACGATGTCGCCTGTGGCAAAGTAGGGGTATCCCTTCGCGCGCGCAAACTGCCGGGCGATGTCCTTTCCCGCAGCGGGCATTCCAATAATGATGAAGCACTTCATGAATCCGTTCTCTCCTTCTTCCCGTCACCCTTGACCCTATACCCGATAGCCTATCCACTGCGCAAGGGTTGACCGGGGTGCCGCTTTCGTCTATATAAGACAACGGGCGTCACGGATCACCGGACGCCCGCGATCGATATAATCTGAGGGAGCGAAACATGCAAGGAAAGAGAATCAAGGCGGGACCTCTCTCCTTGCTTCCCCCTTTGTAAAAGGGGGATAGAGGGGGATTTTCTTTCTCTTCTGTACCCTTGACCCCTATACCCGATACCCTGTCCCCTGCGCAAGGGTTGACCGTGGTGCCCCTTTCGTCTATAACCATTTATCCACAAACCACTTGAAGGAAACGAACATGCAAGGAAAGAGAATCAAGGAAAGCAGCATCCTGCTGGCCCAGGTCATGAACCCGCAGGACGCCAACCCCGCCGGGAATGTCCACGGCGGCGTCATCATGAAACTCATCGACACGGCCGCAGGCTCGGCTGCCATGAAGCACTCGAGATCAAATTGCGTGACGGCCTCCATCGACCGTCTCGATTTTCATCACCCCGTATTCATCGGCGACCTGGTCACCCTGAAGGCGGGCGTCACCTACACGGGCAAAAGCTCCATGGAGGTCGGCGTGCGCGTCGAGTCGCAGAATCTCTTGACCGGGGAGATCCGCCACACCGTCTCGGCCTACATGACCTTTGTGGCGCTGGACAAGAACGGCAAGCCGATTGCGATTCCGCCGCTCATCCTGGAGACTCCCGAAGAGCAGCGGCGCAACCGCGAGGCGCAGTCCAGGAGGGAGACGCGACTTCGGGAAAAGACAAAAGAGAAAGCGTGCCAGCTCAGCGCCGAGAGCTGCGATTAGTTATTTCCTGTCTTGCGCCGATACCTCAGGCGGGACGCGGGATTGGCTTCGAGATGTCCGATTTGAATCACGCATCAGCGAGGCACCATGAAAAAGCTCAATCCGGATTACGTGAAGGCCGTCACCGCCATGGCAAACGACAGCCCCTACTTCAGGCACCTCGGCATGGCGATCACCGAACTGGGTGTGGGCGAGGCCCTTGTCGAAATCCGAGCCCAGGAGGCGCACCGGCAGGTGTTCGGGCACGTTCACGGCGGTGTGATCGCGTCGCTTGTCGACACGGCCATCTTCTGGTGCTTTTTCGGGGAGCTCGACGAGTCGGTGGGGATCACGACGGTGGATCTCAAGGTCAACTACCTGGCGCCGGTTGCGGACGGGAAGCTCTCGGCCCGGGGAAAGCGCATTCGCCTGGGCCGCACCCTGGGGCTCGGCGAGACGGAGGTCTTCAACGGCGAGGGAAAACTCGTCGCCCACGGCACCTCGTCCGTTATTGTCCTGCCCGGCTTCGGCTTTCCCGGCAACCCGAAAGTCCCGCCGAAATTTCTTTGATTTTCCTTTCTTTGACTATCGATGAAAGACGATATAGAATACCGGCCATTAAGTTTGGATTACGACATTGCGAAGTGCAAATGTCGGCCACACTGCTCTTGAGAGTCGTGGAGGCCTTTTTCCTTCTGTCATTGTTGAAATCCGACTTAGAATTATTTCAAAGGAGGCTGAACGCGATGGAAGGTAAAGTAAAATGGTTCAATGAGCAAAAAGGTTTCGGGTTTATCGAAAAGGACGGCGGTGGCGATGTGTTCGTGCATCACAGTGCCATTCAAGGCGAGGGCTTCAAGACGCTTCAGGAAGGTCAGCGTGTCAGCTTCGATGTTCAGCAGGGTCCGAAAGGTCCCGCAGCTGCAAACGTGAAACCGTTATAAGCTCACGTGCGGTAAGGGGGAAACGCTCGAATTTTATTCGTGTACCGCTGTGCCGCTTTCATTTAAGCAAAAAGGCAGGCCGTGATCGGCTCTGCCTTTTTTTCGATTCACCCCGGATCCGTCTTGCTGAAGGCCTGTTCATCAGACGCAAGCCCTGCCTCGAGTTCCTCTCACCCCTTGTTCCCTCTCATTGCGCAAATGTCATTCATCAACCTGCCCTGCTGCGCCGTAAGGATTTTGGATGCCGGAAATCGGGGAATCCCTTATGGCTTTCCGAGGTGTCCTCTTGGATCATAGTAAAGGCTTCGGGAGGGACTGAGGTGCGACACTCTCAGGACGCCTTGAGGCCGTCGTCGTCGCAGGTCTTCTTTGAAAAAGCCAGGAGGTGAAAGTATGGAAAGGAAAAACAGAATCCTTGTGTCGATTGTCGTCGCGTCGGTCTTCATGCTGGCCGCCGTCGGCTCCGCATCCGCCGCGACATACGAATCCCTTGCAGGCATGAAGTCCGTCAAGGCGATCTTTGACGTGAGGGCCGCAAATGCAAAGAGCGCCGCCGTTCAGATCAAACTGATCCATGACACCTACAAGGATCAGGGCATCCGGGCTGTATCGAAGAAACCATTATTTGTCGTTGCCTTCATGGGCCCTTCCGTCAAGCTGATATCCAAAGACAAACAGGGTTTCTCTGCGGAGGACCAGAAGTTGATGGATGAGATCGCACAGACTGTCCAGGCAATGGCGAAGGACGGGATCAAGCTCGAGGTTTGCGACTTTGCCTCCAAAGTGTTCGGCGTGGACCCGGCGTCGATCCTGCCGGAGATCAAGCACGTGCCGAACGGCTGGATTTCCCTGATCGGCTACCAGGCCAGGGGCTATTCCCTGGTGCCTGTCTATTGAGGCGCGGGGCGGGAAATGGGCACTCCCCATTTCCCGCCCTTGTAGCGAAGCCGTCGCCCTCCTTAAAAGGGAACGCGTCTTTTTCCCTTTCATCACAATGAAGCCCCAAAAACAAAAACCCCGCTCTCTTTTGAGATGCGGGGTTTATCTTTTCATGGCATGCCCCTTTGGAGGTTGGGTGGCGGGTTGACCCGATGCCGTTGGTTGTGCCTGCCGTCGTGGAACCATTAACGAAATAAATTCCGCGGATGCAAGACAATTTTCATCCGAAAAAGCGTTACGTCGGCCCTTGACCCTATTGCCGGAACTGCACGATGGGCTTTTGGCATCAGACACTGTCCTATGGGAGAATCAGACAGTGTCTGATGGCGTGATCGCGAGAATGGGAGTAGGCCGTAACTGGCCGGGAGATTGTTCTTACAGTACCCGGCAGCGTGAATAAGTTCGGCAAGTAAACGTTCTTTGAAGTGACAAGACCATGATCACGAATTGCGCAGGAATCTCCCTGCGAGTTCGCGGACAAGGAGGTTGTCCGATGAGTTATTTCAATGCGGCCAGAAAGGCAGGCACGTGCAAACCAGGCATGTGCGAAGAAGATGATTATATCTACGACGCGCCGCACCTTTCCGCAAATGTTGCATGCCCGGCGCAGGGGACCAGCTATCACGCAATCGCGCATAAGGTTCATTTGCGCAAGAGCGACGACGCCGGCATGAACCACCTCACTCCGGATGTTTGGGAGAACCTCTGGCTCCCGATCAGCGAAGCGGCGTGATGGATGGTCGAGGAACTTTTTGTCCCGGATACCTGTTCACAAGTTCAGATACCCGTAATGTTGAGTAGCACCCTCAGGAATTGAGCCTCAAAATCACCGGCCGCCCGCCAGATCGATTCAAATCCTGCGCAAGCGCAGGGAGCCTTCCTTTGCCGCCGAATAATCTCCCGACACCGGCCTGATATCTTCTGCCCCTCCAACCACCCGCCCCTGTTCACAAAATCTCTGTTTTTTAAAGCCGCCGGCGAGTCTGCCCTACGTCCGAAGGGCCACGTATCGACTTGCAATCCATTGACTGCATTCAGGTTTCATTGCATCTCCCGGCTGTAAACCAAACGCCGCGCCATTCGTTTTACCAATCAACAGTACGGAACGATTCAAGGTCAGTGGTTGGTTAAGGACAATCGGAAGGATTCAACACCAGGGAAAGGAACCGAACATGAAACGCATTCTAATCGCCATGATGATCACCCTTCTCGCTGCAACCGCAGCAAACGCATCCGATGTGGGCTTCTCCGTCAGCATCGGCCAGCCGGGCTTTTACATGAACATCGGCAATGTTCCTCCGCCGGTCGTTTACGCGCACCCGGTCGTCTACGCTCATCCGGTCGTGGTCCGGCCCGCGCCCGTGGTTGTTGCCCGGCCCGTCTACTATCACGTGCCCCCCGGCCATGCGAAGCACTGGCAGCGCTACCACCATGGCCACCCTGCTTATTACGGGCATGACGGGCGGTACCACCGTTAAAGGGATACCTGCGACGGCATATTGCACGGCAGAAGCCAGCCAGAAAAGCGGGGTCTTGAACCACCCCGGATGACATATACAGAAAAGCAGGGCCAATTCCGGCCCTGCTTTTCTTTTTTTGTGTCGCAAGGATCTTTTTGGGGCTCTGGCCTCATTTCCCGGGCTTGTACATCGCCACAAAGCGGTCAGGCGGGGGTGGCTGCCGTGCAGCTCCTTAACTTCCATTGCCGGCCGGCCTGTTCGTCAGGTAAATCCCCGAGAGCACCAGCGCCGCCCCGATGAGAAGCGATGCATCGATGGTCTCCCCGAGCAGGAAGAAGGACATGATGACGGCGCTGATGGGAACGAAGTTGATGAACACGGCCGATTTCGACGGGCCGATCTGCCTGATCCCCTCGTAGTACCAGACAAACCCGAGGCAGGTGCCGAAAAAGCCCAGGTACACAATCGAGAGCCAGGCGGGCATCGAGTAGCGTCCGAGGTCTCCCGCCATGCCCTCGAACAATGCCGGCGGCAGCAGGGCCGCGGCGCCGAAGAGGCAGGCATAGGTCACCGCCGAGACGGGCAGCACGTCCTTCATGACGACCTTGCCGATCAGCGAGTAGGACACCCAGCTCAGCACGCAGCCGAAGATGAGCATCTCGCCCCGGCCGAGCCCGCCCTGCAGGATGTCGGCGGGATTTCCCCGCGAGATCACATAGACGGCGCCGCTGACGGAGAGCACGATTCCGATGATCTTGACCAGGGTCAGTCGCTCCCCCCGGAACAGAAGCGCCGCAAAGAGGGAGATGAACACGGGGTTCGAGGCCACGATAACCGATGCGCGGCCGGCAGGGACGGTTTGCATTCCCGTCAGGAAGAAGACGTTGTAGAGAAAGACGCCCGTCATCCCAGAGAGGAAGACGAGGAGAAGCTGCTTTTTCCGGAGAGGCTGCAGCCTCCCCTCGAAGTGCCAGACCAGGGGGATCATGCACACCGAGGCCACGAGAAACCGCAGGAAGGACCCCGACCAGGGCTGCACCTCCTGGGCGAGGATGCGCCCGGCAATGAAGGTCCCGCCCCAGAAGACGGCCGTGAGGAAGAGCTTGAGGTAGATCATCCGAGAAATTTCCCCGCGAGCCAGTAGAGGGCCATCCCCAGGACCACGGTTCCCCCGAGGGAGCGCGTGCGCAGGGCAAAAAGGAAAACGGGCACCGCCACGAGCAGGTCATTGTTCCAGAGAGACAACTGTCTCGGCTCCCCGACCGTCACCAGGGCGGGAAGGATCAGGGCGCTCAGGATCGCCGCGGGGATGAGGTCGAGCCACTCCTCGAGCCAGCGGGGAAGCGTTCGCTGCGAAAGCGCAAAAAGCGGCACCCAGCGGGGAACGTAAGTGACGAGGCCCATCCCGAGACAAAGAATTATGATAATCCATCGTGATCATTGGGAGCCTCTCTGCCGCGTGATCTGAGGGTAACGCCTCCGTATGTACAGCCCCGCCGTTGCCGCGATCACCGAGGCGGCGACGATGTAGCTGTTGCCGGGGATGGCGATGGAGAGGATCACGGCGGCCGCCCCGGCGATGAGGCCCGTCAGGACGTAAAGCCTGCCACGAAGCTGGTAGACGAGAAGGCACAGGAACATGCCCATGAGCGCATAGTCGATCCCGAAGGCATGGGCCGGGATAAGGGCCCCGCCGAGCCCGCCGATGACGGTGCTTGCCACCCAGAAGGCATTGGTGACGTGGTTGACGGTGAGCGCCCGCTTCCAGTCCCAGCCCCCCTCGCGGAACCGCACCAGGTTCAGGGCGAAGCTCTCATCGGTGATCCCGTAGGCGAAGAGGGCCAGCCAGCGCTTGTGGACCCCCTTCAAGTAGACGGAAAGGGCGGAGCTCATGAGCAGGTGGCGAAGGTTGACGGTGAAGGCCGTGGCGACGATGGCCGCGATCCCCGCGCCCGCCCCCAGCATGGCCACGGCGATGAACTGGGCGCTTCCGGCGAAGACGAGCAGCCGACATGAGCCCGATCGCCAGCGGCGAAAGCCCCGCCTTCTGGGCGAGCACGCCGAAGGCAAGGCCGATGGGCACATAGCCCAGGCAGATGGGCCACGCGGCGCGAATGCCGTCTTTCAGGATGGAGGTTCTGTCTGCTGTCGCGTCAGGAGTTGTCATCTAGATTTTGAATTCCGCCACGATCGGCGTGTGATCCGACGGTTTTTCGGCTTTGCGGGGCTCCAGGTCGATATAGGCACCAACCGACTTCTTCGCCAGCGGCGTTGTCGCCAGGATGTGATCCACGCGCCAGCCCAGCCCCCTCTCCAGCGACTTGGGCACCCGGTAATCGAAGAAGGAATACTGGTTGGGCTCATTGGGGTGATGCTTGCGGAACACGTCCACGAATCCCCAGGCCGTCACCTCGTCGAAGGCCTCCCAGACCTCGGGCGTAAAGTCCACGTGGCCCAGGAGCCTCTTGGGGTTGTGCACGTCGATCTCCTCGCGGGCCACGTTGATGTCGCCGCACCACAGGATGGACTGGTCCGGTTTGTAGTGTCTGGCGAAGAACTTCCTGAGCCGCTTGAACCACTCGAGCTTGTAGGCAAACTTCGGGCTCTCCCGCTCTGACCCCTGGGGGACGTAGGTGTTCACGATGGTGATCCCCGAAAAGACGGCCCGGATCAGGCGGTCTTCGTCGGCGGGGCCCCCGTCGTCGAGGCCGAAGGCCACCATGTCGGCCTTCTCCGAGGAGACGATGGCCACCCCGTTGTAGCTTTTTCCCCCGCGGTAGGCCACGTGCCACCCTGCATCCTCGAACTCCTTCGCCGGGAACTTGGCGTCCTCCGTCTTGGTCTCCTGGAGGCAGAGAACGGAGGGCCGGTTTTTCTCGAGCCAGGGGAGCACGATGGGAAGCCGGCTGCGCACGGAGTTTACGTTGTACGTGGCGATCTTGAAGGTCTTCATGGTCTCCTCCTTGGCGGTCGAGCGGTCCCGAGAATATCACAGATTTCGGCTTATCAGGAAGAGCGAATTCTGCTATTACTCAGGTCCAGCGATAGAAAGGGAATCGACTTCATCGACGAGTCATTGCGAGCACCCGAAGGGTGCGCGGCAATCTCTATGAAACGAGATCGCCACGTCGCTGCGCTCCTCGCGATGACACTTTGTTATCGTTGGACTCAGGTATTCGCTCACGGGTTTTCAATAGGAGTGCATCATGTCACAGGATGTCTATCAGGCCATAATAGACATTCTCCAGCAAATGGGGATTTCATACGACGAGATCGAGCACGCGCCCGTGGGTTCCTGCGAGGAGTCGCTCGCCTTCCGCGGGCAGGCGGGCTGGAGCGGCGCGAGCAGCAAGTGCATCCTCCTCAAAGCCAAGGGGAAATACTACCTGCTGGTCACGACGGCCGAAAAGGAGATCAAGGCCCGGCTCTTCAAGAAGGAGTTCGGCACGAAGGACATCCGTTTTGCCAACCGGGATGAGCTGATGGAAGTGACCGGGTGCGACCCCGGCTCGGTTCCCCCCTTCGGCCACAGGGACCCGTCGCTTCCCTTCTATGTGGACGAGAATATCCTGCGGGAAGAGCACTTCATGTTCAACCCCGCCATACCCACAAAGAGTTTCCGGGTCCGAACCGGGGATCTCATGCGGATCTACGCCTCCATCCCCAACCCTGTCAGCACTTTCGGCGAGGACGCCGAGGAGCGCTTCGTGATCCGGAAAGTGGAGAAGACCTCATGAATCAGAATAAACCGGAACATGGCGACATTCATGCACACGGCTTCTTCGGCCCCGAACCGATGACGGTCCTGACGGACGTTCTCCTGGCGGCAGCGGCCGTCTTCGGCGGCGTGAGGATTTATGGCGTCTCCGCCGCCCCGGTGCACTTCTACTTTGCGTTGTCTTTCTTCCTGATCGCCCTGGGCGCGCTGGCGGGGGCGACGATCCATGCCATACGGCACACGTCCCTGGTATCCTGGGTGCCGCTTCTGTGGCGCATCACGGGGATCGCCGTGGGAACCTCCGTGACGGCCATGCTGGCCGCGACCTTTTACCACCTCCTCCCTGCCGACTATGCCGACCTGCTCCGGTGGACCGTCCTGGGCCTCTCGATCATCTATGCCGCCTGGATCTGGCGCGACTATCGCTTCCGAAACGTCATCGTCTTCTACTCCATCTGCATGGCTTTCGTCCTGGGGGCCATGGCGTTGAGCTACGTCTCGACGGGCTCACCGGGCGCGAAGCTCATCGCCGTCGGGATCCTCATCAGCTTCGGCGCCGCCGCCGTCCAGCGAAGCGGATTCAAGCTGGCGAGGCACTTCAACCACAACGACATCTACCACGTCATCCAACTCATCGGTCTGTACTTCTTCTATAGAGGGGCTCTCCTGCTGTAGTGCCGCTGTGCGGCCAGGGTACAGGGAAGAGCCTTTGATCGTTAGCCCGGAGCCCGAGTCTCGAATTCCGTCTTCCTGCCACTTCTGTCACCTCGCGCATTTCTTCCACTTTTCCATTTATTTCTCGCACTTAGACATTGTGTGGGGGTGGTCTTGACAAGATAAATTTCTGATTTATTTTATCGTCGAAAAGTCCACAGGGGGTATCAATAAGAGAAGCCCCCGCATGGAAAAAACAATATTTGAAAGGAGGTTGCATCAAGATGGTCTGGCCGGAATTAGGTCGGTACGGGAGGGTCTGGAGCCCCTGGCGGGAGATGGAGCGGCTGCAGCAGGACATGAACCGTCTTCTCTCGAGAGAGAGCACGCCTTACTCCACCACGTTTCCCGCGGTCAACATCTGGGCTTCCGATCAGGATGTCATCGTCACAGCTGAGGTTCCCGGGGTGGATCCGGCAAATCTCGATATCACGGTCGCCGAGAATATCCTCAAGCTGACCGGTGCGAGAAAGCCGGAGGAGCTCAAACCGGGGGAGGTTTCCCATCGCCAGGAGCGAGTAAGCGGCGAGTTTACACGCACCTTCCGTCTTCCCTATGCCGTGGACTCGGGCAAGGTGGACGCGAGCTGCGAAAAGGGAATTCTGAAAGTCCGGCTGCCGCGCGCGGAGGCGGACAAACCCAAGAAGATCGCGATCAAATCGCAGAAGTGATGAAAGGAGGCAAACCTCATGGCGGAAAAAGAGATGCAGAAGCGTGAGGCTTCCTCACCCGTTGAAACGGAGAGGACCCAAGCCAGAAAGGTCTTCATCCCCCGCGTGGATATCTGTGAGACGAAGGACGCCATCGTCCTTCTTGCGGATATGCCCGGTGTGGATGAGAAGTCGATCGATATCACCCTCGAGAAAAACGTGTTGACGCTCCTGGGCAGGGTAGAGCCGGAAACCCATGAAGGGTACCGTGCCGCCTACGTCGAGTACGCCGCCGGCGACTATGAAAGGGCATTCACCCTGTCCGACGAGATCGACCGCGACCGGATCGACGCATCGGTGAAAAACGGGGTCCTGAGACTCACCCTCCCGAAGGCGGAGCCCGTGAAGCTCAGGAAGATCAACGTGAAGTCAGCATAAATCCCGCAAAGGAGGCACACCATGGCAGGCAAGATCAAGGAACTGGTTCCTGCGGGACAGGGGAAAGAGACCCCGCCCGCGAGACGCGAGGAAGAGTATCCCCTCTTCTCCCTCCAGAGGGACGTCAACCGGCTCTTCGAGGATTTCTTCCGGGGCTTTGACCTGAGGCCCCTCCGGATGGCCGAGGAGAAGTGGGGCGGGTTCAGCCCGAAGATGGACCTGGAGGAAACGGAAAAGGAGTACCGGATCACGGCCGAGCTCCCCGGGATGGAGGAGAAGGACGTGGAGGTCCTCCTGACGGGCAACGCGATCACCCTCAAGGGGGAGAAGAAAGAGGAAAAAGAGGAGAAGGGCAAGAGCTTCTACCACATGGAGCGCTCCTACGGGTCCTTCCAGCGGACGGTCCCGTTGCCCGAGGGAATCGACGTGAACAAGGTCGACGCCGATTTCAAGAACGGTGTCCTCACCGTCAAGCTCCCCAAGACGGTGGAGGCAAAAACCAAGAGCAAAAAGGTCCCCGTCAAGAGTGGGAAGAAGTGATGAAAAAGCCGGCGAGCGAAAGCAAGCCGGCTTTCTTCTTGCCTTGCGACTCGTGGCTTGTGGCTTGAGGTCCGGAGTTTCATCGCTCCGGTGAAATCTCGATTTTCATCAGATCCTCGGCCAGTGTCAGCGGACCCTGCCAGGTTTTGCGGCACTGGGTCTCGATGTCTGCGCCGTCGCACTCGGGGTAGAAGTGGGTGAGGACGAGCCGCTTCACGCCCGCCCTTGCCGCCGCCTCTCCCGCCTCGGAAGGGGTCAGGTGGCCGGGCACCTTCATCCCGTCCGGCACCGAGCACTCGCAGATAAAAAGATTCACATCCCGGGCAATCTTCACCAGGCCGTCGCAGAGATCCGTGTCTCCCGAATAGGCCACCGAGATGCCGCCCGGCACCTCGACGCGGTACCCGATGCTGCTTTCCGTGTGTACCACCGGCCGTGACCGAACGGCCATTTTTCCGGCCGCGAAGGCATCCGGCTTCCGGTTGTCCAGCTCCCTCAGGGAGAAGAGGTCCTCGGGAAGGACGATCCAGTCGCCATACACGGCGGTCAGCCCGTCGAAGAACTTCCGCAGGCCCCTGGCGCCGGCCAGGGTCAAGGGGCGCCGCCTGCGATACGTTTCAGGGTACTTGGTGGCGAAAAGGAAAGACACGAGCTCGCCCGAGTGATCGGGGTGCAGGTGGGAGAGCAGGAGCACATCGATCTCTCCGATCGTGGTCCCCGCCTCGAGAAGCCTGCGCATCGTCCCGGGGCCGATGTCGAAGAGGAGCTTCATCCCTGCCGCCTCGAGGAGGAAGGAACAGGTGCTTCGCGCGAGCGACGGCACGATGGTGCCGGAACCGAGGATCGTTACGGTAATCGATTCACTCATGGTATGCCTTCCCGGTAATCTCTGAGCATCAACCATTGCTGCAAGAAGGGGTGAGGGTAGCGGGTTGAGGGTCAAGGGTCAAGGGCTCAGGGATAGATATCGAATACGTGGACCGCTATGATGCCGGAATGATCTTCACGACACACCTGCCTCGTCCTGGGCCCGTCGAATTCGCAGAAGAAGATCGACTGCCAGGTCCCGAGGACGAGGCTTGCCCCCTTCCACGAGCACCGTTTCCGAAGCTCCGAAAAGTGATGCCTTGATGTGGGCCGCCGAGTTGCCCTCGCTGTGCAGGTAGTCCCCGCGCAGGGGGATCGTCTTGTCGAGTTGTGCGAGGATGTCCCTGGGCACGTCGGGGTCGGCGTTTTCGTTGATCGTCACGGCCGCCGTCGTGTGGGGGACAAAGACAAAGCAGATGCCGCTTTCGACCCTACATTCCTTGAGGATCGACCGGACCTGGGCCGTGATGTCGATCATCTGGCTGCGCGCCTGTGTCTTGACGGAAAATTGTCTCATTGCCGCCCCTCCCGGTTTCATGAATCCGTTGCCCGGCCATCCAACCCCGGCGGCTCATCCGCCGGTTCCCCGCCGGGCCCTTTTCTCCATAGCAGATTTGCCGGATGCCTGTCATGCTAATTCGCCGGAAGTGCCTGTAACAATGCCTCTTTCCCTGTTCTCTTCCCGGATAACCGTACCCGTCGGGTCAGGCCGGCCATCGTGACGGACAGGGGATCGGGGCGGCGCATCGCGAGGGCCCCGTTCGCGGGGTAAGTGTTTGTTTTGTGGCACATATTGTGCAAACGTTGCGTTGGTTACTATGGCCTAAAAAAGCTTGACAAACCGGCTGAAATAGATAATGGTTTCAAGGGGTTTTCTTTTCTTGTGTAACTGTTTATTATCATTCGTGATTTTCGGTCATTTTCGGGAAACCCGCTCCCGGTCTGGGTTTCACGGGATTCTGTTCCAGTGACAACAGAATGCCGGAAGTGATGCCCGATTCCGGACAGCCGGGACTTTTTCGTACAAGAAGGTGAGCATGGCCTCCAATCGAGAGATTTCTTCCACGGAAAAGCTTCTCAATGTCATCCGGGGCAAGGCGAAGACGGCTTCCGATGAAGAGCCCTCCTACAAGCCTGTCGTGCCGAAGAAAAAGGCAAAGCCCTTTTCGTCTCTGACCCCCGCCTTCCAGCGTCCGTTGACGGTCGGTGTCGACATCGGCCACCAGACCCTTCAGATGGTGAAAGTGGAGGAAGTGGCCGCCGATCAGTGGAAACTCGTCGACTTCCGCCTGGTACCCATTCCGGCAACGACAGCCCGCGGGACCCACGAGTTTACCAACTTCCTGAAATCCGAGCTGGGAAAATTCTGCGGGACGGCCAAGGGGATCCAGATCTGGAATCTCATGGCCTCGTCCAAGGTGGACGTCCGTTTCATCAAGATCCCCAAGGTTCCCCGGAAGCAGCTCGAGAACGCCATCTACTGGACGGCCAAGCGGGAGCTTTCCTTCGAGGACATGGACACGATCCTCGATTTCGAGGTCCAGTCCGATCTGGTGGAGCAGGGGGTCAAGAAGACTTCCGTCATGGTCTACATGGCTCCGCGCCGCGAGGTGGAGTCCGTCGTCGAGCTCTTTGCCGATGCCGGCTATCAGCTGAGCGGCCTCGCCATTGCCCCCTTTGCCATCCAGAACCTCTTCCGGACCAAGTGGATGCCTACCCACGGCGAGACCCTGGCGAGCCTCTACCTCGGCCGCGAAGGGGCCCGCATCGACATCTACTCCAGGGGGAGCCTCATCCTGACCCGGGACATCAAGACGGGCATGAACAGCATGGTGGAAGCCCTCGTGGAGAACTACATCGACCGCAAGCGCCCCTCGACGAGGGACATGCGCTGGAGCGGTGCGGCGCCGGTGGATTTCACCATCACGCCCACGCAGGCCCACAAGCTCATCATGAGCCTCGACCCCGACGCGCCGGCCCTGACCCCCGACGACGCCGGGCATGATCTTTCGGAAGAGGACATCTTCGACATGGTCCGCCCCGCCCTGGACCGCCTCGTCCGCCAGGTGGAGCGCACCTTTGCCAATCTGGGCGGGGAGAAGGTGCACCGGGTCTACCTCTCGGGAGTCGTAAACGCCTACCGGCCCCTCATCGACTACATCGGGGAGCAGCTCGGCACCGAAAGCGGGGTGATGGACCCGCTGGATCCTTCCATCCCCTTCATCTCGGGACTCACGGCGCCTGTCACGGCCTCCGAGAAGGCCTCGCTGGCCGCGGCGGTCGGCCTTGCCCTTTCGGACAACACGAGGACCCCCAACCTGCTGTTCACCTACAAGGCAAAGGAGAAGATGGCCACGGTGAGCCGGGTGAACCGGGTCATCCTGTTCTCTCTGGCCGGCATCATCATCACGGGGCTTACGGTCTTTGCCTGGCAGGAGCGCATCGCCTCGACGAAAAAAGCAACCGTCTCCGATCTCAACCAGCAGCTCTCGTCGCTCAACCTGATGGTCGACACGAAGCTGATCCTCCAGATGGCGGCCAAGGACCGTGAGGAGCGGCGACTGAAGAAGGATTACGGCGAGAGGTATTTCGGGATGGCCCTCATCAGCGAGCTCTCCGCCCTTACACCCGAGAACGTCCGCTTCCTGAAGCTGAAGAGCACCCTCGGCCGGCCGGAACAAAAGGCCGCAGCGGCAGCCAAGGCAGCCGAAAAGGGGAGCTCCGGCGGCGAAGCCTGCCGAGGCCGGAGTGAAGACCCTGGAGATCGACGGGATCGTCATGGGAGAGCGGAGCATGCTCGACGGGTATCTCTCGAGCTACGTGCTCAAGCTGAAAGGGTCGCCCCTGGTCAAGGAAGCGACGGTCCAGAAAAGCGTCATCGAGGCGCTGCAGCAGAACAAGGCCGAGGGCGAAGTCCTGCACTTCGTCCTGAACCTGAAGCTCCAGTAGGATCGATCATGGAACTGAAGAAACAATTTCCCTTTGCGACGCGAAGCCTGACGCTCCTGGTCATCGGGGTGGGCCTCATCCTGATTCTCGTGTACATCGGATTTTACAACTACCGGAGCATCGCCAAGCTGGACACGGAGATCAACGAGCTCAACACGAAGATCAACACCCACCAGAGCTACGCACCCATGACCAAGCAGCTCTTCGAGCGGATGAAGGTCAAGGCGCAGCGAAATCTCCCGTTGCCTGCGAAGACGAAACTCTCCGGGGAGCAGAAGGACCAGATCTCCCTCATCTTCAAGGACATGGCCCAGAAATCGAAAATGGAGCTCGTGTCCGTGAGCCCCGACATCAACTCGATGGTCGGAGGCTCCGCCGCCATGCTGGTCCACGCAACCCTGAAAGGGGAGTATTACAACTTCCGGAATTTCCTGATCGAGCTGGGCGACAGGCCCTTTCTCGAAAAGGTCGAGGAGATCGAGATCCAGCAGGTGCCCGGGACCAAGGAGTTCCGGCTCAAGGTGTGGCTCGTCGTCGGCTGAACGGCCGATGCAGGCTCGGGCCCGCTCAACAAGAGGAATGGCTGAATGAGCAAGCGTGAAAAAATCATCGTCGGCGTCATGGTCTTTTCGATCCTGTTTGCCCTCGTCTACTTCCTGTCGCCCGCCATCACGGGGCAGGGTGCCAAGCCGGCTGAGCAGTACACGGGGTCGGAAAAGATCATCCAGGAAATCGCCGCGGAACTCAAGAAGGTAGCCTCGTCACCCAGCGAAAATTATGTGATTGCCAGGGCGGAAGCGGCCTGGGCGAAAGACCCCTTCTACAAGAAGGTCCATGCCGGTTGCGGCGAAGGCGGGACCGGGGGGCGCTCAGGACATCGTCTACTCGGGATTTGTCGACATGGGCGAGAAGAAGCTTGCCGTCATCAACGGCAGCACCTACCGGGTCGGCGACAAGCTCGACTTCGGCAGCTCCTTCTATCTCACGAGCGTGGAGCCCTCCCGGGTGGTGATTGCCGACCGGCAGAACCAGAGAAACATCGTCATCAAACTGAAAGACGAATCATTCTAGAGGAGACAGGCCTTGAAACGCAGAGCCCTTTACCGATGGATGTGCTGGTTTTTCATTCCTGTGATCGGTCTTTCGCTGGCAGGCTGCGCGAAAGACCTCACGCAGGTGAAGGACCCCTTCTTTGAAAAATGGAGCACCATGGCGGACGCGTCGAAGGGTCACTCGCCGACGGGGCGGGCGCGGATCATGGACATGCCGCCCCTCGAGGAGGACGAGCTGATCACCGACGAGGCGGCCCGGAAGGAAAAGCCGCTGCCCACGCGGCGCGTGTCGCTCCGGATGCACAACGTGGACATCAACGTCATCCTCCGGGCCCTGGCCCAGGCGGCGAACGTGAACATCATGCTGCGCTCCGGCGTCAAAGGGGAGACCTCCATCAACGTCGAAAACAAACCCTGGGACCAGACCTTTCTGGGGATCCTGAAAACCAACGGACTGACCTATGCCTGGGAGGGCGACATCATCCGCATCATGACCGCGGAGGACATGGAGCGGGATTTCAGGCTGGAGTCCGCCCGGGAGCGCATGCGCGGCCAGAAGCTCCTCACCATGGTCGTCTCCGTGGATTATGCCGACGCCACCAAGCTCCGGGACAGCCTGAAAGAGCTTCTCACGAAGGACAAGGACGGAAAGGTCCGCGGCTCCATCCTGGTGGACCAGCACACGAACTCCATGATCGTCCAGGCCACGCGGGACGACCTCAGGCGGATGATCCCCATGATCGAAAGGCTTGACAAGCCGACGGCGCAGATCGTCATCAAGGCCAACATCGTCGAGGCCTCGAAAGACACGGCGCGGACCCTGGGCGTTCAGTGGGGCGGCATCTACACCAACCGGGCGGGCGGCCAGAACTACTACGTCACGCCGGGCGGCTCGGGCGGATCGACGACGGCATCCCCGACGGCGGGCGGCTACACGCCCGCGTTCGGATCGACGGGCATCGCGGGCCAGGGCTTCGCCGGCAACTTCCCGGCCAGTGCCGCGGCGATTGGCGCCGCGGGGGCCTCGGGGTCGCTGGGCCTCATCTTCGGCACGATCGGGCAAAGCATCCTGGAAGTGCAGCTCCAGGCCCTCCAGCAGGACGGCAAGCTCAACATCCTCTCGAGCCCCTCCATCACGACGCTGGACAACCAGATGGCGTACACGGAAAACGGCGAGAAGGTCCCCTACGTGGCGACGAGCACCTCGAGCGGTGTCGTCACCCAGGAGGTGAAGTTCGAGGACGTCGTGCTGCGACTCGAGATCACGCCCCACGTCATCGACGGCAAGAACCTCAAGATGAAGATCAAGGTCAAGAAGGACGAGGTGGATACGACCCGGACGGTCCAGGGCAACCCCTACATCATCAAGAAGCAGACGGAGACCACCCTGATCGTCCAGGATGCCGAAACCGTCGTGATCTCGGGCCTGACGAAGCAGCGGAGCCTGATGTCCGATTCGGGTTTTCCCGGCCTGAAGGACATCCCGGGATTCGGATACCTGTTCAAGACCGACAACCGGGCCGAGACGATGGAGGAGGTGCTCATCTTCATCACGCCGCACATCCTGCCGGCGCAGGCCGCAAACCGGGCGGCACCGGCCGCCACGGCACCGGCGCAGGCCGCACCCGCAGTGCCCGGCGAGGCGCCGGCACCCCCGAAGAAGGAGCCCCCCGGGACGAGCCCCGGGAAATAGAAATGAATTACTTCACGAGCCTCAACCTCGACAGGGAACCCTTCTCCAATTCGCCGGAGCCGGAGTTCTTCTTCGAGGCCCCCCAGCATGTCAACTGCCTGCAGCAGCTGGAGATCTCCATCCGCCTGCGCCGGGGGCTCAACGTGGTCATCGGGGATGTGGGCACGGGGAAGACAACCCTGTCGCGCATGCTGATCCGGAAGCTCCACGGCGATGACGCCGTGGAGTTCCACCTGCTCATGGATCCCGATTTCAGCGGGCCCATCCAGTTCCTGGCGGGCATCGCCCGGATGATGGGCGCCGTGGATTCCGCCCCGGGACTCACGGAGTGGCAGCTCAAGGAGTCCATCAAGCAGTACCTCTTCCGGCGGGGGATCGACGAGGACAAGGTCGTGGTCCTCATCATCGACGAAGGGCAGAAGCTTCCCGGGTTCTGCATCGAGATCCTGCGGGAGTTTCTCAATTACGAAACGAACCGTTTCAAGCTCCTGCAGATCGTCATCTTTGCCCAGTCCGAGTTCAACGCCATCCTGGAGCGCAGGGAAAACTTCGCCGACCGGATGAACGTCTGCCTGCGCCTCAAGCCGCTCGATTTCACCCAGATGCGCCGGATGATCGAGCACCGCATCGCCCAGGCCAGCCAGGCCGGCCAGGAACCGGTCGAGTTCACCACGCCGGCCCTTGCCGCCATCTACCTGGCCACGGGGGGCGTGCCCCGCAAGGTGGTCATGCTCTGCCACCAGGTCATCCTGGCGATGATCGTCAGGAACCGCTCCCGGGCGGGCTGGTTTCTCGTGCAGTCCTGCCTCCGCAGCCGCGCCTCCCGCCGCCGGAGGCGCCGATCGATCGGCTGGGGGATGGCCGCCGCGCTGGGCGTGGCTGCCCTGGCCGTCCTGACGGGGATTGCGGGCAAGCGGGATGTGGCGGGCGAACCGGGCGACAGGACGGTGGCGGCCTACCAGGCCCGCGTATCGGACAAGACCGTCTATTCGCTGGATCCCGTGAGGGCCGTTGTCCGCAAGCCTGCCGCGGCAGGCGTCCGGCCTCTTGCCGGCTCAGCGGAGCCGGCCGGAGCTTCCCTCTTCCGGAAGAACATCCCGAAGGAGCAGGCCGGCGGGCAATCGACGGCCCTGCCGGGCCGTGACTGAATCCTCGCTTCCTGCGCCCGCGCCCTGTCGGGCCAGCGGGATACGGGGTTGATTTTTCGGCATCAACAAGGCATGGTTGGAGTCAAACCTTGAAGGAAAGAAAGGGCAAGACCTTGAGAGTCCGCAAAAAGCTGGGGGAAATGCTCATCGATGCCGAGGTTCTCAACGAGGACCAGCTCAGGCATTTTCTCGACGAGCAGAAGAAGACGGGGATGAAGCTCGGAAAGCTCCTGATCCAGCAGGGCATCCTGTCGGAGAACCAGATGGTGGACGTCCTGAGCCAGCAGCTCAAGATCGAGAAATACCACCCCGACAAGTATCCCGTTGACCTCAACCTCGCCCAGGTGTTTGCCGCCGATATCGCCCAGAAGAACCAGGTGGCGCCGCTCAAGAAGAAGGGTCGTCTGCTCACAATCGCCATGACGGACCCCGTCGACATCAACGCGCTCGATTACATCGAGGCGCTCACCAACGACGAGGTCGAAACGGTCGTCTGCACGGAGCGTGAGCTCAACCAGCTCATCGGGCAGATCTACGGCATGCAGTCGGGCCTCGGAGGCGTGCTCGAGAGCCTCGAGGAGTTGAAATTCGACTCCGGCGTCGACGCCGAAGCGGTCGCCGAGTACACCGACGACCTCCAGGTGAGCGCCAGCTCCATGGCGGGGATGGCCGAGGAGGCGCCCATTGTGCGCCTGGTCAACTCCATCATCTCCCAGGCCGTCCGGGAGGGGGCGAGCGACATCCACCTCAGCCCCCAGATGAAGAACGTCCAGGTGCGGTTCCGGATCGACGGCAGGCTCCACGAGGTCCCCGCGCCGCCCAAGCAGATGTTCTTGCCCATCATCTCCCGAATTAAAATCCTGGCCAACATGGACATTGCCACCTCCCGCATCCCCCAGGACGGGCGTTTCACCGTGAAGATGGAGAACAAGGAGATCAACGTCCGCGTCTCCTCCATCCCGACGATCTACGGAGAGAACCTCGTTCTGCGACTGCTCGACATGGGCTCCGGCGTCTATTCGCTCGACCGGCTCGGGATGGTCAAGGAGGACCGCGACAAGATCGAATCCATCATCAACAAGCCCTACGGGATGATCCTCAGCTCGGGCCCCACGGGAAGCGGAAAGAGCACCAGCCTCTACGCCATCATCAAGGAGATCAACCGGCCCGACATCCACATCATCACCCTGGAAGACCCCGTCGAGTATCGCGTCGAGAAGGTGCGCCAGGTCCAGCTCAACCGCAAGGCCGGCATGACCTTCGCGAGCGGTCTGCGCTCCATCCTGCGCCAGGACCCCGACGTCATCATGGTCGGCGAGATCCGCGACGGCGAGACGGCGGGCATCTCCGTGCAGGCGGCGCTCACGGGCCACCGGGTCCTGAGCACGGTGCACACCAACGACGCCGCGGGAGCGATCACCCGCCTCATCGACATGGGCATCGAGCGGTTTCTCGTCTCGTCGGTGCTGCTTGCCACCTTTGCCCAGAGGCTCGTCCGGACCATCTGCCCTTACTGCATAGAGCGCTACCGGCCCAACGAGAAGGTGATCGCCGGCTGGGGTCTCAAGGCCGACGGGGCCAATTTCCAGAGAGGCAGGGGCTGCCCGGCCTGCATGGGAACGGGTTATCGCGGGCGAACGGGGATCTTCGAGATCGTCCTCAACGACGAGGAGGTTCAGGACATGATCCTGCGGGGAATCCCCGCCCAGGAGATCAGCCGGCTTCTGAAACAGAAGGGGAAGCTCAGGACGCTCAAGGACGACGCCATGAGCAAGGTGCTCTCCGGCGTGACCACCATCGAGGAAGCCTCGGCGGCGGTTATGGTGTAGACGAGGGTCGCAGGGGCGAGGCAGTGAAAAGTGTGTAGCGGATAACGTGTGAGAGAGCCGACAACCAACAGCCGGTTCAGCTGGCGAATCTAATCACCTAATTAACCAATCAACCAGTCACTGTATTTAAGATGCCGAAATTTTCCTACGAGGCCATTAATGAGACCGGCGTGACCGTCGAAGGCGTCATCGAGGCGGAATCCCTCGATGCGGCCCGGACGCTTCTGCTCAGCCGGGGCTACATCCCTTCCCGGGTTGCCGGCGCGTCGGAGCGCGGCGCGCTCTTCGGGATGTCGTGGGAGAGCCTGCAGCAGAGGTTCTCCGGGGTCACGATGCAGGAGCTCATCCTGTTCACGAAGCAGTTCCGCACCATGTTTCTTGCCGGCGTTCCGATCATGCGGCTCCTGGAAGTGCTGGAAGTCCAGGTGGCCAATCCGAAACTCAAGCAGATCGTGACGGAGATCACCCAGGATGTCCGGGAAGGCTCCCCTCTTTCCGACGCCCTGGCGAAGCACCCGACGACCTTCAACACCCTCTATCGCAGCATGATCAAGGCCGGCGAGGCCAGCGGGACCATCCCGGAGGTGCTGCAGAGGCTGATCTACATCCTCGAGCACGAGCACAAGATCAAGTCCGACATCAAGTCGGCCCTCCAGTACCCGATCATCGTCGTCGCGGCCCTGGGGATCGCCTTCTTTGTTCTGCTCAACTATGTCATCCCCCGTTTCGTGGGCATCTTCGCCCGCGTGGGCGTCGAGCTGCCCTGGCCGACGAAGGTGAGCCTCTTTCTTCACCACCTCCTGACGGATTACTGGGTCTTCACCCTTGTCCTGCTCATTGCCCTGATTGCGGGCGCAAGTTATTATTTCAAGACGGACCAGGGGCGCTTCGTGAGGGACGCGTTTTTTCTGCGGGTCCCCCTGCTGGGGCCTCTCTTCATGAAGGCGGCCATGTCCCGTTTTGCCAGCATCTTCTCCATTCTCCAGTCAAGCGGTGTCCCTGTCATGAATTCCCTGCAGATCCTGTCGGGAACGATCGGGAACACGGCCATTGCCCGGGAGTTCGACAAGGTGAGGGACCGGGTGGAGGAGGGACGGGGGATCTCGGGACCTCTCAGCACGGCCCGGTACTTCCCCCCCATGGTCATCCAGATGGTGGCGATCGGGGAGGAGTCAGGCCAGCTCGACGAGATGCTCCAGGCCGTTTCCGTCCACTACGATGACGAAGTGGCCTTCGCGGTAAAGCGCCTCTCCGATGCCATCGGGCCGGTCCTTGTCGTGGGGCTTGCCTTCGTCGTCGGGTTTTTTGCCCTCGCCGTCTTCCTGCCCATGTGGGATCTGACCAAGGTCGCCACCAAGGGATTTTAAGGCCGGTATGCAGAAATCACGGTTCCAGATCAGCCTCTATGTCCTGATCCCCATCATCTTCAGCGGCATCACGATCTTTGCCGTGATCGTCACCTATCAGATCGTCGATTTCTACGCGAAGTACAACGTTGAGACGCCGTGGCTTCTGAAGTCCTGGGGGATCGGCATCGCGCTGTTCACCTTCCTGTGCGCGCTGCTCGTGACCTGGCTGATCCTGAGGCCCATCAAGAAGTTCATCCGGGACGCGGAGAACCTGCCCGCCTTTCCGAAATCCCAGCTCCAGAGCGCCGTGGATCAGAAGGCCGACGACATCAGCCAGTTCAACCTCATCTTCGAGCAGGTCACGAGCATGCTCTCCAAGGTGGAGGCCCGGGAGCTCTTTCCCGAGATCATCGGCCAGAGCAAGGTCATGCGGGGGATCTTCAGCCAGATCCTCAAGGTAGCCCCGACGGACGCCACGGTCCTCATCACGGGGGAGTCAGGCACGGGCAAAGAACTCGTCGCCCAGGGCATCTACCAGCACAGCCTCCGAAAGGAGGGCCCCTTCATCAAGCTCAACTGTGTCGCCATTCCCGAGGGCCTTCTGGAGAGCGAGCTTTTCGGCCACGAGAAGGGGTCCTTCACGGGCGCCACGACTCAGAAACGGGGCAAGTTCGAACTGGCCCACGGGGGCACCATCCTCCTGGACGAGATCGGCGATATGCCGCTCACGACCCAGGCCAAACTGCTTCGGGTCCTGCAGGAAAAGGAGTTCGAGCGGGTGGGCGGGACGAAGTCGATCCGGGTCGACGTCCGCTTCATCGCATCGACGAACAAGAACCTCATGAAAATTGTCCAGGAAGGGAAATTCAGGGAAGATCTTTTCTACCGTCTCAATGTCTTTTCCCTCCACCTTCCCCCCCTGAGAGAGCGCCGGGAGGATATTCCTTCTCTCGCCCAGGGATTCGTCGAGACGGCGCCGAAAACGGCGGAGATCTCGCCGAAGGCCCTGCAGACCCTCATGGGGTTCCACTGGCCCGGCAACGTCCGGGAACTCAAGAACGTCATCGAACGGGCAGCCGTC
>CAWEPT010000003.1:0-9520 GCA_963810965.1 uncultured delta proteobacterium | reverse complement strand
CCGTCCGGCCCGATCCCGCCGTCTCCTGGCTCCTTTTCATGAAGAGAACCATCAGCCCCGCGATGGCCATCAGCACGGCAAGCACGAAGAAGGTGTCGTTGAAGGCCATCATGGTGGACTCCTTTACGAGCTTTTTGTAGAGGAGCCCCAGCGTCCCGGCGTCGAGCTGGGATGGCGCGAAGCCCTGATTTTTCAGGATCCCGGATACCTGCGACAGGGCCTCCTGGAAATTCCGGTCCAGGACGCTCATCCCCTCGGCAAGGCGCCCGTGGTGGAACTGGGCCCTCCGGGAGACGAGCGTGCTCGCAAAGGCAACCCCGAAGCTCCCGCCGAGCATTCTCAGCAGGTTGAACACCGACGAGGCATTCCCCATTTCCTCCTTGTGGATCCAGGACATGGTCAGGGTGGTCAGCGGCACGAAGACAAGCCCCATGCCGAAGCCCATGACGACCCTCGGCCAGGCCACGGTGTAGAAATCCGTGGAGAGGTTGAACCACGACATCATCAGCATGGACCAGGCCGTGATCATCGCGCCGACAAAGAGGACCGCCTTGGGGTTCACCCGGGTGATGAGCCTGCCCGCAATCGGCATGGAGATCATCGCCATGACACCCCCGGGGCCGAGAACCCAGCCGGCCAGAAACGCCGTGTAGCCCATCAGGGTCTGCAGGCAGATGGGGAGCATGATCAGGCTGCCGAAGAGCGTGAAAAACAGGGCAAAGCCGATGATGTTCCCGGAGGCAAAGGTCAGGTTCTTGAAGATGTGCAGATCGACGATGGGGTCTCCCGCGTAGTGCTCGTTCACGACGAAAAAGACAAGTCCCGCGATAGAGATCACGGAGAGCCACAGGATGAACTGGGAGGCGAACCAGTCCTCGCGCTGGCCCTGGTCCAGGACGATCTGGAGGCACCCGATCCCGACGGCCAGGAAGGCAAGCCCCATGTAGTCGATC
Source organism: uncultured delta proteobacterium (assembly GCA_963810965.1). Lineage (GTDB taxonomy): Bacteria > Desulfobacterota > Syntrophia > Syntrophales > UBA2192 > UBA2192. The sequence continues at coordinate 8,567 of CAWEPT010000003.1, read as the reverse complement.
TTCATCTTCCGGGCCCCGGCGTAATCGGGATCGACGATGAAGGCCATCGCCATGAGGATCGCGACGATCCCGATGGGGATATTGATGAAGAATACCCAGTGCCACGACCAGTTGTCGGTGATCCAGCCCCCCAGCAGGGGCCCGATGACGGGCCCGATCATGATGCCGATCCCGAAGATCGCCATGGCCGTGCCGTGCTGATGGCGCGGGAAGGTCTCGAGCAGGATGGCCTGCGACATCGGCTGCAGCGAGCCGCCGGCAAGCCCCTGGAGGATGCGGAAAAAGATGAGGGCCCGGAGATTCCAGGAGGCCCCGCAGAGAAAGGAGCTGACGGTGAACAGGGCAATGGAGACGAGCAGGAAACGCTTGCGCCCGAAGAACCGGCTGAGCCAGCCTGTCATGGGGATGACGATGGCATTGGCGGCCAGGTAGGAGGTGATCGCCCAGGTCGACTCGTCGATCCCCGCGGAGAGGCTGCCCCGGATGTGGCCCAGGGAGACGTTGACCACGGAGGTGTCGATGATCACGACCAGCGTGGGCAGCATCACCGTGACGGCCACGAGCCATTTGTTCATGACGCCCCCGGGGCTCTCAGCGCTCGATGAGGATGGTGGGGACAACGGACATCCCCACCCTCAGCAGGTGATCGGGGTCGCTCCCCTCGTCGAGGCTGACCCGGACGGGGATCCGCTGGACGATCTTGACATAGTTCCCCGTGGCGTTCTCGGGCGGAAACAGGGAAAACGCGGCCCCCGTGCCGGCCATGATGCTGTTCACCCGGCCGCGGAACGTCTTGCCGGGGTAGGTATCCACCTTGATCTCGACCTTCTGCCCCGGTTTCACATCCCTGAGTTCCGTCTCCTTGTAGTTCGCGGTGATCCAGATCTGCTCCTGCGCCAGCGGCACGACGGCCAGCAGCGGCTGCCCCGCCTGCACCTGGTTTCCCACCTCGGCGCTGCGCTTCGTCACATAGCCGCTCTGCCGGGGCCAGGATCTTCGCATAGCCCATATTCAGTTTCGCCTTCTCGACAAGGGCCTCCCTGTGCTGGATCAGGGCCTGCTGAGGGGCCACGGCCGCCTCCATCTGGCGGATGAGGGACTTCTGGGATTCCACGGAGCCTTCCAGCCGGTTTATGTTCTCCCTGGCCGATATCACCTGGGCGACGGCGACGTCGTGATTTGTTTTTCTCTGGTCGTAGTATTCCTGGGTGACGATCTGCTCCTTGATGAGCGGCTCGGCCCGCTTGAAATCCGCGTCGGCCTTCCAGGCGAGCGCCTCCTGCGCCTTCAGGGCGGAACGGGAGGCATCGAGGGCCGCCCGGATTTCCAGCAGCTGCTTGCGGGCCGTCTCGACGCGGCTCTGCACCTCGGTGAGCCGCGCCCTCTCCATCTCGAGATTGGCCTGCGCCTCCTGGAGGGCGACGCGATAATCGACGGGATCGATCTCGAGAATCGGATCGTCCTTTTTCACAAACTGATTGTCCTTGACATGGAGGGCGAGGACCGTGCCGGGAACCTTGGAGGCCACGATGTGGATGTGGCCGTCCACAAAGGCGTCATCGGTCGTCACGTGGGTGCGCCGGTACTCGAGGAAAAAGAACAGCGCCACAGCGCCGATGACCAGCACCACGGTGAGGATCGCGAAGACCACATTCCTTTTCTGGAGATTGCCCAGTGCCATGATTCCGCCTCTCTCCCTGCCGAATCTCGAATCCTGTTCAATCGAACACTGATCAATTGTATCCCGAGATGCCTAAATCATAAATGGGCAAGATGCAATATAAAAAACAGGGTTCAGGGTCAAGGGTTCAGGGTTCAGGGAAAAAAAAAAGGAAGGCAGACACGAAAGGTCTGCCTTCCTTTTTATCTTACTTTACCCTTTACCCTATACCCTGTACCCCTCTTCAGGCTTTCGCCTTCGGGGCCGGACGGGTGAAGCTCAGGGCAACGACAAAGCCCGCAGCGAGAAGACCCGCCGCAACGTAAAGAGCCACGCCGGGAATCTTCGCAAAGACGAAGGGACCCACGACGCCGGCGCAGGCCCAGGCCGTGAGCATCATGCCGTAGACCTTCCCGATGTAGCCCGGCCCGAAAGAGTCGGCCGTGAAGGGGGGCATCGTGGCGAACCCGCCGCCGTAGCAGGCCAGCAGGTAGCAGGCGACGATGGTGAACAGCATCACGTTGCTGATCTGGGGCAGAAAGATGTACAGGACGGCCTGGCTGGCGAACATGACCATGAAGACCATCTTGCGCCCGATCTTGTCGGAGAGCGACGCCCAGAAGAGCCGCCCCAGCCCGTTGAAGATGGAGGCGATGGCGAGGATGGTGCCGCCTGCGATGGCCAGATCGGCGGGGGTGATGCCGGGGGTCGCATTCTTGACAACGACCTGAGCCAGCGGAGAGAGCTGGGAGATGAGACCCAGGCCCGCCGAGACGTTCAGGAACAGCATGCCCCAGAGCATCCACCACTGGGGCCTCTTCACGGCCTCGTCGAAGGTGAAGGAGTCGGCGGCCGACACGGAGCTCGCCGGGGCCGTCCAGCCCGCGGGGGTCCAGCCCTTGGGGGGGTTCTTGTAGAACTGTGCGCATCCCGTGACGACGATCAGGAAGATCACGCCCCAGATGTAGAAGGTCTGGGCCACGCCCATGTCATTGACCATCCCGGGGGCGATCTTGCCCATGAAGAAGGCGCCGGCGCCGAAGCCCATGACGGCAAGGCCCGTGATGAGGCCGCGCTTGTCGGGGAACCAGCGGATCAGCGTCGCGATGGGCGTCACGTAACCGAAGCCGTTGCCGAGGCCGCCGATGATGCCGAAGCCGAGATAAAGCAGGAAAAGATTCCCGACCTGATCGGCAAAGCCGGCAAGCAGAACACCGGACCCGAAGAGGATACCGCCGATGGTAGCCACGAAGCGGGGGCCCTTCTTGTCGACGAGGGTCCCGCCGAAGGCGGCCGAAACACCGATGACGGCCATGAGGATCATCATGGTGGACGACACCTCGAAATCGCTCCACCCGTGGGCCTTCATCAGCGGAATTTTGAAGACGGACCATGCATAGACCGTCCCCAGACAGAGCTGCATGACGATGGCAGCCCCTGCAATAATCCAACGTTTGCTTTCCAGATTCTCGTTGCTCATAAGAATAAAACCTCCCCTTTCATCTGTGCTCTCTGTATAAAAAAAGGGCTAAAAGCCCCTTGTGGTTGCCTTCAGCCCCGTATTCGCCTCTGCCAGATGATCATTCTTCATACTTTGTCGTGACCTTGTATCCCGCACCGCGCAGCGCCTTGCAGAGCTCGCGGATGTCGTCGGTGTTCACCCGGAGCACGGAAAAGCGTGTCGCCGGGTCGTTCTCGGTTCACGGTGGACACCATGGAAATGATCGAAAGCCCGAGTCCCTTCACGATGCCCGCGATGTTGCAGATCTCGCCCATGTCACTCGGGATGGAAAGCTCGATGCGCGAGCTCGGCGTCCCCACGCCCATCACCTCGAGCAGGACATTGAGCATGTCGCAGGTGGTGATGATCCCCACCAGCTCATCGTTCTTCACAACGGGCAGGCAGCCGATGTTCCTTCTCGTTGAGGATCCTGGCCGCCTCCTCGACGGGTGTTTCGGGGCTCACCGTGACGGGGTTGCGCGTCATGATGTCCCCGGCCTTCATCTCCGAGAGCAGGTAATTCAGCTCGTGGACGGACAGGGTGCTTGCCGGCGAGGCCGAGTTTTCCCGGATGTCCCCGTCGGTGATGACGCCGATGACCTTCTTCCCGTCGACCACCGGGACCTGGTTGATGTCCTTTTCCCGGAGGAGGTTGCGGACGTGGAGGACACTGGCGTCCTTCGTCACCGAGATGACGTTTCGCGTCATGCGCCTGCCGACAAACATGTCCGGCCCCCTGCAAACAACGACCTTCTGACGTTACGAAGATCGGATTATCATTGTTTTTATTGCACTTTTTAAGAGATCACGGGATTGGGCACTGGAATATACCAAAGGCGAATGAGAAAATCAAACGAAATCCCCCCTTGTAAAAACCCTGTTTTCCAGTCTTTCACTCCCCTCAAGTGAAGAGTGAATTTAAGAAAAAGGCCCTCATGGGAGGGTCGGGGTGGACATCATGGCATCCTGTCGAACAGCAGGACGGACTTGTCGAACTGCGCCGTGGCGAGGTGCTTCCCGTCGGGGCTGAAGGAGACGCCGTTGACAAGCCCGTAGAAGCTTCGCACCGTCCGCAGGGGCTCGCCGGAGACGGAATCCCAGATGAAGATGGAATCCCCGCCCGTGGCGATCCGGCTGCCGTCATGATTCCAGTCGAGACAGAGGATCAGGCTGTCCTGCCCGGTGAAGGTCCGAAGCAGCTTGCCCGTTGCCGCATCCCAGAGGATGATCTTCTGGTCGAGGCCCGCCGAGGCGAGGGTCCTGCCGTCGGGGGAATAGGAGACGGCCTTGATGAAGCTTGCGTGCCCCTGGAGGCTCATCAGGGCCTCCCCTTTGTTCACATCCCAGATCATGACGGTGCGGTCGTCGCTTCCCGAGGCCAGCCGCTTCCCGTCGGGGCTGAAGGCCACGGCATCGACGACGTCGCTGTGCCCCTCGAGGACCTTTTCGACACGCCGCTTCTCCACATCCCAGACGATGACGCGGCGGTCGTCGCTTGCCGAGGCCAGCCGCTTCCCGTCGGGGCTGAAGGCAAGGGAAACGATCCAGCCGTCATGGCCCGTGAGGGTGCCCGCAAGCTCTCCCGTCGCCGTGTTCCACAGGTGGATGACCTTGTCCTTCCCGCCGGAGGCAAGGGTCTTGCCGTCGGGGCTGAAGGCGACCCGCATGATGGCTTCCTGGTGGGCGCGAAGGGTGTGGACGGGAACGCCCGTGTCCGCGTTCCAGAGGATGATGTTCATGTCGGCGCTTCCCGAGGCGAGGGTTTTCCCGTCGGGGCTGAAATCCACGGTCCAGACGATCGACGTGTGCCCCGAAAAAACCCGGTCGGGGCGGCTGCTGAGGGAAGAAGCGAAGAAGTAACGCGAGAGGAGCGTCTTGACGTACCCCACGACCCCCGGCTCCTGCTCGGACTGGACATACTTCTTCTCGTCGGGGGTGAGACCGGGAGAACAGGCTGCGAGGCACAACAGGGCGAGAAGGCAGAAAACCCCTGCAGACCGAACGCGAGAACGCATCATGACAGATCCCTCCTTCTGTCCCCTTATGCCTTTAGTCCTTAGTCGGCCTTAGCTAAATATCTTCTTCTGCGGGTATAATCAACTTCCGATTTACATACAGCGGGTCGCTGAGTTTGATCTTGTTGACCTTCATGAGGGCCGCGATGGAGGTGTTATGCTTCGACGCGATCTTCTCGAGGGTGTCGCCCTTTTTTACCACGTAGGTTGCGGTTTTCTTCTGGGGCTTTGCCGCCGTTTTCTTCTCGGCCGGCGCCTCCCTTCCCTTTTCTTTCTCCGCCGCGGGCACCTTGAGCTTCCGGTCGACCCAGAGGGGGTCCTTGGGCTTTATGTTGTTGAGCTTGGCAAGCTCCGCCACGGTGGTGTCATGGCGGGCGGCGATCTTTTCCAGCGTGTCGCCTTTCTTCACCCGGTATGTCGTGAGCTTCTGCGCCGGCTCGGCCGCCGAGGCCTTCTTCACGTCCGGTTTTTGCCCTTTCGCCGACGTCGCAGGCTCCGCCGGGAGATCCTCGTCAGGCTTCTCGACGGGCACCTTGAGCTTGCGCCCCGCAACCATCGGATCGTTGGGCTTGAGATTGTTGAGCGTCCGGATGGAGCGCACCGTCGTGTGATGCTGCAGGGCGATCTGCTCCAGCGTATCCCCCTTTTTCACCTTGTACGTGATGACCTCCGGGGCGGCCTTCTCCTCCTCCCTGACGGGCGGAGCGGGCACTTTCAGCTTCCGGTCGACCCAGAGGGGATCCTTGAGCTTCATGTTGTTGAGCTTGAGCAAGCTCCGCCACGGTCGTTTCATGGCGGACTGCGATCTTCTCCAGGGTGTCTCCCTTTTTTACCCGATAGGTGACCGTGCCGTTTTTCTTTGCCTTTGCCGGGTCGGCCGCGGAGGACTTGCGCTCCTCGGCCTGCTCGGCTTTCGCCGCGGCCTTCTTGGGAGCCTGCTTCGGCGCCTGCTCGGCATCGTCCTCCCTTGACCTTCTCGATGGCCCGGCCTTCCCTCTGGCGGGGCTTCTCCGCCCTCTCCTCCTTTTTCGCGGCCGCGGACCCCGCTTTTGCCTGCGCCCCGGCAACCTGAACCGTGACGGGCGGCTGGCCGGAGGGGACGAACTTCACGATGGCCTTTGCGATGGCCCCGGCCATTTCGTCCTGGAAGGCCGGCGTCCGGAGCAGCTTCTCCTCCGTCGGGTTCGAGATGTAGGCCGTCTCGATGAGCACCGAGGGGATCTCGGGCATCTTGAGGACGCGGAAGGGCGCCCCCTGGACCTGGGTGAATTTCAGGTAGTTGATGTCGGAGATGTTGCGCAGCGAAAGTTGCGCAAGCTCGCGGGAGCGGTTGACGGTGTTGGTCATCACCATGTCGAGGGTGATGATGTCGGATTCGTCGATCGTGTCGTCGCTGGCCCAGCCGCCGATGACATCGGCGAGGTTCTCCTTGCGGGCCAGCAGCCTCGCCGCCTCGTTTGTCGCGCCTCCCGTGGAGAGGATGTAGGCCGAGCCGCCACGGACCGTCCGGTTGCGGACGGCGTCGGCATGGATGCTGACGAAGGCGTCGGCGCCGTAATCCCGGGCGATCTTGAGACGCTTCTTGAAGGGCACGTAGTAATCCCCCGTGCGGGTCAGGAACGCCCGGTAGCCCTCGCGCTTGTTCAGATTGTCATGGAGCTTCTTCGCAATCTTGAGGACGACGTCCTTCTCGCGGGTACCCATCTTCCCGACGGCGCCCGGGTCTTCGCCGCCGTGGCCCGCGTCGATGACGATGATCCTCGCCTTCTGGAGCTTCTTGACCTCCTGCCGGCTGAGGCTCTCCTTCTCCTCGACCTCGGGGAACTGCAGGTCGATGACGATGCGGTTGGGCTTTTCCAGGAACTTCTTGAGCTTGAAGACCTTCGCCTCCACGTCCTGCGTCAGGGTCAGCTCGATGCGGACGCTCTCGTCGGGCAGGGTGACGACCTCGATTTTCTCGACGCCGGGCTTGTTCAGGAAGCTCTGGAGGGGCACGTCCTCGGCCACGTCGGCATTCTTCACGGTGAGGGTGATCCTGCGGCCTTCCTTCGACACGACGTAGGTCGCCTCGTCGCTCGTGTCGATGACCACCCTCGTGTAGTCCGGGGCGGCCCAGTGACGGATGTTGGAGACATAGACGAGCCCGAAGGCAGGGGTAACCAGAAACCCCGTCAGGAGAAGGATTGCGGGCAGGAGCATGCTGAAAAGTCTGATCATGTTGAAACCAATACACCTCAAACAGGCCGAATCTATCAGATTTCCGGCAGTTCCACAACACCGTCGTTTAGAAAACCTGTTGACAGAATCGGCCCAAAGTGCCATTTACACATGCAATTTTCGCAGGAGCCGCACATGCTGATCCGGGATTTGTTCGGGCAAAAAAAGAGAACGCTCTCCTTCGAGGTCTTTCCGCCCGTGCGGGAAGGGAACCTGGAGAGCCTCTTCAAGACCGTCGCCGAGCTGAAGGAGCTCAAGCCCGATTTCATCTCCGTGACCTACGGCGCCGGCGGCGGGACGCGGGACAAGACGATCGAGATCGCCTCGCGCGTGATAAACGAGTTCGGCAGCGAGGCCCTCGCCCACCTGACCTGTGTCGCCGCGACGCGGGACGACATCGCCCGCATTGTCGAGGAGATGAAAACGCACAACATCGAGAACATCCTGGCCCTGCGCGGCGACCCGCCCAAGGGCGAGGAGAAGTTCGTGAGGCCCGCGGGGGGCTTCGGGTTCGCCAACGAACTGGTCTCCTTCATCCGCGGGTTGAACGGCTTCTGCATCGGCGTGGCGGGCTACCCCGAGGGGCACCCCGAGGCGTCGAGCTTCGACGACGACCTGAAGAACCTGAAGCGCAAGGTCGACGCCGGGGCCGACTTCATCGTCACCCAGCTCTTTTTCAACAACGACGACTTCTACCGGTTCCGGGACCGGGCGCTGGCGTTGAAGATCAACGTGCCGATCATCCCGGGTATCTTCCCGATTCTCAACTACAAGCAGGTGCTGCGCATCACGGAGCTCTGCGGGGCGAAGATCCCCTCGGCGCTGGGCGAGAAGCTCTGCTGGCTCAAGGACAAGCCCGAGGACGTTGAGAAGTACGGCATCGAGTACGCCCAGAGGCAGGCATACGACCTCATCCGCAACGAGGTCCACGGACTGCACATCTGCACGATGAACCAGAGCCGGGCGGCCCGGAAGATCGTCCGGGAGCTGGGCCTGTAAAAAACATTGGATTTTTCCGATCCCGACGGTATAATAGCACCCGTTCTGCCCGGGGACGGAAGCCCCGGGCATTGCCAGTCTTATCACCGGGAAAGCACGGGCGGTTAGCTCAGTAGGATAGAGCGTTGGTCTCCGGAACCAAAGGTCCTGGGTTCGAGCCCCAGATCGCCCGCCA
>CAWEPT010000002.1:0-97095 GCA_963810965.1 uncultured delta proteobacterium | reverse complement strand
TCAGCCCGCTTTGATCGCCCGGACCTCTGCGGCGCGCTCATCGACCGGGATCACGGGAAGTTCGCCCTTGCTCTTGACCGGCAGGCTGCGGAGGTGATCCATGATCGCCTGCCATTCCTTGATCTCCCGGACAGCGCCTTTCCCCGCCGCGGTGGCGACACTGCCCTTGTCCATCGTGCCCGGCGGCGGCAGCAGGTAGGGCGTGCTGCTCGCGAGGGTCGTCGAGTGCCTCGACCTTCGACTTGAGGGGCTGCCCCTCCTTGTTCTTGGGGACAAGAGCCAGTTTGCCCTTGGTGTACTTCGGGATGGCCACGATGATCTGGCCGAGCATCAGGGGGCACGTGAGGCTGTACAAGCGCTCGTCCTTCCCGCGTGATGTCGATCGCGCGGTAGCCGCGGTCGAGGTCTCCCATCTCGATGGCCGTCACGACGTCGAACTTCGGGCGCGACGGGTCGTAGCGGAACCTCATGCCGGAGGCGCGGGGAAAATACTCGCCGGGGTGGGCCGGGTTGTCCACGAGCAGGAACTCGAGCAGATTCTTCAGTTCCTGGCCGGTGAAGTAGCCGGTCACGAGGGCGCTGCCGGCCGTCGTATCCACGACACCGGCGCCGAGGGGCGCCACGGCGAACACGTCGTAGACGGTTTGCACGCCTGACTTCCCCCGGGTAAGACCGGCGCGCATCAGCCCGTTGGCGGTGAAGCCGATGTCCGCTTTCGTGGCCTTTCTGAAGGCGTCGGTGCAGAGGTTGGCGAGGAGGGTGCTGGCGGCGATGTCGGTGAAGGTGTTGGGCAGGTCCCGCGGCGCCACCGCCAGCGGCTGATCGATGCTGTAGCCGCGGGAGGCGAACACGGCCTCGGTGACGCGCCTTCTTGAGCTTTTCGATCTCGTCGGCAATGGCCCGGTCGCCGGCAATGGTGTCGTCGATCGGGTAGAGCTGGTAGGACTCGACCGTCAGCTTGCCGCCGTCCAGGGTGATCACCAGTTCGCCGAGGTTTTCGCTTTCCTTCCCGGTCTGGACCACGGGCGTGCGGCCGTTGACGATGATCGCCTCTTGCAGCTCGGTGTGGCTGTGGCCGCCGATCACCACGTCGATGCCCGGCACGGCCTTGGCCAGGCGCACGTCCTCGCCGTCGGTGAAGCGCCCGTCCTTCCCTTTCTCCACGCCGCCGTGGCTGAGAGCGATGACCACATCCACCTTCTCCGTCTCGCGGAGAACCTTCACCATCTCCCTGGCGGTCTCGATGGCGTCGGCGAACGTAGCCGCACCCGCGCCGCCGGTGTAGAACTGGGCCTCCTTGCCGAGCAGCCCGAAGATGCCGAAGCGAATGCCGCCGCGCTCGATCACGACGTAGCGGCGGATCACCCCATCCTTGGCCAGGCGCTGGAGATCGGCCAGCGTGGCGTCGTTGCTTCGCGAAGTCGGTATTCGAGGCGACCACCGCCGGAACCCGGCCGGCTTTGGCGGCCACGCCGATGGACTTGCCCAGGCCGTCAGGCCCGAGGTCGAATTCATGATTGCCGAAGGTGGTGGCGTCGTAGCCCATCCGGGACATGAGCTGCAGCTCGCCGCCGGTCTCGCGGGTGGCGGCGCCGAACGCGGTCCCCATGCTGTAGTCGCCCGCGTCGAGCACCAGCACCGGACCCTGTCCCTTGCGCGCTTCCTTCCGCTTCGCGATCAAGGCGGCCAGACGCGCGTACCCGCCCCGGGTCGTGTCGTCGTTGAGCGTGAATGGGGTGTAGTCCGAGGCCGGACCCATCCCGATGAAGCTCGAGTGCATGTCGTTGGTGTGCAGGATGGTGAAGGTCTTCTTCCCGTCCGCTGCCGCGGACAGTCCTCCGGGCAGGAGGAGCGTCGCGCCGACTGCCGCCGAGCCAGCCAGGAACTCGCGACGGGAGATCGTATCGCGTGACAGGAGGGTGAAGGTCTTCTTCCGTCCGCTGCTGCGGCCGGTTTATTGTCTCTGGGTTTCATTGTTGTGGCCTCCTTGTCATTAAATTGGTTGCTGCGCCCGCCGGCTTACAACGGCGGGCGCAGCAGTGATGCGTCAGGTAGTGGTCGTCTCGCGGCGTTAAGCAGCTCCCACTGCGTCCGTGCTACTTCGACCCGCCGCCTTCCTTCAGCTTCTCGCATGACCTCATCCAGGTTGAAGCTGGCCGCCTTCTGCCGCTGCGGGTACTCCTTGAAGGTCATCAGGAACTGGCCGACGTAGTCCTGCGCGGGGACCAACAGGAAGACGTGATCCAGCAGCCAGTCGTAATAGGTGTTCGAGGTGATGTCCGCCCGCTCGTACGGATCGGTGCGGAGGTTGAAGATCTTCGGAACCCGCAAGGTGACGAACGGCTCCGCCCAGATGCGCAGCGTTCCCGGAGCCGCTGCTCCATGAACACGATCTTCCAGTTGTCGTAGCGCAGGCCGGTCAGCTGCTGGTCGTCGTTGATGTAGAGGAACGACTCCCGCGGGCTCTTCGCGGCTTGCCCGGTCAGGTAGGGGACGAGGTTGTCGCCGTCGAGATGGACCTTGTAGGTCATGTCGCCGACCTTGTAGCCCTTGAGCAGCTTGTCCTTCACCTGCGTGTCGCCGGCCATGGCCAGAAGCGTCGGCAGCCAGTCGAGGTGGGCGACGATCTCGTTGGACACCTGGCCCGGCTTGATCTTGCCCGGCCAGCGGACCATGGCCGGCACCCGGTAGGCGCCTTCCCAGTTCGAGTTCTTCTCGTTGCGGAACGGCGTCATCGCGCCATCCGGCCAGCGAGTTCATGTGCGGGCCGTTGTCGGTCGAGTACATGACGAAGGTGTTGTCCGCGATGCCGAGGTCGTCCAGCGCCTTGAGGACCGTGCCGACATTCTTGTCGTGGTCGATCATGGTGTCGTGGTACGGGCTCTGCCAGCGCCCCGACTGGCCGATGCTCTCCGGCTTGGTGTGGGTGCGGAAGTGCATGTGGGTGAAGTTCACCCAGACGAAGACCGGCTTGCCGGCCTTGTTCTGCCGCTGGATGAAGTCCACGGCCCGGTTGGCGATGTCGTCGTCGATCGTTTCCATCCGCTTCTTGGTCAGCGGGCCGGTGTCCTTGCAGACCTGCTTGCCGACCTTGCCGAAGCGCGGATCCACGGTCGGATCGTCCGTGGTCGAGGCCTTGCAGTCCATCACGCCGCGCGGGCCGAACTTGGCACGGAACGCCGGGTCCTTCGGATAGTCCGGCAGTTCCGGCTCTTCCTCGGCGTTCAGGTGGTAGAGGTTGCCGTAGAACTCGTCGAAGCCGTGCACGGTGGGCAGGAACTCGTTGCGGTCGCCCAGATGGTTCTTGCCGAACTGGCCGGTGGCATAGCCGAGCGCCTTGAGCAGCTCGGCGATCGTCGGGTCTTCCTTCTGCAGCCCTACCGTGGCGCCCGGCAAGCCGACCTTGGTCATGCCGGTGCGCAAGCCGGACTGGCCGGTGATGAACGAGGCCCGGCCGGCCGTGCAGCTCTGCTCGGCATAGTAGTCGGTGAACATCATGCCTTCCTTGGCGACGCGGTCGATGTTGGGCGTCTTGTAGCCCATCAGGCCGTGCGAGTAGGCGCTGATATTGGACTGGCCGATGTCGTCGCCCCAGATGATGACGATGTTGGGCTTCTTCCCGGTTGTCTGCGCATCGGCCGGTCCCGAGGCCATTGCCAATACGGCGGTCAATGCAACTGCGATGGTTAGAATTCTGCAAATGAACTTCATCGTTTCCTCCTTCCTTTTTTTCTTCCTGCCGGTCTTACAGGGATTCATGATAGATTTTTCCCATTTCTTCTCGGAAATGAGCTTCTCCTCTTTGCATGGGTGCCTTCTTTCTTTTTCAGAATGATGTTCCTGCCGTCATGGCGCCCTCGCGGGTTCGATCACTGCCTTGACAGCATCCAGCAGCGCGGTACCGCTGAACGGCTTGACCAGATAGGCCGCCGCGCCGCGCCGCACGGCCTCCTCGCGCAGGCCCGGCGCGTCATGTGCCGTGATCAGGATCAACGGCGGCCACCCGCCCCGCGCGCGCAATGCGGCCAGCAGCTCGAGGCCGGACATCCCGGGCAGCTTCAGGTCGCTGACCACGCACGCGGCACCCTCGCCGGCGTCGTCCGCCAGCAGCCCCTCCGCCGACGCGTAGGCGGCGCACTCGAAGCCGGCGACGCCCAGCAAGCGTTCGATCGCCGCTCGCATGCTGTCGTCGTCCTCCACGACGAGCACCTTCCGGCCGACGATCACCATGGCAGTTCCCCGGGATTTCCGCGTTGACCCGTTGACTGACTGTTTGACAGCTTGAGCGACAGGTATGTCATGCCTAATCATAGCGCCAGCATGATAAGGAGACAATGGGACGAAGGGGCAAAACGGTTTGCCCCAAAGGGCAATGCGGGCATGGATTGGGGCGGGGAAGGACGTCAGGCGGAAGGCGCGCTATCCATCGGACAGATGGCGCAGCCGCTCGGCCAGCCGGCCGAGTTCGGCCGCCGAGCCGACGCCCAGCTTCGCCATGACCTGCGCGCGCTGCAGCTTGACGGTGCGTTCCGCGATCCCCAGTTCGTCGGCGATCTGCTTGTTGAGCTTGCCGGCGACGATGCGATCGAAGACCTCGCGCTCGCGGGGCGTCAGCGAGGCGAAGCGCGCGCGCAGCCGTCCGCTTCGTCGCGGGCCGCGCGCTGGCGCGCGTCGCGCGCGAGCGCGCGCTGGAGCGCGTCGAGCAGGGTGTCGCGCTCGACCGGCTTGGTCAGAAAGTCCACCGCGCCGGCCTTCATCGCCCGCACGCTGGAGGCCACGTCGGCGTGGCCGGTCAGAAAGACCACCGGCAGCGTGATGCCCTGGCGCTGCAGGGCCGCCTGCAGTTCGAGGCCGGACGGGCCCGGCATGCGCACGTCGAGCAGCACGCAGCCGGGGCGGTCAGGCAGCGGATGCAGCAGGAAGTCGCCGGTCGACGCGTAGCCGCGCGCCTCGAAGCCGGCCGCGCCGAGCAGCCGCAGCAGCGCGGTGCGCAGCGACTCGTCGTCATCGACGACGTGGATCAGCGGTGTGGTGCTCATGCCTGCCCTCCGATGGATCGCCCGTCGCGCCGGCCGCGGGCAATTCGACCTGGAACACCGCCCCTTCGCCGGGACCGTTCTCGGCCCGGATGCGGCCACCGTGGGCTTCGACCAGGGTGCGCGCGATCGACAGCCCGAGCCCCATGCCCTTGCGCTTGGTGCTGAAGAACGAATCGAAGAGCTTCGGCAGGTGCTCGGGCGCGATGCCGTGGCCGCGATCGCGCACCGCGATGGCGATGCCGCCTGCACCGCTCTCGACGGACACGACGACCGTGCGCCGGGCCTCGGGCAGGTCGGCCACCGCGTCCATGGCGTTGAGCACCAGATTGATCAGCACCTGCTGGATCTGGATCCGGTCACCGACCATCGTGACGGCGTCTCGGCGCCGGCCGAATGTCGAGCGTCACCCGCCGCCGCCGCGCTTCGGCGCGCAGCAGGACTCCACATCGCGCACGGCTTCGTTGAGATCGAAGGGCTGCCGCTCGACCTCGTGCTTGGCGAGCAGCGCCCGCAGCCGGCGGATCACTTCGCTGGCGCGCAGGTCGTCGCGGCGGATGTCGGCGAGAATCGCGCGCAGCTCGTCGCGCCGATCGCGCGCCGGACTCGAGGATCAGGTCGGCGGCGTCGGCGTTGCTCAGGATCGCGCCCAGCGGCTGGTTGATCTCGTGCGCGATCGAGCCCGTCAGCTCGCCGGCGACCGCGAGGCGCGAGGCGTGCGCGAGTTCGAAGCGCTGCTTCTGTACGGCCTGCTCGGCCAGGCGGCGGCGGCGGCGTTCGACGAGCAGCCCGGCGATCAGCCCGGCCTGCAGCAGGAACACGACGGCGGCGATGATCGCCTCGTTCCGGTACTGCTCCAGGAACGTCGGCGCCTTGAAATGCACGACGGCGTCGCCCGGAATCGCGTTCTCGTCGATGCCCCAGCGGCGGACCTGCCGCCAGTCGACGTTCAAGGTCGTCGGCATGATCTCCGGCAAGCGCAGCGAGGCGGGCGCGGCGCCGTCGAGCAGCCGCGTTCACGATCTCTCCCGCCTGCCGCCCCATGGCCTCGAAGCTCGGCATGTAGCCGCCGACGATGCCCGTGCCGATGAAGGTGTCGAACGGCCCGTACACCGGCGCGGTGGCGGCGGCGGCCATGGCCTCGACGGCTTCGACGCGGCGTGAAATGGCGGCCTTCGCCGTCCTGGAAGTAGCCGGGCGTGAACACCACGGCGTCGCCTCCCAGCTCGCCCAGACGTTTCAGCACTGCACCGGTCGGCAGACCCGCGAGAAACTCGACCGTCGCGCGGTCCTTGAAACGGGACACCTCATCCCGCAACCGGGCCTCCCATTCGCGGTCCCATTCCGACGAGCCCGTCACGATCACCAAACGCCGGGCCTGCGGATGCCAGCGCAGCGCCTGGTCGATGGTGCTGGAAAACTCGTATTCGATCGGGACGCCGACTACGTCGGCGGGCAGCGCCGGAATCGATCGCAGCAAAGACCGGGGAACGGCCATGTGGACCACCGGGGCCTGCGGAAAAAGCTCAGCGCGATTTTGCAGAAGGAAGCGCAGCGCCTCGTCGCTCGCTGCGACGATCACGTCGGGCGGTCGAGCACGCGTACTTCTCGCGCAGGTACGTGGCAACGGTGCGGGTGTGACCCTCTCCGCCGAAGCGGGGCACGTCGAGAAACTCGTCATACATGATTACCGGCCGACCCTCCGGAGTCCGGATCGCCTCGCGGAGCCCGCGATCTGCCTCGATGTTTGCCGGGAGCAGCCGACCGTTGGAATACAGGACGAGGACGTTCCTGGTCTCCTGCGCCGCGATCGCCGGCAGGCTGTGCACGGCAAGGAGACCCGCAATCTGGATCAAGATGTGGAAAAGGAGGAGCCTGAACGGCATCCATCTGTTGATCCGTTTGAAAGGCAATATCGGTCCGTTTCTTTTCTGGTAAGGCAAAATGCAGAATGACCCTGCGTCACAGCCGCGTCAGTTCACGTCATACCCTCAATATGTTGCGTCGATCGGTTCATGGACTGTTTGGATTATCGTACTTCGTGCAGGAATATACAACATTCTCATTCAGATGGGAACGGTAAAACGGGTGCATGCGCATCCCCGCCGCGCCTGACGTGAGCATATCGAACGTTGCTGCGGGGTAAATAAGAATAATAACAGATAACTCACTTCCCTAAGTTCCTGGCATCTTGATATCAGGACAAAGAAAAGGGGCTACCCTCACGGGTAACCCCTTCGCCTGTCTTGGTGGGCCGCACAGGGATCGAACCTGCGACCCGCTGATTAAGAGTCAGCTGCTCTACCAACTGAGCTAGCGGCCCAAGATATTCAGTTTTTCGATTTATGGCGCGCCCGGCACGACTTGAACGTGCGACCAACAGATTCGAAGTCTGCGACTCTATCCAACTGAGCTACGGGCGCATTTTTTGTTGCCCGTTTTATTTCTGGGGTGAGTGGAGGGACTTGAACCCTCAACCTTCGGGGCCACAACCCGACACTCTAACCACTTGAGCTACACCCACCATCTGGTTCTGGCACGCCTGCAGGGATTCGAACCCGGGACCTACGGATTAGAAGTCCGTTGCTCTATCCAGCTGAGCTACAGGCGCACTTGAGATTCCGATCGGAAAGAGGATTTATTAAACTCTTTGAAGGATTTTGTCAAGCGGCAATTCACATTTTTTTTCATCCCGTCATCGCAGGACGAATCCCACGATCCCCTCGAAGCGGTAACCCCTTTTCCCCTGGCCCTCGCCGGCGGAGTCCGTCGTGAAGAAATGCCGGTTTGTCGCCGGGTTGAACCACCGGTAGAGCTCCCTCGTGCCGGGCAGGCGGATCGTGGCGATGTTGCCGATGGGCCCTTCGAAGAGGTAACCGGCCAGATTCTTGCGGCCCCCGCTTCGCTCCGCGGCGTAGTAATGATCCCCGATGGAGGGGTTGTACCACCGGTAGAGCTCGACGGTCCCCGCCGTCCCCGGGCCATAGAGCCGGAAGGCAAGCCCCGCGCGCTGGTAGGCACCGAGATAGCGGGGGTCCTCCTTGTCGGGCTGAGTCGTAAAGAGACTGATCATCGCCCCGCGTGTACCGGTAAACAGGGAGGAGCTTCGGCGCCGGCTCGCCCGTGACGTTGAGGGAAATGGGGATGCGGGCCGTGCCCCCGTTCGAGGCAATCGTGACATGGTCCGTGTAGATCCCGGGCTTGAGCTCGGAGAGGTTCATCCGGACCGTGACGAAATCCGTCTCCCGGGTGGTGGTGCCCGAAAGGGGCGTCAGCCGGGCCCATGCCGATGGAGGCAGATTGGCCCTCGTGTCGCTCACGAATATCCCTTCGAGGATGACGGCGCCCTCCCCCACCTGGATCTGAATACTGTGCAGCCCTTCGGGCAGATCCTCGATGACGATCCCTTCGAAGCGGTTCCCCTCGAGCTCCAGCAGCGGCATTTCCCTGGCCGGGTGCTCATCGGCGGACACACGGACCAGGGCCTCTTCGGATGCCCTCTTTCCATACAGGACGGCCCCGGTCCCCTGGATCTGGAGTTTCATCGTGCAACCCGGCCCCGCCGCTTTCGGATAGCCCTTCTCGACGCCCCAGTTGCCCGCCGCCTGCAGCACATCCTTCAGGTGGCCCGGTGCCGTGTAAGGCCCCCCTGTCGGCCAGTGACTCGTTGAGCAGAGACAGGTATCTCCCCCGCCCGGTTCCCGCCGTGACGCGAGCCTGCCCGCCTGCCGACGTTGCGGCCTGCCACCGCAGCACACCCGCCCCCGTGTTCGTGATGCGGATTTTGCGCGTGATTTCCTTGACGGGCTCCATGTCCCCCAGGTCGATGCCCCGGGGCTCCACCTCGAGGGCGGGCCGTGACTTCGTATCGGTCAGGCTGAACTTGAGAAACAGGGTCCGTGCGCCCTCGTCGGATTCGATCCGCAGTGCCTCGCGCCAGGACCCTTCGGAAAGCGTTCGCTTAAGCACCAGGGTGTTTCTTCCGGATGTGATCCGGATCTCCACCGGGTGATCGCCCGTCTCCGTCCGCCCCTTGAGGGAGCTCAGCACGACATCGACCCGCGACGGCACGGCGCCGCATTCCCCCGTGAGCCCCTCGCCCTTCGAGGACTCCCAGCCAGGGGGCTCTTCGATTGTCCACCGGATCCGTCCCTCTCCCGTGTTTGTGATCTGAAACTGGGCCCGTGCGCTCTCGCCGGACCCGACGGCTCCGAGGTCGATCTCGCGGGTCGACACCGACAGGGCGGCAGGCCGATTGTCACGGGCCGATGCCGTCTCCAGGGTCCCATGGGAAGCCAGAAGAACAAGAAGGCCAAGAAGGGCCGGGAAACCGGTTGCCATGATTCTCGAAATCCGCTTCATCACAGCCTCCCCGCCTCGCCGCCCGCTGAGGGTCGCGCATCGGCCGTCTCAAAAAAGCTTGACAGGCGGGCCCCCGGAGTATAGAAGGCATCCTTTGATATTTTTATATCGAGGCCTGCATCAGGCCCCGTGTTCCGGGCGCTGGCCCTGCCCCGCACTGCCGCTTTCCGCATGACAGAAGCCGAGGTCACGTTTTGCCGTGGCAAGCAAGGACGATCTGACAACCTGGGTTGCCCTCAAGTCCGTCGAGGGAGTCGGTAACGTCGCGTACCGGAACCTTCTGGCTGCTTTCGGCTCGCCGGATCGCGTCTTCGAGGCCACCCTGCCCCAACTGGAGCAAACGGCGGGATTAAACCACAAGACGGCCCGCAACATCAAGGACTTTCGAGGTTTGCAGAGGGCCCGCGCCGAGATCGACAGGGCTGCGCGCGAGGGCGTGTCGATTGTCACGGTGAAGGATCCAGCTTACCCGGAGCGCCTGCGGAGGATCTACGATTATCCGCCGCTTCTCTATATAAAAGGAACGCTCGCACCGGAAGACATCCCCGTTGCCGTCGTCGGGTCCCGAAACGCGAGCCCCTACGGCCGTTTCGTCACGGAGCGGCTCTGCCGGGAGCTGGCACTCCGGGGGGTGACCGTTGTCAGCGGGCTTGCCCGCGGGATCGATACCTGTGCCCACCGTGGCGCGCTGGCCGGCCGCGGCCGGACGATCGCCGTCATGGGATGCGGCATCGACGTGATCTATCCTCTGGATAACCGGAAGCTGCACGGAGAGATCGTCTCAAACGGCGCCGTCGTGACGGAATTTCCCTTCGGCACGGAGCCCGACCGGCCGCACTTCCCGGCGCGCAACCGCATCATCAGCGGCATGTCGCTGGGGGTGCTCATCGTCGAGGCGGGCGAAAAGAGCGGCTCTCTCATCACGGCCCGGTGCGCCCTCGAGCAGGGGCGCGAGGTCTTTGCCGTGCCGGGGAGCATCGATCTGCCGGGCTCCCGGGGGACAAACAGCCTGCTCAGGCAGGGTGCCAAGCTCGTGGAGCGCGTGGAGGACATCCTCGAGGAGATCCTCCCCCAGCTGGAGCATCGGCCCGCTGTCGCCGCAAAGAGAAACGTCAGGCCCCGCATCCATGCAGGCGGCACAGACCCCGCCCGCCTCCGCGCGTGAAGCCCTGACGGAAAAAGAATCGCGGCTTCTGGGTTTCATTACAGAAAAGCCGCTGGATGCCGATACCATCATCAACCGCTCGGGCCTGGCGGCAGCCGAGGTCCTGGCGGGTTTGCTGTCCCTGGAGCTCAAAGGCCATATCGTGCAGCTTCCGGGCAAGTTATTCAAATTGAGGGAGTATTGATGTCGAATTCGCTGATCATCGTCGAGTCGCCCACAAAGGTGAAAACGATCAAGAAATATCTCGGCTCGGAGTTCGATGTCCGGGCCTCGGTGGGACACGTGAAGGACCTTCCCGGGAGCGCCCTCGGGATCGATATCGAGCATGACTTCAGCCCCACCTATGAGGTTCTCGAGGCGAAGAAGAAAGTCATCGCCGAGCTGAAGAAAGCCGCCAAGACGGCCGACACGATCTATCTCGCCCCGGACCCCGACCGCGAGGGCGAGGCCATCGCCTGGCACATCGCCGACGAGATCGGAACAAAAGGCAAGCAGGTCTACCGGGTGCTCTTCAACGACCTGACGAAGAACACGATGCTTGCGGCGATCAAGAACCCCCTGCCCCTGGACCGAAACCGCTACGAGGCCCAGCAGACCCGGCGCATCCTCGACCGTCTCGTGGGCTACCAGATCAGCCCCATCCTCTGGAACAAGGTTCAGTACGGGCTCTCGGCAGGCCGCGTCCAGTCCGTCGCCGTCCGGATCGTCTGCGAGCGCGAGCAGGAGATCCTCAACTTCAAGCCCGAGGAATACTGGAACATCACGGCGGCGCTCGAAGGCGCCAACCCGCCGCCCTTCGAGGCCAAGCTTGTAAAGATCGGGGGCAAGAAGGCCAAGGTCGGAGACGGCACACAGGCCGCGGGGCTCGTCGAGACCCTGAAGAAATCCGCTTTCACGGTGAGCGGCATCGAGAGCAAGGAGACGAAGAGAAACCCGCTGCCCCCGTTCACGACGAGCAAGCTCCAGCAGGAGGCCTCGCGCTGGCTGCACTTCTCGCCCAAGAAGACCATGATGATCGCCCAGAAGCTCTACGAGGGAATCGAGCTCGGGAAGGAAGGCCCCGTGGGGCTCATCACCTACATGAGGACCGACTCCGTCCGGGTCGCCGGCGAGGCCCTCAGCGAGGCCCGGACGTTCATCCAGGATGTCTACGGCAAGGACTTCCTGCCGGCCAAGGCGAAAGTCTACGCCACCTCCGACAAGGCCCAGGACGCCCACGAGGCCATCCGGCCCTCATCGCTTGCCTACCGGCCCGTCGAGATCAAGCAACACCTCTCGAGCGACCAGTTCCGGCTCTACCAGCTCATCTGGAACCGCTTCGTGGCAAGCCAGATGAACCCGGCCCTCTACGACCAGACGATCGTGGACATCACGGCCGCCGACTGCCTCTTCCAGGTCCGCGGCACCGTCCTGAAGTTTGCGGGGTTCACGATCCTCTACACCGAGGGCAAGGACACCGACGACGAGAACGGCAACGGGAAAAACCTCCCGAAGCTCAGCGAAAAGGAAGTCCTCAAGCTGCTGGAACTCAAGTCCGAACAGCATTTCACCCAGCCCCCGCCCCGCTTCACCGAGGCCATGCTGGTGAGGGAGCTCGAGGAAAAAGGCATCGGGAGGCCCAGCACCTACGCCGCCATCCTGAGCACCATCCAGGAGCGCAAATACGTGAAGCTCGAGCAGGCGCGCATCCACCCCACCGATCTCGGGATCCTGGTCAACGAGCTGCTGGTGCAGAACTTTGCCAAGATCATGGACGTGGAGTTCACGGCCTCCATGGAAAACCAGCTCGACCTCATCGAGGAGGGCAAGCTCAACCGCGTCGACACCCTGAAGGAGTTCTACACCCCCTTCGAAAAAGATCTGAAAAACGCCGCCAAGAAGATGCGCAACATCAAGAAGGAATTCGAGCCCACCGACGAGGTCTGCGACAAGTGCGGGGCCCCCATGGTGATCCGGTGGGGCCGCAACGGGCGCTTTATGGCCTGCACGAAATACCCCGAGTGCAAGAACACCTCGAACGTCAACGGGGACAAGAACGGCAACGGGGGCACCGGCGCCCAGGCCGAGGCGAAGCCTACGGACATTGCCTGCGAGAAATGCGGCAAGCCCATGAACCTCAAGGAAGGCCGCTTCGGGAAGTTCCTCGGCTGCTCGGGATACCCGGAATGCAAGAGCACGATGCCCCTCTCGACCGGTGTTGCCTGCCCCGAAGAGGGCTGCAAGGGAAGCCTCGCGGAGAAGCGGACCAAGAAGGGAAAGTCCTTTTACGGATGCTCCAAGTACCCCTCGTGCAAATACGCCATCTGGGACCGGCCGATCGCCGAGGAATGCCCCCAGTGCGGCTCGAAGTTCCTCGTGGAGAAGTACAACCGCAAGACGGGCCGCATGAAGGCCTGCCCGAAGGAAGGATGCACGTTCAAGGAAGCCATTTCTTGAATAAACCCATCGTCATCATCGGCGGCGGGCTTGCCGGCTGCGAGGCGGCCTGGCAGCTCACGAAGCGCGGCCACGAGGTCGAGCTCCGGGAGATGAAACCGGCGAAGCTCTCGCCGGCCCACCGCATCGCCGCATCTTGCCGAGCTTGTCTGCAGCAATTCGCTGCGATCCAATGAGCCAACGAGCGCCGTGGGCCTTCTCAAGGAGGAGATGCGCAGGCTCGACTCCCTCGTCATGGCGGCAGCCGATGCCACGGCAGTGCCCGCCGGCAAAGCCCTGGCCGTTGACCGCCTGCTCTTCTCCGCCGCAATCGAGGAGATGCTCCTCTCCCGGCGCGGCTTGCATCTCATCCGGGAAGAGTGCACGGAGATCCCCCCGGAGGCGCACGTCATCATCGCCACAGGCCCGCTGACATCGGATCCCCTTGCCGCTGCGATCTCCCGTCTCGTCGGCCAGGATTCCCTCTACTTCTACGACGCCATCGCGCCCATCATCGACGCTGCGACGATCAATCTTTCGAAGGTATTCAGGGCTTCCCGGTACGACGAGGGCGAGGGGGACTACCTGAACTGCCCCCTCGACAAAGAGCAGTACGCGCAGTTCCGACAGGCCGTCCTCGAGGGCCGCGAAATCGCCGCGAGACCCTTCGAGGACGAAAAGTATTTCGAGGGGTGCCTTCCCATCGAGATCATGGCCCGGCGCGGCGTGGACACGCTGCGCTTCGGCCCCATGAAACCCGTGGGCCTCGTCGACCCCCGGACGGGAAGAGAGCCCTGGGCCGTGATTCAGCTGAGGCAGGAAAACCGCGAGGGGACCCTGTACAACATGGTGGGGTTCCAGACCAAGCTCGCCTGGCCGGAACAGGCGCGGATCTTCCGCATGATTCCCGGGCTCGAGGGCGCGGAGTTTCTGCGCTTCGGGAGCATTCACCGCAACACCTACATCAACTCGCCCACGGTGCTGACGGACACCCTGCAGCTTCGATCGAACCCGGATCTCTTCTTTGCCGGCCAGATCACCGGCGTGGAGGGTTACGTGGAGTCGACGGCCATGGGCCTGCTCGCCGCCCTGTTCCTGCATCGGATCCGCATCGGGCAACCTTTCACCACGCCCTCCGCGCACCACGGCGATCGGCGCACTGCTGCACCACGTCTCCCGTTCCGAGGGGAAGACCTTTCAGCCGATGAATGTCAACTTTGGTCTCTTCGAACCGCTGGGCGGGAAGGTGAGAAAAAAGATCGAGGGGAGCGCTACATGCAAAGAGCGCTCTCCGACATGGAGGAATGGGTACGTCGATCAGGCTGCGCGCCTTGATTCTCTCACCCTGGCGATCAGGGGGCTCATCACTTCAAAAAGGAATAATACGATCCGCTCGGCTCTCTGAATTCGTGCCACGGCCCGGTTCTTCGTCGTCATGACTGTCCCCCTGTTCGTCCTGGACGTTCCTGATCAACCTGCAGACTCGAATTACACTTCTTCTTTGATTCCAATCGCTTCATCGGCGAAAATCCGGAAAGGGAAATCGGCGTGGGTCTGATTTATTTATCAGACAAGAGGCTGCCGACCTGTCAGACTTTGTCCTATACGGATAAGTGCGGCAAAGGGGGATTGGGATGAACGAAACAAACGATCCC
Source organism: uncultured delta proteobacterium (assembly GCA_963810965.1). GTDB lineage: Bacteria > Desulfobacterota > Syntrophia > Syntrophales > UBA2192 > UBA2192. The sequence goes on along the minus strand of CAWEPT010000002.1, from coordinate 82,462 downwards.
ATCAGCAGGGATCTCTGCGAGGACTTCACGGGTTCGCGGCAGCGGGTCGTCTGTTTCTGCCAGGAATCGAATGAGCCGTTTCACATCTTCGATCGTGTCGACATCGAAGGACGGCGCCAGGCAATGCACCGAAAGCCCCATCGACGCGGCCCTTTCGACGGTTTCGCGAAGAACGCGATCGGTGCCCATGGATATCCTGCTGAAGAGATCCCCTGCGGCCCTGAGACCGATCAAATGATAGCCGCCGTCACAAGACGGCCTGAGAACGACGTCCGTTGCACTCAACAGGGCAAAGGCATCCTCAACGGCTTCCACGGGGATGTGCGGCACATCGGCCCCGATCACGACAACCCGTTGAAAGCCTTCCCCGAACAGGTCCTCGAAAATCCGGAGCATCCGCTCCTGCAGGGATGAACCGGATTGAGGGCGGCAGGGATAACGCCGGGAGAAAAGCTGCGGGAAAGGGCTGGACTCGGGAAGGTAGTACCAGATCAGCGGCCTGGGGAGGGAACCGAATTTCCCGGCAAGATCATCGATAAAGGCACGATAGAGCCTGAGCGTCAATAGAGGTCCAAGATCTCGTGCCAGACGCGTTTTCACCGCCCCCTCCTCGGGATAGCGGGCCATGATCACGAGGGCCTCTTGCGACGCTGGCGTTTGCATCGGGGCCGTCTCTTTCATCCCCTCGTGCCGTCTGCCTTCAACTCACCCCAATCGATGGAGATGGCCCGGGCGGGGCAGTCCTCGACGGCCTTCTCGATGAGGGCTTTATGGCGTTCCGGGTTCCTTGACCTCGAATGACCGCCCGCATGTGAAGCCCCCACTCCATGAACACCTCCGGGCAGGTGTTCACGCAGATCTCGCAGCCGATGCAGGCCTCCTTCTTGATGATAATCCTCATGATCGTGAATTCGTGTACGGCGTATTGGGACAGGGGTAACTGGAGTATTGGAATACTGGAGATGATGGGAAACGTCTCCTTCAAGACCCATTACTCCAGTACCCTGTACCCTGTCACCCATTATTCCACCAGCTTGTTCCGGATGGCGTACGTCGTCAGCTCCGCATTGTTCTTCAGCTTCATCTTGTCGAGAATCCGGGAGCGGTAGGTGCTTACCGTCTTGACGCTGAGGCACATCTCCCCGGCAATGTCGGAGACGGTCTTCCCGGAGGCGATCATGAGCAGGATCTGGTACTCCCGGTCGGAAAGCGTTTCGTGCGGGGCCTTCTCCGAATCGCCGTCGAGCTGGTAGGCGATCTTCTCCGCCAGGGACGAGCTGATGTACTTGCCCCCTCTCGACACTTTCCGGATGGCCGAGATCAGTTCCTCGGGCGCGCTGGCCTTCGTGAGATAACCCGCCGCCCCGGCTTTCAGGGCGCGGATGGCGTACTGCTCCTCGGGGTAGATGCTCAGGATCAGAACGGGAATCTTCGGGTTTGTGAGCTTCAGCTCCTTGAGCACCTCGAGCCCGTTCTTTCCGGGCATGGAGATGTCCAGGAGAATGACGTCGTAGTCCTTCTTGGCGACGAGGCTGAGCACCTCCTGGCCGCTTCCCGCTTCGTCGGCCACCACCAGGTCCGCGGTATCCTGCAGCACCTGCTTGAATCCCTGCCTTACGATCGGGTGGTCGTCGGCAATCAGGATCTTGATCATGCCATGCCTCCCTGCCGGAGGGGCAGCCGAACCGTCACGGTCGTCCCCTTTCCCTTCCGGCCTGTGATTTTCACCCCGCCGCCACGGAATTCGACCCTCTCCTGTATGCCCAGAAGGCCGAAGGACTTCGGCTTGTGAAGCTCCGCTTCCGTGATCCCCCTGCCGTTGTCGATGACGACAAGCTCCAGTTCATCTTCCTCTTCATGCAGGCTCACCTTCACGTGCCTGGCCCCGGAATGCCGGGCGACATTCGTCAGGGTCTCCTGCAGGATCCTGAATATGGTGATCGAGAGATCCTTGTCGGGCATCATGTCCTCGGGCTCCACGCGGACGGAGCACTTGACGCCCGTCATCTTCTCGAACTCCTGGCACTGCCATTCCATGGCGGTGGGCAGCCCCAGGTGATCGAGCATGCCGGGCCGAAGGTCCATGTAGATCCGCTTGACGGTCTGCATGGTCATATCGATCAGTTCCTTCATGGAGCCCGTCCGCTCCAGGAGCTGCTTCTGCTCGGGGGGGATCTTCTTGTTGAGCAGGATGACCCCCGTGTTGAGCGCCGTCAGGAGCTGGCCCAGCTCGTCGTGCAGCTCCCGGGCAATCCGGGTCCTCTCCTTCTCGCGAACGGTCTGGAGATGCAGGGAGAGATCGCGCAGGCGCCCTCTCGAGAGCTCGAGCTCCTTCTCAAACTGCTTGCGGTAGGTGATGTTCTCGTAGGTGATGACGACGCCTCTCTGCTCGAGCCTCTCCCCGATGCGGGCTGCGCTGATCATGCACTGGATGTCTGCTCCCTCCTTGATGCCGGCAGGGATACTCGATGGAGAAGGTCCTCCGCCTCTGCAGCGTGGAGTAGAGCAGCTGGGTGATGACCTCGAATTCGTCCTCGGAGCGGTACAGGACTCGCGTACTCTGACCGATCAGTTCCTTCGCCTTCCAGCCGAAGACCTTTTCGACGCCGTCATTGGCGAAGTAGATCCGGTGATCCCTCAGTCCGATCACGGCGCTGGGGATCGACTCCAGGATCGAGGCCTCGAGCGCCTCGAGCTCCGCAAGCTTGCTCTGCGCCTCCTTCTGCGCCGTGATGTCCATGGAGTTGCCGAGGATGGCATTCTCTTCCCTGAACCGGATCGGCGTGACCGTTTCCATGATCCACCGGAGCTGTCCGTCTTTCGTGTGGATCCGGAACTCGTGGGGGGTCTTGCTTTTGCCCCGCAGCATGGTTTTTGCGCGCCGCGAGACAAGCTCCCGGTCATCGGGGTGGACGAGCAGGAGCGAGTTCATCCCGATGAGCTCATCGACATGATAGCCTGCATAGGCCGCCCCGACCTTGTTCATGTACTTGAATTTCCCGTCCTGCACCACGTACACGCCGACCTGGGAGCTCTCGGCCATGGTCATGTAGACTTCCTCGGCCGTTTTCTGGTCCGTGATGTCCTCGTAGGTGATGACGACCTGTCTCTCGACGAGCGCCTCCCCGATCCGGGATGCCGTGAGACGGCAGATGATCGGGGTGCCGTCTTTCTTTTTGCGCAATACCTCCGAGGTAAAGGTCCTCTGGGTCTCGAGGGACCGGTAGAGATTGTCCGCCCCGTCGGCCCATTCCTTTTTCGAGCGGTAGAAGATCCGCGTGCTCTTGCCGATGACCTCCTCGCGCTTCCACCCGAAGACCTTCTCGACGCCGTCGTTGGCGAAGATGATCTGCCGGTTCTTCAGGCCGATCACGGCGTGGGGGATCGACTCGAGGATCGAGGCCTCGAGGGCTTCCAGTTCCGCCAGCCGGTTCCGGGCTTCCACCTGCCTCGTGACATCCATGGACTGGCCCAGGACGGCACGGCCCGCGCCGAATTCGATGGAGGTGACCGACTCCAGGATCCAGTGAATCTTGCCGTCCTTGCCGATGGTCCGGAACTCGTAGGGGGCCGAGCGCTTTCCCCGGAGCATGTCCGAGGCCTTTTGCCTCACCATCTCCCGGTCGTCGGGATGGATGAAGTCGACGGCCTTCATCCCGATCAACTCGGTGGGTTTGCATCCCAGCCGCAACGCCGTGAACTGGTTGACGAAGCGGAATATCCCGTCCTTGACGATGTAGACGCCCGCCTCGGCGGTGACGGCCAGCGATTGGTAAAGTTTCTCCTCGTAGAGCTTCTCGCTCTCGGCCTTCTCGTACTCCATCACCTCCAGGCGGAGGGATTCCATTTTACGGAGGAGTTCTTTTTTCGTCAGATGTTCAAAGGCCATGCGATCAACCTTGCCTGCCTCTGCCAATCGCCTGCGCGCGCCGCCGGCGGCAGACCTGTCGGACAGGCATGATGAACTCCGGAAGTCCGGCGGGATTACTTGTTTTTCTCGTAAATGATTCGAAGACCATCGAGGGTGAGGAACTCGTCGACGACATCGATGCTTTTCGTTTCGGGGGCGATGATCTTGGCCAGCCCCCCCGTGGCGACGACCTTCGGGTTTGACCGGGTCTCGGCCTTCATCCGGTCGACGATCCCGTCGACGAGGCCCGCATACCCGAACATGATCCCCGCCTGCATGCTGCTGACGGTGTCCTTGGCGATGACGGTCTTGGCCCTCTTCAGCTCGACCCGGGGCAGCTTGGAGGCCTTGTCGAAGAGCGCATCGCTGGAGATGACGATGCCCGGCGTGATGCATCCGCCCATGTACTCGCCTTTCTTCGATACGTAATCGAAGGTGGTTGCGGTGCCGAAATCGACGACGATGAGATCCGTCTTGTATTTTTCATAAGCGGCGACTGCATTGACAATTCGGTCGGCCCCGACTTCTTTCGGGTTGTCGTAGAAGATGGGCATCCCCGTCTTGACCCCCGGTTCCACGATGAGGGGCTTGAGATGGAAATATTTCATGCAGAGCGGCTCCAGGATGTTGAGCATGGGCGGGACGACGCAGGAGATGATGATGCCCGTGAGGGTGACCGGTTGAGATTTGGACTTTACCGTCTTGTACAGGTTCACGATGAGCATCCCGTATTCATCGACCGTATGATTGGAGACCGTCCGGATGCGCCAGTCGTAGATGAGCTTGTCCCCGTCATAAAGCCCCAGGACGGTATTGCTGTTTCCCACGTCGATTGCCAGAAGCATGATCACAACCTCTCGATATAGACATCGCCGGCAAGCACCTGCTGCACGCCGGTTTCCCCCTCGAGCAGAAGGGCCCCGTTTTCATCGAGACCCGCGACGGTTCCTCGCTGCGTGTCACTCTTGAAAACGACTTCGATCCTCTTGCCGATGATGTCGGCGTACTGGAGCCACTTTTCCCGGATGGCCGCCTCGCCTCCGCTCAGGAAAATGCGGTACCAGCGCTCCAGGTTTTCGAAGAGCCGGATGGCGACGTCGAGCCGGTCGATTTCGCACTCCGTCCCGATCCGCAGCGACGTGGCCGTCTCACGGATCCCGCGGGGAAAATCGAGTTTGCGCATGTTGATGTTTACCCCGATCCCCACGATGATGAAGTGGACCCGGTCGGCCTTCGTTCGCATCTCCGTCAGGATCCCGCAGATTTTTTTCCCGTCGACGAGGACATCGTTGGGCCACTTGAGCCGCACCTGTCCCGGGCAGTACTTCGAGATGACGTCGGCTACGGCCACGCCGACCATCAGCGGGATGAGCGATGCCGATGCGGCGGGGATGTCGGGACGCAGGACGACGGAGAGGTAGAGGTTCAGCGAGGGCGGCGATTCCCAGATGCGATCCAGCCGTCCCCTGCCCTCGGACTGAGCATCGGCGATGACCACGGTCCCTTCCGGCGCGTTTTCCAGGGCAAGGCGCAGGGCCTCGGTGTTCGTCGACTCCAGCTCTTCGTAATATTCGATCCTCCGGCCGATGATGCGCGTCAGGAAATAGGCTCTCAGTTCTTCTACATTGAACTCCATCTGTTTACGGTCGCCTCTTTACCTTCAGGGAGATGTCGGCGGCCCGGGCAGAGTGCGTCAGCACCCCCGCGGATATAAAGTCGACGCCCGTCTCGGCAATCGCCCTCACTGTGGCAAGGGTCACGTTTCCGGAGGCTTCGACAAGAGCTTTCCCCCCGATGCGCTGCACGGCCTTCTTCATTGCATCGACGGGCATGTTGTCGAGCATGATGACATCCGCACCCGCCGCGAGGGCCTCTTCGACCTCGGCAAGGTTCTTCACCTCCACCTCGATTTTCACCATCAGCGGGGCCTGTCCCCTCACCCGGCGCACGGCCTCGGCGATGCCCCCGGCCGCCTCGATGTGGTTGTCCTTGATCAGGAGCCCGTCATAGAGCCCGTACCGATGATTGCGCCCCCCGCCGGCCCTCACGCTGTACTTGTCGAGGATCCGCAGGCCGGGCATCGTCTTGCGCGTGTCGAGGATCTTCGCCTTCGTGCCGGCCACGGCGTCGACGAATTGCTTTGTCAGGGTCGCGATCCCGCACATCCGCTGAAAGAGATTCAACGCGACCCTCTCGGCCGTGAGGATGCTCGCCAGCGATCCGCTGACCGTGGCCAGGATGGTCCCACGAGGGGCCCAGGCGCCGTCGATCAGCCCCGTTTCGAAAAGGAGCCCCCCATCGCGCAGGCGGAAGACCTCGCGGAAGACGTCCATGCCGGCCACGACCAGATCTTCCTTGGCCAGCGCCGTTGCCAGCCCCGTCTCGGATCCCGTGAGGGCGGCCGACGTCGTCACGTCCCCCGAGCGGATGTCCTCCTCGAGGGCGCGGCGGATAATCTTCCTGACGGCATCCATCTCCAGCATCTTCGACTTTCCCTTTACCCTGAACCCTTGACCCTTGACCCTTAGAGTTTTTTCAGGGCCGCCTCGAGCACCGCAAACCGCTCATTCAAACTGGCGGCCTTGGCCTCTTCCTTGTCGATGACGGCCTGGGCCGCCTTCTGCCAGAAGTCGGGGTTCTCGAGCTTCTTGTTCACCTGGGCGAGGTCCTTCTCGATCTTGGCCATTTCTTTTTCGAGCCGGGCCCGCTCGCCGGACTTGTCGATCTCGCCTTCCAGGACGACAAAGACCTTCACGGGGCCGGCCACGCCCGTTGCCGCATTTTTCGGCTCCTCGCCCGCAGAGACGATGGCGAGGCTCTCGAGCCTGGCCAGGTTGACGATGTAGGGCGTCCCCGACTGCAAAAGCGGCAGGAGGTTCTTTTCTTCCGTCGTCACCATGGCCTTGAGCTTCTTCGAAGGCGAAATGCCCTTCTCGCCCTTGATGTTGCGGACCGTGCCGATGATCTCCATCAGCAGGCCCATGTCGCGCTCGGCCGCATCGTCTTTGAACCGCTCGTCCACCGTCGGGAACGGGGCCAGCATGATCGAGGGCCCGCTCGTCGAGATCTTCTGCCAGATCTCCTCGGTGACGAAAGGCATGAAGGGGTGCATGATCTCCAGGCTTGCGCGCAGCACCGTGATCATGGTCTCCTGGGCGGCAAGCCTCGCCCCCGGGTTGTCCTTGCTGTAGAGGGCCGGCTTGATGAGCTCCAGGTACCAGTCGCAGAATTCCTGCCAGATGAAGCGGTAGATGTGGCCCGCCGCATCGTTGAAGCGGTACTCGTCGAGACTTTGCGTCACCTCGGCAATCGTGTCGTTGAGCCGCGCCCGGATCCACCGGTCCGCGAGCGAGTAGTCTTCCTTCTTCACGGTGACGGGACCTTCGGGGTAGCCCTCGAGGTTCATCATGCACAGGCGGGTGGCATTCCAGATCTTGTTGACGAAGTGCTTGTAGCCCAGGATCCGCTCCTCGGACATGCGGATGTCGCGGCCCTGTGCGGTGAAGGCCGCCAGCGTGAAGCGGAAGGCGTCGGCGCCGAACTTGTCGATCATCTCCAGGGGGTCGATGATGTTGCCCTTGGACTTGCTCATCTTGTCGCCGTGCGCGTCACGCACCAGCGCGTGCAGGTAGACGTGCTTGAAGGGCACGTCCTTCATGATGTAGAGGCCCATCATCATCATGCGGGCCACCCAGAAGAACAGGATGTCGAACCCGGTGATCAGAAGGCTCGTGGGGTAGAAGGTCTTGACGGCCGGCTTGTCGTCGGGCCAGCCCAGCGTCGTAAAGGGCCACAGGGCCGAGCTGAACCACGTGTCCAGCACGTCCTCTTCCTGCTTGAGCTGCTTGCCCTTGCACGCGGGGCACTGGGCCGGGTCGTCGGTCTGCACGATCACCTCGCCGCAGCCCTCGCAGGTCCACAGGGGGATGCGGTGACCCCACCAGATCTGGCGCGAGATGCACCAGTCGCGGATGTTGTTCATCCACTCGAAGTAGGTCGCATCCCACATGGAGGGGATGAGCTTCGTGTCGCCCTTGACGACGGCGGCGATGGCCGTCTTCGCCAGGGGCGCGACCTTGACGAAGTACTGCGCCGAGACGGCGGGCTCGATGTCGGTCTTGCAGCGGTAGCAGCGGCCGATGTTGTGGCTGTAGTCCTCGATTTGAATGAGATAGCCGCCCTTCTCGAGGTCGCGGACGACGTTCTTCCTTGCCTCGTAGCGGTCCTGCCCCTTGTAGATGCCGCCGTTTTCGTTGATGACGGCGCTGCCGTCCATGATCTTGATGATCTCGAGGTTGTGGCGCTCGGCCATGGCGAAGTCCGCCGGGTCGCAGGCGGGGGTGATCTTCACGGCGCCGGAGCCGAAGTCCATGGTCACGTAGTCGTCGGCGATGATGGGGATCTCCTTGTTGACGAGCGGCAGGATCACCATCTTGCCGATGACGTCCTTGTAGCGCGGGTCGTTGGGGTTCACGGCCACGGCGGTATCCCCCAGCATCGTCTCGGGGCGCGTGGTGGCCACGCTGATCTCGCCCGTGCCGTCGGCGTAAGGGTAGCGGATGTGCCAGAGGTTGCTTTTCTCCTGCTCGAACTCCACCTCGAGATCCGAGATGGCCGTGTGGCAGCGCGGGCACCAGTTGACGATGTAGTCGCCCTTGTAGATGAGGTCGTCGTGCCAGAGGCGGACGAAGACCTCGCGGACCGCCCTGGAGAGCCCCTCGTCCATGGTGAAGCGCTCCCGCTCCCAGTCGCAGGAGCAGCCGAGCCGCTGGAGCTGGTTCAGGATGACGCCGCCGTACTTTTCCTTCCATGTCCAGACGCGTTCGATGAATTTCTCGCGGCCCAGGTCGTGCCGGGTCTTTCCCTCGCGGGCCAGCTCCTGCTCGACGACGTTCTGCGTTGCGATCCCCGCGTGGTCCGTGCCGGGCATCCAGAGGGCGTTGTACCCCTGCATGCGGCGAAAGCGGGTCATAATATCCTGCAACGTGTTGTTCAGGGCGTGCCCCATGTGGAGCATCCCCGTTACGTTGGGGGGCGGGATGACGATGCAGAAGGGCTTGCGGTCACTTGCATCCTCCGCATGGAAGTAATGGTGCTTGAGCCAGAACTCGTACCACTTCGCCTCCACATCCTTCGACTCGTAGGCCTTGGCAGTGCATTCAGGTCCATCGTTTCCCCCATTTATTTGTCTCGAGTTGTTTCAGAAGTGCCCGGTTTTCCGCGCCTGGCACGCAGCACGGTAATGAACGGTTTTTTTATCCGGTCGGACGGCTTAAGTCAAGGATTTTTCAAGGAATCAAGGCTCTCGGGCGGCGGTGGCAGCCCTCTTCACCGACCGTGCAGGAACCTCTCGATCCGCAATCGGATCGGCCCCGTTTCGTCGGGGTGAAACCACTCGATGCCGCCCTCCCCCCGAAACCAGGTCATCTGCCGTCGGGCGTAGTGGCGGGTGTCGCGCTGCATGAGTTTCAGGGCTTCTTCAAGCGTCAATTTATTCCTCATGTAACGGATGATATATTTATACCCAAGCGACTGCAAAGGCTTCACTTTTTCATCGTAACCCATACGGAGGATTTTCTCGGCCTCCTCGACCAGGCCGGCCTCAATCATCTGTGAGGCACGGCTGTCGATCCGGCGGTAAAGCTCCTCCCGGTCCCGGTAGAGCCCGACCTTGAGGCACTCGTATCTCGCCTCACGGAACCCGTGGCGCCTCTGCTTCTCGGAGATGGGCTCTCCGGCCAGTTCGGCGATCTCCAGGGCCCGGATGATCCGCACCCCGTCGCGGGGGTGAATCCGCCCGGCCGCCTCCGGATCTCTCGCTTCCAAACGGGCGTACAGGGTCTCCCTGTCTTCGCTTTCAAGCCTTTCCCTGAAGATCTTCCTCAGACCCTCGTCGGGGCCCGGCCCCTCGATGATCCCGCCTGTGAGGGCCCGGATGTAGAGCCCCGTGCCGCCCGCGACGATGACGGTTTTTCTGCCGTGAAGATCGCCGATGATGCCGCCCGCCTGCCTGCTGAAGAGGGCCGCGCTGAACTCTCCGTCGGGATCGACGATGTCGATGAGATGATGGGGCACCCGCTCCCGTTCTTCCCGCGTGGGCTTCGAGGTGCCGATGTCGAGGTGGCGATAGACCTGCATGGAATCGGCGCTGATGATTTCTCCGTCAAACGCCGAGGCCAGATCCAGGGCGAGGTCCGTCTTCCCGACGGCCGTCGGCCCCAGAATGATGACGATCTTCGGTTTCTTCTCCATCCGCTCTCGTACCCTCGACCCCTCTACCCTCGACCCCTTTCCTTCACGTTCTCTTGAACATCCTCTCGATCACGACGGCAGGAAGCTCGATGAAAACAGGTCTCCCATGAGGGCAGTTGGAGGCGAAGGGGATGCTGTCCAGGTCGCGACACAGGTGCCGCACTTCATCGGCCGTAAGCGCCTGGTTCGCCTTGATCGCCCCCCGGCAGGCCATGCCGATGAGGATCCGGTTGCGCTTCTCGTCTTGCGGAAGCCCCGAATCGGCGATGCCGTCCAGGATCTCGCCGATGAGCGCCCTCACGTCGGCCTGCGCCACCAGGGCCGGTACGGACTTTACGACAGCCGTGTTTTCCCCGAAGGCCTCGACCTCTATGCCGGCCTCCTGCAGCATGTCTCGCGATGCGATCAGCAGGTGAAAGTCCCGGGGGTTCATCTCCAGGATCTCGGGAATGAGGAGGCTCTGAACTTCCAGGTTCCCGCCCGTCGATTGTTTCAGCCTCTCGTAGAGGATCCGTTCGTGTGCGGCGTGCTGATCGAGGAGGATCATCACGCCCGGCGCCGAAAAGACAAGATAGGTCCCTTCGATCTGGCCCAGGTAGTCCAGAGAGGCAAAGGATACCTGTTCTCTTCCACCCGCCATGGACGGGAAGAGGCCGTCCTGACCGGGGCTGAAATCGGGCACATCCGCAAGAGCTCTCGCAGCCGTGGTCATGGGCTGGCGGGCGGCAATACCCGCCGAAAGGCTGTAGCGCCTCAGGGCCTCGTAAACGCCGGTGCGCCCCGCAGCATACGACCTGCCCGCATCCGCAACGGCCTGAGCTGCCTGTGAAGCCGGCCTCACCCCCGCGAGGGCCACCGAGAGGCTTCGCTGGATCAGCTCCCGGACATCCTGCGGGCGGCGGAAGCGGACCTCCAGCTTCGCCGGGTGGACGTTGACATCGATTGTCTCGGGGGGCACTTCGATGAACAGGGCGCAGGCGGGGTATTTGCGCGGCTCGAGGAGGTTGCGGTAGGCACTCATGACCGCCTGGGAGAGAAGGACGTCCCGGACATACCTGCCGTTGATGTAAAAGAACATGTTTCTCGTCGAGGAGCGGGTGAAATCGGGCCTGGATACAAATCCCGAAAGGCGCATCGCCGGGACTTTTCTCCGCCAGGTCAACGAGGTGATTCCGCAGGTCGCTCCCCAGCAGAAGAACGATCCTCTCGTAGAGGTTTTCCGTTCGGGGGATCTCCAGGAGGGTTTTGCTTGCGGTGAGGACCTTGGCCCTGACTGCGCCATGGGGCAGCAGGACCCGGACGATGATGTCCAGGCAGTGCCCCTGCTCGGTGGCATCCTGCCTCAGGAATTTCCTGCGCACGGGGAGCGAGTCGAAGATGCGGCTCACGGCAATGGAGGTCCCCTCGGGGCAGCCTGCGGCCTCGTTTTCGAGGATGCGGCCGCTCTCCACGACGATGCGCGTCCCCGCCACGTCGCCGCGGCGCCGCGTGGACATCTCGACGCGGCAGACGGCTGCGATGCTCGGCAGCGCCTCCCCCCGGAAGCCGAAGGATTTTACATCGTAGAGATCTTCGACGGTGAGGATCTTGCTCGTGGCATGCCGCTCAAAGGCAAGGGGGACTTCGCCCGGCGCGATGCCCGCCCCGTTGTCGGCGATCCGGATCAGCTCCTTGCCGCCACCGCGCAGTTCGATCGTGATGTCCGTGGCGCCCGCATCGAGGGCATTTTCCAGGAGCTCCTTCACGATGGACGAGGGCCTTTCGACGACTTCGCCGGCGGCGATCTTCGAGGCGACCTCTTCGGGAAGTACGGTGATCCTTCGGTTCAAATCCATAACCTCACTTACAAGGTCACAGCGTTACGTGGCAAGGGTCAAAAGAAAAAGATTTTTCCACACCCGAACCCTGAACCCTGATACCCTGGTACCCTGTCTTCACCGGTGGATGTGGCTCTGGCCGGTGAGGTAATCGTTCAGGGCCACCTGCCAGGGCCGCATGGTTTTTTGTGTCGCTTCCATGAATTTGCGGTTGCTCAGGACCGAGTAGGCCGGGCGCTTCGCCTTCCGGCTGAGCTCATGGGACTGGATGGGCTCCACGGTCACGCCGGAGACCTGCGCATATTCGAGAATCTTCTGCGCGAACTGGAACCAGCTGCAGACGCCCCGGTTCGTGACGTGGTAGATGCCCCGGCAGTCCCGTTCGACGAGCAGTTTTGTCGCCTGGGCAAGATCGAAGCTGAAGGTGGGAGAGCCCACCTGGTCGTCGACAACCCGCAGCATCCCTTCGTCCCTGGCCTTTGCCAGGATGGCCTTGACGAAGTTCTTCCCCTGGCGGCCATAGAGCCATGCCGTGCGGATGAGCACGTGGTTTTCCGCCGTCTCGATCAGAACCTGCTCGCCCTTGCGCTTGGAGGCGCCATAGGCATTGATGGGCCGGCAGGGATCGTCCTCGAGGTAGGGCTCCCCCTTCGTCCCGTCGAAGACGTAGTCGGTGCTGTAATGAACGATCTTCGCGCCGCTGTCCTTGCAGGCACAAGCGATGTTGCGCACGCCCTCGGCATTGACGGCAAAGCAGGCGTCCCGGTTCGTCTCGCAGCCGTCCACGTCGGTATAGGCCGCGGCATTCACGATCACCTCGGGCTTGAACTCCCCGACGACCCGCAGGCAGTCCGGGGCCGATGTGATGTCGAATTCCCCCACATCGACACCGCTGACCTCGTGGTCCCTGCCCAGGACGTCCATGAGGTCGCTGCCCAGCATGCCCTTGTGACCCATGACGAGAATTCTCATTCGTATTTCACCTCCATGAGGCAGAGCCCCCGGGCAGGGGCCGCCTGCCCGGCCCTCCTGCGGTCCTTCGCCTCGATGATGGGGACCATGTCTTCTTCGGAAATCCTGCCCGTGCCGATATCGACGAGGGTCCCCACGATGTTTCGGACCATGTGGCGCAGAAATCCGCCCGCCTCGATCCGGAAGACGATCATCCCCGGTTCTTCCCGGTCGAGGGAAACGTCCATGACGGCCCTCACCCGGTCCTCCACCTCGCACTGGGCCGCACAGAAGGAGTTGAAGTCATGGGTGCCCAGAAGGTGCTGTGCCGCCCGTCTCATGGCCTCGAGGTCGAGGGGGTGACGGACATGCCAGCAGATGCCCCTGCCGAGCGCCGTCCGGACGGGGCTGTTGAAGATCCGGTAATGGTAGATCTTGCTGCGGGCGTGATACCGCGAGTGGAATTCCCAGGGCACCTCGCTCACTTCCTTCACCACGATATCCGGGGGGAGAAGGCTGTTTGCGCCCATTTGGAGATTCCGAAGGGGGAGCTGCGAGGCCGTGCGGAAATTCGCCACCTGGTTCAGGGCATGAACCCCCGTGTCGGTCCGGCTCGAGGCAATGAGGACCGTCCTGTCGTTGACGATCCTGGAAAGGGTGTCCTCCATCACCTGCTGGATGGTGAGGACATCGGCCTGCCGCTGCCAGCCGTTGTAGGCGGTCCCGTCGTATTCGATGATGAGTTTGATGTTTCTCATGGTCTTCACGCCATGTACCAAAAAAAACAGCTCCCTGAAAATGGAAGAAATGCGGAATCGATAAAAAAAGGGAGCAGAAGGGGCTCTTCTGCTCCCTTGCGAACGCCTCGTCAGAGGATCATTTGCAGGTTTTGAGCGCCTTGACGGCGGGAAGCTCCTTGCCCTCCAGCAATTCCAGGAAGGCGCCGCCGCCCGTGGAGATGTAGGACATGTTGTCGCGCTCGCCCGCCTTGTCGATGGCCACGTCCGTATCGCCGCCCCCGACAATGGAGAGTGCGTAGGAGTTGGCCACGCTGTGGGCCAGCGCCGACGTCCCGCGGCTGAAGGCGTCGATCTCGAACACGCCCATGGGGCCGTTCCAGACGATGGTCTTCGCGTTGTTCAGGGCCTCCGTGAAGAGGGTGATCGTGGCAGGCCCGATGTCGAGCCCCATCCACTGCGAGTTGATTTCCTGTATGGGGACGATCTTGGTCTCCGCCTCGGGGTCCTTGCTTTCCGCGATGACGCAGTCGACGGGCAGGTAGACCTTCACGCCCAGTTTTTTCGCCGTTTCCAGAACTTCCGTGGCCTTGTCGATGAGTTCCGGCTCGACGATGGATTTCCCGACTTCAACGCCCTGTGCTTTCAGGAAGGTAAAGGCCATCCCGCCGCCGATGACCATCTTGTTGACCCGCTTGATCAGGTTCGCCATGGCCTCGAGCTTGCCCGACACCTTGGAGCCCCCGACGATGGCCACAAGCGGTCGCGCCGGTTTTTCGAGGGCCTTGGTGAAGTAGGTCAGCTCCTTCTTCATGAGGAACCCGGCCCCGCATGACGGGACGAACTTCGTGATCCCTACATTCGAAGCGTGGCTGCGGTGCGCATTGCCGAAGGCGTCGTCGATGTAGACATCGGCGAGGCTCGCCAGTTCCCTGGAGAATTCCTCGTCGTTTTTCTCCTCCCTGGCATCGAACCTCAGGTTCTCGAGCATGACAATGTCGCCCGGTTTCATGGCATCGACGGTTTTCTTGACCTCAGGCCCGATGACGTCCTTCGTCAGGGTCACGTTCTTGCCGAGCAGGCGCGAGAGCCTCTTGGCCACGGGGGCCAGGCTCAGCTTTTCGGACGAACTTGCCTTTCGGCCTGCCCAGGTGGGAGGCGATGACGATCTTGGCGTTTTCATCGAGGGCGTAGTTGATGGTGGGCAGTACGGAACGGATTCGCGTGTCGTCGGTGATGTTCTGGTTTCCGTCGAGGGGGACGTTGAAGTCGAACCGGAACAGCACCCGTTTCCCTTTCAGATCCATCTCATCGATATATTTCATTCTTTCACCTCTGGAGGGTTCGTTGGGGGACCGTTTGCGCACCCCCTTGGAGTCGAGGTTGCGGGCATGGGTTTTATAGCCCAGGTGTCGTCCTAAATCAAGGAGGATTTCCTCTCTTTTGTATTGAAAAAAACAGCGAGAAATGATATCACGCGGCGGGTTTACAGAGAGATGGAAACGTCGAGTTTTCGACCACTAAAGAGACAGGGAGTAACAGAGACATGGGACTGACAGAAGACAGAATCAAGGCATTTGAAGCAAAACGCGAGAAACTGATGACCCAGGGCGGCGATGCCGCCATCAAGAAGCAGCACGAATCGGGCAAGATGACGGCCCGTGAGCGGCTTCTGAAGTTCTACGACGCGGGAACGTTCCAGGAAGTGCAGCTCTTCGTCGAGAAGCGCTCCACCCTCTTCGGCCTCGGCGACAAGCAGATCAACGCCGACGCCGTCGTCTGCGGCTTCGGCAACGTGAACGGGCGCACCGTCTTCGCCGCCGCCCAGGACTTCACCAGCGCCGGCGGGAGCCTCGGCGAGATGCACGCCCGCAAGATCTGGAAGGTCATGGACATGGCCAAGGACGCCAAGAAGCCCTTCATCGCGATGAACGACTCCGGCGGCGCCCGCATCCAGGAAGGCGTGCCCGCCCTGGAAGGTTACGGCGGGATCTTCTACCGCAACACGATCTGCTCGGGCTACATCCCCCAGATCACGGCCATCATGGGCCCCACGGCGGGAGGCGCCGTCTATTCGCCTGCGCTCACCGACTGGGTCTTCATGATCAAGGGCAAGAGCTACATGTACATCACGGGCCCCGATGTCATCAAGGCGGTCATCGGCGAGGAAGTGACCCACGACGACCTGGGCGGCCCCATGGCCCACGCCATCCAAGAGCGGCGTATGCCATTTCGTCGCGGAGAGCGACGAGGACTGCATCCAGCAGATCAAGGACCTTCTCAGCTATCTGCCCGACAACTGCCACGAGATGCCGCCGGTCGTGGCCACCACGGACACCCCCGACCGCGAGTGCCCCGAGCTCGACAAGATCATCCCCGACCGCGCCACCCGCGGCTACGACATGAAGAAGCTTGTCGCCACCGTGGCCGATGGCGGCGTCTTCTTCGAGCCCCACGCCAACTGGGCGAAGAACATGTTTGTCTGCTTCATCCGCGTCATGGGCCAGACCGTGGGCGTCATCGCCAACAATCCGAGTTTCGGCGGCGGCGTTCTCGACGTGAACGCCTCCGACAAGGCCTCGCGCTTCATCCGCTTCTGCGACGCCTTCAACATCCCGCTGCTCACCTTTGCCGACGTTCCCGGCTACATGCCCGGCACGCACCAGGAGTGGAACGGCATCATCAGCCACGGCGCGAAGCTCCTGCACGCCTACTCCGAGGCCACGGTGCCCAAGTTCACCGTCGTGACCCGCAAGGATTACGGCGGAGCCTACATCGGCATGTGCAGCAAGCAGCTGGGCGCCGACTACGTCATGGCCTGGCCGTCCGCCGAAATCGCCGTCATGGGCGCCGCCGGTGCCTGCAACATCGTCTACCGCCGGGAGATCACCACGGCCGCGGACCCCGAAGCCAAGCGGGCCGAGCTGATCGCCGCCTACGAGGAGCAGTTCAACAACCCCTACTTCGCGGCGAAGATGGGCATCATCGAGGAGGTCATCGCCCCCCGCGAGACGCGCAAACGCGTGGCGGCCCTTCTCGAGGCCTACAAGGACAAGGAGCAGAGCCTGCCCGACAAGAAGCACAACAACATCCCGCTGTAAGGGACACGATTCAAGAGCTGTTGACGCAGAACGGGGGAGCCGATTCCGGCTCCCCCGTTTTTTCATTCACCCTCACCCCGACCCCGTTCGACAAGCTCACGACACCGCTCTGCCCTCAAGGGAGAGGGAGATCAGGGTAGTGTTTTTTCTTAGGCGACGCTGTCCGCGTCTGCCCTCCCGAGGGTCACGACGGCAAAGGCCGCGATGCCCTCGCCCCGCCCGATGAAGCCCATCTTTTCGTTCGTCTTGGCCTTCACGTTGACGCGGGAGGAGTCCGTCCCGAGGACCCGGGCGATGTTGCGGCGCATCTCCTCGATGGAGGGGGAAAGCCGGGGCTTCTCCAGGATGACCGTCGAGTCTATGTTGTTGACGTAATACCCGCGCTGAACGGCAAGGTCGGCCACGCGCTTGAGCATGACGAGGCTGGATATGCCCTTGAGATTCGGATCCGTGTCCGGGAAGTGCCTGCCGATGTCCCCTTCCCCCAGGGCCCCGAGGATGGCATCCACGATGGCATGGATCAGGGCGTCGGCATCGGAATGCCCCAGCAGCCCCTTCTCGTAGTTCACCTCCACCCCGCCGAGGATCAGCCGGCGGCCTTCGGAGAAGCGGTGACTGTCATACCCGAATCCGATCCTCATCGCGATTCCCTCCTCCCGGCCAGCAAGGCTTCCGCCAGAATCAGATCCTCCGGGGTCGTGATCTTGATATTGCCGTAGTCACCCCGGATCATCCGGACGGCGATTCCCAGGCGCTCCACAAGCGAGGTGTCATCGGTCCCTCTGAATCCGTCACGGACGGCGGCACGGTGTGCGTTCTCGATGATGTCCCGACGGAAGACCTGGGGCGTCTGGGTGAGCCACAACAGGCTCCGGTCACAGGTCCGCAAAATCCGGCCGTCGGGCCCGACCTCCTTGACGGTGTCCTTCACCGGCACCCCGACGGTTGCGGCGCCTTCCGCCGCGGCAGCGCGGATACAGCTCTCGATCAGCCCGACAGTAATGAACGGCCGGACGGCATCGTGAATGATCACGAGCTCCGCGTCCCCGTCGAGGGCCTCGATCCCCGCCCGGACGGAGTCCTGTCGCTCTTTCCCGCCGGGAATGATTCCGGCCACCTTTTTCAGATTCCAGGGGGCCAGAATGTCGGTGCGCACCGATTCCACGTCCTGCGAGGGCACGACGACAAGCAGGGCGTCCACGAGCGGGCAGGCCTCAAATACCTCCAGCGTGCAAACCAGGATGGGCTTGCCCGCAAGCGTCAGATACTGCTTGGACACATCGCGGTTCATCCGGTTTCCCGAGCCGGCTGCCGGGATGATGGCCACCGTCCGCATGGCTTTCCCTCTGTGGATTTCCGGGGGTTGAGCGTTTCACTAAAAGAAAAGCCCGGGATCCTTTGGCCTCCCGGGCTCTTTTCCGACGCAGATTACAGGGCTTCGATGGTGTGAACTTTCTTGTCGTGCACGACGGCCTTCATCTCCGTGAAGATCATCCTCCCCGCCGTGGTCTGCAGGACGCTGGTCACGGCAACCTCCACGGTCTCGTTGAGATGCCTGCTGGCATGATCGACGATGACCATGGTCCCGTCATCGAGGTAGGCCACCCCCTGTCCGTGTTCCTTGCCTTCCTTGATGACTTTCACAACCATCAACTCGCCCGGCAGCACGACCGGCTTCAGGGCATTGGCAAGCTCGTTGACATTGAGGATCTTGATGCCCTGCAGCTCCGCCACCTTGTTGAGGTTGAAGTCATTGGTGATGATCTTCCCGTTCATCTTCTTCGCCAGGGCGACGAGCTTCGCATCGACCCCTTTGATTTTCGGGAAGTCCTGATCCACGATTTCGATGTTGATGCTGTGGATTTTCTGCATCCGGTTGAGGATGTCGAGCCCCCGTCTCCCCCGCGATCGTTTCATGGAATCCGAAGAGTCGGCGATGTGCTGGAGCTCATCCAGGATGAACCTCGGGACGATGAGGTTGCCCTCCATGAACCCCGTATCGCAGATGTCGGCGATCCGGCCGTCGATGATGACGCTCGTATCGAGGATCCGGTAGTCCGACACGCCCCTGAACCCCTTGAAGGGCCCGAAGGACGGAAGCGAGATCTCCTCGCTCTTCTTGGAACCGATGACGAGTCCGAGGTAGCCGAGGATGCAGGCCATCAGGGCGTACGCCCAGGGAACGATCTCCTGCTTCTCCCAGATGCTGACGAAACTCAGCCCGTAGGAAAGCAGGATGGCGATCAGGAGACCGATGATCGTCCCGATGACACCCCCTAAAATGATCCGGAGCGAAATCTTCCGGATGATCTGCTCGATCTGGATAACGATGACGGCGGCAATAAAGCCCAGTAAAAGACCGATTAATGAAAACTGATATGAAGCCAAATACTTAAATGCGATAAAATATCCGCTGATCGAGCAGGCGAGAATGAGCAACGAACGGATAAGCAAATAGACTCCCTCCTTTCTAAATTATTTTCCTGTCCAGATTTTAAAATTCCCGGCGCCTGGGGCCGGGAATTCAGAAACTCAAGGTTCGGTTTTATCCTTTATGATGCTCGCTACCCGCAACACCCTTCGCAGCTCACGACACGTCTGCGGGAACCTGCGCGTGCAACCGTTTTCAAAGAACCCTGTCG
This sequence comes from uncultured delta proteobacterium, assembly GCA_963810965.1. Lineage (GTDB taxonomy): Bacteria > Desulfobacterota > Syntrophia > Syntrophales > UBA2192 > UBA2192. The sequence continues at coordinate 63,052 of CAWEPT010000002.1, read as the reverse complement.
CAGCGGCATTGAAAAAGCCCCGGAAATCTCCGTTCATCCATTCCCGTATACGGCGCAACAAGCCAAAACGAATAAGACTCCCCTTCCCCTGGAGAAGGAGCGCCTTATGGTAAAACGGACTACGGCGCCGTGAGTTCTCAGAGCTTTCGTGCGGTATGTTTTCTGTCGTCACCGCTCACTGAACGGGGAACATGGCATTGATCTCGGCTTCGACCTTTGCCTCCGCCGCCCGGCTGGCGATCGAGATCTCCTTGATCAACAAGTGCTTCGCTGTATCCATCATCTTCCTCTCGCCGAAGGACAGGTCCTTTCCGTGCTTGAGGATGAAGAGGTCCCTCAGGACCTTGGCAATCTCGTAGACGCTTCCCGTCTTGATCTTCTCCAGGTACTCGCGATAACGCTTGTTCCATGCCTGCTTGTCGATCGTGACGTCGCGGGTCCGCAGAATCTCGTATATCCTGGGAATCTCCTTGGAAGTGATCAGTTCCCGCAGCCCGATGGTCCGGGCCGTGTCGGTGGGAATCATGATCTTCATGCCGTTGCCAAGGATCTTCATCACGTAAAACTTCTGCCAGGCCCCCATGATCTCTCTGTCTTCGATTGCCTCGATAAGGCCGACTCCCTGCGCTGGATAAACCGCCAATTCGCCTACCTTGAACATTACCCCGTTACCACCTCTCTTGGATTCACCTCTATGGCACTCCAATAGCCTGCGAATCATAAACGAATTCGCCTGAAAAGTCAATTTAAATCGACCCGGCGGGGTGGGATCAAGGGTGCATTCTGGCTGGTCCGGAATGCATTTCAAGTCATTCCGGATAGTTACGGGCTGGCGATGTACTGCAGACAGCCGGAGGGTTCCTTCCGGCGGCAACGGGGACGCCCTCAGATAAAATTCTGCCGGATGCGGTCGAGGTCCCTGTCGAGCTTTCCCGGCTCTTCCCGCTGGTAGCGCTCGACCCCCTCCTTGAGCTGCAGGTAGGTGTTTGGCTCAGATAGATCGTCAAGGGACCGGTAAATCCCGCGCCGACGGCCCAGGCGGAAGATGAGGCGGTCCTCTTCGGCCATCGAGAAATAACGGTCGATGATTCCCAGGAACTTCTCCTTGTCTTCCGGCAGCTTTCCCTCCAGCTCTTCCAGAAGATTCAGGATGTGATCGCTCACAATGCGGCTCTCGATCCCGTCGAGGTGTTCTATGAAGAGGCGGATTTCCTTGAGGATTTCCTCGTCGCCGATGGGGTGGAACTCGCCCTGTTGCATCATCTCGTAGAGGGCCGTCCCCCGGCGGACCGAAAGGGTGCGCAGCCGTATGTGATCGGGCTTGATTTCATTGAGGACCCGGGCCGTCTCGACGGCGTGCTCGCGCGACCAGAGTTGTCCTCCGAGCCCGGGCATGACATATTCGCAAAGCGAGATCCCCGCCGCCACGAGGTGCTGTCCCCCTTCGATGTGGTCCGCCGCAGTCGCCCCCTTGCGGATGAACTTGAGAACGGCGTCACTGCCCGACTCGAGTCCGACGTGGATCCGGACCAGGCCGGCCTCGCGGATGCGCCTGAGATCCTCCACCGATTTGTGTCTGGCCGTCTTGGACCGGCAATAGGAGGTGATGCGGCTGATATCGGGAAATTTTTCCTTCAGGTAGCGCAGCACTTCGAGGAGGTCGTCGGTCTTCATGATCAGCGTGTCGGCATCCTGGAGGAAGGCCGTCTGACCGCCGAAGTAAAGCCAGGCCGCCACGTGCCTGAACAGCATCGTTGAACCGAGCGTCATCTCCGAAGACCTGGGAGACGACGGCGTCATTGACCTTCCCGCCCTGGCCGAGCTTCCAGGAAAGCTCCCCGATCGCGTCCGCCATGTCGCGGACGGAATCGATATCCTTCTTGATCTCCTCGACGGGGCGCAGCTGGAAGCGGGTGTCCCTGTAGGTATGGCAGAAGGCGCACTTGTTCCAGGGGCAATTCCGGGTCGGCCGGATCAGGAGACTCCTCGCCTCACTGGGCGGCCGTATGGGTCCCTGCTCAAAGCAGGCATTCAGTGGTCATGGGTTCGTTTTTCCAGTCTTTGGATTTATTGCAGATGTGTCTCTCACGGTTTAGTATAGGCATCTTGAGAGGCTTTCGTCAATTGTAGCCCGATATGGGAATTCACTCTGTACTCTGGTACCCTACACCCTAGCACCCTGATACCCTGTCCTTCAGGGCAGGAAAAACTGCGGGTTGCGTGCCTTGTTCCTCTCCCTGATTTCAAAATAAAGATAGGGCTCGCCGCCCGGCTCCTCGGACGGTCCCACGGAGGCGATCTTTTCCCCCTTCTTCACACGGTCATCTTTTTTCGCAACGCTGCCTTTCAGGTAGGCATAGACGGTCGTGTAGTTTTCGTCGTGCTTCACGATGACGGTGTCGCCGTACCCCTTGACATAAGAGGCATAGATGATCGTCCCGGCCGCTGCCGCCTGGACAGGCGCCCCCTCCTTCGCGGCGATCTTGATCCCGTTGTACTTCATCCCGCTGGGCTGAATGCCGAATCGGGTGATCACGGGGCCCTTCAGGGGCCACACGAAACGGCCCTTGTCAACCTTGATCTGACCCTGGGGCTCTTCGGCCCTGGGAGGCGGCTCGGGCTTCTTCGGCGGGGGCGATACGGCGGCCCTCTCTTTCAGGCCCGTGTCGGGGGTCTTGACCGGCGGGGGCGGCGCCGGCGGCTTCATGGCTACCTGGGTCTTTCCGGGATCCGCTTTCTCGGGCGTCTCGACAGGCCTGGCCGTCGGTCTTCTCCGGGGGTTTTGCCGACGCCGGGCTTCTTTCCGGCTTTGCGGCCGGCGCCCGGTCCGTAATGCTCTCCTCTTTCACCTTGCTTTTCCCCCCGGCAGACACAGCTCCGGCGGCGGCGCCTGCCGCTTCGGGTCCTGCCCGTCCCGCCTCCGGTTCCGCCTTTGCCGTCACCGGTTTTTCCGGCGGCTTCACGGCCGCAGGCCGGGTCTCGACAGGGGGTTTCACCGGGGGCAGATCGATGACCTGGGGTACATCCGGAATGAAGACGACGTTGCCCGCACTGATGCGGGAGGCATCGGTGATGTTGTTGATCTCTGCCAGCTCCTGGAGATCGACGTTGTAGGCCTTCGAGATCCGCCAGAGCGTCTCCCCGGGCTTGACCCGGTGGTACACGCCGCGCATCCGTTCGGATGACTTTACGCTGCCCCGATCGACGATCTGGATGGAACAGGAAAAAAGAAATACGCTGAGCAAGGCAAACAGGAGGATTTTCGATATGTTCGAGATAGGACTTCATCTGTTCGATTACGATCTCCCAAAAGGCAGAGGGTAAGAAGCTGAGATTAAGTTCCTCATACCGTTCTGCCCTATTACTGTTCTACCTTCCAGCCATGCTCCCCGATCAGGTTCACAAACCGGCATCCGCCGAGGTCCTCTCTTTTCACATCGTCCGGATTCTCGGAGAGGCGGGTCAGCTTGATCAGGCTCTGCGAATAGCGGCTCCCGACGGGGATCACGAGACGCCCTCCTATGGCCAGCTGCTCCACCAGCATCCGGGGTATCGACGGCGAGCCCGCCGAAACCGCGATGGCATCGAAAGGGGATTCCTCGCGCCACCCGTACGTCCCGTCTCCCACCCGGATCACCACGTTGTAGTAATTCAGGGACTCAAGCAATTTTCTTGCCTTCTGGGCCAGAGAGGCGATTCGCTCAATGGTGAACACCCGGTCTGCCAGCTCCGCCAGGATGGCCGCCTCGTAGCCCGATCCGGTACCGAGCTCCAGGACCTTGTCGCGGCCCTTGAGCTCCAGGGCTTCCGTCATGAGCGCCACGATGTAGGGCTGCGAGATGGTCTGCTTCTCGCCGATGGGCAGCGGGTTGTCGTTGTAGGCCTGGTCGATGAGCCCCTCGTCGATGAAGAGATGACGGGGGATTTTCTCCATGGCCCGCAGGACGCGCTCGTCCCGGACGCCTCGCGAGCGGATCTGGGAGTCGACCATCTTTTTTCTTTGCTTGGCGTAACGATCCATGGGGGATTATAGATACTTCTTCTTGGGAGGGATTTTGTAGACTTCTTCGACCGTCTTGTGGCGACGGATCCCCATGGCCTCCCTGGTGACGATGAGGTAATAGTAACGAAGCTGCGCGTATTCGCGGGCGCGGTTGTAGTGCCGGATTTCCCCGTTGATCTCCGTCAGAGTCTCCGGTCCCGGGTACTCACCGGCCTCACGGAACCTCTCGGTGATGGAACGTCCTATTTTCTCGAGATCGGAAAGCGCGGCAGAGAGCGCCTCGCCCGCCCTGCCGAGAATCTCGGCCCGTTCCTGCAATAACTCTTCCTGGGTTTTCTCCCAGGCTGACTTCCTCATACCACGCGTAAATCCCGCTTTTTCGAGTGATTTTTATCACTTCGACTCCCCCTTTGCAACCGAAAAGGTCCCTTTGACCGCGGACCTGTTTTCCAGTATGATGGGCCGGCACCGCGGAAGAGATGGGCCTTTCGAGACCCCTCGCCAGGCGGTTGCCGCTATCGTACGGAAACGAAAGGATGCCATGGAAACACTCTTTCCCAATACCCTGTCCCAGGCGGTGCGAGATGCCTACCGCCGCGGAGAGGACGACGAAACGCTCAACCCCCTGGTGCTCGCCGACCCGTCGGGGAAACCCGTCGGACGGATCAAGCCGGGGGACGTGGTGATCTTCTACAACATCCGCGGAGAGCGCGAGGTGGAGCTCTCGCGGAGCCTCGTCGAAGACGATTTTCACGAGTTCCCCACCGCAGGGCCGCTCGGCCTTCACTACACCACCATGATCGAGTACTCGAAGGACCTCCGGGCCGAAGTCGCCTTCCCGCCCGAGGAGGACCTGGAAGACACCCTGAGCGAGGTCCTCTCCCGCCGCGGCATCCGCCAGGTGAAGATCACCGAAGCCGAAAAGGCCTTTCACGTGACCTATTTCCTGAGCGGCAAGCGAAAGGACCCCTTCCCCGGCGAGGACCGCATCATCGTGCCGACGCGAAAGGACGTAAAGCTCTTCGATGAGGCCCCGGAGATGTCCGTGGGCGAAGTGGCCGACACCACGATCCGCGAGATCCGGGAAGGCCGGCACGATTTTATCCTGACGAACTTCGCCAACGTGGACGTCGTCGGCCACATCGAAAACGAAGCCGCCGTGATCCGTGCCGTGGAAGCGGTCGACCTCGCGATGGGCCGCGTCATTGACGAGGCGCGCAAGTCCGGGGTCCCGGTCCTCGTCACGGCCGACCACGGTACGGTGGAGCGGTGGCTCTACCCCGACGGCATCGTCGACACGGGACATACCTCGAGCCCGGTGCCGCTTGTCATCGTGACCGACGGTGCTCCCCTGGAGATCCGCAGGGAAGGCGAACTGACCGACGTGGCACCCACCATCCTCGAGCTCTTCGGGATCGATGCGCCGGGATGCATGGAGGGCCGCTCGCTGCTGAAAAGCAAGCCGCCGAAGCCCACCCGGCGTCTCGTTGTCCTCATCCTCGACGGCTGGGGCCACAACCCCGAGCCGCAGGGAAATCTCATCGCCCGGGCAAACACGCCGACCATGGACCGCCTGCGGAGTTTGTACCCGTTCGCATCGCTGGCCGCCGCCGGCGAATCGGTGGGGCTCCCTGCAGGAACCGTCGGCAATTCCGAGGCGGGGCATCTCCACATCGGCGCAGGCCGGCGGGTCTGGTCCGACCGGCTGAAAATCGACCGGGCCATCGAAAGCGGGGAGTTCTTCTCGAACAAGGCGTTTCGCAACGCGATGGCCGAAGCCCGCAAACGAGGGTCGGCCCTGCACCTCATGGGGATCGTGTCCTTCTTCAGCTCCCACGGCATGATGAACCACCTGATCGCCCTCATGGACATGGCGAAGAAGGAAGGTGTCGGCGAGATGTACATCCACGCCATGCTCGGGCGCCGCGGAGAGATGCCCGAGAGCGGGGCCAACTACGTGAAGCAAATCGAGGACAAGTGCGGGGAGATGAACCTGGGCCGGGTCGTCTCCGTCATCGGCCGCTACTGGTCCATGGATCGCGAGGAGAACTGGGACCGCATCGGGAAAACCTACCGGATGCTCGTTTACGGGGAAGGATTCCCCGTGAAGGTGACAGGTGACAGGTGACAGGTGTCAGGATATTTCTTCACCTGTTACCTGTCACCTGATACCTGTTACCTTCTGATCAGAGGCTACCTCAATGGAGGGAGGGTTGCCTGATGGACGTCAAGATCGGCAATGCCACACTATCGATCGTCGAGGGGGATATCACCCGGGAAGAGACCGATGCCATCGTGAACGCGGCCAATTCGGGCCTGAAGGGCGGAGGGGGCGTGGACGGGGCGATCCACAGGGCCGGCGGCCCGGCGATCATGGAGGCATGCAGGAAGATCGGCTATTGCCCCGCGGGCCAGGCCGTCATCACGACGGGCGGCAACCTGAAAGCGAAATACGTCATCCATACCGTGGGGCCCGTATACAGCGGCGGGGGCCGAAACGAGTCGGAGCTTCTCAAGAGCGCCTACCTGGAGAGTCTGAAGCTTGCATCGAAGAAAGGGCTCAAGAGCCTCTCCTTCCCGGCCATCAGCACGGGCGCCTATGGCTACCCGGTTTCCGAGGCCGCCCGCATCGCCCTGAAGACGGCCATCGACTACCTGAAGGAACATCCCGATATCGAAAGGGTCCGCTTCGTCCTCTTCGGCAAACCCGCTTACGACGTCTTCGCGGAGGAGATGAAAAAGCTGAACCTGCAGTAAAAAAAGCTTGCATTTGCTTGAAAGCTCGTATATTGTGTCTGCCAAGTTGATGTGCAGTACCTGTTTGTAGTTGCCAAATTACAGAGAAGTCGACCGCACAGACCGAAATCATGGAATGTGCGTTTTTTTTGTTGCAAAAAGGTCTGCCAGCCGAATCGTTCGGCGAAATTATTATACGGTTCCCTGGAGGAGCCCCATTCAAAAAAGGAGTAGTTACGATGCCTGAAGGAAAAGTAAAGTGGTTCAATGATTCAAAGGGATTTGGCTTTATCGAGCAGGACGGTGGCAAGGACGTTTTCGTTCATCATTCCGCCATCCAGGCCGATGGTTTCAAATCGCTGGCCGAGGGTGAACGCGTAAGCTTCGAAGTGGTCGCAGGCCCCAAGGGTCCGGCTGCAGCGAACGTTCGCAAGCTGTAAGACCTGAACCTCATTGTGCACGAAAAAGCTCCCCCGTCGCAGGGGGAGCTTTTTTTGTAAGGGATAAATAACATGATCATCGCATCGAACGTGGCCCTCTCCTACGGCAAGAGGGTGATCTTCAAAGACGTCAACATCAAGTTCACGCCGGGAAACTGCTACGGACTGATCGGCGCCAACGGCTCCGGAAAATCGACCTTCCTGAAGATTCTCGCAGGCGAGCTCGAGCCGGACCAGGGAACGGTCTCCGTCGGTCCCGGGGAGAGGATAGCGGTCCTGAGCCAGGATCAATTCGCCTATGACGAGGAAACGGTCTTCAACACCGTCATCCGGGGTCATGAGCGGCTCTACGCGTTGATGGCCGAGCGGGAAGCGATCTACGCCAAGACCGAGTTCTCGGAGGAGGACGGCATCCGCTGCGGGGCGCTGGAGGCCGAATTCGGCGAGATCAACGGCTATGAAGCGGAATCCGAGGCGGCGGTGCTCTTGAGCGGTCTTGGCATATCGGAGGAGCTGCGCAAAAAGAGGATGAAAGAACTCGACGGGGCCGACAAGGTCAGGGTTCTGCTCGCCAAGGCACTCTTCGGCAACCCGGATGTCCTGCTGCTGGACGAACCGACCAACCAGCTGAACCTCAAGTCCATCGCCTGGCTCGAGGATTTCCTCTCCCGTTTCCAGAACACGGTCATCATCGTCTCCCACGACCGCCACTTCCTGAACCAGGTCTGCACCCACGTGGCGGATATCGACTTCGGGCGCATCCAGGTGTATACGGGAAACTACGACTTCTGGTACCAGACGAGCCAGCTCCATCTGAAACAACGACAGAACGACAACAAGAAGATCGCCGCCAAGGCCGAGGAACTGAAACAGTTCATCCAGCGTTTCAGCGCCAACGCCTCCAAGGCCAAGCAGGCCACCGCCAGGAAAAACCTCCTGGAGAAACTGACCCTCGAGGACATGCCGGTCTCGTCGCGCAAATATCCGTTCATCGCCTTCAAGCCCGAGCGGCCCTGCGGCGATGTCATTCTGGAGATCCGCGACCTCTCCAAGAAGATCGACGGGGTTGCCGTCCTGAACAACATCACCCTCAACGTCAACCGGGGAGGCAAAATCGCCTTTGTGGGGGAAGACAGCCTGGCGAAGACCACCCTCTTCCAGATCCTCGCCGGTGAACTGGAGCCGGACAGCGGAAGCTTCCGCTGGGGGGTCACCATCAGCCACTCCTATTTCCCCAAGGAAAACAGCGGCTTTTTCAATAACGACCTGAGCCTTGTCGAGTGGCTCGGCCAGTTCTGCCCCGAAACCGAGGGGGAGACCTTCGCCAGGGGGTTTCTCGGGAAGATGCTCTTCTCCGGTGAAGAGGCGTTGAAGAAGGCCTCAGTCCTCTCGGGCGGGGAGCGGGTCCGATGCATGCTCTCCAGGATGATGCTCTCCGGCGCCAACGCCCTCATCCTCGACGAGCCGACCAACCACCTGGACCTGGAATCCATCATCGCCCTGAACGACGGGCTGATCGCCTTTCCGGGAGTGATTCTCTTCTGCTCCCATGACTATCAACTGGTATCAACGGTTGCCGACAGGATCGTCGAGATCACCCCCGACGGGATCATCGACCGGATGACGGGATACGACGAATATCTGGATGAGGGGAACGTTTCGATGAGCAGGCCGGAGTCTTACCACGGTCATCAGGCGTTCCGCCTGTAGGGGCAGATCAAGGGTCGGGCAGATCCCCTTCGGGAACCTTGCTGAGCCGGCCGTATCGGGCTTGCGCCGTGACGGCTATTTCTTGAACAGGTCGTCGAGACGGCTGCGGGCGTCATCCTTCTTCGACGCCTGCCCGTTCCCGGGCCGCATCGTCGATGAACACAGAAGTAGTCGCAGAAGTTGCTCCGCTTTTCTCGACAACGCGCTCGGCCTGGGGTTCCCGGCACTGGTTGTAGTCCCCGGGGCTGAAGAACAGGCAGTTCAGGCAGACATGCAGGTCCGCCCCGCAGTGGGGACAGCATCTCGGAGCGTCCCACCTTCCTTTCGATCTGAAGCTCTTTTCCGCAGGCATGGCATCGTTTCATGTGCACTTTCACCTCTCTGTCCGGCGAACCGGCTCTTGCTTGAATCGCATCCACTTGTCGACCTCCACGATGACCATGACGGACAGGGACATCGCCACGATCAGCAGCCACTCCATTCCAGAGACGGGCTCCGTGGACAGGAGCCACTGGAAGGGCGGCGCGTAGATCGCGGCCAGGTGAGCCATCACGGAGGCCGCAAGCCCGTAGGCCAGGTAGGGGTTGGTGAAAAGCCCGATCTGGAAGATGGACTTCGTCTCCGAGCGGCTGTTCCAGGCCTGGAAGAACTGGAAGAAGACCATGGTGGTCATCGCGATGGTCCGTGCCTTTTCCAGCGACATTCCGGCCTGGAGCGAGTAGGCAAACTTGATCACGACACCCGCCGATATGAGAAGCCCCACGATGACGGTACGCTGCACGAGCACTCTCGACATGATCCCTTCGGAGGGGTCCAGGGGCGGCCGGTTGACCACCTCGCGGTCCCCCGGCTCGAAGGTCAGCGCAATGACCTGGAAGCCGTTCGTGACCAGATTGATCCAGAGCAGCTGCGACGCGGTGTAGGGAATGGGGATCCCCAGCAGGAGGCAGCCGATGATGGAGCCGATGGCGGCCACGCCTGTCGGGATCAGGAAAAAGACGACCTTGCGGATGTTTTCGAAGACGATGCGTCCTTCCCTCACGGCATGGAAGATGGCCGCGAAGTTGTCGTCGGTGACGACCATGTCCGAGGCCTCCTTGGCCACGTCCGTCCCCTTGCGGCCCATGGCAACCCCGAGGTGGGCGGCCCGCAGGGCCGGCGCATCGTTGACGCCGTCGCCCGTGACGGCCACGATCTCCCCGTGGTCCATCAGCTGCCTGACGATCCGCAGCTTGTGGTGGGGGGCCACGCGTGCGTAGACGGAAACCTTTTTTACGCGGGTGAAGAGGTCCTCGTCCGTCATCTCCTCGATCTCCCGGCCCGTGATCACCCGGCCGCCTTCCGTGTCGATCCCGACCATCTTCGCGATGGCCAGGGCCGTCGTCGGGTGGTCGCCTGTGATCATGATGACGCGAATGCCCGCCCGCCTGCACCCCTTTACGGCATCCACCGCCTCCTCGCGGGGCGGGTCGATCATGGCCTGTATGCCGGCCAGGGTGAGGTCGTGCTCCACGTCCTGGTGCCGCAGTTGCGCCAGGTCCTCGGGCGCTTTCTTGTAGGCCATGGCCAGCACGCGCATCCCGTCGGAGGCGAACCGGTCCGATATCTTGAGAATCTCCTCCGTCCGCAGGCTGTCCGTTTCCATGCAGTTGACGCAGAGCTCCAGGATCTTTTCGGGCGCTCCCTTGATGAAGATATACTTTTCGTCCCCGTAGCGGTGAAGGGTCGCCATGTATCCCCGTTCCGACTCGAAGGGGATGATGGCGATCTGCGGGTATTTCCGTTTTTCCTCCTCGGGTTCCAGGCCCGCCTTCATTGCGGAGACGATCAGGGCCCCTTCCGTCGGGTCGCCGTTGACCCGCCAGACCCCCTCGTCCGCGTAGAGGCTCGACTCATTGCACAGAAGCCCCACGCGGAAGCACATGGCGAGATGCTCCCGCTCGTTTTCGGACTTCGGCATCCATTCGTGGAGGATCTCGCCCGCGGGGTCGTACCCGGTCCCCGTCAGCTCGAAGGCCGAGCCCCGTCGTAGACGACCTTGACCGTCATCTCGTTTTTCGTCAGGGTCCCCGTCTTGTCCGTGCAGATCACCGTCGTGCTCCCCAGCGTCTCCACGGCGGGCAGTTTCCGCAGGATCGCGTTCCGCGCCGCCATGCGCTGCACCCCGACGGCCAGCGCGATGGTCAGCACCACGGGCAGGCCCTCGGGGATGGCGGCCACGGCGGCCGCCACGACGGTCATGAACATCTCCTTGACGGGCTCCCCGACCAGCGATGCCGACTGCGAAGAGGACGACACCCGCCGCCAGCACATACAGGCCGATCCGGTTTGAAAAACGGGCAAATTTTTCCTGCAGCGGCGCCTGGGCTGCCTCGGTTTCCCGGATCTCGTGGGCGATGCCGCCCAGCACCGTCCTCTCCCCGGTCTCGACGACGACGCCCACGCCCCGGCCGTTCACGACGACGGTCCCCATGAAGGCGATGTTTCGCTGATCGCCCGGCGTAGGTTCGATTCCGGGATGGCGTCGTGCATCTTCTCCGCGGGGACGGATTCCCCCGTGAGCAGCGATTCGTCGACGCGCATCTCGACGGCGCTCACGAGCCGGATGTCGGCCGGCACCTTGGCGCCCGAGGCCAGGAGGACGATGTCGCCCGGCACGAGCTGTTCGCTGCTGATCTCCTTCTCCCTGCCTTCCCGCACGACCCGCGCCTGGGGCACGATCATCTTCTTGAGGGCCCGAACGCTCTCCTCGGCGCGGCTCTCCTGGATGAACCCGATGATCGCATTGAACACCAGAACGGCCGCGATGACGATCGTGTCCTTGTATTCGGCCAAGGCGAAGGTCACCGCCGCGGCGATGAGGAGGATGTAGATCAGCGGGCTTGCGAACTGGCGAAGGAGGATGACGACGCGGCTGACCCGTTTTTCCTCGGGCAGGCGGTTGGGCCCGTACGACGCGATTCTCTCGGCCGCTGCCTTTTCGGACAAACCCTCCGGGGTGGTGCCGAGTCCTGGAGCGCCTCTTCAGCGGTTTGGCGATACCATTCGGGGTGTCCCATGACGAATTCCTTTTTCGCAAGAAGCAGTTGAGACTCCCTGCTTTTCTTTTTTCCCTTCGCCCGTTATAGTAAGCTCGGAATCCGTAAACGACAAGCGCAAACTGTCCCGGGACAAGGAGGGTTCAGCAATGACGGTCGGGGTGCCCAGGGAAATCAAGGATCAGGAGTACCGGGTGTCCATGACCCCGGGCGGTGTGAGCCGGCTCGTCGAGGCGGGTCAACGGGTCGTCGTGGAAACGGGCGCCGGCGAGGGAAGCGGCTTCAGCGACTCCGATTACCGCAACGCCGGGGCCGTGATCGTCCCGGCTGCATCCGATGCATGGGGCGCAGAACTGGTCGTCAAGGTCAAGGAACCGCTGCCCCGGGAGTATGGCTTCCTGCGGCCCGATCTTGTCCTCTTCACCTACCTTCACCTTGCCGCCGAACGCGAATTGACTCTCGAGATGTTGAAACGGGGGGTGACGGGAATCGCCTACGAAACGGTGGAGCTCGCAGACGGCCAGCTCCCGCTGCTGAAGCCCATGAGCGAGGTGGCGGGGCGCCTTGCCGTCCAGACAGGCGCGTTCTACCTGGAGAAGCTGCACGGGGGATCGGGGAAGCTCCTCGGCGGAGTCGCAGGGGTGGAGCCCGCCCGGGTGACGATCATCGGTGGCGGCATCGTCGGGGCGAGCGCCGCCAGGGTCGCTCTTGGCATGGGGGCGGAGGTCACGGTCCTGGACATGAACATCGACAAGCTCCGCCATCTCGAAGAGGTCCTCCATGAACGGCTGATCACCCGGAGCGCCGACCCCCTCGCCGTCGAGGAGGCCGTCGCCGAGGCCGATCTTCTCGTCGGAGCCGTCCTCGTCAAGGGGGCCCGAACGCCGCGCGTGGTCACGCGCCGGATGGTGGCCCGCATGGCGAAGGGGAGCGTCGTCATCGACGTCTCCGTCGACCAGGGAGGATGCATCGAGACCATCCGCCCGACGACGCACTCGGACCCGATCTATTTCGTCGACGGCATCCTGCACTACGGGGTCACCAACATGCCCGGTGCCGTCCCCAGGACAAGCACCGCCGCCCTGTCCAATGCAACCCTTCCCTATGTGGTCAAGCTGGCCTCTCTCGGGATACCGGGGGCCCTTGCATCGAATCCCGATCTCGCAAAGGGCGTGAATGTCCACCGCGGCAACGTGACGTACCGGGCTGTCGCCGAAGCCTTCGGAATCGAGTATAGGCCGCTCGGGTAGATTTTTTCGGATCATCCGGCATGGCGGCTCAGTGCAGAGGGTCCTGGGAGATCTCGTCGAAGCGCCGCCATTCGAACCATTCCGAGAGTTGAAGCGCACGGGCCCAGGTGTCGATGACGGTCACGTCCCCCTCGTGGTCCTCGCTGTAATGTCCGGCCGTCCAGGACGCCAGTTCCTCCCCTTCCAGCATGTAGCGGCTTTTCTCGTAAGGCCCGGTGAGACGGATCCCCAGGAGCTCTCCCGCAAGCCTGAAAAATACATAATTCATGACCTGGGAGACCTCGTAGATCTTCCCGGGTGTCATGCGGCGGATATTCCCGGACAGCACCGAAACGGCTTTTTCATGCTGCTCTCGCAGGGCCGCGAGCTGAATGTCGCGCATGTCAGGGTACTCTTCGTAAAGCCAGCGCTCGATCATGATGTCGGGGGGCATCCGCGTGAGCTGGAAGACCACGCTCTCGTACCAGAGCGGGATGAAGGTCCTCAGCGTATCGAGCCCGTGGATCAGCGAGAGCCTCTGGATGTCTTCCCGGATCTCCTCGCGGTAGCGCGCCTGGGTCCGCTCGTTGGCAACCGCCACGAGACGCTTTTTCGGCGGGGCGCCGAACAGACGAATCAGATGGCCGCACTCGTTGGCGATCACGTGGTTGATGAGGGGATTTTGTTCGTCGCGATAGAACAGCACGTGAGCGGACGAGGCGCCCCCGGCCATCCTCATCCGGGCAAGAGACTTCAGGTCCGGCTTGCGAACAAACTGCACATCCCTGCCCGTCACTTCTCTCAGGGTGTCAAGGATGGCGCGGACCGGTTCGGCGAGCCCCTGGATCATGGATCGGTCATATCCCAGAGTCTCCCGGGAATCAATCACAGGTTGATGAAGCCTAATAAAAAAAGGACCGGAGAGTCTTCCCCGATCCTTTTTCATTCTTTCCTCGTGCCTCGATCCTCGTTCCTCGAGCCTTCCTTTACATCACATCCTTCGAGCTCAGGTCGACGGCCCGGTCGATCTCCGCCTTGAGCTGAGGCGGCAGCCCCGGGATGTCCACGCTGAGGAATCCCCGGACGATGGTGGAGGTCGCTTCTTCCTCGGAGAGCCCGCGGGACATGAGGTACATGATCTCTTCCTGGGCGATCTTGCCGACCGCCGCCTCGTGGGACATCTCGACGCCGTCCACCTTGCCCTGGAGCTCGGGGATGGCGTGAATGATCCCGCCGTTGAGGATCAGGCCCTTGCACTCGAGGTGGGCCTTGATGCCGGCCACCTCGCCGACGAGATCGCCGCGGTTGATGATCTTCCCGCCGTTGGTGATGGCCCGGGCGATGATCTCGGCCCTCGTGTCCTCGGCCTTGAGAAGGATCCTTCCGCCCACGTCCATCTCGGAGCCGGGCGACCCGACGAGGATGCTGTAGAAGCGGGCGACGGCGCCCTTGCCCACGAGGTGCGTCGTGGGGTACATCTGCAGGCTCTTTACGGGCTTCATGCAGATGTAGTTGTTCAGGAAGAGTCCCCCCTCCTCGACGATGCCGACGGAGCGGGGCCGCACCATCACCTCCTCCGCCCAGTGGTGGATCATCGTAAAGCTCAGCTTGGCGTTTTTCTTGACGAAGAATTCCGAGATCCCGACGTGGAGCCCTCGCTTGAGATTCGGCGACGTGGCGCAGCCGGTGATGACGTGGAGCTCCGAGCCTTCCTCGGCGATGATCAGGTTGTGGACATACTGGCTGATGTTTTCCTTGTCCAGGTACAGACAGGCCTGCACGGGCCAGACGGCCTTCGCGCCGGGCAGGGCCCGGATGACGTATCCGTCATGGAGATGAAGCTGCGCCGCCGCCGTGTACTTGTCGGCATCGACGGAGACGAGCTTCCAGTAGTACTCCCTGGCCCATTCATACTTCTTGAGGGCCTCCTTGATGGGGATCACCTCGAGGCCCTCCTGCCTGGCGTGGGAGTGCACGACGGCCGTGTCCATCTGGATGTAGGTCCCCGATCTGCCGCTCTCGGCGGCGTCGATCCCGGACTGGATCATTCTCAGGCGGTCTTTCTCGGGAAGCTTCTTCAGGTCCTCCACGTAATCATGCCGGACCGGCTCTGCGGTAAAGGTAGCCAGGTCCACATCGGGACCGATGGCGGCTTTCTTATCTTTAGCCTCCTGGGCTCTTTCGCTCAGATTGCGCATTTCACACACTCCTCGTATCCCATTTCCTTGATGCACATGAAGATATCCGTCGGATTGTTCGAGCAGGACAACACGCCGTTGAAGAGGACCTGCCCCTTGTCGGCGGTGACGTAATCCAGGATGAAACCCGTGTGGGTGATGATGAGCCCCATCCGGGTCCGCTCCCTGCGCACCTGGCGCTGCGACTTGTCCGGCGTCGGATGGACATCCCGCTGAAGAAGCTCGCTGATCGTGTTGCCGATGAGGGAGATGTTCTCGAGGTCGACACCCGACTCGGGCTCGTCGAACAGCAGCAGATCGGGCTTCTGCGCCATGAGCTGCAGCAGCTCCGAGCGCTTGATCTCACCCCCCGAGAAACCCGCGTTGATGTCCCTCTCGAGGAAGTCCGTGAAGTTCATTCTCGTCGCCATGCCCTCGATGTCCACGTCCCTGCCGGAGCCGCAGATTTGAACCATCTGTTTTGTCTTGAGACCGTGGACCGTCGGCGGGCGCTGATAGGACATGCCGATGCCGAGCTTTGCCCGCTCGTTGATGGGCATGTTCGTGATATCGACCCCCTTGAACGTGATTTTCCCTGCCGTCACCCGGTACTGCGGATAGCCCATGATGGTCATCAGAAGCGACGTCTTCCCGGACCCGTTCGGCCCGAAAAGGATGTGAGTCTCGCCGGAGTTGATCTGCAGATCGATGTGCCGAAGCACCTCCCGCTCGCCCAGCTTTACTTGAAGATCCTCTATGAGAAGCATCTCTCACTCCTTTGTATAATCTTAACTCGCTCAACTGCCTGTGAGCATTCATTCACTCATGGCATTAAAGTTCATCTAATATCGGCAGATTGGTACACCCTGTCAAGGGGTTTGCGGCCGCTGCCCATCGAAAAATTAATAACAAAAAAAAGTTGACTTTTCCCGGGCACATCATCCATAAACAGCGTCGCGTCCCATTTTTTCGATCTTTTCCAGCGGCTGCCTCGATATCAGCCACTCGGTGCTGGGAAAAGGAGGGGAAATGAAAGCCAACGTCATCGAGGATCTCTGCATCGGCTGTGAAAGCTGTGCCGATATCTGCCCGGATGTCTTCGAGATGCAGGATGAACTGGCGGTCTGCCGTTTCGACGAAGAGATCCCCGAGGAATTCGAGGATGCCTGCCGCGAAGCCGCCGAGTCCTGCCCCGTCGAGGCGATCGAAATCGAAGAATAAGCGGCGGGCCTCACCTCACGATCCCATCTTGTTGCGGAACGGATCCTCTAAGGTATCAAACCCTTTACCCTTTCAGTACTTGAACACCCCGTCATCATACACCACCACCCTTTTTCCCGTTGTCAGTTGCGCCGTAACGGTCTTGGGCTCCGTGTTGACAAGGTCCCAGTGCAGCGCCGAGTCGTTGAATCCCAGGTCTTTTTTCATGGCCGGCGTCAGATCGGCCGGGTTTTTCGAGTACGTGTCCGCGTAGGATGAGCCGAAGGCAATGTGGCAGTTGCCGTATTTCCCGCCGAAATTCTCGTCGTAGAGGGTATTGGCCATGAAACGGTCGATCCGGGAGAATCGCCGGTCCGTCAGCGAGAACTCCCCGATCCGGCTTGCCCCCTCATCCATGGCGATTTGCTTCCGGGTGAATTCCTCCCCCTCGTCGGCCCGAACGACAGACCCGACTCCCTTTCGAAAATCGAGGACAACCCCTGCCACGTAATTGCCGCTCCGGAAGGACGGCATGTTGGCGTAATAGCGGCCCTCGGTGCCCCTCCAGTCCGGCGACAAAAATATCTCGAAGCTCGGGACATTGTGCCCCGATATGCCCACCCACTTGCGGCTCTGCCCGGGAGTGATTTTCAGATCCACATTCTTCCCCTCCACGTGATAGAAGGCAACCTTCATCCCGTTGAGCCATTTCTTGATGCCGCTCACTTCCCCGTAGATTTTTTCCCACTCCCGCACGGGGTCATCGCTGTCGAGGTAGCAGGCCCTGATGACCTGTTTTTCATACTGCGCCGTCGTCAGCTTTGCCTGCCGGGCGAGCTCATCGGTTGGCATCATGCACAGCGTCCAGCCGAAGGTGCCCTCACTGTCCCGCCGGTCCAATATATCTTTCAGAACTTTCCGCGCGACGGTGGCCGTGGCGATCCTCTTGGGTTCCACGTCCCGCAGGTGTGTCAGCGACGCCGGGGCGTAGAGATAGATGCTGCCGTTGATGTGCTCGCAGAGCTCACGGTCGCCGGGGGCAAGAAAGGTGAGCTGCTTTTTGTCCGAAAGACCGTAGAAATTCTTTTCCATGGCCGGTGTCAGCCCGGAACGGAGGATGGGGTTGATTCCCCTCCCGATCAGCTTTTCCTGGAGGATCTCCGCCAGCCGGATGGCCGGAAAGTCGAAATTGACCCTTACGATTTCTCCCTTCCTGACCTTTTTTTTCCTGGCCGTATTCAGGCCCCAGATGAGCACCTCGGCATAACGCTCCAGCAGTTTCTCCGACAGCATTCTCCTGCTCCTTTCTCTTTTTCTTTCACCCTATACCCTGACCCTTACCCTTGACCCTGGTTCTAGAACTCCCTCGGCTTGCAGATGACTTCCCGGACCTTCAGATCGAAAAAATGATAACTGTTGGCCGGACGGATGACAAGGGCCGTGTCCACGCCCTCACAGGTGCCGCCCATCGAGATGACATCCTCATCGGTTCGAACGAGACCGGCATCGGCCGCCATGAGCGCAATCTCAACGGCTACCTTGCTCCCCTGCCCGAAGGTCCGCAGCGTCCAGGCCATGATCTCATCGACCTGGTAGGTCCCCAGCCTGTTCCGCACCGCCCGCCCCACGCCCCCGAAGGCGTGCTGTCCCGTGAACACGCTCACCCCGGCCGACTCCAGGCGCTTCCTCATGGCGGGGCTCAATTCCTGGACATTGGGTCCATCGAAGCCGGTCACGTGGGTGACGGCGATGATCCGCGCCCCCCGGCCAAGCGTCTTGGCCGCGGCGAGCGCCGTCGTGCCGCTTACGCTCGGGACAAGAACCTTTTGAATGCCCAGTTCTCCGGCCCGCCTGGCCACCGCTTCAAGAACATCCCGCGTATTGCTTTTCCCGGCCTTCCTGAAGTAACGGCACATCACCTCGTCAAATCGTCTCGCTTGAGCCATGTCTTCACATCCTTCCGAAATCCTCTCAGGGTTCTTTGACAGCGCACTCTTCGCAGAGCCCGAACATGTCGAGATGGACCCTGGAGATGCGGAATTTTTCTTTCTTTGCCAGCTGCTCCAGATCCCCCATGAACCGGCCCGTGATCTCCCGGAGCCTGCCGCAGCCCGTAGCAGATAAAATGGGCATGGCTGCCCGTTTCGGCGTCGTGGATTTCGAAATGGGTGTGCCCCTCGCCGAAGGTCCGCCCGCGGATCACGTCCCGTTCCCGGAAATAGGCCAGGGCACGATACACCGTCGCAAGGCTGATCCGGGAGTCCTTCTGACGGGCGAGCTCCAGCAGTTCGTAGGCATCGAGATGGCCTCGCTCCCGAAGAATTTCCAGGATGATACCCCGACGCTTTGTCATCCGCATTGTCTTTTGAACACGCTCCATCTCTACACCTCATCTTACCCGCGGCCGCTGCGCCACCGGAAACGCCGCCCCCCGCCTTTCGGGGCCGGTCTCTTTCGATGAGCGGGTCTCACGAATATCTCCCGGGCGATCGATTCGTCGAAGGCAACGGAGGTCTCGTCGATCTTCACGATGATAGGACGGTTGTCGCTGGAGAAGCTGGACGGGTCTCCCCGTCATCACGCCCAGCGACGTCAGGTAGGAGAGCCGGGCGTTGTCGCGGGTTCCCACGTAGGCCACCGTCGCGGTCTCCCCGGAATCGAGTTCCGTCAGAGGCACGACGAGGGGCCTCAGCGTTGTCTCCCCGGCCTCGCAGCACTCACCGGGAGGGATGGCCTTGCCGTGCGGGCAGGTCCTCGGGTGGCCGAGCAGGATGCAGACGGAGTCGGCGGCCTCCGTGCCCAGCATGTGTTCGTAGCGGCAGGCCGATCGCTCCATCTCCTCGCTCTGCAGGTTCAGGACGTCATGCAGAAGCCTCTCCGCGAGCCGATGGCTCCGGATGATCTCCTTTGCCTTTCGGAAGCCCTCCTCCGTAAGGATCACGTCCCCGTCCTGCTGACGGACGAGCCCTCCCGAATACGAGCATTTCGAGCTTGTCGCCGAGCGGCGGCGGCCGGTATCCGGGCGCCTGCCGCCGGGATTTCGTCCGAAGCTCCAGGGTCGTCCAGATCTCCTCGAGAATCTCCTCCCGTTCCTCCGTCGTGCAGGGTCTGCAGATTTCTTCCATTTCGTCATCCTCTCAGAACGTGATGTGCAGGAGCCGCAGAACGGCAGTTGATGACTCGTTCCCGCAACAATCGCATAGACGCGACAAAACATACGATGGCCAGCCCCACGCCGATGCCCCTTTCCTTGATGATCACAAAGGTGCTGGCCGTGCAGGGTATGAACAGCGTCATCACCATGGTGGCGACAAAGGCCTGGAGATTGTCCATGCAGGCCCTTTCCGTACATGTCAAAAAAATACGCCGCCACGTATTCCCTTCGCAGGAAACCCAGGATGAATCCCTCCGAGGTCCGTGCCGGCAGGTCGAGCATGCCGACGACGACCGGCTCCAGCAGCCTCTTGAGCTCCGGAAGAGCCCCCGTGAGATCGGCCAGAAAGAGCATGGCCGTCCCCAGCGAGAAACCAGGGGATGACCTCCCGGATAAACCAGTAGGATCGATAGACCGTCTTGCTGGCGACGTTGCGGACCTGCGGCAGCCGATAGGGCGGCAGCTCCGTGACGAAAGCCGTCGTCTCCCCCGGGAACAGCTTCGAGGCCAGCCAGCCGGCTGCGATCAGCTGACGCGTGAGGAAGACGAAGAAAAGGACGAGCGGGATGAATCCGATCTTGGCAAACAGGCCGAGAATGAGGCCCATCTGCGGGGCGCAGGGAATCCCGAGGGCGAGGATCAGCGTGGCGATGATCCGTTCGCGCCGGGTTTCCAGGATCCGTGTCACGATCACAGCCATGGTGCCGCAGCCGAATCCCAGGACGATCGGGATCACGGCCTTTCCGTTGAGCCCGACGAAGGAAAAAATGCGGTTCAGCATCACCTGCAGCCTGGGAAGATAGCCGGTATCCTCCAGGATGGAAAACACCATGAAGAAGGCCGTCACGGTCGGCAATACGATGCCGAGCGCCAGCGTGATGCCCATGGTGATCTGACCGTAGGGCCCGACCAGAAAATCCCTCAGGACACATGAACGGGATATGGGAAAGCGCACCGACGACCGGCGGCAGACAGAACCTCCCCGAAGATGACTTCTTGGAAAAAGTCGACGACCGTGCCGGCCGCAAAGACACCCGACAAATTCATAAATCACAAAGAGGATGCCGAACAGCATCACCGCGCCCCACAGCGGGTGGATCGAAAACCGATCCAGGAAACCAGCGAATCGCGATCGAAACCCCTTGCCCTTTCGCCGTGCGTGACGCATTCGCGGATCAGCCTCTCCACGCAGGCCATCCTGGCATTCATGATAACTCCTGAAGGGGTTCGAGGACCTCGCTCTGCGTCCGGGCGATGATCTCCTTGACCGCACGGCACTCCTTTTCGCCCTTCCCCAGCAGGGTATCCACCAGGGGGGGATTCCCCGACAGCAGCGTCAGGGCGATGGCCCTCTTGGAAACGCGGATAATCCGGTCAGGTGAGTCGCGATCTCCGATGCGGCGCTTTCCACCCGGGGATCGTAGGTGATTCGTATCGGCGATCTCGCCGGGCGGCGCAGGGCATCCAGAGTTCCTGTCTGCCCTTGCCTTCCGTGGCAACCGTCATGGCAACGGGAATTCCCAGGCTCTTCGGGACAGCCTGGCCTGATCGATGACGGTACCCTTTCTTCTCCGCCTCGTCGGCCATATTGAGGTCCAGAACCAGCGGGCAGACCCGTCTCGACGAGAGCAAGCGTCAGGAGGAGCGTCCTCCGGAGGTTCTTGGCATCGCCGACCTGCAGGACGGCCGCGACATGATCGGTCAAGAGGGTCTGGAGGGCAACCGTTCCTCCTCGCTGCGGGGCACGACACTGCCGATTCCCGGCGTGTCAACCACATGATAGTCCAGCTCCGTGGCCTTCCCGGAACTGATCTCCACCGTCGTGCCCGGGTAGTTGGACACAATGACATACTGGCCGGTCAGGAGAGAAAAGATCTTGCTTTTCCCCACATTCGGATTACCGACCAGAACGAGACGCTTTCCCTCGCCGGTTTTCCGCTATCGCCGCCGCGTTATGTCCTGCACACTTTTTGTCCCTTTATTATGAGAATGATTCTCATTGCAATTTAACAGCGACTTGCGCTGAATAAGCAAGGGAAATCATAGAAATAAAAGAGAAACTGGAAATCTGTCGAAGGGTATGGAATTTCGGGATATTCGTTGATGGATTGATCTGGCTTAACAAGTTGATAAGGTGAATCAGGAAGCCGGAAATCCGTTCCCCTTCCCTGTCGATCCTCGAACCTCGCTCCTCGGACCTTGAACCTTCACAGGCCATTGAGCATGGCATCGAGATTCCTGCACTGATAGCACACGATCTTCCCCTGCCTGTCCAGGAGGACGAGCGTGGGCCGGGACTCCGCGGACCTGGTAGCGCTCGGCCACCTTGCCATCGCTGTCCAGGAGCACCCGGTAGGGCAGCGCATACTTCGCGGCGAAGGCGGAGACCTTGGCCTCCGGCTCATTGATGAAGATATTGAGGACCTCCAGCTTCTTCTCCCTTCCCTGCCGGTAGATTTCCTTGATCCGGGGGATCTCCTCCCGGCAGTAGGGACACCACGTCGTGCCGAATACGAGCAGGACGGGACGGTCCCGGAAGCTGCCGAGACTCACCTCCTGACCTTTTAAATCCTTGAGATTGAAATCCGGCCCCGCGGCATCGACGGCGATCTTGGCCGGCGGGCCTTTCCGGGGTTCTTCGCCGAGGGAGCAGGCGAACGCAAAGGCGCAGCAGAAGAGCAGAAGGAACGGCAGTCTCCAGTTCATCGTTTCAGAACCTCTCGTTTAGGCGATGAAGGCACTGTACAGAAAATAAGCGCCGGCGGCAAGCATCACGATCCCGGACAGCTTTTTTACGCCGGTCATCCAGGCGCCCGATTTCGGAAGGCTGGCAAGGATCCCCGCGAACGTGCCGACGAGGACGAGCAGCGAGCCTACGCCGAGCGAGAATACGAACAGCAGCGATCCACCGAAGAATACGCTCTGCCTGGCCGCCACAACGCCGAGGATGACAGCCAGAACGGGCGCCGTGCAGGGGCCCAGGATGAAGCCCGACGTCACCCCGATCATGAAACTCCCGAAGATGCCTTTGCGATTTCCGCCTGTCAGTCCCCGGGGTGCGTATCGCTCCAGGGACAATTGAAATACATCCAGCATGGCAAGCCCCATGAGGATGAAAAGCCCCCCCAGAACCCCCAGGGTCAGAGGACTCGTCTGTATCGTCCCGAAGAGCTTGCCCGTCAAGGCCGCGAAGACCCCGAGTGCCGTGTAGGTCAGCGCAAGGCCCAGGACAAAGAACAGCGACAGCACAAAGCCCCTGGCTCCGGATACGTCCCCCTGTCCGCCGATGACGGCTGCCGTTATGGGAATGACGGGATAGACGCAGGGGGTGAAGCTGACAAGGACGCCTGCCAGGTATGCCGCGACATAGGCGAAGCAGAAGAGATTGCCCGAGATAGAACTCGAACTGCCCGATTAAATGGTCAATCATTTCCATGGATCGGTTTCACCCTGCTCACCCATAACGCAATTCAACGGGCCGTGCAAGTGCAGCGACAGGGTCATCGCGGAAAAGCATTTGCAAATCAGTTGCATTTATCGTACAGTATTTTCATCCATGGAACACTGCGACATCCATACCACGCTCGAGCATGCGGGCCTTTCGAAGACATCCCAGCGCGTGGCTGTCCTGACGGTACTCGTTCATGCTCAGACCCCGCTGAGGGTAAAGGACATCCTCGACCGGGTCTGCGGTGAGGGCCAGATCAACAAGGTCACGGTCTACCGGATCCTGGCTTCCTTCAAGGCCGAGGGCATCATCCGGGAAATCGCGACGGATCACGGCGTGAATTTCTATGAAATGGCGTGCCGGCACAACCCGACCCACCCCCATTTCTACTGCCGCATCTGCCGGAGCCTCTCCTGCCTGCCCGAGCAGGTCATCCGCGAGAGCCGCTTCGAACATCTGCTGAGAGGCAACGAGACCGTCGACGGGATCACGCTCAACCTCTCCGGGGTTTGCGGAACCTGCAATCGCAGCAAGGACGGTCATCGTCGAGCGAAGGAATGATCGCTCGCTCAAAAAGGAGGTCGGCATGAGAATGCGGGCTCTTCTTTTTTTCCTCTCCCTTGTCGTCGCCCTCGCTTTTTCTTCCTGTGCGCGGCAAGAGGAGAAAAAGCCGGAGATGAAGAGGCTCGTTGTGGTCGCCACCCTCTTCCCGCTCTACGACTTTGCGAAGAACGTGGCCGGCGAGCGGGCGGAAGTGACCCTCCTTCTTCCCCCGGGCGCCGAGCCTCACGGCTTTGAGCCCAAGCCGGCTGACATCGTGAGGCTCAACAAGGCCGATGTCTTTCTGTACACGAGCCCCGACATGGAGCCCTGGGCGGCGGATATCCTGAAAGGCCTTCAGAACAGGAATCTCGAAGTCGTCGACACGAGCCGGGGCGTCATCACGGGGGACGGCCCTGCGAAAAGAGAGCACCGGCACGATCACCCGGACAAGCACAAACATGGGCATCACGACCACTCCGGCACAGCGGACCCTCACATCTGGCTCGACTTCGCCAATGCCGTGAAGATGGTGGAAAACATCCGTGACGGCCTTGTGAAAAAAGACCCCGCCGGAAAAGACGTCTACGAGAAAAACGCCGCCTCAACCATCGAGCAATTGAAGGCGCTCGACGAGAGGTTCCGCAAGGGCCTGCAGGCCTGCGAGAAGAAAGTCCTCGTCAACGGCGGACACTTCGCTTTCGATACCATGGCGAAGCGCTATGGCTTCCGCTATGTCTCCGTCTACGGCGTCTCGCCGGATGCCGAACCGACAGCGGCGACCCTCGCGAAGCTCACGAGACTGATCCGGGAAAACCGCCTCGATTACCTTTTCCATGAAGAATTGATCAACCCCCGGGTCGCCGAAACCCTTGCAAGGGAGACGGGCGCCACCCTGCTGAAGCTCAACCCCGCGGGAAACCTTGCGAAGGAACAGTTCGACAGGGGGGAAACCTTCATCACGCTGATGGATCGGAATCTCGAAAACCTCAAAACCGGATTGAAATGCCCGTGAAGATCATCGAAGTCGATCATCTCCATTTCTCCTACAACTCGATCCCCGTTCTCGAGGACGTATCCTTCTGCGTCGAGGCGGGCAGTTTCGTGGGCCTCGTGGGACCCAACGGCTCGGGAAAGACAACGCTCGTCAAGCTGATCCTCGGCCTTGCGACATGCGGGCGCGGGGCGATCCGCCTGTTCGGCCAGGACATTTCCGACTTTCGGCTCTGGGCGAAGGTGGGGTATCTGCCCCAGTCCCTTTCCGCGCTCAACCCGTATTTCCCGTCGACGGTTCGCGAGATCGTCGGCCTCGGCCTCCTGTCCGGAAAACGTTTCCCCAGAACCATTGCCCGCTCGGACAAGCGGGTCATCGACGGGGTCCTCGACCTGCTCGGCATCGCGTCGATCGGCGACACCCGGGTGGGAGAGCTTTCCGGGGGGCAGCAGCAGCGTGTCCTCATCGCCCGGGCCATGGTCAACGAACCGGCGCTGCTCATCCTCGACGAACCCACGGCCGCTCTCGACCCCGAGGCGCGCGATTCATTTTTCGGCATCCTGAAGGACCTGCAGGAAACCAGGAACACCTCCATCATCCTGGTCACACACGATATCGGCAGCATCGGGAAATACGCCGACCACCTCCTGTGGATCGACCGGAAGCTCCTTTTTTACGGGGGATTCGACGAGTTCTGCAAATCGGACCGCATGACCCGCCTCTTCGGGGCCGACTCCCAGCACATCATCTGCCACCGGCACTGATGCGCACGGCGCCAGGGACAATGGGTTCAGGGTACAGGGTATAGGGGCAGATGGAAATTCTAGAATATCTGCAGTATGGCTTCATTCAGAGGGCGCTTATCTGCGGCTCCTTCATTGCCCTGTTGTGCTCGACGCTGGGCGTGATCCTCGTACTGCGCCGCTTCTCGCTCATCGGCGACGGGCTCGCCCACGTCACCTTCGGGAGCGTGGCCCTGGGATTGTTCTTTCGCGTCTACCCCCTTTACGTCTCGATTCCGCTGGTCATGCTGTGCTCCCTGGGCATTCTCAAACTCACGCAACGGGCGAGGCTCTATGGCGATGCAGCGATCGGCGTCGTCTCGTCCTTCGGGATCGCCGGTGGCGTACTGCTCGCCAGCGTGGCCGGCGGGTTCAACGTGGATCTTTTCAGCTACCTCTTCGGGAACATCCTGGCCATCGGCCAAGGCGAGATGGTCATCTCCGTTGCCCTTTCCATCGTCGTCCTGGCCGTCATCCTCCTGTTCTTCAACGATATCTTTTCGATGACCTTCGACGAGGAGTTCGCCCGCGTCTCCGGCATCGGCACGGAGAGGCTCAACACGACCCTGGTTCTTCTGACGGCCGTCACGGTCGTCCTGTCCATGAACGTCGTGGGGATCATGCTCATCTCGGCCCTGCTCATCCTGCCGGCCGTCACCGCCCTGCAGCTTGCGAGGGGCTTCAAAGACGCCATGCTGATCTCGGCCTGCGCGGCCCTCGCTTCCGTCGTGGGCGGGGTTTTCATCTCTCTGGCCATGAATCTTCCCACGGGGGCAACGATCGTCATGACGAATTTTCTTCTCTTCCTGACCGCCTTCGCGTTTCGCGTCGCCCGTCAACGGTCTCATGCCGCAAAATCCTGAGAAAGGTCCTTTCGCATGAAAAAAGAGGCACCCCACCATATCGGGCATCGAAAGCGCCTGAAAGAGAGGTACGAAAAGGCGGGAATGGAGGCTCTGCAGGATTACGAGATCCTGGAGCTTCTTCTTTTCTACGCCATTCCGCAGGGAGACGTGAAGGCCCGGGCCAAGGAACTTCTGAAGCGATTCGGGTCGTTGAAAGGCGTCCTGGACGCCGATCTCAAGGAGCTGAAGGAGGTTTCGGGCATCGGAGACCACTCGTCCCTGTTGTTCAAGCTCGTGAGAGATGTCCGCACTCTTTACCTTCGGCAGGGTGCGGAGGTGAAGGAACAGATCTCCTCGACGAAGGAGCTGATCGATTACTGCCTGGCCTCCATGGGCGGCTTGAAAGACGAGCATTTTGCCGTGATCTACCTCAATGCGCGAAACCGGATCATCCAGGTGGAGACCATCCAGGAGGGGATCGTGAACCAGGCCGTCGTCTACCCCCGCAAGGTTCTCGAGAAAGCCCTCAAGCACAAGGCATCGGCCATCATCCTCGTCCACAATCACCCCTCGGGACACGTGCGCCCCTCGGACGCCGATATCCGCCTGACTCGCGTACTTCAAGATGCGGCACGGGTCATGGACATCGTGCTGCACGATCATCTGATTGTGGGCGAGAATCGCTTCTTCAGCTTCCGGGAAGAGGGAATCCTTTGAAGAGAGGGTACAGGGTATAGGGTATCAGGGTCTCAGGGTAAGAGAAAAAAGAATTCCTTCCTTTGCCCTGATACCCTGTACCCTGTACCCTGTACCCTCTTATAGATTTATGCTCGTAAACGGGATGGGCATAAAGGTCACGGCAAAGCAGAACATGGCCAGGTACCCGATTGCGAGGCGCCTGTTGTCCAGCGCGCCCCATTCGTAGATCACCGGCGGGTGGCTCACTCCCAGGATGAGCAGGATTCCGCCCCAGATGAGCCATCCCTCCCACCCCACGATCCCGAGGACCAGCAGCATCCCCACCACCATCCAGGCCACCTCCCGCTGTCGGGCTCCGAAAATCGCATAAATGATGTGGCCGCCGTCGAGCTGCCCCACGGGGATGAGATTGAGGGAGGTGACCAGAAGGCCGATCCAGCCCGCAAAGGCCACGGGGTGGAGGATCACGTCCTGGTCCGGGCCTATGGTCCCGTTGACGATCCAGTTGACGGCCGAAAACAGGGCGCACTCGCCGAGGTGGATGCCGACCCCTTCTGTCTGTACCGCCGGGACGACCTGGGAGAGCGCAAGCCCCACGAACAGGACGGGAATGGTCACGGCAAGACCTGCCAGCGGCCCCGCCGCCCCGATGTCGATGAGTGCGTTGCGGTCCGAGATAGGCGACTTCATGGCGATGAAGGCCCCGAAGGTCCCCACGAGGGTGGGCCCCGGGATAAAATAGGGAAAGCTCACATCCACCCCGTGCCTCCTGGATGCCAGCCAGTGGCCCAGCTCGTGACAACCCAGGATGAGAAGCAGCGTGAAGGAAAACGGGATGCCTTTCCAGATTTGCCAGGGGTCCTCGAAGGGGTTCACCCCGGCCTGCAGGGCGCCCGCCACGAGGGTGGTCAGCACGGTGACGGCGAAAAGCCCGGCCGGGACCAGGGGGTGGTTGAACCCGCGGCTGGACAGGATTCTGCGAAATGTAGATTTCAGTCCCATAATTAAAAAGGGATCATATCTCTATATGATCCCCCGTTTCCTATCACGTTGTCCGGTTGCGGCTCAAGAGATAGAATTTACTCTTCGCCGTCGTCGTCGTCCAGGTTCACCTTGTCGCGAAGCTCTTTGCCGACCTTGAAGAAGGGAAGCCGCTTCGGCGAGACGGTGATGTTCATGCCCGTCTTGGGGTTTCGGCCCGTGTAGGACTCGTAGTCCCGGACCACGAAGCTTCCGAATCCGCGGATCTCGATCCGGCCGCTTACCTTCAGCTCCTCCGTAAATCCCTTGAATATGAGATTGACCACGTCGGTGGCCTTCTTCTCCGTCAGGTTCTCCCGCCTTGCCAGCTCCTCGATCAATCCCGACTTGTTCATGTTCCCCCCCGTATCAAAGCGAAATAAGCCGCAAGGGCTTGTCGATGCAAAAATAAAAAGGGATTAATTGCGCGTTTTCATTGGATATTAGTTTCGGTCATGACGGAATGTCAAGAACATTTTTAACCTTTTTCCGTTTTGGGCCGAGAAGATCTTCGATTTCCCTCTTCCGGAGGTGGCGGTATTCCCCCGGTTTGAGGCTGCCCAGCTCCAGCTTTCCCATGCCGACGCGGATCAGCCTTGCAACGGGATGCCCCAGGGCCTCCATGGCCCGCCGGATGATGCGGTTGCGGCCCTCGACGATGGTGACCCGGAGCCACTGGCTTTTCTCGTTGTATTTCTCCTCGTGCACTTCTTTTACCGAAAAGGGCCCGTCCTCCAGTTTGATCCCCTTGATCATGGCCTGGATGTCTTTCCGGGCGAGCCGCCCCCTGACCTTGACGAGATAGGTGCGCGGGATCTCGTACCGGGGGTGCTGGACGCGCTCGGCAAATGAGCCGTCATTGGTCATGATCAACAGGCCCTCGGAGTCATAGTCGAGCCTTCCCACGGGATAGACCCGTTTGCCGATGTCGTAGAGAAGCTCCGAGACGACGGGCCGGCCCTCGGGGTCCTTCATGGTCGTCACATACCCCGCCGGCTTGTACAGGACGAGATAGAGCCGCTCGACCTCGGTGGTGATCAGCCTGCCGTCCACGCGGATCTCATCCTGATCGGCGTCTGCCTTGGTCCCCAGCTGCCGGATGATGCGGTCGTTGACCTGCACCTTCCCGGCAAGGATGAGCTCCTCGGCAGCCCTCCTCGAGCAGATGCCCGCGGCGGCGATGATTTTCTGAAGCCGCTCCTCCATGAGGGCTATTCCTCCATCTCCGTAATTTCCCGCAGCGTGGGGAGCTCGGAGAGATCTTTCAGATCGAAGACCTCGAGAAATCGTTTCGTCGAGCCGTACATGATGGGCTTGCCCGGAACGTTCTTTCGTCCCACGATCCGGACGAGTTTCTTTTCCAGAAGTCCCTTGAGCGATCCGCTCACGTCGACTCCGCGGATCTTCTCGATCTCCTGCCTCGTCACGGGCTGCCGATAGGCAACGACGGACAGGGTTTCCATGGCTGCGGGGGAAAGGGAAACGGGCCGGATGCCCCTGAGCTTCTTGATCCAGGGGGCATATTCCGTCTTCGTTCGGAACTGGTATCCGCCGGCCACCTCC
Source organism: uncultured delta proteobacterium (assembly GCA_963810965.1). Lineage (GTDB taxonomy): Bacteria > Desulfobacterota > Syntrophia > Syntrophales > UBA2192 > UBA2192. The sequence continues at coordinate 33,474 of CAWEPT010000002.1, read as the reverse complement.
ATGAGGCACAGGCCGCCGCTTCGCTGGCGGTACTCCAGCTCGATGTCCTGCAGGATCTCCAGGATCGCCTTGCGATCCATCTCCCCCAGCATGTCTTTCAGACGTTCCACCGAGAGGGGGGTATCCGAGGCGAAGATCAGCGCTTCGACAATGGCTCTCACATCATCCATCGGTTGATTCCTCCACTGCCGGGAAAATTCGGATCGGCCCGAACGGATCGGCCTGGAAAGCCCTGACGACCCTCATCTTCATGAGCTCGAGGATGGCCAGGAGCGTGTAAATGATGCCCTTCTTGGTGCGGCTTGTCTTCAGCAGATCCGTGAAGGACAAACTCTTCTCCCGCGCAAGATCCTCCAGGATCTCGTTGATCCGGTCGGAGAGCGAGATCCGTTCCGTGTCGATCTCCAGGAGGTCCTCCTTGTCCATCCGCTCGGCGACCTGCTTGAAGGCCTCGATGAGCTCGAAGAGGGTCACTTCGACCATGGGGTCTTCCTGCTCGTCAGGCGTCTCCTCGGCAGCCTGGATCCGCTTGAAAACGTCCCGGTCCAGAAGATTGCGCCTCTCCAGGCTGAGGGCCACCTCCTTGAAGGCCTGGTACTCGAGCAGCTGCCTCACCAGCTCCGCCCGGGGGTCTGTCTCGTCCTCGCCTTCCTTCTCCCCTTCCTCGACGGGAAGGAGCATTCTCGACTTGATGTGGACGAGCGTTGCCGCCAGAACGAGGTACTCGCCGGCCAGATCGAGATTGAGGGCCTTCATCATCTCGAGATGGGCCAGGTACTGCTCCGTGATGAGGGCCATGGGGATGTTGTAGATGTCGAGCTCGTTCTTCCGGATCAGGTAAAGGAGAAGATCGAGCGGCCCCTCAAAGATGTCGAGTTTGACCTCGTAGCTCATGGCGATCAGATCCGGACGGCCTCTCGCACTTCGGCCATCGTCGCCCGGGCCACCTTCCGGGCCCGTTCGTTGCCGTCGGCGATGATATCGTGCACTTCCTGCATGTGAGCCCGGTAGTAGTCCTGCTTCTCGTGAATCGGCTTGAGCCCTTCCGCGATGCGCAGGGCCAGCCGCTTCTTGCACTGGACGCAGCCGATGGCGGCCTTTCGGCAGTCTTTTTCGATCTCGTCGACCTCGGCCGCGGGGGAGTACAGGTTATGGAAGCTGAAGACGTTGCAGACCTCCGGCCGCCCGGGATCGCTTTTTTTCTGGCGCTGCGGGTCGGTGAACATGGACTCGATCTTCTTGCGCAGCTCCTCGCCCCGGTCACTGAGGAAGATGGCGTTGTCGTAGGACTTGCTCATCTTGCGTCCGTCGATCCCCAGAAGCTTCGGCACCTCCGTCAGGAGCGGCTCCGGGATGGGGAAGATCTCCCGGTAGAGGAAGTTGAAGCGCCTTGCGATCTCCCGTGTGAGCTCCACGTGGGGCAGCTGGTCAACGCCCACGGGCACGCCGTAGGCCTTGTACATGATGATGTCCGCCGCCTGGAGAACGGGGTAGCCGAGAAACCCGAAGGTGGAGAGGTCCCGGTCTATGAGCTCCTGCTTCATCTCCTTGTAGGTGGGGTTGCGCTCGAGCCAGGGAAGCGGGGTGATCATGCACAGCAGCACGAAGAGCTCCGCATGCTCCACGACGGACGACTGGACGAAGAGGGTGCTCTGCTTCGGGTCAAGGCCGGCGGCCAGCCAGTCGATGACGATGTCGATCCGGTTTTCGCGGATCTCCTCGGTGCGGTTGTAATCCGAGGTGAGGGCGTGCCAGTCGGCGATGAAGTAGAAGCACTCGTAGCCGCCATCGTTCTGCAGATCCACCCAGTTCTTCAGGGCCCCGAGGTAGTTTCCCAGGTGCAGCTTGCCCGTCGGCCGCATCCCGCTCAGTATCCTTCGCTTCGCTCCCATGTCTCCTCTATTCCATGCCGCCGTGCAACGCCGGCGAACCCTTGGATCGGAAATCGCCCGGGCCCGACCCAAGCGTCCCGCTCGTATAACAGAATTGCCTGCCCATGTCAACGGCAGGACAGGCCAAGTTAAAGATAAAACACGGCAATTTTCCTCATGGCCCTTCGCGTTGGAGAATCTGCTCCGCCTTTTTCATCTGCTTCTCCAGAATTTTCCCGCGAGCCGGCCTCCCCATCAGCCGATCGATGATTCCGAGCTCCGACAGCCGCCTCAGCGGCCCGGCCGGATCGGTTTCCTCGAGGATCAGCCGCAGTTCCGCGGCTATCCGGTAATCCTCCAGCTCCTCGAGGAGGGAGCGGGACAGGGCATCGGCGATCCATTGCTCCGTGGACCGGACGATCCGGAAATCGAGCCTCTTTTCGAACCGGACAGCCCGGAAGATCCTCGTCGGGTCGTCGATGAAGCTTCGCTCGTGGAGAGCCCGGATGTGCCTCTCCCGCAGGTCGCGCACCCCTCCGAAATCATCGAGAACGCGGCCGAACTCGCCCGGCATCAGCGAGGCGGCCAGCGTGTTGATCGTGAAATCGCGCCGGAACATGTCGTCCCGGATGGAGCCGGGCGTCACCCGGGGCAGCGCCGCCGGCCTCTCGTAAGATTCGGTGCGCGCCGTGGCGATGTCCACCCGGAGCTGATCGGGAAGAGTGAGGGTGGCCGTCCCGAATCGCTCATGGCACCTCACCTTTGCATGCAGGCGATCGGCCAGGCTCCTGGCAAAATGGATCCCCTGCCCTTCGATGACGATGTCCACGTCGATCGTTTGAAGCCCCAACAGGAGATCCCGGACCATGCCACCCACGACATAGGCGCTGAATCCCATCTCGCCGGCCAGATTCCCGGCTTCCCGGAGGACGCCCTGGAGAGTCGGGCTCAATTTTTCTTTTAATCCTTCCGAGATGTTTGTCATCGGGCACTGCCCTTCCCATCCTGCCGACGCCTGTCTAAAAAAAGACCTCCGGGCTCCCGCAGGCGGAGGTCTTCCATGGACGGATCATGGCCTTTCATCAAATGTTCACGACGTCGCTCAGCCCCTTGCCGGCCCTGAATCGAACGACTTTTTTAGAAGGGATGTGGATGGCGCTGCCTGTCTTCGGGTTCCGTCCCGTTCTTGCCTTGCGCTGCACGCAGTTGAAGGTTCCGAACCCGACCAGGCTCAGTTTTCCCGTTTGTTTGAGCTCCCCGCCGACAGCCTGAATATACGCCTCGAGAGCCCTGCCGGCTGCGGCTTTCGAAATCCTGGCCTCTTTTGCCATCACGTTGATCATGTCCTGCTTCGTCATCACGCGTCCCCCTTTCGTTCACGGCAACCGATTTCCAATCGATTTTAATGAAAAGAACCACGCAGGCGCGGCTCCCCCCTTGTACCACCAGGCGAAGAACGGGTTTTACCTCTTGTTAGGGGTTCAGGGAATTGTCTGTCTCGGAGTCTGACACACGGAAAGTGACACTTTTTTATCACGAAAAACCAGGGGCAGGCAAGAAAATTTCCAGTGCCTCGCATCGCCTTGGAGTTTCTTCATTTTCTTGCCTTTTTCAGGACGAGAAAATACAGCTCGCCCTCTTCCTTGAGGTGACCCGCCGTGATCTCCGCCTCGCGGCCCCTTCCGCAGAACAGATCCACCCGCCCGGGGCCCGTGATCGCTCCGCCCGTGTCCTGGTTCAGGACGAACCGTGAAAACGGGACCCAGGACCGGATATCCCCGCCGGGTCCGATAACGGGCTTTCTGGTCTTGATGAAGGCAAGCGCCCCCCGCGGGAAAATCGTCTGATCCGTCGCGATGGACCGGCCGCCTGTGAGCGCCACGCCGATGCTTCCCACGGGCCCTTCCTCAACCCTACGGAAGAAGACATAGCTTTCGTTGTAGTTGAGGATGTCCTCGATCTCCTCCGGGTGTTCCCGGAGATACTTCTTGATCCCCTGCATGGACAGGTTCTCCCGGGTGGCCTTGCCCGAATCGATCAACAGCTTTCCGATGCTCCGGTAGGCCCTGCCGTTGGACTGTGCGTAACTGACCTGGAAGCACGCTCCATCGGGCAGGCAGATCATTCCCGAGCCCTGGATGTGGAGAAAGAAGATGTCGACGGGGTCCGCAAACCAGGCGATCTCCAGCCCCCTGTTTTCCAGGACCCCTGCCCCGTCGATCTCCTCGCGGGAGAAATAGGGAACCAGCTCGCCGTTCTCGACGCCGGCCCACCAGGCGCTCGTTGCGGTATTTATCCCGGAACTTCCCCAGCTGGACAACGACGGAGTCGTCGGGCTTGCGGTAGATGGGGTAACGGTACTGCTCGCTTCGCCCGGGTGAGCCCTTGAGGACCGGCTCGTAGTAGCCGGTAAAAAGCACCCTGCCCGAGGGAGAGCTGCCCGAGGCCCTGTAGACGTCAAAGGTCTCACGCACCCTTCTTTCGATTGCGGCGGGGGAATCACTCGTCTCGACGATCTCCAGGAAAGCCTCCAGCGATTCCTTCATGTCGCGCACCGTGAAACGCTCCGCCGCCAGCCGGTACGTGGTGCGCTCCGGGAGCCTGGCGTAGTACTCCAGGCTCTTGCGAACGGCCCTGGCAAGAGATTCCCGGTCCAGATCGTCCCGGAAGACGGGAAGATCGCTGCCGGTGACGGCGGCAAGCGGCGGGCCTTCCTTCTGCGGTGGAGGAGGCGCAGGCACGACAGGCGGCTTCTTGAAGAACGTACAACCGCCGACGAGCAGGAGCATGCAACCGAGAATGATCAGTATCGTTTTCTTCATGGTGCGACTCAATGTAAATCCCCCTTACATCCCCCTTTATGACAAAGGGGGAACGAGAGGGGGATTTTCTCCTCACGTAACGACTTAACACGTGAGACACTTAACACTGCGGCGAAAGCCGCTATAACTCGATGATCATTGCATACTCGTCGCAAAAATCCGGATACTTCCAGCACTTGAAGCAGTCCGACCAGATCTTCTCCGGCAGCTCCGTGCGCTGGACCTCGTGGAACCCCATCGCATCAAAGAAATCCTTCTGGTACGTGAGCGCGAAGATGCGGTAGATCTCCAGGGTGATCGCTTCGGAAATGCAGGCCTCGACCAGCTTCTTTCCGATGCCCTTGTGCCGGTAGTCATCGGAGACATAAAGGGAGCGGATTTCGGCGAGGTTATCCCAGAACAGATGCATGCCGACAATCCCCACGATGGGCCCCTTGTCCTCCTCCAGGTAGACGTAAAAGTCCCGCAGGCTGTTGTAGAGGTCCACGAGCGACCGGGGCAGCATCTCGCCCTTGGCCGCCGAGAGGTTGATCATCCGGTGCATCATCTTCACGTCGCTGGTCTTCGCTTTTCTCAACATTTGTCTTCCTCGTTCCTCGAACCTCGATCCTCGAGCCTACTCTTTTCGTCTGGCTGCTTTCAGCATTTCCTTCGCGGCAGCCCGGGTCTTGTCCGTGATTTCCACACCGCCGAGCATCCGCGTGATCTCCTCGAGGCGTTCATCCTCCGCCAGGGTCCTTACGTCCGTTCTCGTCCGCCCGTCGGTTACGCTCTTCACGACCTGGTAGTGCGTAGCGCCGAAGGAGGCGATCTGGGGCAGATGCGTGATGCAGATGACCTGGTGGCTTTTCGCAATGTCCCGGAGTTTTCGTCCCACGATCTCCGCCGTGGCTCCGCCGATGCCGCTGTCCACTTCGTCGAAGACGACCGTCCCGACGGATCCCGCCCTGGCGAGCACTTTCTTCATGGCCAGCACGATCCGCGAGAGTTCCCCGCCCGAGGCGATCCGGTTGAGGGGCTTCAGCTGTTCCCCCACGTTTGTGGACAGGTAAAACTCCAGATGGTCGACGCCCCTGGAGTGAAAGAGCGGTGTATTCTCGTCGTCGAGCTGCGGCTCCTTGAACGAGACCTTGAAGCGCGCCTTTTCCATCTGCAGGTCATGGATCTCCTCTTCGATGGCCTTCTCCATGGATGAGGCCACACGCCTGCGCTCGACGGCAAGCTTTCCCCCAAGTTCCTGCAGGGAGGCTTTTTTCAGCTTCAGCTCCCGCCCCAGACTCTCCAGGTCCTCGGCAGCGCTCGAGAGTCCTTCCAGTTCGGCCTTCAGCGTCGTCCCCGTCTTCAGGATGCTCTCGAGGGAGCCGCCGTATTTCTTTTTCAGTCTCCCGATGACATCGAGCCGGTCGTCGATCTCCTCGAGCCGCGCCGGGTCCGCGGAGATTTTATTCAGGTAATCCCGCAGGACCCTCGCCGCATCCTCGAGCTGGATGGCAAGCGATTTCACCTCCTCGTCCGAGACCTTTACATTCGGATCGATGCGGCGGATTTCCCGGATGAGGCCGGTCACACGGCTCATCTGGCCCAGGACCGATTCCTCCTGCCCATAGAGGATCTCGTGGGACTCGCGGGCGAGCTCCGTCAGCTTCGCCGCGTTCGAGAGAATTTTCTTCTCTTCCTGAAGAGAGACGTCCTCGCCGGGCTTGAGGGCCGCCCTCTCGATCTCGCCGACCTGGAACCTCAGGAATTCCTCCCTCTCGGCACGGTTGCGGTTCTTTGCCGCCAACTCATCGAGCCTTGCCTTCAGTCCCTGATGCTCCTCGTAGAGTGCGGTGAAGGCGCTTCGCTGCGGCCCCAGGTTCCCGAACTCGTCGAGGATGTCGATGTGGCTCTCCGGGTCGAGCAGGACCTGGTGCTCGTGCTGGCTGCAGATATTGACGAGCGCTTCGCTGATCTCGCCGAGCATGGCCACGGTAGCAAGGTTGCCGTCGATGTAGACCCGGTTCTTGCCTGACCGGGACACGACCCGTTTCACGACAAGCTCACGGCCCGGGCGGAAGCCCATCCCGTGAAGCTTTGCCTTGAGGAGCTTGTGGGGACCGATGTCGAAGGCCGCTTCCACGATGGCCGCGTCCTCATCGGATCGGATCAGATCCGACGAGGCCCTCTCCCCGAGCAGAAGCCCGATGGCCCCGATGAGGATCGACTTGCCTGCCCCTGTCTCGCCCGAGATGACGTTCAGGCCGTCATGAAAGGCCAGGTTGAGCCTGTCGATGATGGCAAAGTTGGTGATGCCCAGTTCCTTCAGCATGTTACTTTCGGTTCGCTGCCGTGGGGGATCCTCCCCACCCGAGCTTGGATCGGAGGATCTGCAGATAATCCCTCCTGGGGGAAACGATCAGGTTCGTCACGCAGTCCGACTTGCAAACCGATATGGCATCGCCGGGTTTCAGGTTGTAGGTCACCTGTCCGTCACAGCTCAGGATGGCCCCCGCCTCGCGGGTCCAGAGCACGACCTTCAGGACTGCCGTCTCCGGCAGGATGACCGGCCGGTTCGTCAGCGTGTGGGGACAGATGGGGTTGAGGATGATGGTGTTCAACACGGGAAAGACAATGGGCCCCCCCGCCGAAAGCGAATAGGCCGTGGAGCCCGTCGGTGTCGATATGATGAGGCCGTCGGCCCGATAGGTGGTCAGGTACTCGCCGTCAACGACGGTCTCCAGGTCCACCATGCGCGAGTAATTGCCGCGGTTGATGACCGCGTCGTTGAGCACGGTACACTCAAAGTTCTCGCCCCGCTCATCGTGGACGGCGACATCGAGCATCATGCGCTGCTCCGTCCGGTAATCCCCCGCCAGCACCGCCTCCAGGGCGTCGAACATCTCGTTGAGGTTGATGACGGTCAGATAACCGAAGGTCCCCATGTTGACGCCGAGAATGGGGACGTCCGATTTCCGCATGAGCCGGGCCGCTTGCAGGAGCGTGCCGTCCCCGCCCATGGTGACGACCAGATCGGCAAGGGTGCCGAGCTCATCGCCGTGATAGCCCTGGGAGCCGAGCTTTGCGGCCACTTCTTTTTCCAGCAGAAGCTCCAGGCCCCTGGCTTTCGCCCAGTCGAAAAGCCTTGCGATGTTTTCCACCACATGGCCCTTGTTCGCATTTCCGATCACGCCGATCCTCTTGATGCCCATCTGCCAGAACCCCTCAGAATTTCGGCAGAAAAGTAACATAAATCGAACGTGCTGTCTATCATGGATGTGCCCTTTCAGACCGCTCAGAATGGTCAGATGTAAGGCTCTCCGAGCACAGGTTCGAGGAGCGAGGAACGAGGTTTGAGGACGCCAGAAGCAGACAAATCCTCGAGCCTCGCGATCCTCGCTCCTGCACCTGACCGTGTTTCAGCGAGATCGATCGATCACCGTTCATGACATTTGAACATTGACAAGTAGGCACCCCGTGCGCTACCGTGCCTGACTTCAGGAGGAACCAACATGGGACTGTTGAAAGGATCGCTCACCTTTTCGAGATATCGCGTCAAAGGGGATCTCCCCGCTGAATTCCGCCCCTTCTTCGACAAACAGATCAAGAAGTACGCCTTCCAGGAATTGACGGCCTCGGCAGAGGATCAGGCCTTCGGCTGGACGAGCCTGGAGAATCCCCTCGACACGCGCTTCGAAGGCGCCCGCTACAGCGCGGCGGATTTTTTCTATTTCGCCCTTCGTGTCGACAAAAAGTCCATCCCGCCGGCCCTGCTGCGCTTGAAATGTCTCGAGGAGGAACGGAAGTCCCTCAAGGACAGCGGCAAAAAGCGGCTCTTCCGCGAGCAGACCAAGGAGATCAAGGAGCGCGTCTACCTCCATCTGCTGACAAGGGCCTACCCGATTCCGTCTTTCCATGACGTTCTGTGGGCCCCTTCCGGCGGCTGGCTCCTCGTCGGTTCCCACGCCGACAAGGTTTTCGAGATCTTCGAGGATCTCTTCAAAGTCTCCTTCAACATGCGATTTGCCCCCTTCCTGCCCTGGGACCCCGAGCATCTCGACAAGAAAACGGCTGCCGCCATCGAAGCCCTGGAGGGGGGGAATTTCCTGGAGCCCGGCAGGGGCGCAGGCGACAAGGCCGACCCGGCATTCCTGGCCCGGGAGTTCATGACCTGGCTCTGGTTCAAGTCGGAGGAGCGCGACGGGACGATTTCGATACCCGGCCAGACGGATGTGTCGCTCACCTTCGAGAAAAGGGTCGTCCTGGAGTCCGGCGAGGGAGAATATTCGGAGACCGTGGCCTGCCAGGGCCTTCATGCCGACCTGCGGGAAGGCAAGGCCGCGATCCGCGAAGGCAAAAAGGTGCGGGAGGCCCGGCTTCGCCTGGAGAAGGACAGCGACCGCTGGGAAGTCACCTTAAAGGCCGACCGGTTTCAGTTCCAGTCGATGAAACTCCCTGCTACGGGCGGCTTCGATGAGGAAGGCGAGGAAAAGGAAGGCGGCATCCTCGAGAGGGTCTATCTCGTCGAGACGGCCCTGAAGACCATGGACGACCTTTTCGCCTTTTTCCTCAAGCGCCGCCTCTCACCCCAGTGGCTCTCGGAGGAGATCCCGCGCATCAAGACGTGGCTGAAGGCTTAGGCCGCAAGCTCCAAGCAACAAGTCTCAAGGCAATAAGAATCCCCCTCACATCCCCCTTTGCAAAAGGGGGATCCGAGGGGGATTTTCTTTCACCAGCCACGAATCAATTGCCGCTGGTCACTTGACGAGCTCTTTCAGGGCGTCGATCAGTACCTGATTCTGTCTCCTCCGTCCCTACGGTGATGCGGATCTTGTCGTCGAGCCTCGGACGGTCCCAGTAGCGGACCAGGATCCCCCTGTCCCTCAATTCGTAATACAGGTACCGGGCATCGCCCCTGGACGGGCTGGCCATGATGAAATTTGCCTGCGAGGGCCAGAGCTTGAATTTCATCTGCTCGAGCGCCTTCGCCAGTTTTGACCTGTCGGCTTTTATCCGTTCGGCATTGGCTTTCATCCAGGCCTGGTCGTTCATGGCGGCAGCCGCGAGCCTGAGCGCCACGGAGTCGACGTTGTAGCTGTCCTTGATCTTGATGAGCCCTTCCAGCAGCCTGGGCTGCGCCACGCCGAAGCCCACGCGAAGCCCCGCCAGGGAGTAAGCCTTTGAGAGCGTCCTCAATACGATGACATTCTCATACCGGGAGACCAGGCCGAGCGCATTCTCATCGGCAAAATCCGTATAGGCCTCATCGATGACCAGAACCCCATTGAGACCTGCGGCAAGCCTTTCCAGATCTCTCACGGGAGCCACCGTCGCCGAAGGGTTGTTCGGTGTGCAGATGAAGGTGAGATCCGCCTGGGCCGCCAGCAGCCCTTCCACGGGCAGATTGTAGTCCTCGTCGTAGGGGACTTCCACGGTGGCAGCGTCCTGCATCTCGGCCAGCGTGATGTAGAGCGAATAGGTGGGCATGGGATAGGCGATCCTGCGGCCCGGCTCCAGGAATGCCCTTGCCAGAAGCGCCAGCATCTCGTCGCTGCCGTTTGCCGCCATCACCCAGTCCGCGGGGACGCCGTAGACCTTCGCCGCAGCCTCCCGGGCCATCGTGGCCATCGGATCGGGGTAGCGCCGGAGCCACTCCCCTTCGAATTCCCTCAGGACCTTCATGACCTCCGGCGAGGGCGGATAGGGGTTCTCGTTGGTGTTGAGCTTGATGACCCTCGAGCCCGGCGGGGGCTGCTCCCCCGGCACATAGCCTTCCATTTTCTTTACATTGTCCCGAAAATTGATCATTGAGACTCCGAATGAGTTTTATGTGTTAATGTCGATTTCACGGATCGGCTGTCTACACTGAGATCAACTAGTGCACTGTCACCTGCACCTGTCACCTCGTACTTTGCACCCTGCCACGTATCCCTTTTTTCCATCTCCCTGTCAATCGCGTTCAGCACCCGAGCTTGTTCGCCGCCCAGTCCGGGCCGAGGCAGATGTCCCGGTAGCCCTCCGCCGTGAGCCTCTGGATCACCATCGCCGGGGGCAGGACCTCCAGGATATCGCAGACGGTGGCAACGTAGTCGCCCATATCCGGAAGCGTGATGGCTCCCTCATCATAGAGTCGCCCCACTTCCGTCCCGCGCAGCGCGAGCAGGGAGTGGATCTTGATGCCGTCGATGGGGAGAGCCGCAATGGTCCTTGCCGTCTCGAGGATCTGCTCACGGGTCTCACCGGGAAGGCCCACGATGATGTGCGTGCAGATGAACAGGCCCCTGCCTGCCGTCATCCTGACGGCCTCGATGAAGGCAGCAGCATCGTGACCGCGATTCATCCGCTCCAGCGTCCGGTCATGGATGGACTGCAGCCCGTACTCGATCCAGACGTGCTACTTCTTCGCGTAACCCTGCAGGAGACTCAGAATCTCCTCGTCTATGCAGTCGGGCCTCGTGCCGATGGAAAGCCCGATGACATCTTCCTGCAGGATCGCTTCGTCGTAGAGCGCCCTGAGCTTCTCGACGGGGCCGTAGGTGTTCGTGAATGTCTGGAAGTAAGCGATGAATTTCGCCGCATCCCGGAGATTTCGGTAGAGGCCCTTTCCGGATCGAACCTGCTCTGCCACCGAAGGCAGCGGCCCTTTCTGCCTCAGGCTCGATCCCCGGCCGTCACAGTACGCACAGCCGCCCACGGCCACCTTCCCGTCGCGGTTCGGGCAGGTGAACCCCGCATCGATCTGGAGCTTGTGGACCTTGCACCCGAATCGATTGACGAGGAAGCTCTTGAAATCGTAGTAGCGCTTGCGGTTTTTCCAGAGCTCAGGCTTTGGCATAGAAAGACATTACGATTGTTTTTTTGAAGGGATGTTATAGAATCGCCTATGCAAAAGCAAGGGCGATCGCACCCGAGTGAACGTGAGTGGCGGTAAAGAATGTCGAAGCTTTATGACGTAATCGTGGTGGGCGGGGGACATGCCGGGTGCGAGGCAGCGCTGGCCGCCGCGCGCATGGGGTGCGAGACTCTCCTCTTCAACATCAATCTCGACTCCATCGCCCTCATGTCGTGCAACCCTGCCATCGGGGGGCTTGCCAAGGCGCAGCTCGTCAAGGAGATCGACGCCCTGGGCGGCGAGATGGGGAAGATCGCCGACCGGACGGCCGTCCACTTCCGCCTCCTGAACTCCTCGAAGGGACCTGCCGTCCAGTCCTCCCGCGTCCAGTGCGACAAGCAGCTCTACCGCCTGGCCATGAAGGCCGTCGTGGAGCATCAGAAGAACCTGCAGCTCCGGCAGGGCCTCGTGGACCGCATTGCCGTCGAGGGCGGCAGGGTCACAGGCGTCGTGGACAGCACGGGCTTCTTCTACCCCGGCAAGTCCGTCGTCATCACCACGGGCACCTTTCTCAACGGGCTCATCCACATCGGGACGTTCCGCACCCCTGCGGGCCGTGCCGGCGAGATCGCCTCCGTCGACCTGGCCGAATCCCTCCGCGGATTGGGCTTCGAAATGGGCCGGATGAAGACGGGGACCCCGCCGCGGCTCAAGGCCTCCACCATCGATTTCGGCCGCCTCGAGCGCCAGGACAGCGACCCCTGTCCCGAGCCCTTCTCCTACACGACGGAAAAGCTCCGGGAGGAGCGCCTGCCCTCCTTCTTCTCGCACACGACGGATGAGACGCACCGCCTGATCCGCGAAAACATCCACCTGTCGCCCCTGTACTCGGGGACCATCCAGGGAATCAGCGCCCGATACTGCCCGTCGCTGGAGGACAAGGTGGTGCGCTTCTCCGACAAGGGCCGCCACCCCGTCACCCTGGAGTTCGAGGGGCTCGACACGGAAGAGATCTACGCCAAGGGGCTCGGCAACTGCCTCCCTCTCGAGTTGCAGGAACAGATCGTCCACAGCGTCCCCGGGCTGGAGAAGGCCGAGATCATGCGCCCGGCCTACGCCATCGAGTACGACTACGTCCAGCCGACGGAGCTCAGGCAGACCCTGGAGACGAAACGCGTCGAGGGGCTTTTCCTCGCCGGACAGATCAACGGCACCTCCGGCTACGAAGAGGCCGCCGCCCAGGGTCTCTGGGCGGGGATCAACGCCGCCCTGCAGGTCCAGGAGACGGCCTCCTTTCGTCCTGGAGCGATCCGAGGCCTACATGGCCGTCATGGTCGACGACCTGGTGACGCGCGGTGTCGACGAGCCCTACCGGATGTTCACCTCCCGCGCGGAATACCGGCTTCTGCTCCGCGAGGACAACGCGACGATCCGCCTCATGGGCAAGGGCCACGAGCTGGGGCTCGTTCCGGACGATCCTTACAGGGAGCTGCAGGACAGGGTCCGGCAGATCGAAGGGGGGATCCGCCATCTTTCTTCGAAGATGATCTACCCCTCGAACGAGACAAACAGCATCCTGACGGACCGGGGATCGCTGCCGATCCGCAAGCCCCTGCCTCTTTTTCATCTTCTCAAGCGACCGGACATGGGCTATGATGATCTCGCGGTCTTCGATGCGGATCTGCCGACCGTCGGGAAGCCCGTGAAAAAACAGATCGAGATCGAGGCCCGCTACGAGGATTACATCCGGCGACAGGACGAGTCGATCGAAAAGTTCCGCGAGATGGAGCGGAAAATACTCCCCGCCGACATCGACTACTTCGGGATCCCCGGCCTCTCCAACGAGCTCAAGTGCAAGCTCGACGCCGTGCGGCCCGGCTCCATCGGCCAGGCCCAGCGCATCCCCGGGATGACCCAGGCGGCCCTGGCGGCGATCCTGGTCCATTTAAAGAAGAAGGAACTGGAAGCCACGGCTTCCGCTCAACGTCATCATCGTTATCGAAGAGGTAATCCGGGCAACGCAGGAAAAGGAGGGCCTTTATGCGCTGGGAAGACGAGGAAAGAAGCGGCAATGTGGAGGATCGGCGTGGGATGCCCGTCTCACGCGGAATGATGGGCGGCGGGATCGGGACGGTGATCCTGGTGCTCGTGGCCCTCTATTTCGGCATCGACCCGTCGGTGATCCTGCAATCCGTTCCCGACAGCGGGCCGCCCTCTGTGACGCAACAGCAGCAGAAGCCCGGGGCAGACCCCATGAGCCAGTTCGTTTCGGTTGTCCTGGCCGACACGGAAAAAACGTGGCACGGCGTATTTCGCAGCTACGGGAGAACCTACGAGGAGCCGAAGCTCGTCCTTTTCACCGGGGCCGTCCAGTCCGCCTGCGGCTTCGCCCAGGCGGCCATGGGGCCCTTCTACTGCCCCGAGGATCACAAGGTCTACATCGACCTGGCTTTCTACGAGGACCTGAAAACCCGCTTCAAGGCACCCGGCGATTTCGCCCAGGCCTACGTGATCGCCCACGAGGTGGGCCATCACGTGCAGAACCTGCTGGGAATCACCGGGAAGGTCCAGGGGGCCATGCAGCGCGTCAGCAAGGCCGAGGCCAACCGCCTCTCCGTGAGGATGGAGCTTCAGGCCGACTGCCTCGCCGGCGTCTGGGGATTCCATGCCGATAAATCCCGCAAGATCCTGGAGGCGGGCGATCTGGAGGAGGCCCTGCGGGCCGCCAGCGCCATCGGCGATGACCGGATCATGAAGCAGACCCGCGGCACGGTTGTCCCCGATGCCTTCACCCACGGCACCTCGGAGCAGAGGGTGCGCTGGTTCAAGCAAGGCTTCGAGACGGGCGATCTGAACCGGTGCGACACCTTCAAGGCCCAGCCTCTGTAGACCCCGCGACGACGCATCCATGAAAAAGGCAGGGTTTTCGCCCTGCCTTTTTCATTTCGAAACGTCCATCGGGTGTCCGCGGGAAGCAAGCCGCACCGCTGCGGACTTGCCTTCTCAGAACTGCCCGGACTCCTGCATGGGGATGACGGTTTCGGGATCCCGGCTCGTAAAATCAACCGGCTTTGACGCCTGTTCGATTCCCCTGCCCCCCCTCCGGGTTCCGCTCGCGGATGCCTTTTGTACATCCTCAACCCGGAACATCGACATGACCGAGGCCAGCTCCTCCGCATTGGCCGCGTTCTGCTGGGTCACCTGATTCATGTCCGCAACGGCGCTGTTGATCTGGTGGATCCCGTCGGACTGCTCCCGGGAAGCCGCGGCGATCTCCTCCATCAGTTCCTGCACCTTCCTGGAGCTGCCGATCACGCTGCCGAAGGCGTCGTTGGTCACCGTGACCAGTTTCTCCCCGCCGCGCACCTTGTGGACGATGTCCTGGATGAGATTGGCCGTGTTCTTGGCCGAATCCGTAGCCCTCAGCGCCAGGTTCCGCACTTCGTCCGCCACCACGGCAAAACCCGCACCGGCCTCGCCGGCCCGCGCCGCTTCGACGGCTGCATTGAGCGCGAGAAGATTCGTCTGGAAGGCCACCTCATCGATGTTTTTGACGATTTTCTGGGTCTGCTCGCTCGCCCTGGCGATATCCGTCATGGATCGCGTCAGCTCCGTCATGGCCTGGTTGGCCTTTTCGATGGCCTCCCGGACCGATATCATGAGGTGGTTCGCGGCCGTGGTATTTTCGGCATTCTGCTTCGTCATGGAGGCCATCTCGTCCAGGGATGCCGAAGTCTCCTCGATGGAAGCCGCCTGCTGAGACGACGAATCGGAGAGCACCGTGGAAATGGCCATGGACTGCCCTACCGCTTCCCCCATCTTCTTGCGCATGGCGTTGACCGATTCGGCCAGCTCCCCGATCTCATCCTTCGAAAGCACCCGGATGTCCTGGGTCAGATCCCCCTCGGCAACCTTCTTGATGACCTCCACCGACTCCTTCACCGGCCTCGTGATCAGCCGGGCCATGATCAGGTTGATGACGATGGCCGACACGATGACGATGACGAGCACCACGGCAAAGACGCTCATCAGCTGGTTGGAATTCCTGATGGAGCTCTCGTAATTTTCCTTGCTCAGCCGGTTCTCCAGGGCCATGAGGTCCGACAGGGTCTTGTTGAGCGCCTGGTACTTTTCATCGGTCACCGTCATGAACAGGGCGGCCCCGTTCACATCCGCTGCGGCGATGTCGAGCAGTCCCAACGCCGGTTCCTGATACGCCTTGAGCTGCGTCAGGGTCGCATCGTAGAGCTTCTTTTCCTCCGGGGTGATCTGAGCGCTCTTCTGAAGATTCTGCACGAAGGCGATGCTCTTCTCGATGGAGGTCTTCTGCTCCTTTCCCAGGGCGTCCACCTTGGCGGCCTCGTAATTCGCGCCGGCCCAGCTGACCACCTTGTAGAGATTGGCATGGACGTTTGCGATCGTGCGGCTGATTTCGGAGCTGTTCTGATATCCCTGGAACCGGTTGTTGTAGATGTCGTCCAGGGCGGCCTTCTGGCTGGTCATGCCATGATAGGTGCCGCCGGCCAGAAGCAGCAGGAACAGGGAAACCGCTACGGGGCCGATCAGGAGTTTTTTTGCCAGCTTCAGGTTGCGAAGGATCTTGTTCATGTTCCCGTCCCCTTTGTGATGCGGAAACCGGACGGGGATTGCCCCCGTCCGGCCTTTCTGTCCCGTTGATTACTTATAGGCGCCGCAGACGAGCACGACATCGCCTATCTTCTGGAAGAAAACCGTCTTGGCCTCGACCTTCTTGCTCGTGGGGTTCGTCCACTTGTAATCGACCGATCCGCTGGTCGAGGTCTTCGCCTTGTCGACCAGTTCCTTCATGAACAGCTTGCCGTCCGTGTCCTTGAGCTCGATGAGCGTCTTTCCGATGAGCGCCTTGTTCGCCCCGTGGGAGAGGATCTTTGCATTCAGGTCGCTCACATAAATGTAAAGATCCCGATCGACAAACTTGCCCTTCGGGTCATCGAAAGCCGCGAAGGCCTTGGCCTGGCCGTTTGCCTTGTAGAACTCAACGGCCTTGGCCAGCATCGCCTGGGCCTCCTTGGTGGTCCCCTTCGCCTGGGCGAATGCAAAGCCTGCAGTCAACGCGACGATCAACAGCCCGATCCATACTTTCTTCATCTTCTCATTCCTCCTGTTCTCTGTCATCCGATTCGGTTTCGTTCCTTTATTCCTTTCCGACACCCTCCGCATCCCGGCTTCCCTGGTTGCATCCCCGCTCACAGGAGTGACTGACGCCCACGGCCGGGTCTTCCCGGCCTGCGGGGCTCTTTCGGGCAGACGGACACCTCGGACCGGACTGCGCCCCCTGATGCCCGTCAACGGGTTTACCCGCCGATGCGACCTTCCGACAGAATGCTTCCCCGGTTTGCGCACAGAGACAGGAAGATGCCGAAAGTGTCGCCACGCCCGCAGAATAGCCCGCCAGGCGGGTGATGGAGTGACGACCGACCACCGGTCTGTTGCGGCCCCTATTCAACGACAGGCTATCAAAAGGAGTAACGAACTCCCGATCCTTCGAAGCTTCCTGAGAGGAAGAAATAGATAAAAATTTGCCTTTATAGCTTCTTGCAAATTCCAGACCACTTAAAATGCATTCCTGAATGATTCTGTGGATACCCGGGAAAGGCCGGCAGAAAATGCGTTTCACGCGGCAGACGGGATGGGTTGGACACTCCGCGCATACGCGGAAAAGGGAAAAGAAACGATGGGCAAAAGGCTACTCGGGACGGATTTCGATCCTGATCGTCAGAGAACCCCCCGGGCGAGGGGCAACATGGACGCTCTCCTGCACAGGACCGAGGGACTTGAGCCTTTCCCGAAGGGCCTCGAGACGCTCCGTCTGTGATCCGCGCCGTCAGGATCACCCTTCCTTCACGGTCTTGACGTTCGACAGCCTCTGCGCTGGCTTGCTTTAAAATTGTCTCCACCTCGCTTGCCGCCGCCTCCGGATCACGGGCACGGGAGTGTTGTCTCCAGATCGGGCCGAGACGGCACGGCCGCCGACATCATGGGCGATGCGGCAGGCCGGGCTTCCTGCTTTCCCGCCTCCTTTGCCACGGCACCGACCGGGGCTTTCATGGCCTTCAGTTTCTGCGTCCCGGGCCGGGGCCTCCAGGGCCCGGTCCGCCTCCCCCGACCTCGCCGCGCCCGTGCCTCTCCAGGCGCCCTCGTCTTTCGGAGGCTCCGCCGCGCGCTTCGCGTCCCTCAACCGCTCGAGGGGCTTTTCGGCATCGGCCGCTGTCTCTTCACGAACGGTTGCCGCTCTCTGCGGCGCCGGTTCTTGCACCTGCGCGGGGGGCGGAGCGAAGGCCTTCTTTTCCCGGGCTGCAGGGCTTTCATCTCTTTTCGCCGGCCCTGCGGCCGGCGCTGCCTCCCGCGGCGCCTGAGCATGCGGGGCCTCTTGAACCGCGGCCGGGGGCGGTGCCATCTGCCTGAACTCGGGCTCCCCCGTCTTGTAGACATTCCACGCGACAACGGCGATGAGAACCGTGGCAAGGGCCTGGATGGGAACCTTGACGTGAAGCGGATAGAAGAGCTTCCGGAAGAATGCCTTCTTTCTGTCCCGCCTCCTCCCGCACGCGGGCCATGACCCTTGTTTTCAGCCAGGCCGGCGGCTCCACTTCCTCGAGGCTCTTTACCCGCTCATCGGACGTTCTCAAGTCCGCAAGAGCTTTGCGGCAGGACGCGCACGTCTCCAGGTGCGCCTCGATGCGCTTTTTCTCCGTCTCGGGCAGTGCGCCGTCGATCATGCCGGGGAGCAGGTCTTCAATCTCTTTGCACGTCATGGCCAATCACCCAGAACTTTGACGAGGCAGTCTTTCATGGCAGCCCTCGCCCTGAAGAGCCTCGATTTCACGGTCCCGTCGGGCAGTTTCAGCAACTCGCCGATCTCGTCGTAGGAAAACCCCTGGATGTCCCGCAGGACAAGGACCTCCCGGTATTCCGTTTCAAGCGCCCCGATGCACTCCTGCACCCGGGCTTCGATTTCCTTTTTCTCCAGCTGTTCAACGGCCGATTCCCCGCAATCCGGGACCTCGCGCTGCAGGCTCCCTTCTTTGAGCTCAACGGGGTCATCGATCGAGCGGGTTTCGTGCCGCGACCGGCCCTGCGCCTGCTTGATGCGGTTCCGTGCGTGATTCACGACGATCCCGTAGAGCCATGTGGAAAATTTCGCTTCCCGCCTGAAGGACCGGATCGCACGGTATGCCGCAAGAAAGGCTTCCTGCACGACATCGCAGGCCTCCTCATAGTCCCCCAGCATCCGGTAGGCGACGTTGAGCATGCGCTTCTGATGCCGCTCGACGAGGATCTCGAAGGCATCCACATCGCCCTTCTGGCACAGCAGGACGGCTTTCACGTCCTCGTCATCGGTCATTCGGTGCAGGGCAGCAACCACGGGATCCATCATCTCAGGTATTTTCGTTCCCCCGATTTCCCGTAACTGCGGCGATCTTGTCAAGAGAAAACTTCCAGGCCGGAGCCCTGGCGTATCTCGGACGCCGGCCCCGGCCTGGATCGCATCCTTATCTTTGAGTGAACGATCATCCCCAGGAGAGCGTGACCACCACCCTCCCCTCTTTTCCGTCCTGCGTGGCGGACATCGTGATCTTTTTCAGCTGGTCGAGCACGCACTGGGGCGCCTTGCCGTTCTTGAAGGTGCTGGAAAGGACCTGCACGCTCTTCACCGTGCCGTCGGGGCTGATGGTCAGCCTGAGCACAAGCTTTCCCTTTGCGCCGGCGAGGCAGGAGTCCAGTTTTGCGGTCTGCTCCTTGAGCTTCTTGAGAATGTCCTCTTTCGAAAGCCCCTGCGACACGGTCGACATCGGCGATGGCGATCGGACTGCCTTCTTGTCCTTCTCTTCATCCTTTGCCCGCTTCTCTTTCACGAGGGCCCTGTCTTCCGATGTCGCGAGGGCCTCTCTCTTGGCCACCTGCGCCATGGGCGCAGAGGCGTGCATCATCTTGCCGCCCACGGCATAGTCGGAGACACCCTGGGGAAGCGGCAGCGGCTGCTTCACCGTCGCGGGCTTCCCATCGATGTTGCGCACCTCCGAGTCGACGGCCACGAAGGACGTGTACGCCGTGAGAAGACTGTAGCGAAGACCGAGTTCGGTCACTTCCTGGATGCGCTTGTCGCTTGCCCGCAGCCTGTTGTAATCCGAGAGCAACGTGATCCGGTGGCGAGCCCAGAGGGTTGCCAGGGCCGCATTGGCCCCCGAGGGCTTCACCTTGCCCACATCGATCGTCTCGGCGAATCCGCCCTCGCCCGTGATCCCGCTGACGGCGATATTGCCCTTCGCCTTGCCGCGCCACTTGCCGAAGACGATGACGGGACGCTCGGCCAGGACATCGGGAATGGTGAGCGGCTCGACGTCGTAGGCATCGAAGCCCTTGAAGTCGACCTTCACCTGCGTGAGCACCGGCGACTGGATCATGTTGCGGAATTTTTCTGCTTTCGCCGGGGCCTCGTCGGGCTTTGCGATCACGAAGGGCTCGCCCATGCCGACGTGCGCCATCCCTTCGATGATGTGGCGGTTGACGGCCGTCCCGATGCCGAAGGCGAACATGTTGGCATTGCCCAGGTTGTTCCGGATGAGATCGAAGACCTCTTCCTCGACGGTCACGTAGCCGTCGGTGGCAATGACGATGGTCCGGGACGTGTTCTCCGCTTTTTTCAGGGACAGGGCCCGCTTCAGGGCCGGCAGCAGTTCCGTCCCGCCGCCGCCCCTCTGCCGATCGATGAGCTGGATGGCCCGTGCGACGTTTTCCTGCGTGGCCGCAAGCGACTCCTCGGCCATGACCGACGACCCGCCCGAGAAGAGAAGGACGTTGAACCGGTCCGTGGGCCTCAGGTTCCCGATCAGGTTGGCCATGAGCTTCTTCGAGATCTCCAGCGGGAATCCGTGCATGGACCCCGACACGTCGACGATGAAGATGTACTCGCGGCCGGGGATGTCGGCCTTTGCGATCCGCTTCGGGGGCTGCATCATGAGAAGAAAGAAGTTCTCCTTTTTCCCCTCGAAGAGCAGAAGCCCGGATTGGATCCTGTCGCCGTCGAGCCGGTAACGCAGGACGTAATCGCGGTTGCCGCCCCGGGATTCCGAGGGATCGAGAGTAATCTTCGCGACAGAGGGGCTGCCGTAGGCGGCATTCACCTTGTGGGACGGGCAGGCAAGCTCCCGGATCGGGAGCCCCGCAGAGACATCCACCGCGATGTCGAAGTCATAGTCGGGGCTGCTCCCCCTTCGTGCAGATAGGGGTTCTGCACCCAGTGCTCGGAGGGCGGTCGCCGTCTCGGCCTTCTGGTTGGAGTAACGGGGGCCGACGACGGTGGGATAGATGAACTCATAGACACGGTCCGTCGGGACGATCAGTTCCGTGTATCTCATTTCCACCTTGATTTCATCGCCGGGCATGATGTTGGCCACGTTCATCTGGAAGACATTGGGCCGCTGCTGCTCGAGCAGGGAGGCGCTCCGGCCCTGGTCGCGGGCCTGCTCGTAGTCTCGCCGGGCCTCGTCGCGCTTCTTGATCTTCGCCTCGATGACGCGCTTGCCGATGGTCATCTTCATCGCGTAAACGGCTGCCCGCGTCGAGGCCGGAAATACGTAGATCGCCTCGAGGGGCTTTTTCCCTTCATTCCTGTAGAGCTGGGTGACGAGGACATCGGCGATCACGCCGGAAATCCGGACCGACGCCGAGGTGGCCTTCAGGGGAAGCCGGTCCAGGGCGGGATCGTCACTTTTCACGAAGAAATAGGGGGACAGGGTCCGGTCATCGGTTGCCTCCGGGCGGGCGTGGGCCGCGCTCCACGGGAGCATCGAGGCGACCAGCAGGAAAAGCATCAAAAGTCGAATCGCCGGTTTCATGGGGTACCTCCTTGGTTTCTGGTCTTCTGACGGGTTAGACAAAGGAGGCCCCGGAAAAGTTCCCGGCGTGAGGAAGCGTGCAGCGGGTAGCGTATAGCGTGCAGGAAAAAGGATATGACACGACTAAGTCATTGCATGGCCGTGACAATTTTGTCCATGAATGCGAAGAACTCTTGATTTTTGTGCTTTTTCTCGGTATAGGAACAATCCCGTAATTAATATTCCGTCCCCGACAGGATATGCCATGAGCCGATTCAACTACGATGAACTCGCCACCCTGCACACCATCGCAAAGATCCTGACGCAGTCGGGGGAGCTGCGCGAGCAGCTCGAGAAGATCATGACCGAAATGAGCAAGCGCCTCGGAATGGAGCGCGGCATGATCTCCATCCTGGACCAGAAAACCGGCGAGACCTGGCTGGAAGTGGCCCGGGGGGTGGACATCGAGGGCCTCGACATCAGCTACAAGCCAGGCGAAGGAATCACCGGCAAGGTTGCCCAGACGGGACGGCCCATGGCCATCGCCAACCTGGGCAAGGAGAATCTCTTTCTCGACCGCACGGGCGCCCGGAAGCATCTGGACCGCTCCCAGTTGTCCTTCCTCTGCGTGCCCATCGTATACAACGGGAAAGTCGCCGGTGTTCTTTCGGCCGACAAACTGACCCACAAGGTCACAGACCTCGAGGAGGAGGTGGCCATCCTGTCGGCGGTGGCGGATCTCATCGCCAAGGCCGTCTACGGCCTGGGCCTCGAGGAGGAGAATCGCAGCCTGCGCAAGATGCTCAGCCGGACAAGGACCATCTCCACGGATATCATCGGGAACTCCAAGCCGATGCTGGACGTGCTCAACATGATCTCCCAGGTGGCCGATTCGGGTACGACGGTCCTGATCAACGGGGAGACGGGAACGGGGAAGGAACTTGTGGCAAGGGCGATCCACGCCAACAGCCCCCGCAAGGAGGGCCCCTTCGTCCAGGTCAACTGCGCCGCCATGCCCGACACCCTCGTTGAGAGCGAACTCTTCGGCCATGAAAAGGGCGCCTTCACCGGGGCCATCCAGCGGCGCCGCGGCCTCTTCGAGGAGGCCCACGGCGGAACGATCTTCCTCGACGAGATCGGGGAGCTCTCCCAGGCGGCTCAGGCCAAGGTACTGCGCGTCCTCCAGGAAAGGCAACTCCAGCCGGTGGGTTCCTCCCGGTCGGTCACGGTCAACGTTCGCATCATCGCGGCGACGAACCGCAACCTGGAACAGGACGTTGCCGAGGGGCGGTTCCGGGCGGATCTGTTCTACCGCCTCAACGTATTCCCCATCTACATGCCGACGCTGCGGGAGCGGGGAAGCGACATCATTCTCCTGGCGGACCACTTCATCCTGAAATACGCAAAGATCCTCGGAAAGAAGGTGAAGAGGATATCCACGCCGGCACTGGACATGCTTCTCGCCTACCATTGGCCCGGCAACGTCCGCGAACTGGAGAACAGTATCGAGCGGGCCGTGATCCTGGCTCCGGGAGACTCCATCGAGAGCGTCCATCTGCCGCCTTCGCTGCAGATGAAATCAAATGAGTCTGCAAAGAAAGAGCGGGGAAAGCTCGAGACCCTCGTGAGTGCTTACGAGCGCTCCCTGATCATCGACGCCCTGAAGGATGCCCGCGGCAACCAGAGCAAGGCGGCGAAGTTCCTCGGGACGACGAAGCGGATCATCCAGTACAAGATCACGAAGTACGACATCGACCCGCAACGGTTCAAGGCAAAGCGCATCGCCTGATGCAAACCAATCCACCAGGGACAGGGCCATCCACAACGGCCTTCCGGTTAACGGTTTCTTGCTTTTTCCGTTTTCGGAAGTTACTCTTGGAAAAATCGCGTAAGGGAGATTTTTAAAAGAGCCCGAAGGGCCCGGGCGTTTCGGTCACGAATTCGAACCCGTTCCCATCACCCTCGATCCGGAACAATTTTGTTCACATTTTCATGCCTTCATCCTCGGTGACATGCCCCATTCCGTTTCACCCTCACCAGCGGCCAGGATCCCCGGCATCAGAAATAGACCAATAAATTTATGCTATTAGAAGATTACCTTGCGCCGTTCCAGCAGCGGTGTTCTCCCGCCGGCAGAGCGTGGCATGCTTCTTGTCACTCTAATCCGTAACGGTCCATCTTTTTACAATGACCAAGCGGGGTGGAAAGTCATGAAAGTGAAGAAAATGGAAATCCAGACGGTCTCTTCCCTTGCCAGTCTCATGAACGCCTATGAGCGGGCGCTGATCATCGACGCCCTCGTGAGCACGCAGGGAAACCAGAGCCAGGCGGCGAAACTGCTGGGCACATCCAAGAGGGTGATCCACTACAAGATCCACAAGTACGGGATCGATCCGCGCCGTTTTCGGATGCAAGCCTAGCAGGCGAGAGCCGGCCGAGAGAAAATTACAATTTTGTTCACTGCATAATGAGGTATACAAAATTGTTATCATTTTCTCTTGCCCCGGATCGGATGCCGGCATCGCACAATGGCGTCGATGTCGAAAAATATCTTTAAATTCGTGCCGTTTCAATGCAGCAGGTGAAGGGCTGCAAAGACGCTGATCACGCCCCCTCCATGGCACGAATCTTGACCCTGACGGGCCACAAACCCCAGCGAGGAACGAACACCATGTGTCGACTTTTTTCCATCACCAGCGAGCAGCCCCTTTCTCCCCTGATCGCCCTCGAGGCGCTCAACGTCATGAAGGAAGGCCACGACGGATCCGGCGTGGGCCTCTACATGACCGACCTGGGCGGTGAGTTTGCCGGCTACAGGAATTGCCCGATCCTGTCGGGGATCTTCACGAAAGAGGGCATGAAGAAGCTCAACGAGTACATGACGGCCCGCGGTTTCGTCGCGAAGCACGAGGTCGTCATCCGGCCCTCCAAGACCCCGCCTTCGGGCACCCCCCGGCGCGATGCCTACATGTTTGCCGTATACGAATACCCCGCCGAGTGGATGGGTCTCAGCAGGGAAGAGAGGGCTCTGCGCTTCATGATCACCCGTGTGCAGCTTCGGCAGATGGGCATCGAGGACGGCGGTTCCATGATGGTCTTCAGCTTCTGGCCCGATGTGATCATGCTCAAGGAGATCGGCGATCCCCTGGAAGTCGCCGAATACCTCGACCTCGACAAGCGGGGCATCCTGGCCCGCAGCATGCTGGCCCAGGGGCGGCAGAACACGAATTACGCCATCACCCTCTATGCCTGCCACCCCTTCTTCATCCAGGGCGTGGCCACCATGACAAACGGCGAGAACACGGCCTTTGTCCCGATCCGCGAGTACCTCCTGTCGAGGGGCTGCCCGGGCTACATCGGCTACCAGTCCGATTCGGAAGTCTTCGCCCACATCATGCATTACACCCACTACAAGCTCGGCATGGGGCTCGAGGCCTACAAGCACATCATCACTCCCCTGAAGGACGAGGAACTCAACCGGCACCCCGATGGCCAGTGGCTGCGCCTGCTGAAGCACACCTGCCGGCCCCTCATCATCGACGGGCCCAACTGCGTGATCGGCTTTTTGCCCGACAAGACCATGTTCGTCGTCCAGGACAGCAAAAAGCTCCGCCCCGGCATCATCGGCGGCAAACGGGGCCTCTACGCCGTCTCTTCGGAGATGTGCGGGCTCGATTACGTGATCCCCGACCGGGACAAGAGCAAGGACTTCCAGCCCATGAAGTACGACGTGGCCTCTGTGGGCCCCGATCGTTCAGAGGTAAAGATATGGAATCAATGGGAAACCTTCACCCGTCCACGCTGAGCACCAAGGACCTGCACTGGCGGATCCTCTGGAGCAAGGAGAAGTGCACCCTCTGCGGCCGCTGCACGGCGGTCTGCCCCGTGCAGGCCATCGAGCTGGGCGTGCACCGCAAGCGCACCGTCAACGTGCCCCTGGGGATCAAGGATACGCCGGGCGCTGTCTTCAGCGTCTATCACGGGATCGATCAGCGCACGGACCCCGCCTACGCCTGCATCGGCTGCGCCATGTGCAATCTCGTCTGCCCCAACGAGGCCATCATCCCCGTGCACAACGATGAAACCGACAAGCAGAGATTCCACATCAACACGGGCGGGGTGCCCCGCCGGCGCGGCGGACGTCGCAACAACCCGGGAAGCCTTCTGGACCAGATCAAGTTCGTGCGCATCTCCATGCTCACCGACCCGGCGCTCGACGCGGGCCGTCACGAATTCGAACTGCGCACCCTGCTGGGCAGGATCCTGCCCGCCGAAGAGGCCCTGCTCTTCACGAGGGAGAACGGATGGATCCCGCCCGTGCGGGAGATCTATCCCCTTCTGATCGGCAGCATGTCCTTCGGGGCCCTTTCGCCCACCATGTGGGAGGGGCTCCAGATGGGGGTCGCCTACCTCAACGAGGAGCTGGGCATGCCCGTGCGGATGTGCACCGGCGAGGGCGGCTGCCCGCCGAGGCTTCTGCGCTCGCGCTTCATCAAGTACGTCATCCTGCAGATCGCCAGCGGATACTTCGGCTGGGACGAGATCATCCACGCCCTTCCCGAGATGAAGGAAGACCCCTGCGCCATCGAGATCAAGTACGGCCAGGGCGCCAAGCCCGGCGACGGCGGCCTTCTCATGTGGTACAAGGTCAACAGCCTCATCGCCAGGGTTCGCGGCGTGCCCGCGGGGGTGAGCCTCCCCAGCCCGCCGACGCATCAGACGAAGTACTCCATCGAGGAGTCCGTGGCCAAGATGATCCAGTCCATGTACATGGCCTGGGGGTTCCGGGTGCCCGTCTACCCGAAGATCTCCGCCACGAGCACCACCAACGCCGTCCTCAACAACCTGACCCGCAACCCTTACGCGGGAGGGCTTGCCATCGACGGCGAGGACGGCGGCACCGGGGCGGCTTATAACGTTTCCATGGATCACATGGGCTACCCCATCGCGAGCAACATCCGCGACGCCTATCTCAACCTGGTCAACGATCGGCAAACAGAACGAAATCCCGCTTTTCGCCGCCGGCGGCATCGGCAAGAACGGCAACCTCGCCGCCAACGCAGCCGCCCTCATCATGCTGGGCGCAAGCGGCGTCCAGATCGGCAAGTACGCCATGCAGGCGGCGGCCGGCTGCCTGGGCTCGGAGACGGACCGCTGCAATGTCTGCAACATCGGTCAGTGCCCCAAGGGGATCACCTCCCAGGACCCGCGGCTCTACCGCAGGCTTGACCCGGAAAAGGTCGCCGAGAGGCTCGTGGACATGTACCTCAGCTTTGACACGGAGCTGAAGAAGGTCGTGGCCCCCCTGGGCCGCTCGACGTCGCTGCCCATCGGGATGTCCGATGCCCTCGGGATCGCCGACAAGTCGGCAGCAGAGCGGCTGAAAATTCAATACGTCGTGTAATCGAAGAGAGAGCAACGGTGAATACGAAAAACACCAGGGAAAAGACCGGCAACCAGAAACCCGCCCTCGTGATCGAAGGGATGGAGAAGGGTAAGCGCCTCGATTCACGGGTCCTGGAGGAGCGTCTCCAGCAGGCCGTCGAGTCGGGGCACCGTTTCATCGAAGTGAAAGCCTTCGGCCAGCACGGCATAGGGGGCAGGCTTTGGAAGGCGGGGGAAGAACCTCTCCATGTAAAAGTGACCGGCAACCCCGGACAGCGCGTGGGCTCCATGGGTTTCCCCAACACGCGGATCGAGATCATGGGTCCCGCCTCGGACGATGTGGGCTGGCTCGACGCCGGTGCCGACATTGTCGTGCACGGCCACGCCACGAACGGCTGCGGCAATGCCATGGCCCAGGGCAGGATCTATGTGGCAGGCGACATCGGCGCCCGCGGGATGACGATGACCAAGCACAACCCCCGCTTCGCAGCGCCGCAGCTCTGGGTCCTCGGAGGCGCGGGCGACTCCTTTGCCGAGTTCATGGCGGGAGGCATCGCCGTTGTGTGCGGCCATGGGCCCCTTCACGCCGACAACGTACTCGGCCATCGCCCCTGTGTGGGAATGGTGGGCGGCAAGGTCTTTTTCCGCGGTCCCTATAAAAGTTACAGCGAGGAGGACGCCAAGCTCGTCGATGTCCGTCGGACGAAGATGGAACTGGCTCACGTCGAACATGAAGGATTTCCTTCACGCGATCCACCGCTCCGAGCTTCTCAAGACCCTGACAGCGGACCGGTCGGCCTGGAAGATCCTCGCCGCGAGAAAGCCCGGCGAGAAGGGCGCCAGGGCCATCCGCAAGATGCAGGACTTCCGCCGTTTCGTGTGGGACAGCGAACTGGGCAAGGGCGGGCTGATCGGCGATTTGACCGATCTGGACCGCAGCCCCATCCCGCTCATCACGAACGGCATCCTGCGGCGCTACGTCCCCGTCTGGGAAAACCTGAAGTTCCTGCCGCCCTGCCAGGCCAACTGCCCCACGGGCATCCCCGTGCAGAAGCGCTGGGAGATGGTCCGCAAGGGCCTTGTCGACGAGTCCGTCGACATCGCGCTGGCCTACACGCCTTTCCCCGTCACGGTCTGCGGATACCTCTGCCCGAATGTCTGCATGCAGAACTGCACGCGCCAGATCGTGGGCCTCAAGCCCGTGGACATCACCGTCCTGGGCAAGGCGAGCCTCAAGGCGAAACCGCCCGAGCCGGCACGCGGCCACGGGCTACAAGGTCGCTATCGTGGGCGCGGGACCTGCGGGCCTCTCGATCGCCTGGCAGCTTTACCTGAAGGGGCATCAGCCCGTCGTCTTCGACCGGGGCGAAGAGCTGGGGGGAAAGATCACGAGTTCCATCCCCAGCCTGCGCATCCCCGATGAGATCGTCCGTCATGAGATCGACCGGATCAAAGGACTGATCCCGACGATCCATCTCAAGACAGGACCTCAGCAGCAAGGCCTTCGCAAAGCTCCGCGACGAATACGACTACGTCGTCATCGCCACGGGGGCCCAGAAAGCGCGCATGCTCCCGATCCCCGGAATCGAGCGGGCCTACTGCCGGCCCTCGACTTCCTGCGGGCAAGCAAGGCAAACCTCATCCGGGTCGGAAAGCGCGTCGTCGTGATCGGCGCGGGCAATGTCGGATGCGACGCGGCTGCGGAGGCGGCACGGCTCGGCGCCACGGACGTCACCCTCATCGACATCCAGGAGCCGGCCTCTTTCGGAAAGGAGCGCCAGCATGCCGAGGCGGCGGGGGCCAAGTTCCTCTGGCCCGTCGCTTCGAGGGCCATCACCTCGGAGGGCGTCGAGCTCTCGAAAGGGCGATGTCCTGCCTGCCGACACGGTCATCGTCGCCGTCGGCGATCAGCCCGAACTGGCATTCCTGCCCGAGGACATCACGACGGAGCGCGGCTTCATCGTCGTCAACGAACGCTTCCAGACGAGCGACCCCAAGGTCTTCGCCGTGGGCGACACGGTGAAGCTGGGGCTTCTCACGGAGGCCATCGGCGCGGGCCGCAAGGCGGCCGAGGCCATCGACGCCCTGCTGAAGGGCCGCGAGGTGTCCCTCGACACGCTGCCGCCCATCCCGACGGCCCGGATCAAGCTGGAGTACTACGACCCCCGCGTGAAGGGCTTCGGAGACGTGGACGACTGCGCCGGCGAGTGCGCCTCCTGCGGCTCCTGCCGGGACTGCTCGGTCTGCGTGACCCTCTGCCCGCAGAACGCCATCTCGCGCAACGACCTGGGCAGCGGCGCCTATGAATACGCAGTGGACCCGGAGCGCTGCATCGGCTGCGGATTCTGCGCGGGGGCCTGCCCCTGCGGGATCTGGCAACTCGCGGAAAACGAGTCCGCTCGAGAGCGTCAACGGGACGAAATAGACGGAACGAGGCGGCCGGGCTCCGGCCGGAAGGAAAGGACTTGATTTTTCGACAGGCTCTGTCAGAATCCTTTATTCCAAACCGGGTGTCGATCACGCCCGGATTGAATGAAGCAACTTTTACCACATTAAGGAGGGCGTAATGACCAATATCAGAGATGCAAAAGACGTACAGAAATTCGTCAAGGACAAGAACGTCAGCTTCATTCAGTTCTGGTTCACCGATGTCCTTGGAAAACTGAAATCCTTCAGCGTAACCCCCTCGGAACTCGAGGAAGGCATGGCCGAGGGCATGGGATTCGACGGATCCTCGATCGAGGGATTTGCCCGCATCGAGGAGAGCGACATGATCGCCCTGCCGGACCCCAAGACCTTCCAGCTGATCCCCTGGCGCCCCAGCGACCGCCCCGTGGCCCGGATGTTCTGCGACATCATGAACCCCGACGGCACCCCTTACATGGGCGACCCCCGCTATGCCCTGAAGAGGATCCTCGCCAAGATCGCCAAGCAGGGCTACACCTTCTACGTGGGCCCCGAGCTCGAGTACTTCTACTTCGCCAACGACTCCGAGGCCGAGATCCTCGACCAGGCCGGCTACTTCGACGGCCTTCCCACCGACCGGGGCACGGACCTGCGCCGCCAGACGATCTTCGCGCTCCAGAGCATGGGCATCCGCGTCGAGTACAGCCATCACGAGGTGGCCCCGAGCCAGCACGAGATCGACCTGCGGTACCAGGACGCCCTGACGATGGCCGACACGGTCATGACCTACCGCGTGGCCGTCAAGGAGATCGCCCGGCAGAACGGCGTCTACGCCACCTTCATGCCCAAGCCCATCTTCGGCCAGAACGGAAGCGGCATGCACGTTCACCAGTCGCTCTTCAAGGGCAGCAAGAACACCTTCTTCGACGCGAAGGACAAGTACCACCTCTCCGCCACGGCCAAGAGCTACATCGCCGGGATCATGCGGCACGCCCGCGAGATCACGGCCGTCACCAACCAGTGGGTGAACTCCTACAAGCGCCTGGTGCCCGGCTACGAGGCGCCCGTCTACTGCGCCTGGGCCCGCCGCAACCGCTCCGCCATGGTCCGCGTGCCCATGTACAAGCCCGGCAAGGAGAATGCCACCCGCATCGAGTTCCGCTCGCCCGATCCCACCTGCAACCCCTACCTGGCCTTTGCCCTCATGCTGGGGGCGGGCCTGAAGGGCGTCGAGGGCAAGTACCCCCTGCCCGAGCCGGTGGAGCATGACATCTTCGAGATGGACGCGAAGGCGCGGGCCGAGGCCGGGATCACGTCCCTGCCCGGAAGCCTCTGGGAAGCCCTCGAGGAGTTCAAGCAGAGCGTGATGGCCAACGAGGTGCTCGGCGATCACATCTTCGGCAAGGTCATCGCGAACAAGGAAAAAGAGTGGGACATGTTCCGGACCTACGTCACCGATTTCGAGATCAACCGCTATCTGCCCATGCTGTAAAAACCGGAAAGGGGCAACCCGACGGGTTGCCCCTTTTTTTACAAATCGATTGGAAAAAGAGGGAATCTGAGATATAAGAACGCCGCGGGTGCGCCCCTGACGGGCCACCCGCATACCCTTGTGTGAAGGAAACGCCGTGCATCTCTTGAAGAAAAAACCCAAAGCCCTGCTGGTCCTGGAAGACGGGAGCGTCTACCGGGGTTACGCCTTCGCCCACGCGGGACAGTCCATGGGCGAGGTCGTCTTCAACACGGGAATGACGGGCTACCAGGAAATCCTCACGGACCCCTCCTACAAAGAGCAGATCGTGACGATGACCTACCCCCTCATCGGCAGCTACGGGATCAACCCCGACGACATGGAATCGGCGAAGATCCACCTCGAAGGGTTCATCGTCAAGGAGTACCAGCCCGTCCCCAGCAACTGGCGCTCCCGCATGACCCTGAAGGAGTTCCTCGAGGAGCACAAGAAGCTCGGCGTCGAGGGAATCGACACGCGGGCCCTCACACGCAGGATCCGCACGGTCGGCGCCATGAAGGGAATCCTCTCGACGGAGACGGACGACACGCGGATCCTGCTCGACAAGGTCCGGGCCTACCCGGGACTCGTGGGCAGGGACCTCATCCCCTTCGTCACCTGCGAGAAGCCCTACCTCTGGAAAGACAACGGCCCCCGGCCCATCGAACTGCTCGAAAAGGCGAAATCGCGCCTGCGCGTCGTCGTCATCGACTGCGGCGTCAAATACAACATCCTGCGAAACCTCGAGAAGCGGGATTGTGATGTGATCGTCGTGCCCTGCACCTCGACAGCGCCCGAGATCCGGGCCTATAAGCCTGACGGGGTGCTCCTGAGCAACGGGCCCGGCGACCCGGCCACCCTGCCCTACATCGTCGAGACGGTCCGGGAGCTTCTGGGGCAGACGCCCATCTTCGGCATCTGCCTCGGGCACCAGATCCTGGGCCAGGCCCTGGGCGGCTTGACGGCCAAGCTCAAGTTCGGCCATCACGGCATCAACCAGCCGGCCAAGAGCTTGAAAAGAAACCAGGTCGAAATCAGCTCCCAGAACCACGGCTTCACGGTCATCCCGGAAACCCTCGGGAATCGGATCGAAACGACGCACTTGAATCTCAACGACAACACCCTCGAAGGCCTCATCGTCCCGGAATTGAAGGCCTTCAGCGTCCAGTACCACCCCGAGGCGGCGCCCGGCCCCCAGGACGCAAACTATCTCTTTACGGAATTCACCGACCTCATGCTCAGAGAGAAACGCAGCGATGCCTAAGCGTACGGACCTGAAAAAAATCCTCATCATCGGCTCGGGGCCCATCATCATCAGCCAGGCCTGCGAGTTCGACTACTCGGGCACCCAGGCCTGCAAGGCCCTCAAGGAGGAGGGCTACGAAGTCATCCTCATCAACTCGAACCCGGCCACGATCATGACGGACCCCGAGACGGCCGACCGGACGTACATTGAGCCCATCACCCCGGAGGCCGTGGCCAAGATCATCGAAAAGGAGCGGCCCGACGCCATCCTCCCCACCCTCGGGGGCCAGACGGGCCTCAACACGGCCGTCGGTGTCGCGAAGCTGGGCGTGCTGGAAAAATACGGCGTGGAGCTCATCGGCGCCTCCCTCGAGGTCATCCACAAGGCCGAGGACCGGGAGAAGTTCCGCGACGCCATGGAAAAGATCGGCCTGCGGGTGCCCCGCAGCGGATTCGCCCGCAACATGGGCGACGTCCTCAAGGTGGCCGACGAGATCGGGTTCCCCATCATCGTCCGCCCCTCCTTCACGCTGGGCGGAACGGGCGGCGGTGTGGCCTACAACCGCGAGGACCTGCTCGACATCGCCAAGCAGGGCCTCGACGCCAGCATGATCGGCGAGATCATGCTCGAGGAGTCGGTCCTCGGCTGGAAGGAGTACGAACTCGAGGTGATGCGCGACAAGGCCGACAACGTCGTCATCATCTGCTCCATCGAGAACTTCGACGCCATGGGCGTCCACACGGGCGACTCCATCACGGTGGCGCCCGCCCAGACGCTCACCGACGTGGAATACCAGGAGATGCGCAACGCCTCCATCGCCATCCTGCGCGAGATCGGCGTCGAGACGGGCGGCTCCAACGTCCAGTTCGCCGTCAACCCGAAAAACGGCGAGATGGTCGTCGTCGAGATGAACCCCCGCGTGTCGCGCTCCTCCGCGCTCGCTTCGAAGGCCACGGGCTTCCCCATCGCCAAGATCGCCGCCAAGCTCGCCGTGGGCTACACCCTCGACGAGATCCCCAACGACATCACCCGCGAGACGATGGCCTCCTTCGAGCCCACCATCGATTACGTCGTCACGAAGATCCCGCGCTGGACCTTCGAGAAATTCCCCGAGACGGAAGACCTTCTCACGACGTCGATGAAGTCCGTCGGCGAGACCATGGCCATCGGCCGGACCTTCAAGGAATCCCTCCAGAAGGCGGTGCGCTCCCTCGAGATCGGCCGCTTCGGCCTGCTGCAGCAGCTCCCCCCCGACATCGAGAGCGCCGAGGAATTCCTGATCCCCAAGCTGACGACGCCCAATTCGCAGCGGCTCTTCTACATCGCCACGGCCATCCAGTGCGGCATGCCGATCGAGGATATCTCGCCGCTACACCTATCATCGACCCGTGGTTTCTGCACCACATCAAGGAGATCGTGGAGTCCGAAAACGCCTTCCGGGTCCTCTCGCCCTCGGCCGAGACGCTGCGCGAGGCCAAGGCGCTCGGGTTTTCCGACCGCAACCCTGGCGCAGCTCTGGAACAAGACGGAGCAGCAGATCCGGGATCTGCGCAGGCAGCACAAGGTGAG
>CAWEPT010000001.1:0-15106 GCA_963810965.1 uncultured delta proteobacterium | reverse complement strand
TCCTTTCGTATCGCCGCAGCCGTAAAAACGCGGCATGCGTCCTCTTGCGGAGAAAGGCAGCCTCCTCGACACTCATGCTCCGGATGCCGACCTGGACCACCGGGCAGAGTTCCTTCATCCGCCTGCCGATACAGGCATGGCTGTAAGGGGTGCCCTGGTAGGAGGACCTCATGTCGGCATGGGCATCCAGGTGCAGCACCGAAAGCTTCGGATAGCGCTTCCGGACGGCCCGGACGGCCCCCAGCGTGATGCTGTGCTCGCCGCCGAGCATGACCGGGATCTTCCCCAGCTCGAGAACACCCGCTACGGCTTCCTCGACACGCTCGAGCATGCCTTCCGGCCCTGCGGCTACGGCCTCCAGGGGCGCCAGGGTGTGAATTCCCGCTTTGTAGATCTCCGCCTCGAGTTCCTCGTCATAGAGCTCCATGTTGCACGAGGCCTCGAGGATGGCCGAAGGCCCCTTGCGGGCCCCTCCCTGGTAAGTCGTCGTCAGATCATAGGGCACGGGGACAACGACAAAGGCCGCCTTTTCGAGTGCTTCGTATTCTGGATCGATCCCGCCGAAATTCATGGACCTTTTCCCTGAAATTTAAAGAGCATCTTGCTAACACATTCCGGAACCCGCTGTCCAGATTTTTTGTCTCTGCCGGGCGAGGTGCTCGCAGGACGGCAATCGAGCAGTCTAAATGGGCTTCCCGCCGTAATAGCAGAGATCGAAGCCCCCGCTGTCCATGACGAGATAAGACCGGTGATTGAGCCAGTCGCCCAGCAGGACGAACTGCCGCTGCCTGGCACCGACGGTGTGCGTCCTGATTGCCGGCAGGTGGCAGTGACCGAGGATGACCGCGTCGATGCCCTCGTCGAATTTCTTCAGGGCGAAGGCCTCCATCTTGGCGGCCAGCCCCTCCTGGGGCTTTGCCAGATACTCCTTGCTCGCATCGGAGCTCAGCCTGGCAAGCCGCCACAGCAGGGAAAGCGGCAGCAGCCTCTGGAGTCCGAAAAAGAACCGGCTTCTCAACACTCTGCGAAGCAGCCGGTAGCCCCTGTCCGTCTCGTCCACCAGGTCTCCGTGTGCGATGTAGATCTGTTTGCCGTCCAGCTGCAGAAGGGCCTCGTCCGTGAAAACCTCGATGCCATGGTAGCGGGTGAAATAGTGGGCAAGGTAGAAGTCGTGATTCCCCTCGAAGAGATGAATCTTCACGCCCCTGCCCTGCATCGCCGCCAGTTCGTCGATGACGGGCTGAAAGCCGGGGTAGACGACTCCGCCCTTCGAGAACCAGAAGTCGAACAGGTCGCCCACGATAAACAGGTGGTCCAGGTTTCGCGACGCATCCCGGAGAAAGCTCAGCAGCAGGCCGCAACCCTCGTCGTCGGCTCCTCTGAGGTGAGCATCGGAAAAAAAGACGGCCCTCATCCCCTCTTCCGCGGCTTGCCGGCTTTTGCAGGGGTCGATGTGACCCTGCGAACGATCTCCTCCGAATTCCTGAACGCTTTTGCCGTCTCCGCCTCCGTCATCCCGGCGCCGCGCGCGACCCGGCGGGCAAACTCGCGGTTGACGAGATCGCCGGGCGAATGGGTGTCCGTGTTGATCACCAGGGCGGCGCCATGCCTGCGTGCCAGGACCGCCACATGCCCGTTGCCCAGGCTGTGACCCTTGCGGGTGGAGATCTCCAGGCAGATGCCCGCCTTGGCGGCAAGCCTCACGGAGTCTTCATCGATGAGGCCCGGGTGGGCCAGGATGTCGATGTCCGACTGGACGGCGGCGAGGTTCGTCCCTTCCGCGACGGGTTCCACCAGGGTTTCCCCGTGCACGACGATGATCTTTGCCCCGGCCTTTCTCGCTTCTTTCGCGAGTGCGGGAATCCACCGGGGCGGGACGTGGGTGATCTCGATCCCCGGGAGGACGAAGAGGCCATAGGCCTCGGAAAGCTTTCCGCAGACCTGCGAGACCCTCGAGAGGATGAAATCGAAGTTGGAGTGATCGGCATGATCCGTGATGGCCATGGCGCGGTACCCCGCAACGGCCGCACGCCTGGCCAGTTCCGACGGGATCAGCTCCCCGTCGCTGAAAAGGGAATGCATGTGCAGATCGATCATGGCTCTTCTCCTGCCGGCCCGTCCTCCGGAGATGGGCTCCTTCACGGGCAAGAAAGTAATCGTTGATTTACAGGATTATGTTGGATTAATAAAGAAAAAACTGATACTTGAACAGATTCGATCCGCGGGATTCCAGCCCGCCGGGTCGGGCTCATCGCCCGGGGCGGCATAAAGGCATGTTCAGCATCCTGAACCGTTACATATTCAAAGAGGTCCTCTACCCCTTTCTCATGACCCTCTTTGTCTTCACCTTCGTGCTGATCATGGGGCGCATCCTCAGCCTCGTCGACCTCATGATCAACAAGGGGGTCGACTTTACGGACATCCTGAAGCTGATCCTCTACCTCATGCCGGCGCTTTTGCTCTTCACGATTCCGCTCGCCCTCATCATCGCCATTCTGATCGGGATCGGGCGGATGTCGCGGGACAACGAGTACACCGTTCTCAAGGCCTGCGGGTTGAGCCTCCACCAGATCGCCGCCCCCGTTCTGGCGGCGGCCCTGATTGCCTTCTTCATGGCGGCCCTGACGAGCTTTTTTCTCATCCCGAAAGGCAACCTGGAGGCCAAGAACCTCCTCTTCCGGGTCGTGAAGCAGAAGGCCAGCGTGGGGATCAAGGAAAAGGTCTTCAACGACGATTTCCGGGGCATCGTCATCTACGCAGACCGGATCCCCATGAACGGCGATTCCATGGAAGGGGTGCTGCTCTACGAGGAGACCACGGCCGACGAACCCAGCACGATCATCGCCACGAAGGGCACGCTCGTCTCGAACCCCCAATCGCTGACGGTCACGCTGCGTCTGGAGAACGGCAGCATCCACACCGTCGACCCCGAGTTCAAGAACTACAAGAAAGTGGACTTCAGCACCTACGACGTGCGTCTCGACTTCAAGGGGTCCGCCGCCGACGAGAAGCGCGTCAAGTTCAGCAAGATCGACGAGATGACCCTGTGGGATCTCCGGGATCAGATCGACCACCCCGACCCCCAGGGCCCATCGAGACGCGAGCTGATCATCGAGTTCAACCAGCGCCTGGCAAGCCCCTTCACCTGCCTCATCTTCGCGATCCTCGGCATCCCGCTGGGGATCCAGTCGAGCCGTTCGGGAAAGATGAGGGGGTTCACCATCGGCCTTGCGCTGGTCATGGTGTATTACGTGTTTCTTCTCTACGGGAAGGCCCTCGGAGAAACCGGGAAGATCCCGCCCGTCATCGGGGTCTGGACGCCCAATGTCCTGTTCATGGCGGCGGGGCTCTACGTCTACTTCATGAGGGCCCGGGAGCGCGAGATCACCCCGAAGTGGCTGCCCGTCGGAAAGCGGGAGAGGTGACGCCATGACGGTCCTCGATCGCTACATCGCCCGTGAATTCATCCTGACATTCTTCTTCGTCCTCCTGGCGTTTCTCTGCCTCTACCTGGTGGTCGACTTCTTCGAGCGGATCCGGATGTTCCTCAGCAACAACGCCACCCTTGCCCAGATCGTCTCCTACCACCTCTACACCGTGCCTTCCGTCGTGGCCACGATGATGCCGGCCTGCGTCCTGCTGGCCGCCCTCATCACCTTCGGGCTCTTCTCGCGCAACCACGAGATCGTCGCCATGAAGGCCAACGGGATCAGTCTTTACCGCATCGCCCGTCCCGTAGCTTGCCTTCGGCACTCGCTCGCCTGCGGGCTGAATTTCCTGCTCAACGAATTCGTGACCCCGGCGGCCAACTGGCAGGCGGAATACATCAAGTACGTCGAGGTCCAGAAGAAGAAGGAATGGGGGGCCTTCAAGGAGAACCAGATCTGGTACAAGAGTCAGAATGCCATCTACAACTTCAAGCTCTTCGCTCCGGCAGAGAACCGGCTGAAGGGGGTCACGATCAGCTACCTCGATGCCGCGGTTCAACCTGCTTTCGAGGATCGATGCCCGCGAAGCCCTGTGGAAGGGGGATCGCTGGGAACTGCGGGACGTGCTCCGGACGACCTTTGCCGGCAAGGACTTCCCGGTTATCGAACGCCTGCCGACGCTTGCCGTCGATATCGCCGAGACGCCCGAAGATTTCCTGATCGTGCAGAAAAGCGCCGACCAGATGGGCTTCCGGGAGTTGAGAAACTACATCCGAAAGCTCCGACAGGAGGGCTACGACGCAACGCGATATGAGACGGATTTGCACGGGAAAATCGCTTTTGTCTTCGTCAGTCTCATCCTGGCCCTGATCGGGGTGGCCTTTCCCATGCGTTCGGAGCGAAGCGGCGGGATTGCCCAGGGGATCGGCATCGGGGTCATCATCGGGTTTTCCTACTGGATCGTCTTTGCCTTCACCCTCTCCCTGGGCCGTTCCGGCACCCTCCCGCCCGTCGTGGCCGCCTGGGCGACCAATGTCATCCTGGGTGTGGTGGCCGTTGTCATGTTCCGGCGGGTCAATACGTAGGGCCGGAGGCCCTGCAAGAGGGTTCAGGGATCAGGGTACAGGGTTCAGGGAAGAAATAAGAAAAGGATCAGGGGACTTGCCTCTCGATCCTTTTTTTCTGTCTGTTTTTCCCTGTACCCTGGATCCTCGTGCCCTGCAACCCTGTTACGTGCCCATCTCCCACGAGTGCAGGTATTTTTCCTGTTCCGGGGTCAGCGTGTCGATCCGGACGCCCATGGCCGCGAGCTTGAGCCGGGCGATTTCCTTGTCGATGTCCTGGGGAACCGCATAGACCTGCTTCTTCAGGGATTTGACGTTCTTGGCCAGGTATTCCGCCGAGAGGGCCTGGTTGGCGAAGCTCATGTCCATGAC
Source organism: uncultured delta proteobacterium (assembly GCA_963810965.1). Taxonomy (GTDB): domain Bacteria; phylum Desulfobacterota; class Syntrophia; order Syntrophales; family UBA2192; genus UBA2192. The sequence goes on along the minus strand of CAWEPT010000001.1, from coordinate 10,242 downwards.
GCTCGAAGGGTGACCCTCGGCGGCGGCCAGGTTGATGAGACGCCCCTCGCCGAGGATGTAGACCCGCCTGCCGCTCTTCAGGGTGAACTCTTCGACGAACTCGCGGAGCTTTCTCGTCTTCTTCGTGACGCCCTTGAGCCCTTCCAGGTCCAGCTCCACGTTGAAGTGGCCCGAGTTGGACACGATGGCCCCGTCCTTCATCCGGACAAAATGCTCCCGGCGGATCACGTTGATATCGCCGGTCAGTGTGCAGAAAAAGTCGCCGATCTCGGCGGCCTCGGCGATGGGCATGACGCGGTAGCCGTCCATGACGGCCTCGAGGGCCTTCAGCGGGTCCACCTCGGTTACGACCACATTGGCCCCGAGGCCATGAGCCCTCATCGCCAGCCCCCGGGAGCACCAGCCGTAACCGCAGATGACGAAGACCGAGCCCTGCCACCAGACGGTTCGTGGCGCGGATGATCCCGTCGATGGTGCTCTGGCCCGTGCCGTACCGGTTGTCGAACATATACTTCGTCTGGGCGTCGTTGACGGCGATGATGGGGAACCGCAGAACCCCGCTTTTCGCCATGGCCCTCAGGCGGATGACGCCCGTCGTCGTCTCTTCCGTCCCTCCGAGGATGCCCTTGATCAGGTCCTTGCGCTTCGAGTGGATCATCGAGACGAGGTCCGCGCCGTCGTCCATCGTCATGTGCGGCTTCATGTCGAGCACGGAGATGATGTGCCGGTAATAGGTTTCCGTGTCCTCGCCCTTGATGGCATAGACGGGGATGTCGTGGTACTTGACCAGATAGGCGGACTACGTAATCCTGCGTGCTCAGGGGGTTCGACGCGCAGAGGCGAACCTCGGCGCCGCCCGCCTTGAGGGTTTCCATGAGGCTCGCCGTCTCCGTGGTGACATGGAGGCATGCGCCCAGCCTGAGACCCTTGAGGGGTTTCTCTTTCGCAAAACGCTTCCGGATCAGGGCCAGAACGGGCATGCTCTTGTAGGCCCATTCCACGCTCAATTTTCCCTGCTCCGCCAGCTTGATGTCCTTGACGTCGTAATCCATGAGTTCCCTTTCGAGTTGAACGGTGTTTTCCTCGGCGCCCGGCTTGTCTTTCGGTGACCGGGTCCTCGCCATCAGGCCTTGATGAACTGCCGGAGCTCCTTGACCTTGTCCGTTTTCTCCCAGGCGAACTTGTCCATGAAGAAGGTCCTCGGGAGCTTGCGGTAGACGTTGCCGTCGAGCAGGTTGAACTGCTTGATCATGCCGGCCGGGGTGAAATCGAAAACCTTCGTGATGATCTGCTCGAGCTTGCGATCGGAGAGTTTTCCCGTCCCGAACGTGTTCACGTAGATCGAGAAGGGCCGCGCCACGCCGATGGCGTAGGAGAGCTGGATGGAGCACTTCTCGGCGAGCCCTGCCGCAACGATGTTTTTTGCCGCGTAGCGCGCGCCGAAGGCGGCGGAGCAGTCGACTTTCTCGGGGGATTTGTTCATGACGGACCCGCCCCCGAGCTGGGCGCCCGGGAAGCCGCCGTAGAACTGGACGACGAGCTTGCGTCCCGTGACACCGGAATCGGCGGCGCTGCAGGAATGGATGGCCTGCCACTCTCCCGTGGGGTTGAAGAGGAACTCCGTCTTCTTGTCGATCCAGTCCCCCAGGACGTCAAAGCACATCTTCCTCGCAACCGCCTCGACGTCTTTCTTCTTGCCCTTGCCCACATGCCGGTAGTCCACGGCGTTGGACATGAGAACCTTGACCACCCGCAGCGGTTTTCCCGTCTTCTCGTCGTATTCCACGCTGACCTGGCCCTTGCCGTCCGGCGCGAAGTAGGGGTGTTTCGTCTCCTCGAAGACGCGCATCATGCGATTGCACAGAACATAGGGCAGCGGCAGCAGCTCGGGGGTGTCCGAGCAGGCATACCCGTACATGATCCCCTGGTCCCCTGCCCCGATCTCCTTGAACTTGCCGAGATTGGCGCGGGTGCCGATGTTGATGTCCGGCGACTGGGGGATGATGGCGTTGAGCACGCCCATGGAACCTCCGTCGAGACCGAGGCAGAAGTCGTTGTAGCCGATCCCGAGGACCGTGTCCCGGACGATCTTTTCCACGTCCACGTAGGCTCGGGTTGCCACTTCTCCCCCGACCACGCAGAATCCCTTGCCGAGGAAAACCTCGATCCCGCAATGCGGCATGTTGTATACGGTCAGGCCGAGTTTCTTCTCCTCGTCGAGGATGGCGGCGATGATATTGGCGGCAATGGCGTCGGCGACGATATCCGGGTGTCCGACCTTGATGCTTTCCGATGTGATCTGCATGTTCCCTCCATGAGTTATGGGGTTTCGTTCGGCTTTCTGCCGGCTCTGTGTCCGTCGGAAAATAAAATCGGTATCTATTTAACAGAGTTCGATCCGTTTCTCAACTGCTTATTGTTTTCCGTCGGCGCGATCATTCCGCCCGAGATGATGAGCTTGAAGGCCTCTTCGACGGACATCTCGAGGGTGGTGACGCTGTCTTCCGGGGCCATGATGTAGTACCCCGACGTGGGGTTCGGGGTGGTGGGGATGAAGAGGTTGATGCAGCGTCCGCCGGTCTTTTCCCTCAGCTCGCCGGTGGTGGCTCCCGTCACGAAGGCCACCGTGTAGAGACCCTTGCGGGGAAACTCGACGAGGACAACCTTCTTGAAGCTCTGCCCTTCCTTGCTCACCATGGTCTGAACGATCTGCTTGATGGCCTGGTAGATCCCGCGGACCAGCGGAATCCGGTCGACGAGCGACTCGGCCAGACGGAAGAGCTTCCCGCCTGCGTAGCTCGTCGCGAGCAGGCCGGCGATGAAGATCAGGATGAGTGTTGCGATGACGCCCAGCCCGGGGATTCGAAACCCCAGGAGCGTCTCGGGATGGATCGCCGCCGGCATGACCCGCAGCAGGCCGTCCATGAGGTCGATCAGGAAGATCAGGATGTAGATCGTCAGCCCGACGGGCACCGTGACGGCGAGGCCGGCGAGAAAGACGTTTTTGAGTTTCGGCTTCATGGGATGGCAGCCCTCCAATAAAAAAGGGCAAAGGTTCGAGACGCTTTGCCCGGATCCGCGGCGGAATCTCCCCCGACGCTATTTTTTCATTTTGTTCTTTCCGTCCACGTGGACGCACTTCGGGGCCCACTTCTTCGACTCGGCATCGCCCACCATGACGTAGCTCGCAATGATGATGAGATCGCCCTTCGAGACTTTCCGGGCCGCCGCGCCGTTGAGGCAGATGACGCCGGAGCCCTTTTTCCCCTTGATGACATACGTCGAAAAGCGCTCGCCGTTGGAAACGTTGTAGATCGCCACCTTCTCGAAGGGGACGAGATCGGCCGATTTCATGAGGCCCTCGTCGATGGTGATGCTCCCCTCGTAGTTCAGGTTGGCGTCCGTCACCGTTGCCCGGTGGATCTTGGACTTGAGCATGATGCGCTGCATGGCCGTTCCCCCATTCCTCTCTTGTGTTCTTCCTTCACTTCGACCGTGTTAAAGATTCAACGTCTCCCCGAAGACGTAGTTGTCGATCAGCCTGGCAACACCGACCCGCACGGCCAGCGCCATGACGGATTCCCCGTCGAGCCTGGCCGCGTCCTTCATCGTCGTCGTGTCGCAGATTTTCACGTAGTCGATCTTCGCGTGGGGATGCCCGCCGATGAAGCGGCTGACGGCGTCGATGATCGCCGTCGCATCCCTCTCGCCTTTGTCGTACATCCCCTTGGCCATCTTCAGGCCCCGGCTGAGGCTCAGGGCCGATTCCCGCTCCTCGGGCTTCAGGTAGATGTTCCGGGAGCTCATGGCGAGCCCGTCGGCTTCCCGGACCGTGTCCAGGCCGACGATCTCCAGGTCCATGTTCAGGTCGGTGACCATCCGCTTGATGACGACGAGCTGCTGGAAGTCCTTCTTGCCGAAGACCGCCACGTGGGGCTTCACCAGGTTGAAGAGCTTCGCGCATACGGTGGCCACGCCGCGGAAGTGGCCGGGCCTGGAGAGCCCGCAGAGGTTTTGCGTCACCTCCTGCAGATCCACGTAGGTCTGGTAATGCGGCGGGTACATCTCCTCGTTGGACGGAAAGTAGATGGCGTCCACGCCAACGCCTTCGCAGTTCTTGTAATCCATGTCGAAATCCCGGGGGTACTTGGCCAGGTCCTCCGTCGGCCCGAACTGGGTCGGGTTGACGTAGATGCTCGTCACGAGGCAATCTCCGAGCTTGCGGCCTTCTTCCATGAGACGAAGGTGACCCCGGTGGAGATAACCCATCGTAGGGACGAAGGCGACCTTCTTGCCCTGGTTCCTCAGGGATTCTGAAAACTGCTGCATTTCCTTCGCTTTTTCGATGACAATCATGGCATCTGCCCCCAAAATGCAAAAAGCCTCACCGCACAGGACGGGAGGCCGTTAAAAGCAGAACACTTCTCGGACTTTAGCCTCCGTCCCAGTCCCGCAAAAGGGGATCCAAGCGGTTCGGCCCCCTAATAACAGAAGGCCTGTGGGCTGTCAAGGGTTTTGTGCCTTGCCGAGAAAATTGCTCAGGGCGGCAAACTCGTGGACGGACAGCGTCTCGGCACGTCGCACCCCGTCGATGCCGAGAGCCGAGAGGGCGGCGCTGATCTGCTCCCCCGTGACGGGAAGTTGTGAGGTCTTGAGACTGTTCAGGAGGGTCTTTCGTCGCTTCGAGAAGGCGCTTCGCACAAGGCGCCGGAAAAAATCCATGTCGTCGACCCTGCAGAGGGGCTTTTCCCGGACGTCCAGCCGGATGACCCGGGACTCCACGTCGGGCCTGGGGTAAAAACAGCCGGCGGGGACCTTGTTTTCCAGCGTAGGCTCCGTGAAGAGGGCGACGTAGACGGACAGGGGGCCGTAGTCCTTCGTGCCGGGGGGCGCCGCGAGCCTCTCGGCCACCTCGCGCTGGAGCATCAGGACGACCCGGTCGAGGCAGTCGCGGTATTCGAGCAGCCTCAGCACGATCTGGCTCGAAAGGTTGTAGGGGACGTTCCCGATCACCTTGATCCTCTCCTTGCGGCCCTCCTGCATCGGGCCCGTGCACACCGAGGAAAAGTCGAACTGGAGCACGTCGGTGTGGACGATCTCGACATTCTCGAAGTCTCCGAGCTCCTTCTGGAGGACCTCCACGAGGAGCCGATCCACCTCCACTGCAACGACGCGGCGTGCCGTGCGGGCGATCATGGCCGTGAGGACCCCGATGCCTGAACCGATCTCCACGACGGTGTCCGTTTCCCGCACCTCGGCGATCCGGACGATCTTTTCCAGGATGTTCGGATCGCAGAGGAAACACTGACCGAGCCGCTTGCGCGGCCGGATCCCGTATTTACGGAGAAGGCTCAGAGGGCTCGACATTGCGGTTTCTCAGCTTTACGACGGCATGACGGGTGATGAAGTAGGACGGCACGGTGAACACACAGGCCAGAATCAGCCCGCCGACCATCAGCGGGTAAAGGATGTGCCAGCCGATCTCCAGGATCGAGCGGACATCGTAGTCCGCCAGGACGAAAGGGTTTGCGCCCAGGCCCAGCACGAGGACGCCGAGTTCGTATCCGGCCAGGTAGAAAAAGGGGATCGTGAGGGGGTTCGAGATGATCGTGGCTCCCAGCATGGCCGCCGTGATGTTCTGGCGGAAGATCAGACAGCTGACCATGACCAGGGCCGTGTGGAGCGGGATGGTGGGCGTCACCCCGATGAAGACGCCCAGGGCCATGGCACGGGCGATCTCCTCCGGTTTCCCGTTCAGGCTCAGGAACCGGTTGTAGAAATCGTTGATCCTGTCCCGTATCGTCATGAATGCTCGACGGTCCTGATGACCCCTATCCCGCTTTCGCCGCGCACCGGTATGAAGGACGTTCCCCCTTGACCTTTCGCCTTTGCCCTTCACCCTTTTGCCTGCTTCTATTGCGTGTCGATCGGCCAGCGGGAAAGGGCATTCAGATCGTAGGGGTCTCTCCTGCCGCGGGTGAGGAAATGATGGCCCACGACGGCGATCATGGCGGCATTGTCCGTGCAGAATACGGGCGGCGGGATGGTGACCTGGATCCCTTTCTTTTCGGCATCCTCGCGAAATCGCGTCCTCAAGCGGCTGTTGGCGGCCACACCGCCGACGACGGCCACCCGCCCGATGGAGTGCATTTCGGCCGCACGCAGCGTCTTCTCGACGAGGACGTCCACGATGGCTTCCTGGTAGCTTGCCACGATATCCGGGATTTCGCCCTCTGCCGGAGGCCTGTCGAGCTTTTTCGTGTACGTCAGCAGCGCCGTCTTGACGCCGCTGAAACTGAACTCCAGGCTGTCCTTCATGGATCTCGGGAAACTCACGGCCGAGGTGTTTCCGGTTTTTGCCAGGCGGTCGATGACGACGCCTCCGGGATAACCGATGTCCAGAAGCTTTGCCGCCTTGTCGAAGGCCTCGCCTGCCGCGTCGTCGCGCGTCTGCCCGACGAGGCGCATCCGGTCGAAATCCTCGACGACATAGATGTTCGTGTGACCGCCGGAGACGACGAGGGCGACAAACGGAAATGCAGGCTTGTCCTCGGCCAGGAAGGCCGAGGCGACATGGCCCTCCAGGTGGTTGACGCCGACGAAGGGGATGCCTCGAGCCATGGCCAGGGCCTTGGCCATGGACAGTCCGACCAGCAGGGAGCCCACCAGTCCCGGCCCTCGGGTCACGGAGATGCCGTCAATCGCTTCGAGGGTGACCCCCGCCCGTTCGAGGGCTTCCAGGACGACGGGAACGATCACCTCGACGTGCTTGCGCGACGCGATCTCGGGGACGACCCCGCCGTACTTCTCGTGGATCCGGATTTGTGAGGCAATGACGTTCGACAATAATTTATTGCCGTCCTGCAGGACGGCCGCAGCCGTCTCGTCGCAGGAGGACTCGATTCCAAGTACAAGCATGCGAAAGTCGTTTATCACATTTCCTCTTTTATTTAAAGCTCGAAACGCGTATATAGTGGGCACGAAAGGCAGGGAGACGATGGAGATCAGGACGGACTTTCTCGTCATCGGAAGCGGCCTTGCGGGCCTGAGCTTTGCCATCAAGGCATCCCGTTTCGGCTCCGTGGCCATCATCACGAAGAAAAATACCACGGAGTCGTCGACAAACTACGCCCAGGGCGGTATTGCGGCCGTGATGGACGCCGAGGACAGCTTCGATCTCCACATCGGGGACACCCTGAAGGCGGGCGCGGGACTTTGCCGCGACGACGTGGTTCGTTTCGTCGTCAGCGAGGGCCCCGGGCGGATCGCCGAACTCATCGAATGGGGTGTCGAATTCTCCCGGAAGGCGGGGACGGAGGCGACCTTCGATCTCGGAAAAGAGGGAGGCCATTCCATGCGGAGGGTCCTTCACGCAGCCGATTCGACCGGAAAAGAGATCGAGCGGGCCCTCATCGACAAGGTGCACTCCATCGAGAATATCCAGATCTACGAGAACTTCCTCGCCATTGACCTCATCCGCGAATCCAAGGTCCTGGGCCGCAAATCGCTTTCCCGGGAAGAACAGGATCGTTGCCTGGGCGCCTATGTATTTGACATCGAGAACGACCAGATCTACACGTTCCGGTCGCGGTTCACGATCCTGGCCACGGGAGGGGCGGGCAAAGTCTACCTCATCACGACAAACCCCGACATCGCCACGGGCGACGGCATCGCCATGGCCTGGCGCGCAGGCGCGCACATCGCCAACATGGAATTCATCCAGTTTCACCCCACCTGCCTCTTCCACCCCGAGGCCAAATCCTTCCTGATCAGCGAGGCCGTCCGCGGCGAAGGCGGCATCCTGAAGCTCAAGAGCGGCGACCCCTTCATGGAGAAATACCATCCCCTGGCAAGCCTTGCGCCCAGGGACATCGTGGCGAGAGCCATCGACATCGAGCTGAAGAAATCCGGCGACGACTGCGTGGTTCTCGACATCAGCCATCGGGACCGGGGTTACCTGATGGATCGCTTCCCCACCATCTACAACCGCTGCCTCCGTTTTGGCATCGACATGGCCAAAGAGCCCATTCCCGTCGTTCCGGCCGCCCATTACCTCTGCGGGGGAGTCTTGGTGAACGGCAACGGCGAGACCAGCATGGACCGGCTCTTTGCGGCCGGCGAAGTGGCCTGCACGGGTCTGCACGGGGCCAACCGCCTGGCGAGCAATTCCCTTCTGGAATGCGTCGTCTTCGCGCACAGGGTGTGCGAGCGGATCCGGGAGCGCATGAGCGAGGCAACCGGGGAGGAGCTGCCGATTCCCCCCTGGCAGGCGGGCCAGGCCACGGAGAGCGACGAATCCATCGTCATCGAGCACAACTGGGACGAGATCCGGCGCTGCATGTGGAACTACGTGGGGATCGTGAGGTCCAACAAACGGCTGGAGCGGGCCAAGAAGAGGATGGAGCTCATCAGCCAGGAAATCCAGGATTACTACTGGAGCTTCAAGATCACCCGGGATCTGCTCGAACTGCGCAATCTCTCCGTCGTGGCGAACCTCATCGTCGCCTGCGCCATGATGCGCAAGGAGAGCCGCGGGCTTCACTACAACCTGGATTACCCCGATCGGGACGACCGGTACTGGCACCGGGACACGATTGTCAGACGGTGAAAAGAAGGAAGGCGTGAGAAGATAAGAAGTTAGGAAGCTCGGAGAAGCGAGAGAAGCCGGAACGGTGGCTCGATCCTTATCCAGCGCTTCTCACGTTCTCACCCTCTTCCCGCTTCATGACTTTCCCCGGAAGGTTCTCTTGAAGATGTAGTCCACGTTCCCGAGGAAATTTTCCAGCCGGAATACCCCTTCGATTTCCCCGGGGCCGAGAACGGACTTCACCCGCTTGTCGGAGAGCAGCAGGTCCTTGAACTCGATCCCTTCCGTGCCAGGCGCGCATGGCGTTTTCCTGCACGACGGCATAGGCCTGCTCTCTCGTCATCCCCTTTTCCACCAGCTTCAAGAGAACCTTCTGCGAGAAGATGACCCCCCGGGTGAGGTTGAGGTTCTCCAGCATGCGCTCGGGGTAAACCACGAGTTCGTCGACAAGCCGCGTGAAGCGGCTCAGCATGAAGTCCAGGAGGATCGTCGCGTCGGGGCCGATGACCCGCTCGACGGAGGAGTGGCTGATGTCGCGCTCGTGCCAGAGGGCCACGTTTTCCATGGCCGCCAGGGCATACCCCCGCATCAGCCGCGCGAGCCCCGAGATATTTTCCGACAGGACGGGGTTGCGCTTGTGGGGCATCGCCGAGGAGCCTTTCTGGCCCGGCGAGAAATATTCCTCGGCCTCGCGCACCTCGGTGCGCTGGAGGTGGCGGATCTCGGTGGCGAACTTTTCCAGGGACGAGGCGATGAGGGCCAGAACCGAGAAATACTCGGCGTGGCGGTCTCGCTGGACGATCTGCGTGGCCACCGGTTCGGGCTTGAGCCCCAGCTTTCGGCAGACGTACTCCTCCACGGAGGGGTCGATGAAGGCAAAGGTCCCCACGGCCCCTGAAATCTTCCCGCAGGCGACGGCATCCCGCGCCCGGATGAGCCGCTCGCGGTTTCTCGCCATTTCCTCGTGCCACAGGGCCATCTTGAGGCCGAAGGTGACCGGCTCGGCATGGATTCCGTGGGTCCGCCCGATCATCAGGGTCTTCTTGTACCGGAAGGCCTTTTTTTTCAGGATGGCCAGCAGGTTGTCGATATCGGCCAGGAGGATGTCCGCGGCCTCTTTCAAAAGCACGGCCAGGGATGTGTCGAGGATGTCCGAGGATGTGAGCCCCATGTGAATGAAGCGCGAATCGGGCCCGACGAATTCCGACACGCTGGTGAGGAAGGCGATCACGTCGTGCTTGACGGTCCGCTCGATCTCGTCGATGCGGTCGACGTCGAAGCGCGCCTTCTGCTTGATCGTCCTGAGCGCCTTTTGGGGGATATCCCCCTTTTGCGCCAAGGCCTCACAGGCGAGGATCTCGATGTCCAGCCACTTCTGGAATCGGTTCTGTGGGCTCCAGATGGCCTCCATTTCCTTGCGCGAATATCTCGGGATCATGATGCCTCTGTGATGGGTTGATCGATGCTGAAATCGTGGGAGAATACTACCATGCCCGTACGAAAGGAATCCAGATTTTTCTCCCGGCTCACCGCTTGATGGAAGAAGCGGGGTGTGCGGGGGACAGCTGCCCGGACAGCTCCTGCAGGAAACCGTCCTGATCGCCGTACAGGATGGCCTTCCAGCCCCTTTCAACCGCCCGTCCGACATGACCGTC